>RXKB01000057.1 GCA_003963225.1 Candidatus Babelota bacterium
ATCCCAAGATGTAATCATACCATCTGAATAAGACTCTTTACTATCACAAGCCATCACTCCATCTTTAATTGCTATTGTTGTCATTTAGTTCTCCTCTTTCTTGATGTTAGATATTCCTCTGTAAAACTTAGGTTTGGTAGTTTTCTTTAGTTCATAATTAATAACTCTAACCTGTATTCCAGCCCTCTTGGCTCTAGTAATCATATCATTAGTCCCACGAGATTTTCCATCCCAAAAGGCTATCAAATGTGTAGCACCAGCATCAAGCATCTCTTGATTACGTAGGATGCCAGCTTTCTTACCGTGTTTATCCCAGTTCGCGGGAAACCAACGAATAGGGATACGTGGACTTTGAGCCTTAGCCCAACGCTCTCCAAGATAATCAGCCCCTTTAGCTTGCCCAGAGAACACAGTTATCATACTCCTATCTGTATTCTTAAGCAAATGGTCTAGCGATTGACACAGGAGGTAGTAGTCATCAAAGTCTCTGCCTCCAGCTATGATTAGGTTCATCTGGTTTTCCTCAATTCTTAAAATACACTTTACTAGGATCTAAGTCAACAGAGTGCTGTGACTGCCAACAATCATACCCAGAGATGCCAAGCCTCACTCCACAATCACACGTAACTGATGTCCAATCATGGTCACAGCAGCCTATGATGTTTGGAATAGATAGGAATAAAGAGTCTCGATGTACAGCGACGAACCTACCCCCTGACCAACTCTTCCAACGTCTAAAAGCTCCTACAGGGATTTGGAGGATTTTCTTGTGCTCACCCTCTCCATAATAATCTTCAATAAACTCTTTAAGCTTCCACTTTGAAGGGTAGAGGCTATTGGTTAGTTGCTTGTTGCAATGTTTACAGTGTAGTTTCATTTACTTACTCCAAATGTTAAGTTCTCTAATAACAATCCACCCTATCCCACCAAGGATACCAATCAACCCAATGATGTCTCCAAGCTTAGTGTTAGTGTGTTTAAGGATTATATACCCTAATAGGGATAGGCACAAGGCTTTTATGAGGGTCATTTAGTTTCCTCCCAACCATTGTAACTGATTCTGTAGCCAGTCAACATAACGCCTTAAGTCCTCTTCACATTTAGCCTTAGCATCGTTCAGGGAATGAAACTCTTGCTCCATTAGGTCATAAGGATTCCTGGGTAACATTGAAGATATGAAGTAATACTCACACGCATGGATAGAGTTATCATATATCCTGTAGACTAGCTTATTACCAACATACCCATCATAATGCCAATCATCAGGACTAGCAACTAGCTCACTCCATACAATCTCTTTAGCTTTCATTTCCTCATATACTCCTCTGTAAAATTAACCCAATAAAACTTCCCATCTTTAGGCATGCCCCAAGGATTGCCCCACTGTTTAGGGTGCAGTAATAATAACCTAGGCTCATCCAATAGCACTTGACTATACCCCTTGCGTAAGGCTCTGTGCCACAGCTTCTTATCTTCTTTCTCGCTCCCTCTGACACTACAGTGACTAAAGATAGGAGTATTACGTCTACTCCTGCTCATTCAAGAACACCCCTGTATCCTTAATAACACTCCCCCAATGTTTCTTACGAATATCTGCTATCCACCGCTTAAGAGCATTGTTCTGTAGCTCATACCTGCCCTTCCACCAGTATTTAGGGTGTGCGGCAATAACCCGATCACTCCCTTCCCTATGTTCAACTACAATAAGCAATCCATCTTCCAACTCCTTTAAGATACGACTAACAGCCGTCTTATCTAAATTGAATTGATCTATAATATCCTTCGTACTGATATTAGCCTTATTCCCATTCTCCACCTTCTCTCCTATCCATACAAAGACAGCAAGAGCATTCTGAGACAACTTCCTACTCTTTGTCAACTCTGAGAGAAGGACATACCCCTCTTCTTTAATCTTATAAAATGCTTCGCTTGAATGACTCATACTGTTGCTCCTGTGTTAGTTGATGTAGGCATACTACCCCTATTACCCTGTGTTGTCAATAGGGATGTTGTAAATACATCTGTACAAATTTTAACCGGTTGTAAAAATCACAACCTCAACATTTAACAAACCCAGCATTTCCGGGGCCAAAACAACATCGGCTACCGCTTCGCTATATATTAAAGAACCCACCTACTATGAAGCATAATCTGGGCCAGATGTACATGTCGAGGAAGTCTATCACAAGACACAAAATCATTACACAGCATAACCCACCCTATCATACCACAAATATCACCAGGTAACAACTAGCCAACCATACAAAATATCAGCCATTTGGCGGGAATCTGTTGTATACAACAATAGGTTATAAAATATACAAATATCATTTCTTCCTACAACAATCAAATATCAATTGTCAAATATCAAAATATCATAACAATATCAGATAGATAAGTATACAGGAAATATCATAGAAATATCCACTTTCAGGGGTATTTTGACATAAATAAGGGTATGTTTTACCACTTTTAGGTAGTTTTAGAGGGTAATTCAGTAGGTTTATCCCACTTTTATTGGTATTTATGATGTTACGTCTAGGGTTACTTGCTTATATTTTGGTTATATTTGAGTACGGGGTGTCCTTAGTAATAGTAAGTACAGGTACGGAGTGCTTACCACCACCAACACACTCAGTTATAGCCTCCAATAAATCTAAAATATCACTATACCTCAGCCTATAAACTCCCCTTAAAGGCTGCTAGCAGCTGATTCCAGCCACAATAATATACAACCAATACCTACCTATTACTCCAAGCTAATACAGCCCATATGGGCCTTATATTGTCTTAGATTCTGTCAATAGATAATGTAAAGGAAACTTGACATAGTAGATAATAAATAAAAGAGTATTGGTATGATTGTTGCTAGTGTTATATTATAACAATGTTATATAGTAACATAAGCATGATGTATGCCAATAGGGAATAGACTAGGAGGAAATTATTTTGGAGGGGATGCTAATTAATTGTTGACAATTGGGATGGGAAGTGGATTAACACTTAATAAAGTGTAATCAACTATGTTTAGTCATACTTGAATAAATATAATTCTATGATCGGACACTATTGGTGGGATATTTAAGAGGGATAATATAGCCGCCTATAACCCCACTTGATAGGCTAACCCTTATGATGGTATTACTTAAGCCCATAAACGCAAAAAGCCCCAATTAAGGGGCTTCTAAGGGTATTCAACTAGCGGACTTGTTTAACTTACCCTATCATAGGTAATAGACCAATAACTGCCTACCCACTGCCAGTTTGCACAGTGCAAGGGTATTAATTCCATAAACTCAGCCGGGTTAGGTAGTTTGCCGCTATCTTCAAAGAGTTTTAGCGCTTCCTTTTTGGTTATTTGAGAGGTACAGATTAACTCTATTTGAAGGGCACAATCGGCAGGTTTGCTAACGCTTACAGAATGTTCAGTGTTCATAGCCAGATACTCAGTTTGTTGGTGTGAATTTAGTTTACTGATAAACAGTATAACACAAGATTGAGTAGGTAATGTGATTTAGTTCACTATTTAGCAACAATCTCAGATTTACCCCACTTGTTAGTCACCACATAAGCCACTAACGCCTCTCCCACTATACGTTTGTCGATTGTACGGCTATTGCCTTGCATATCAATGTACACCTTGCCTAAATCGGCTTTAGTGATCAATTGCTTAGTGTTAGCTTGGAAGTGGCTTATGTTCATTGTGTGGCCTATGTTGGTTGGGAGGTTTATTTGATTATAGGTTGACAACCAAAAACAACCCGCACAATCTAGGTGAAGTGGCAAGCATAACAGAATTAGGCCTGGAAGGTGCATATTTTAACCCCCCCCCTCGCCCTTGTTGCAATTTATGCTCGCCAGCCTTCAAGGCCACCCTAGCATGAATAATACCCGCATAGCGATAGCCTGGACCTACAGTTAGTAGACGGTTCTTTTTGGCCTTGTTGGTTTGTTTTGTTGTTTTATGTTTCATCTGTCACCCCTTCAATAAAAGCACAAGTTAGGCCGCTTGTTGTGTCATACCGAACACACTCGCCAAGGTTATCCTTGAATCGCCAATTGTAGCCGGTTTCCTTCCCTAATTGCAATACACAAGCCCTTAAAGACTTAGCTTGTATTGTGAGCCTACTAACATAGCTGTAGTTGGCCTCACCGCCAAACGTGTCTGTCACCTCAATTTTATAAGTTTTCATACTTTCACCATATCACAATAAGCCGTTACCATTAAAACCAAGGCTACCATGCTAGCAGCCAATACACAAGCTGATTCTAGCATACTCAATCGGCTGTATGACTTGCCCAAATAATCATTATACTGCAATAGCTCTTTTTCTTGTTGGGAGTGGAATAGATGAATCATAAGGTTTACCCTTGGGTTATTGTTAGTGGTAGCCTAGCAAGGATTGCCTAGGCTTGAAAGGTTTAGGCATAAAACCGATTATATTCTGGCCGTAGGTAGTCCATTAAATCACACATAGCAAAAGTATCAACATGTTTACCATAGCTACCTAGATACTCAAAAATGATCAGATCTTCTAGGCTTATACCAGATGAATAAATCAGGTCAACAACTGCCAAACCTTGCTCATTCTCAAAAAGAGCGCTGGCAAAATGCCCGATAGTGTAATTATTTCCTAAGGATAATCGAAAACCGCTGATGGTGTGCTCTGAGTATTCACCGTCTAGTAAATCGGAAAAAGTGACAGTACTAAGGGTTGGAGGATTAACTAACATAACTCACCTTTAAAGATTAATTGAATGTAACCGAATTTGTGAGGATACTATAGCACACAATTTGAGGTTGTATGTGACTTGGGTCACAAACCACTACGAAAACTTGTTATTGTCTCGCCATGCTCATCTTCAACGCTAGCTTCTATCATACCTGCAAAGCGGTGGGATTTATTCTTTATAGCTATAATGTCTTTTGCATGTTTGATGGCTATGGCCTTAGTTTTCCAAGTGCTTTTGCCTTTAGCTGACAAATAACTGCCATGACCATTTTCGTTTAAGATGTGTACAGAATACATATTAATTCCCCCAGCCAACTAACCCGATCCACTTTACCTTATGACGTTTTTTGTCATATTTAAGTTCGATTGTCTTATCCTCACAAATAAACTTCATCCCTGTCTGTTCTTGTAGGCATACCTCAGACAGCTTGTAAACAGCGTTTACGATAGCAAAGGCCCGATTGTCGTTAGTCTGACAACTGGCATTTAAGTTTGTCTCAAGCGTGGCCTTTAACTGGCTTATTTCACTAGGCGTGTAAATATGAGCAGGCTCTGACATTGGGCTTGCGGTAAATAGATTGCGGATAAAGTTTAGCATTAGACAAGCTCCCAAGCTGTGCGCTTTGCCTTGCGTTTGTTGCGTAGGTTTACAGTGGCGGCCTTAACGGCTTGCTTTAGTTGTTTGTGGGTGTTATTGGCTTTGCTGGATAGTTTTTTAGTGTTCATAAGTATTTTATCCACTCTTTTTGTGCTTTTTTGGTTTTAGTGTCATGGCAATTTGTAAACACACAAACATCATCTTTTTCTAGTTGTTCGATTACCATCCAGCCATGCAAAGCGGGCAAGTTATAATAGTCACAAACTAGCCTCATTATTTGATGTAACCAATGATCCCCATATCCATATTCGAATTCAATTTTAGCAATGCAAATTGAGTCGGCAATGGCAGCCGCTGCAAAGTAAGTATTACCATTAACACGATCAAACCACCTACAACCTAGAAGCTCAAGTTTTCTAGGCAAGGTTTTAGGGTGTTTTATATCCCTGGCCACTTTGTACAGTACTCGGGCGGTTGTGTTCCAGTAAAAATCCAGATCATAACCCATGGCTATAATTTCATCGTCATAGAATGGTATTGTGCAGGCGCTAGGCAACCCCCTCAGCCAGTCCTCAATCAATCGCACAGTATAACCGTGTTTTTCGGCTTCTATGATGCTTTTTAGAGTTGGATATTGTTGGACATTGTAATTATCAAAACACACCGAAGGCTTGATAATTTCGTCATAATAGCGCTGTTCAATTGTTGTTACCATACACTTTACCTGATTAAAGATTGATTGTTTAAATATTCAACAGCACCCAACTAACAGGAGGCTTACTCCAAAAGGGCTGGCTTATATAAAAATCCTTGTTCTTGGGCTGTTTCCCTTGTTGTACCATCCAATTGTAATACCGATTAAGACTACCCCGCAAGCGGTTTAAAGTGCCCATGATGGAGCTTTTAACCTTTTTACCACATTTTAATTTGTTAGCAGCAGCTAGTAGCTTTTGATACTTCTTAACTAAAGACTGAAGGTGATTATACATGATGTGCCCCTAGGCGTTAATGTCACAAATATAATGTGGCGGCTGTTATTAATCAATAGGTGAATTTATGGCAAAGCGGGAAGAGGTTGTCTATTATAAAAGAGGATTGATTGAGCGAGGCGGCGCTATTACTGGCTGGCGATGGGCGCAAGGTTATAGCTCGGGTACTTATGAGTTGGCCGAATACCCTTGGGTAACAAAAAGAGAAGCTCAAGCAAGCGAAAAGAAACAAGGTAAAAAGGCGGTTTTTGTTGACTGATTAGTTGACAAGCCCAAGGAAGGGCGTATACTCACCACATACAGAAACAAAACAGCAAAGCAAGGCACTAGGCGGGTTAGATTCCCGCGAGACAAACACTACCCCTGCCCGTCTATTTTTCAGCCTAAAACGTGAAACAATCCTGTGAAACCCTATCCCTCTACCCAAAATTCTCTATAAACTTCTAGCTCTATCCTGAAATTGAAAATCCATTTTCCAAAGATGAATTATGAAAATTCGCTCTGGGACTCCCTTGCCTAGAATTCATTTTCTCTATCTGAATTATGAGAAACCTGTCTGGGACTCCTGAAGCTTGCTGAAGGATACTACAATGTGGTATTGAAAATTGGTTTTCTGGATATGAATTATGAAATCTCTATCTGGGACTTAGTGGCTGGTATACGAATGCCGTTTAAAGCTCCTGTAGAGGCGTTTAAGGCATGTTGGAGGATAGGGGAAGGGGATAGTAGCGGGGAGGGTGTAGAATGGCTAGAATAGCCGGAGAATTGGCTAGAATTGGGAGAGATTCAGGAGGAATCTGGGGAAAATCTGGATGATTCAGGGGAAATCCACACGATTGTGGGGAATATTGGGAGGGATC
The DNA here is from genome assembly GCA_003963225.1 of Candidatus Babelota bacterium. Classification (GTDB taxonomy): domain Bacteria; phylum Babelota; class Babeliae; order Babelales; family Vermiphilaceae; genus AWTP1-30. The sequence continues at coordinate 7,181 of RXKB01000057.1, forward strand.
TGGAGAATTCAGGATAATCCTCCAGTTTGTGTGGATTTACTTGTAAAACTATTGCTCCTGAATATAACCCAAATAATCAATATACCGCTGCATGATCAGCTCGATACATTGACCACCTGATCCCACTCTAACAGAGTGTATAGACAAGCCATAGCAGCTAACTCCATCTGGGTGATAGGGGTAAGTTGCTACAACCTCTTTAGGTTGTGTTGCACAAGCTGTCAATAATGTGCAGAATATTAGGGTTTGTATTAGTTTAATCATTATTTAGTCCTTAAAAGTATCATGAAAGTAAATAGAACGTCCTTGATACCCAGAATAATCTGTTACATTAAACCCTCTGGCTTTTAAACGATCTAATATATCAGGTATTCCTTTAGGGGCGTCAAAGCCTTGTCCATTACCTTTAAAGAATGGTAATACCTTTATTTCGGCTATTTGCATTCTAGGGTTGGAATTCGCTCATTCTGACCCTGGATTCTTGGTCAAGTCAAATGCAGCCTTTGGTTGGATTGCTCTGTTTTCATTGCCTCACCAGAATCTAACATTGGTTGGATTCTCTGATGCAACTCTCTCGCGCTAATCCAGCTCCCCGCTCTCTGCCTGCTTCAACAACGTCGGACATGGCGAAATGCACCACCGCCCCACGCTTGAAGGTCAGCAATGGCTCCCGGCGTTTGGTCTTGGCGTCATACGGCAGGCGATCATTGCGGTACTGATCCATGGCCGCTTCGCAGGACTGGGTGAAGTCGGTCTTCAGTTCGACGGTTGCCACCGGCAGACCGTTGATAAACAGCACCAGATCAATGGCAAATTCACGGGCCGGGTGATACTTCAGTTCCGGCACCACGCGCAGGATATTGGCCTGGTAACGCTCAATGACTGCTGCATTGCGCTTGTCTTCCGGTGCAGCCTCGGTCATCTCGATCAGGCCGCAACCGGCAATGGAAAAACCCTGGCGCAACACCTGCATGGTGCCTTGTTTCTCCAGTGCTTTATCCAAGCGATCCATCAGCACTTCAAGGGTTTTGGCCCCGTTGAGCCGTTCCAGCTTGTCCCATTTTTCCTGCTGGCCGCTGGTTTTGATCCAGCTTTCCAGGTCTTCGGGGTACACCGCCCGCTCGGTGTCGTAGAACTTGGAATCACCCAGCTTCCAGCCCTGTTCTACCAACCGGTCGATGATGTATTGCTGGAAGTGTTTTTCCTGATGTGCTGCTGATTGCATTTATTGTTTTCCTCGCAAATCAATCTGGCCGGTGACAGCGGCGGTGATAAAGGCCGAGCGGCGCTCTTTGAGTAGGGTAATACTTTGCTCTGCCTTGCCAATCAACGCATCAATACGGGCGGTTTCGCGGTCGAGGGCGGCGGCGATGGAGGCTTGTTCGTCTGGTGGCGGCAGGGGGCATTCTAATGAACCAAGTTTGTCGCTTGTAAAATGGACAATCGTGTTTTTATTGCACAGAACATCTATCCACTCAGACGAGCGTAAGTGCTGCATCAAACGCATAACCCAACCAACACCATATTCGCCTTTCGAGCGGATACGATGGATGGAGTTCTGGAATATCATGTTTTTTTCAGGAGGCTGTTTAACAATTGCAGCGCGACAAACATCACCGCCCTCGCAAATTAAAAGGTCGCCTTCAGATACAGAAAACTGTTCTATATCCCTTGGTGATGCCCACATTTCTTTGATGTCAGACTCAACGATCCTTTCCCATTGAACGGTTTGCGCCCGATGGTATGGCACTTCTATATCTCGGTCAGAGACCGCAGCAGGCTGGATCATTTTCCCCAGTCTTGCATCGTAGTGATACTTTACTGGCGCAATCTTCCAATGCACCGGCACCTGCCCGATCCACTCAACGCCGGAGTCTTTCATCTTCACATTGGGGTCTAGCCCCTTGGTGACCGCATGGGTAATCAGCGCCTGGCGCTTTTCCTTCAGTAGCTCGATAAAGCGGGTTTTCTTCTCGACAAGCGCATCAATACGGGCAGTTTCGCGGTCGAGGGCGGCTGCGATGGTGGCCTGCTCATCATAGCTCGGTGCATAAAACCTAGCGCTATTCATCAATTCTTGATTTAGCAAGTCGGAGTTATAAATATTTTTACGACTATATCTAGGCAGTATCACAACAACAGCGTACTTCCAAAAATTCATGTTTATTTTTTTATTTGGGTAAAATGCAGCAATAGCCTCATTGGTATAAGCTGGCTGATCCAGTAATGCCACCATACCAATTGTTAACTTATACGAAAAAAGCAAACTACCCGCAGGGGCTTGCGACCCTTTCATTTCGTCTACAGCTAATTGAGTTATTTTTTGGCCGGTCTCATTGATTCGGTTTTTTGTCAGATCGGCAATCGACACCCAGTTGTAATCTCCACCATAATAACGACGATTTTTTGTATCTGGCGTCCAACCAATCGACATCACCAAATCCCAGGCAACCTTTCTAAGTTGCCAATGCTCTGGCACCTGCCCAATCCACTCAACGCCGGAATCCTTGTACGCGGGATACACTTTGTACTGGCTCATTCGCTGGCCACCTCCGCCAGTAGCGCGGCAATCTCGGCTTCTACTTGCTTCAGGTCTTCATCAATATCTTGCAGCTTGCGCGGCGGCTGGTACTGGTAGAAGAAGCGGTTGAAGTTGATCTCGTAGCCAACGCGGCCCAATTGACCATCCCTGGCATCGGTAAAGCTCTCATCCAGCCAGGCATCCGGCACATGAGGAAGCACTTCGCGAGCAAAGTAGTCGTCGATGTCCTCCAGATAAGGGACGTTCTCGTAATCAGTTAAATCAGTATCCGGCACCAGGTTGCCGTTGGCATCCGTGACCGGCTCGGCTTCCGGGTCTTTGTGACCAAAGGCGCTGATCAGCGCGGCGATAAATGTCTTGTTGGCCTTGACCTTGAGCTGCTTGGCTTCGTCGGACTTGATCGCGTCCTTGGCAAAGGTTTCTGCCCAGCCATAGGTCTGCGTTTGCCCGATCAGCGGCTTGAGGGCGTCGCGCCAGAATGCCTGATGCGCGTCAGGGAGCTTTTCCCAAGAGGGGTCGGCTTCCAGGCGCTCCATGCCCGCCTTATCCAGTTCCAGGGTCATCCGCAGCGGGCGCAGTACCCTGATACGGCGGTAGCCAAAGGTGCGGTAGTCGAGCATCCGGGAAAGCGCACCGGTTTCGCCTGCTGCGTAGATGTCCAGAATCTGGCGGCGCTGCTCATCGCTGACAATACGGCGCTTGTTGCCCTCGTTGCGGATTGAAGTCCACAGGTCGGTGGCGTTGATCAACTGCACCTTGCCTTTGCGCTCCTGCGGCTTCTTGTTGGACAGAATCCACAGGTAGGTGGCGATATTGGTGCGGAAGAACAGATCCGTTGGCAGAGCTACAATGGCTTCAATCAGGTCGTCTTCCAGCAACCAACGGCGGATTTCCGATTCGCCAGACGCGGCACCGCCGTTAAACAGTGGCGAACCGGACAGCACAATAGCGGCGCGGCCACCGCCGTTGATCGGCAGTTCTAGCTTGCTCGCCAGGTGCATCAAAAACAGCATGGAGCCATCGCTAATTTTCGGCAGGCCCGGCCCAAAACGGCCCAACTCACCTTTTTTGTGTTCCGCTTCGACGGCGGTTTTGTCCTTCTCCCATTTCTTGCCGAAAGGCGGATTGGACAGGCAGTAGTGGAAACGCTCACCGGCAAACTGGTCGTTGGACAGCGTGCTGCCCTGACGAATGTTCTTCGACAGATCTCGGCCAGGGTCGGACTCCAAACGGCGGATCAGCATACCGGCCACACAAACCGCATGGGTTTCAGGCTCCAACTCCTGCCCGTGTGGCACCAGTACTGGCGGGATCTTGTCGCGGTTACCGTAGTCGCCCACATGGTTCATGGCATCGGTGAGAAAGCCACCCGTGCCACAGGTCGGGTCATACAGAGTACGAATCAAACCGGGGCTGGCCTCAAACAGGGCATCATCCGGGTCAAGTAGCAATGCGGTCGCCAGGTGAACGATGTCACGCGGCGTCATGAAGTCCTCGGCCCCTTCATTGACCTCGGCACCAAAGCGGCGAATCAGGTGTTCGTAGATGTTACTCATCACCCGATCCGGCACCACATCAGGGTGCAGGTCGATCTTGGCGAAGTTCTGGCATATCTTGTATAGCAAGCCAGCCTTCTCCAGTCGGATCACGGTATTGCCGAACTCGAACTCCTCGAAGATAGCGCGGGCGTTATCTGAAAACAGGGCGATGTAGTCTTCCAGATTGCGGCGCGTCTTGGTGCTACCCAAGGTGCCAAGGGAGTATTCGGAGGTGTTGTAAAATGGGTAATCAGCGGTTGAGCGCAGAATGGTGTCCAGCTCAACATCGGCATCCTTGAAAGCGGCGTATGCCTCTCTCACCGCCTCGCGGGTCGACTCCAGCGCACACTCCAGACGGCGTAGCAGGGTAAACGGCAAGATGATCTTGCCAAAGTCCGTATGCTTGAAGTCCCCCCACAGATCTTCCGCGTTCTTCCAAATAAAATCAGCCTGTGAAGCTGCCGATCCCGTAAAGTCGTTCATTCTGGTCTCCAACCACTTTTTGCACGAAACGTTTATTTCTAACCATTCATCCACTTGAGCTTCAATCTCCTGGTTCTTCTTAGATAGCTTCGCTTTGAATGTATCATAATTAATCATCGTTTCTTCCTCTTGTTCCGATAATCATTAGCCCAGAATGGGACATTATGTTTGGGTTGTTTAGGCTCCGGTTGTTGTGGTTCACCATAGGCTAGATATTTAATGTCATTGTGCTTAATATACTCCGATAGCACATCAGCCGATGGGAGTTGTTCTTGCTCTAAGTTAATACGATACCATTGTACTCCACTATCATCAACCCAATCAGCACTAATCCAATCCATTTGTTTAAGAGCCTCACATAAATCCCCCACTTCACGACGTAAGTTTAGCTCAAGATGTTTACGTAAGAACGCCTCCCCACACCACAATACTGGAGGCATACCAACTGATTGCTTGCTTATATCATTCAACAACTCATCTATTGAATAACGAATGTTGTCTTGACTACTATCACTCACCTTCCTGCTCCTCAAGTGTATCATGCCACCAAGCATCTAACTCAACTTCCATCAACTCCACCACTTTACCATGTATCTCAGGAAACTTATTAGCTAAAATCTGGAGAAATTCAAGGTC
>RXKB01000048.1 GCA_003963225.1 Candidatus Babelota bacterium
AATTCTAATTCTTTGTATTCTGCAATTTGAATATGTTCTTTTAATTCCCCTGTTTTAATATTGCAGTCGATTATAAATTCAAGTAAGGTATTGTTTGAAAATAACTCTATTGGTGTTTTTATTATATCTGCCTTGTTGTAATCGTACATTTAATAAATATCTTTGTAGCATCCAATAAAATTGAATACCAGTTTTGTAATGGAATTTTGAACAACAATTAAGGGAGGTTTAAAACCCTCCCTTTTGTTTTATTGGTTAAGTGATTTAATGAAGTCGGACACAAACGCGATACGATGCGGACGGTCGAAAATGTAAAAATGATTAAAAAAATAAACTGTTAGTTTTGAATCGTTTTCAGAGAATGCGAACACTATTAAACTAGTTTTCTTTTCTTTGTTAAAGGTTTCCGCGTGATTACCGAAATAGACGTTGAGGTTTTCCGAAAGTGGAATTAAACCAGTAAAGAATAAATATTTACCATTTTTGATTCTACCCCTTATTATTTCATTTGCGCCCTGTTTCTTTAAAAATTCCATTTTAGATTCCTCGACTTTTAAATCGTTGGGTAGTTTATTAAATGTAATTTTTAAGGATTGTTTCTCATAATAACCAGTTGAACTATTCAATAAATAGTTAACCGTTTTATAATAGGAATTTTTGAACGTATTTTCCATTATGCAACCTCCCCAAAAGTTTTAGTTTGAATTTTTAAAAGACTGTTTAAAACCTCAGCTCGTTTAAATCTTACTCGCGTGTTAATTCGATATGCGGTAATTAAACCAGTTTTCTGCCATACATTCAGCGTAACTAAAGAAACGCCCAAAATTTTGGCGGTTTCTTTTCGCGTAATGTATTCTAATTGTTCGGGTTGTTTTTGTAACGATAGTATTTTGTTTACCTCGTTCGATACGGTTTCAGAGATTACCGAAGTTAACTCGCCAATAGTAATTGGACTTAAGATTAAATTTTCCATTTTATTGATATTAATTGATTAATACCGCAAATGAAAAAGGGGTTTTTTAAGGGGGTAAATAAAAATCCCCTTTATTTTAAATTAATTTTTACTTTATTGATTAATTCATCAGATACTTTTTCTTTACTCTTATTATAACCATTGAAATGCGATTCGATTAAATCACGCGCATAATCAATATTACAATCTAATATTTTTGAAATAGCTATTTTCTTTTTATTAGTTGTTAAATCTTTAAATATCTTACTATCCATTCCTCCAATTTCTTTTAAGTAAATAAACCTTTCTTTTATTTTTGTTTTCGATTTATTTTCAACTTCAATAATAGTTTCATTTAGTTTTACTTTGCTAAGTGTTCTTTTTAACTCAATGGATACTTTTTTATCATTAACCGTTAAATCAATGGTAGATATAATTTTTAGTAGCTCAGATTTAAAATAAGAAATTATACTTAGTAATTTCATTCTAATATTAGCTAAATATTCATTTATTTCATAGTCAACTTTGTGTTTAAATAACCACATCTCGACTTTTTCTCTAAGTTCAATTAAGTAATTTATAAAATCAACTATGTAAATTTGTAAGTATTTAATTTTAGAGTTGTTAGTGGAATTTCCTGTTAGATTCAAAAATATTTCCTGAATCGTTTTATTAATCTTACTGCTATCGATTGAATCAAATATTGCAAGTCCCTTTTTAATAAACTTAATTTCATATCCCTTGTTGGGAGAGGAATGGAAACAATTAGCCTCAGCCAAAACAAATTCCAATTTTAAACTATATAACTCTAATATTAACATTCTATATTACCTTTAAATTAGTGGGGTTTTCATTTTGGTTGAGATACATTTGTAAAATATCTGCCTTTTCTTTTGAGGTTATTTTAATGTATTTTAAAAACGACGATTCGGTTTTGTGTCCAGTTACGCCCATTATAACTATGCTAGGTACATTTTTTTTATAACAATTTGTCGCAAAACTTCGTCGCGCGGTGTGTGTCGAAATTAACTTAAATTTTTCAACTTTCTCATAAACTTTTAAACCGTTCTTTATTTTAATTACCTCAACTTTCTTTTTAAGACTTTCAACCATTCCGCAAAGTTCTTTAATATATTCGTTCATTTTTTGATTAGATATTGAGGGAGGGAAACGACCGTCGTATCTTTTTAATATTTCAAAAATTTCATTTTTCAGTGGAATAACAACGGGAATGCCAGTTTTTTTTGAATCCTTAACGTATAAATGTTTATCAATTATATTTTCTATTTTAACTTTGCTGAGGTCTGAAAATCTTAACCCAGTATTACAACCAATATAAAACAAGTCCCTTACTCTCTCTAAACGATTATTTTCTCTTAAATCTAAGTTATACAAGTCTAGTAATTCGGAATCGTCTAAATAAACATTTTCCACATCCTCAGAAACAACCTTAAAACGTTTACTTCTAAAGGATAGGTTTTTATTTATTCCTCTCTCTGTAGCCTCATTTAAAACTGTTTTAATTACTTTAATTAATTTACCTTTATTGTTTTGTGAGAACTTTTTATCTTTAGTTAAATACTCAAAGTATGAGTAATAAAAGTCTAAATCTATTGTGTCAAAATCAATTCGTTTATGTTTAATTTTTGCGTATTCCTTTAGATGTTTAAGAGCTGTTTTATAAATGCTAATTGTTGCGGTTGAATATGGTTTATCTGTTTTAATGTTTGTTTTAAATTCACTTTCTTTTATGAATTTATCGAAGTAGCTAAAAAAATCTAGTTTATTATTTGCCTTTGGATTTATCGTTTTTAGTAATAAATCTTTGTATTCTTTTATTGTTGGTTGTCGGTTGCTGTCGTTTACAAAACGGTTGAACGTTTTATCCGCGATTCCCTCCAAACGAATTAAACTCGAATTAAATTCGGGGTGTTCTTTAAGTGTTGTTTTTGCGCGTTGGTATTTTTTACCTTTTGTTTTATCTGTTTCCCAGTCTTTAGGCAAAATTGTTAAACCTGTGGGGAATACAAGTTTCTTGTTATCCCAACGAATTAAAAAGTTAACAGGTGTTTTAACTTGTTTTGATTCCTTAACGGTTGACTGTGGATTCCTTAAATTAAAGTTGAATTTTGCCATTTTGTAGGTTTTATTGAACGCTCAAATATAAACCTTTATTTGTTTGGTTGTCGGTTTGGTTGTCGGTTTTAGTTTATTTAACATTATTTCTCTTAATTTCAATTAACGTTAAATTATCTGTAATCATTATTAAATAAGGGTTTTATAGTTAAGTTTAAAAAAGTGTAATTCAATAGGTGTTAGTCCCGTCCAGTCCGCTAACTAAACTAGTAAAAACCTGTAAACTAAACACTTACAGGTTTTTTTATTAGACGGTTGTCGGTTTGGTTGGCGGTTTTATCTGTTTTTTGTTTTTTTATTGTGTCGGACTTACGTTAAAAGATACCCACAAAGTCATACACGCGCGAACAGATACCAACGAAGTCATACACGCGTATGAGTTCCGAATATTATACACGTACGTATAGATACCCAAGAAGTCATACACGCGAACAGATAGCCACAAAGTCATATACGTGTATAACATCCGAATACTATACGCGCGTGAGAGGGGGAAATATAAACGCGCGTATGTGGATATTCAGAAACTCATTTACTAAATGAATTTAACTTAATAGTCGATTTTATAAATTCTACCAAAAAAATGAAGTTTTATAAAGTGGTACCGATTTAACCCTATAGTTGAACTGTTAAAATGGGTACACTTTGAATTTAAGGCGGTTAAAATGGGTACACTTTTAAAAGACTTGTTATTTATCAAATAATTTATTTTATCGCGTGAGGATTCATTTAATGAAGTGATACGGTCTAATTTTGATTCAATAAGATTGTAAACCTCAACTGAATTTTTAGAACTACCATATTTTAAAACTATTTCTCGAAATCGCGTTCGTTTCTTTTTATAGGTGTTTTTATTCTGTAACCTTAATTGATGCCAGTATTTTGGATTTTTACCGTTCAACAATATTTCGCGTTCTATACTTTTTTTTACTTTGTTTAGTTCGATTGTATCGTCGTAAATTAGTAACTCTTTAAAGGTCTTTAAAAGTAATGATTTAAGTTTTTTAATATTATCTATTCTTAACAAGTCAGCATAACTAGTAACGTAAATTTTCTTTGATTTTAAATATTCCATTTTACGGACTTTAATTTCAAACCTCAGTATGTTTTCTTTTAATTGGTATTGAAAACCTTTGTCGTAAATTTTTAGTTCATATTGTCCAAATTCAAAACGTAATAAGTAACCCCGACCGTTGAACGTTTCCTTTTTATATTCCTTGCCTTTAAAGGCTATAATCGAATTTAAAAACGTTTGAGTCCTAAAGGGTAAAATAACATTAACGCCAAATTCAATGTTATGTATAAGAGCGTTAAATGGGTTAATATCAAATTTTTGATTGAGTTCGTTAAGTGTCAAATAAAAATCATTAATTGAATAGTCGTTAAAGTTGGTATTCTCTGTATTCCAATATTTATGAAAACTACCTTTTACGTTTAAATACTTCTTTTGTATAATCGTAAATTCTAATTCTTTGTATTCTGCAATTTGAATATGTTCTTTTAATTCCCCTGT
>RXKB01000043.1 GCA_003963225.1 Candidatus Babelota bacterium
GGGAATTTACAAACTTGGATTGTAAACCCATACACAGCATCTCTTATAGCTCTATAATTCATTTCTGCAAACACATCTTGATCTTGACCTTGTGCAACAACATTGGCAGAATCAAATTTCACTTCAGGAAGATCTATTAGATAAGCATTTCCTGCTGCATCCTTAACAGTAAAATCAATGCTAGTTTTAGATCCTGCAATGAATTTATCCATTAGAGAGGAATCACCAAAATATGTTTTTAGAGAGCCTGTAATATCACATTTACCAGTTCCTATGCTAGTTAGAGCATCAGAACCCACGGCAAAGCGAGAACGCAAGTTATTGTTAAGCTCAATAGTTAGCTCTTCAACATAGTTAGGGGAAGTTACTTCAGTTCCCGCTTCCCTGATTGATGCAACATCATCTACAGCATTTAGAACTTCTGTAGTAGTTGCAGCAGTAGGAGTTGCATCAAGTGAAGATCCAGATAGGCTTGCATCTTTACCAATTAGGCCAAATGAACCTGTTAGGATCTCTTCAGATTTAATTGTCAATGACATTGTATTAACAATCATGCCAATATATTTGAAGTATTCACTTATTTCTAGGAAACCTTTTTCAACTGTGAATGAGTTTTTAGTAACACCATTTCTAATATAAGAACCTTTGATAGTTACAGTTTCACCAGCAGCATCAACAGCAGCAGGAGCAGGGGAAAGATTCAAATCATTGTTTGAAACTGAAGTTACCCTGTAAATGCGGTTGTTAGCAGTATTGCCAGTAAACCCATCAACCTTAATCATCTGGCCTACTTGAATCCCTGCTGCAACAAAGTTAGTTGAAGATGAGGTTAAACCAGTAGCATCTGCTGCAATATCTGTTCCTGAAACTGCAAGCGGGGTTGACCAATCAGTTGAGAAAAGAGCGGATTGAAGGAAATCATCAAATGTTCCATAAGAAAGCTCAAAGTTAATATCACCTGTAGCAGTTTTAGAAGTTTGAACTAGATCTGTTACCTGTCTATCAGCACGAATTTCAGCCGAAACTTTATTATTGATGTTTTTGTTAAGTGATTCTCCTGTAATGCGTAGCTCTTGCATTTGTGGAGTGTTAGGGGTTACACCATAAACGGATTCTTTTATGTATGTAATTTGTGTTCTATTGGAATCAGTCATTGTTATTATCTCCTGTTAGTTATGAATATGTTGTTATGCTATCAAAATAAAATGGAACAGATATATTTATCTGAAACCATCCCTCACTAATGCCAGCCTCACGAGCATCAGGAGATTGAAACGTAACACCGCCTAACAGCTTAGTTTCAAAAATTGATGTAATGCTATCAGTTAATTGTGAAGCTTGCAATGTTTCAGTATTTTCAGGGGTAAAAATTTGAATAAAAATTATTCCCTCTCTCCTGGTTAGCTTACTTTTACCAAAAGACTTGTAGCCGCTAATATTATTTTGAATAGAAAATCTAATCCAAGCTTCTTTAGTTTTTGGTATCTGAAAAGCAACATTATCCCATGCTATTTTATTAGCATTTAATGCTGTGAAATTTGATGAAAAGAAACCTTGAATGGCTTTTCTAGCTTGTTCATAATTCATTTTTCTATTGCCCCTTTTGCGGCCTGAACTGCTTTCTCAACAAATCCTGCTGGAGCTTGCTGAGAATGGCCTTGATTTAGTCTATTAATATAAGGAAGATTATTTGAAATATAAACATCAGATCCAAATTTTATTCCAGCAGCAACAGATTGAGCAGCAGCTATTGCTTCACCGCCTGTTTTATCATAACTCTCTTTTTTCAATTCTTTTGTTACTGGCTTATCTAAACTAGGAATCCAGTTACTTCTAGCCCTGCCTGTTAAAACAGGAGTTGCCAATACAACAGCAGCATCTACTGCTAAAACAACCTTTCTTTGAGCCAATATTGTAGTTTTATCAAGATCAACTTTGATAGTATTTATAGCTCTATCTATTGCCGCTAAATCTATCTCAGCCATAGGATTTTACCTTACTTGAATTTCATAATATATTGTGATTGTGGAAGGTTTAATTTCTTTGATATTGATGATTTGATAGGTATCAGATCCATCAACTATTTCATCTTCAACTGATGGAACAACTGAAAGCCCTTTAGCTTCCATAAGAAGTTTAAAATCACCTCTTTGAATTACTTCCCCATCAACCTGATAATTTTTGTATTCCGTTCTAACAGCCTTTGCTGTGTAATTTGTAGTAGAATCTGTAGATCTGGTATTAGCTGAAGGATTATAAGTTCCTTTGATAGTTCTTTTCAAAACCCAATCTTTTCCAAATTTGGTTATCAGCCTTTGAGCGGTTGCCTGAATGTTGGAATAATTGAAACTCATACTCTTTCTAATTTTACAGTTGAACCTCCAAATTTAGAGGAAACCAGATCCCCTAAAAGTCTATCTACATAAAGATATTGAGTTGTTGAAGGGGCTGATGAACTATATTCAACTTCCAATCCTTCAACCTTTTCACGCTTAACATAATTGGAATTATTTACGTTAGCTAAAAGCTCAGAGGATATAGAAACTAAAGCTAATTCAGCAGTAGCATTTTTTACCCTCTGAGGAACAGAATTACTTAAATCTCTACCTTGAGAATCAAATACATTTGTTCTAGGCCAGTTTAAAGCCTGAGTAGTTGAAGATAGAACACCTCTCCATGAATAAGAGTTGTCTAGATATTCAGTAGCCTTTATCAGAGCAGATTCTTTAGCAGGATCATCTAAATCATCCCATGCAGAGTTTCCCCTTCTGGAATGATAATCATTCGCCTCAGAAACGCTTAGATAGCTTTCCGCATCTTCTAAACCTGTTCCATCTTCAACAATTAGAGCCATTTATTAAATTTCCTCATCAGCTTGCTCTTCACCTTCCTCAGAAAGAGCTTCAGTTAATGCTTCACGTTTTTTAGCAAGGCTTAGAGAATCAAAACCTTTAATTTTGATTTTGTTTTCTTTTACGAAAGCATCAAGCTCTTTTGAGTTCATATTATCAATATCAAGCTCTTCACCTTCATCCTCTTCAGAATCTTCATCTTCAGAGTTATCTACATCTTGCCCTTTTTTCTTTTTAGAGAAACCTTTACCAGAATTTTTACCTTCTAGCCATTCAGCCCCGCCTAAATCTTTACCCACATATTCATGAGTTCCTGCTGAAATTGCTTCTTTTGCATCTACTGGAAAAACTTCAATCGCATCTGCATTTTTTCCGCCTTTAGGTTTAATTCTAACTTTTGTTGCTACTTTTGTTGACATAAAAATTTCCTTTTATTTGGGTTAAAAGCCCCTATTGGAATAATCTGATAGGGGCTTATTTGTTTTAGCGTTTTGTTGCAAAAGCTGAGTAGTTCACACCTGTTGCAATAGTTCCTGCTACTAGCGTATAGAGGCGCATATATTCATAATGCACATCATTAATTACGTTAGTAAATGGAAGCTTATAACGGCCTTCAACTTGATTTTGATCCCCGCCTCCTGGAATACCAGTAGCATGGCCTAAATAAAGCATTGCACCTGGAACAATACCAGAAGCAAAACTAGCAGAGTTTGAGAACTCAGCAATGATAGTATAAAGTTCATTGCTTGAATCAACCTCAACTGCTGTAGCATCAATGATAATATCACCTTCTGCTCTACCTTTACCAATGTCAACTATTTTAGCTTGACCGCCAACTTGAGCAGCAGCAGAAGCCGCTACTAGGCCAGCATCCTTTAATTGCAATGCAGCATCAAAGATAGCTCCATTGCTTATTGGGCGTTCTGAATCAATAGACATAATATTTTTCCTTTTTTAAATTGTTATCAAGTGGAATTAAGCAACTACTGCTAAATTTCCGATATGGCGTAAACGTGCAGCAGAACGGCCTGTAAATACAGCCATGCCTGGATACCATTCAACCCTAGTTCTGAAAGCAGGTTTTGCTTCAAGTTCTCCAAGATCCCTTGCATCAATACCTCCATTCTGAATACCAGTAACACCATCATCAGATAGAGAAACACAGTAAATAGAAGTTGAAGTTGCTGCACCTGATGCAGAAGCCTCATTGAAACCTAGAATATCATTACCTTCATTATCTTTATCAATGATAAGGATAGGAAGATCATTATACATAGTAACTTGTTTACCAAAAGCATCTACTGTATAAGTGATATTTCCACCTACTGAGGAGTTTCTAGCTGCAACAGTAAGTTTACGCCTCATAGCTTTACTCATTAGAAGATGAGTAGGGTTGTCAACCTGATCTATTAGTTCATCAAGTTTTGCAAGGCTAAGAGCAGCACCGCCTGAAGTAGATCCTGCACTCATTAGCTGATCGCCAGTAATACGGCTTTGGAGGCCGCTAAATTCACGAGGATCAACTTCAGTATCACCTTTAATAAATGCCCTTGTCCAACGTAAAGCAAGAGCTTTTACTTTCATTGCTTCTTGAACTGTGCGCTGATCTTCTCCCATTGTATCAATAAGGAATTTATCAACATCCAGATCACCGCCAGCAATGGTTAGAACTTCAGTTACAGGGTTAATAATGCCAGTAGATTCAGTATAACCTTCATTTACACC
>RXKB01000073.1 GCA_003963225.1 Candidatus Babelota bacterium
GTCAAGAGGCGGTGACTAAACTTTGGATTTTAGAAAATCAGCCATAAAATGCTGATAAACATACTCTTACAAATTATCCCTTTTAGGGACTAAAACCCCGAAAAATGAAAAGCATTTTCAAAAAAACCTCTGGAGTACCAGGCCCAACAGATAAAGTTGGCGACTACAATTTCAAGGATCATTATCCGGATGTCAACCTTAATCTGGCATGGTCTGAGTTGAATCCATATATCAGGCAAGCAATCCGGAGGTACATACTTCCTTTTGTTGGCTCGGAGCTGTATGATGATATTGCGGATGATATTCAAGCTGGCACGGCCTTGTCGCCTTCTCAGACTGAATTTGTGGAAAGACTGCGGGACGCAGCTGCCTATTGTGCAATTATGACCGCACTGCCCAAGAAAAAGACGGCCATTGCATCTATGGGCGCTGTGGAGCAAGTGGCCAAGGAGGGCACAACCAAATCATCACTTTGGGGATTCCGCACTACGCTGTGGAGTGTAGCACAGGATGCAGACAGGTGTGTGGATGAATTATTGGAATACATGGAGGAACGAGTCCGGGAAAACGATACCGCTTTCACCCTTTTTGAAGGCAGCGATGCCTATAATATTGGCAAATCTGACCTTTTCCGGACCACTTCTGAGTTCCAGGAGTTTCAGAATATTAACAAGTCAAGGCGCACCTACCTGGCTTTGCTTCCAATATTACGCCAGGTGTCTATCCGGCATATTGTGCCGGTACTAGGTCAGGAGCAATATGATGCATTAGTTGCAGCAAATAAGGCCAATTCCCTCACGGCTGAGCAGAGCTCACTGCTAACCAAGTGCCGGCACGTTGCGGCTGCCTGGGCAATCTACGAGGCCACTCAAAAGATGGTGATCCTGCCGGATCAGGACGGTTTCCGAATTATCTCTAATGCAGATGCGATTGATCAAAGAGCATACGCAGCCGATGTAATCACTTCAGCTATTGAGCGTATCAGATCCGGTGCAGAAAAAGATGCCCGGGAAAATGCAGCCGAATTGGTAGCATTCCTGGCTGATAACAAAGATGATTACCCACTTTGGGCAGATAGCACTGCCAATCCAGAAAACAATACAGATTATTGGGTAAGGCCATTTGGAGAGGATTATGGGGCAGTGATGCTTTAAAACTCCTCCGGAAGCCTGAAAATAACTCCTGAGAAATCCCTCACATCCTTGTTCACCACTCCAAGCGATTGCAAATACCGCTGGGTGGTGGACAAGTCTTTATGCCTTAGGTGCTTTTGGATAGCCAAAATGTCCAATCCAGCCTTAACCATGGCAATGGCGCCGGTATCCTTCCAGCTGTAAGCTGTGTATCCTTCAATGCTGGCCAGCATTCCGGCTTTCTTCATCTCTTGGAGCATCTCCCTGAACCGATCAGAAATGGTATTTCGACCGCAACAAGTGGTTGGATGCGGCTTCAATGCAAGACCAAACACCAGGTATTGCCCTGGTATTTTCTGCAGCTCAAACTTTCTAAGCGTAGGTATAACGGAAGCTGGAATGGTAATGAATGCCCGCTCCTTATTTTTTGTCTGATTTCCTGCCAGGATGATCAACCCGCGATCCAGGTCAATATCTCGGCTACGTAGCCGGCGCAACTCGCTCAAACGTAATCCACAGTGGCTAATCAACAGAATTGCCAGGTAAACAGGGCGGTTATTCCGGAACACATACCGGGCAATCAGGGTAGAATCTTCCTGATCAATCGCATGCCTGAGCTTTTGTTCCTCTTTTCTGGGTTTGTGGCCAGTAAACGGGTTTTCCTGAATATAATCGCGCTCAACCAGCTCATAAAAAAGGGATCGCATATTGATAATATAGTTGTTATACGTCCGATTTGATACAGGTTTCCCATACCTATCCTTTCTCTCCAGAAGGACGTAATCAAGAAATTGCTTTGCTTTTGCCTTATCGAAGGCTGAAAGTGGCAGGATATGCCAGTTATTATCCTCCAGCCACTTGGTAAATATGGCCGTAAAGCTGCTATAAGTAATCCTGGTATGCTCCCGATCTGTATGCAGCTTGAATTTCAGGGCGATTTGCAGGGCATCCATAATATTTATGGATCCGCGCACTGAAGCCGCCAAGTCTTTCCTTTTGGTGCCATCAGACCACTCTTTCATTTTTTCTGAAAGAATATACTGCGCCCTGGCCTCCCGGCCTTCAGGATCTGTGATGAAACAAGCACGATTTAGATCGTAAGTCTTCCGGATTCGAGTCCGGTCAGTGGTGCCGGGAATAAACTCTTCCCATTCGATTAACCACTTCCAACCTTTTACCAGCCTGGGAGGCTTGAGGTAAGTAAATTCAGGTGAGGACATTTTTTTTTTGGCCATGTTCAGTGCAGTTCGAACAATGCCAAAAAGTTGCCAAGATTGATAAAGCTAAAAAGCCGCGTAACTCATTGATATACAACAAGTTAACGCGGCTTTTAGTGCGGGAAGCGAGAAGGCGCACCCCGCTTTTTAATCATCTCAGCCAGTTTTTTGCCTAATCAATACCTCATTTAAAGGCCTGTTTCTGCTGATCAAACAACTTTCTGGCAACTTTTTGGCAATGTTATGTTGTTGATTATCAACGGAAAATAGCAAAATCAGCCCTGATGCCCCACTTCCCCCAGTTCTGTGTACCAGGTACATCTGGCAAGGAATCTCCAAGACCAAACCCAAAGAAAAACCCACCACTCCACCGGCCCTTCATGCCACCAAACTCAGCCACAGCGCCCCAATCCATTCGTTCTTGGTTTATGCTTTCTCGTTGAATATTAATTGGAATGTGTACGCCACCTCCGGCATACCATTGCATTTTACCATCTGTATCATCACTAAAGTACCTTCGTATCGTAGCTTCAGCACTAGTTTTATATGCTATCACAGCAACTCCTTCAGTGAGATATCCCTGTTGCCGGTAGTATTGCCCGGTACATCTGATGCCCCAGCTTGGTTTCTTAAATTCTACCCAGGCCCCACCGGCGCCATCTAGTCGGCTATCATTAGTTGCAGATTCGCCATAAAGCCTGGCAGAAATCATAGATAGCGTTAAACCTGATTTTACCTGTGAGTAGGCATAATTAGGCAACAGAACGGCAAATGCGAATGAGAACAGTAAGTTTTTCATGAGTTTTAAGTTTTATTGTTTGCTCCAGATGCATCTAATCATATCCTTTATGATTGACTTCCACTTTCCTTTAACTTCATAATCATATATGCCACACCGAATCTTTTTTAGGTCCTTTTCAGATAACATTATCGCCTGCTCAGGAGACAGCATAAATCCTAAGATATTATACCAAATGGTTGTTTCCGTACCCTGTGTAAATGCTCTTCCGGTTGTGTGGTCACTAATGGAAAGATTTTCAACAGTTAGCTCCAATATTGAATTATCCGTAAACATTATCAGCACTTTTTCTCCTTTCTCAATAGTTTGAATGTGAGCATATTGGGGTATCAAATAAAGCAACATTGATTTTCCAGAGCTTTCAACAGATGCTTCCAAAAAATAACTTGGACCAAGGCTTTCCTTTCTTCTGCCTATTTTCTCAGTATCGCATTCAATTGATTTAATTTTTGTGAAATCATCAATTTTGACTCTACATTGATCATTTTTAATTTTTGATGTTTTCCCGTACAAATCATCCTGTGCATAGCCAAATAGGGCTAGCAAAAGCAACAAGAATGTTAATATAATCTTCATATTTTAAAACATTTTGTGTTGATTTTAAAACAAACGGCTACCTTCGCTGAGAATACGGTAAAAACTACTACTTATGGACAAAGACCTTACCACCCAAATCCGCAACATTATCTCTACCGAAATCCAGCGCCGCCCGGTCGTTCACCTCACCATTAATCTACCACTGGATACCACCACCAATCCGGAGCAACTGGCCAATACAATCCTCAAGGTGCTCCAGGATTTCCAGTGCCTTCCTCCCTCCCATCCGGAAGCTGAAGACTTGGATAAGCCTCAATAAACCGCAAGTATACCCCCGCTCCCACCACCAGCGCAGCCCAGGGAGCGCCAGCATTATCCACCATCACTTTGTAGCAGGCCTGGCGCAATGCCAGGTCTTGCTTCACTGTGAGCGGGGTCTGGGTTGGATACTTCTCAAGCACCTCAGCTCTCAGCCTTTCTACATCATTCACCTCCGGCTCTCGTAGTACAAAATTGGTATCAATTTCCCGGGTGTAGTCTGCCCACCTGCGCATCTCTCCTTTACCTGAAATTAACCACTCTGGGTTGAACCATTCGTAATGTTTTGCTATATCGTAGGCAAAATCTGTAGAAATTTTTCGATATCCAGTTAGCAGCTGCGAAAGAACAGCAGGCTTCTTATTTATGCGTTCCGCGAATGTTTTATCCTTGATATTCAAGGAGTTAATCAGCTCTTTAAGCCTTTCCCTACGTGCTTCAAAAATGTCTTCCATTCGACGAAATAGCAAGAGATAGAAAAATATTTAGCCGTGGCTATTGTTTTTATCATAGCTGTGGCTATACATTTGTGACAATATTAAACATTTGTGACAAAATGACGCCAGAAAATATTTTCAACTGGATATCTGAGCAAAGACTCAAAACTGCCTTCCTAAAATGGTGGGGAGACAGGTTTCCAGAAGATAATGTGCCAAGTTACCGCACAATTATGAGAACTGAAAAGTGCATAGATGCAGGCAAACGGCTTTCCAAGCCTCAGAAGCTTGCCGTTCGGAGGGCTGAGGAGTTCCAGCTATCCCGTAACAAACAAAGCCAAGCAGCCTAAAATATCCGCTCCGGGCATTTACCTAAAGTATTTGATGAAAGTTCGCACACCCGGAGCGGCTTCAAAGCGCGGTAGAGCAGTTGGTAGCTCGCTGGGCTCATAACCCAGAGGTCGCAGGTTCGAGTCCTGCCCGCGCCACAAAAAAGAAGTGTAATCAGTTGAGAGCGCCAGGCAAAAGAGTCAGGCGCATGGTTTTCAGGGGAGGTGGTACAGAAGCGGCCTCCCCTTTTCAAACGCATCGATTTTTGGTCAATGTTGTTTTCGTTCGTGATCCCCGAAGCAATTCGGGGATCATCGGTTGACCAAAACCATCATAAAGCTTATGGGAAAGAAAGCGGTTTATAAGGGCCAGGCAGATGCAACATCAGCCTGTTCTTTCCCAAAGAACACTGTTGCTGTAGCTGTTTACAAAGCGGGAAAGCGGTCTGGGTAAATGTATCCGGGCCGCTTTAAAAAACGAACTTCAAGCGCAGAGCCGCGCAACGATGATAGTAGTACGTCGAGTGTGGCCCCCGAGCATGGTCGGGGGCATCCTTCAAAAAAAACGCCAGACATGGACAACGAAACTAAACAGAGAGTAAGATCAATTCTTGAGCAGCTTTCCGACATCAGCATGGAACTATTAGAAATTATTCACGCAGAGGATGAAAGAACTCTGGATCCAGGCTACTTAAATGGTCTGAATAAGCTGATCCTGGCATTGTCTGAGCTAACTCTCACCAATGATGGCCGTAAAGTAAACGGCGTGTTCGTAAAAAAGTAAACTTTAAACATATCCGCATATGTCACTTGCATCAGATTGCTACCTCAATGAAGCAGATTGGTCATTCGTAAAAAAGTTAACCCGTATAGCACATGTACATGTGCTGAGTAGTCAGGTTAGTATTATGCTTTATGAGCATTTTAATATTGGTTCAAACAAGGACAGGCCACTAATTTTTCCTTCAAACTGGAGCCTTCAACATGTATACACCAGGCCAACTACTAACGGAGACAATCGCGCAGTCTTTATGATTTTTGAGATACTCAAAAAGTAAAAAAAATGCCCCGCAGCTTGACACTACGAGGCACCTGTTTTTAACTCGGCGGGGTTGGGGTTTACGCCAATAAACTCCCCTCCCCCGCCTCAAACCTTCACAAAAGTATGTTAAATGCTTCAAATCAGCAACAATTTGCTGAAAATCAACACAAAAGCACCACCGTGTGGACCCAACCTGTCACTGACGATCAAAAGCGCTACTACTCCAAACACGCCGGCGAGCGCCGCGTTTTTGGCTGGATCAGCGCCCTACTCCAGATAGCCCACGGCTTCCTGGCCTTTGCAGCCTGGAGTGCTGTGTTCTACTGGGTACTATCCAGCATCCCGGGCCTGCACTTCATGGTGCCATTCCTGGCCGGTGGATCTCTCCTGGCTCTGCACGTAGTATTCCGTACCACCTGGGAGACGTATTGGTATGACAAAAAGGACAACGACCCCAATACCGACTCCCCTCTCTGGCTACCGGTGGCTATCATCGCAATACTGCTACTCACAGAAGTGTGGGGAGCCCGTAAGTTTCTGGAAGCGCAAGTAAAGCCACCGGCCAAACAAGGTACCGAGGTTGTAGAATCCGGATACTCCAACATCATAGCCGCCATCGATCAGGATTACAACCAGGCCAAAGCCAACATTGAGCAGCTCTACTCCGCAAAAATCACGGCAGCCACCGGCAAATACGACCGCCAAATCAAAAGCCTCAAGCGCCGGCAGGCTTCCTCCCCTACTGAGGCCAAAAGCATCCGCAGCCAAATTGCCAGCCTCGAAGCGCAGCGCGATAATGCAGCTGCGCCAATCCTCTCAGAAAAAGCCTCAAAGCTTGAAAAAGAGCTTGACAAGGCCAACACACGAAAAGACCGGGAGGCAGGGCGTAGAGACAACGCCATATCTGCCATAGACAATGGCAATGCGTCCGAAATCCAGCGGCACCTGTCTGATCTGGGTAATGTAGACACCTTCGCATGGCTGATCAGCGTAACCCTCATGGGCATCATCAGCGCCCTTATCTACCGCATGGTAGTGATCAATGTCAAATCAGGCATCATTCCGCTACGCAACTACACCATTCTCGATGCCCACGGCAGCGCACCAGAGCGTATTTGGACCGCTATCTCAGACGCATTCAATCGCCGCTCCCTGCAGCTCTCCGTCTGGCTGCACCGTATCCTTAGCCCCAACCACGCCATTACCAGCTTCGACGGCACCGTAGTAGCCAAACCCGGAACGTACAACACTCCGGAAGGATTCTACCCCCCTACCCCTGCTCCGGATGATGAATCGGCACTCCGCTCAAAGGTTTTCCAGAAAGTAATGCAGGAGGCCAAAGACGGAGGCATCCTGGTAACACCTCAAATGCTGGAGAATGAACTGGCCAAGGCCAAAACCATGAACGGAAGCTACCTAAGCTCTCCTTTCTCGGGAAAGCCTGAGCCTTCAGCCATCGCAGATGCGCCACAGGCCGAAGGCCACACCCCTACCCCGCAGGCGCCATCTAATCCAGATGCACCTCTCCAGCACTGGGCCGGCAGGATGGAAACCCAGATCCGCAACTACGATCTGGCCATGCAGGAAGGCCGCGCCCGAGATGCACAGGAAATCATGCGGTATCTCAACGATAAAGCCTCTCCACTCAACGTAGAGGCAGAGCGCTTGGGTATTGCCTACGGCACAGATCCTAACGATGACGAAATTCAAGTTTGGCGAACCGAAACCCCTACCCTCAAGGTTCCGCTTTCTATGCTTTCATCAGAGGCACTGACCGCAGAACCTACACACACGCATGTAGATTTATTTAAATCTGATTTAAATCAGATTCAACAAGATGTAAAGAATGAAGTGTTGCCATACCTCGAAAATGGCCGTGTGATTGGCGTTAAGTACCTCAAAGATGATGGCACATGGAGCGTAATCGGAGAGGCCGCAACGGCATCCCGCTTGCGGATCCAGGAGAAATACGCATCACAGGAGAACCCTTCGCCAAAGGTTCTTCGAGGCCTTGACAAATGGCGTTACGCCATGTCGCTCATTCAAGAAGGCAAAAAGGAAAAGGCAGACGCAATGGAGTCTGTAGTGCTCTAATCCAAACAGAAATCCCCTGCCCGCGCCAGGCATCCGAATCAGAACCAGATTCCTGGCAGGGTAGGGGCCACTATAAAACACGCAAACACTATCACACCGGCCCCCACCAGCCCTGGGGAGTCCCTTCAGCATTTCCAGAACAATTAACCAGCAGGTACCCATGGTGCCTTGCCATTTGCACGCCCTGTCCTTTTCACCGGTTTGCGCGCAAACCACATTTGCAATCCTATGTCTACCCACACCCAACATATACGACCCAACAGGCTCACTGATAAAGAGCTTGAGCAACACATCCGCCGCACATTACTCCAGTTGGAATCCATACTCATGGAGATGAATCACAGCTGGAATAAGCCAAAAAGCCACGCCATTATGGCCACGCTGCGCGAACAGCTCATTGAAACCTCCGAATCCCTCAATGCTGCCACAGATGTGTGGGAGTATCGCCAAATCACCATGCGCTAATCCACCCACCTAAATCCACGCATCACAATGTCCACACCAAACAACACATACCTGGATCCTGAAGCCCGCCGGCTGGTAGATGAAGCTGCAGCAAATACTGCCGATGTAGCCCAACGCCTGGGTCGCTCCATATTTCGGCAAAAGCGCAATAGTCTGGTGGCAGATTGCCCAGGATGCGGTGCTAAAGACGGTTTGGAGATAGTCAATTCCGGATCCAAATCAGGAGTATTCAAATGCTTCCACTGCGATGAAGTAAAGGGTAGGGGTGGAGCTGCCCTGCTTCAGTCAGCCTATAAAGTGGAATGGCGTGAGGCATACCGCATCCTGGCAGATATGTTTCACATCACCATCCCGGAGCCAGGCGCCCAGGCCTTAAAGAACGACTTTCAGGGTGGCGGCAAAAAAGTCACGTTCAGGGATCTACAGCTTAAGCACTCCGGCATACCAAATGATGCCATTACCTGGATGCAAAAAGTAGCTGAAGGCAAGTGGATTGAGCACTACCGCTACACCTCCGGCACCATGAACAACGATGGCAAATACGTGGCCATCGGCGACGATATGGTGCTGCACTACATCGGACTGGATGAGCAGCCCATCATGTTCAAGCCCGAAAAAGCGCAGAAAGAAATCCCACTAATCCGGGTACGCTACCAGCATCCGGACCTCCACACTGATAAAGACGGAAACCCCATCAAATACCGCAGCCCACGCGGATCCGGATCACACCTCTGGCTGCCAAAGGCTATCATTGATAGCTGGAAAAAAGCCCAGCCAATAGAAACACTCTACGTGGTAGAGGGCGAAAAAAAGGCCGACAAAATGTGCCTGCATGGCCTTCCTGCAGTAGGCATCATGGGCATTCACAACCTGGCCACCGAAGGCGGCATGCCTCGCGCATTCGAGATGATCATCACCAGGTGCGAGGTGAAAAATGTGGTGTTCGTGGTAGATTCAGATTGGCAGGATATCTCTGTGAAACCAGGCAAACCCGCCGATCAGCGTCCCTTCACGTTTTTCAAGGCCACCCTAAAGTTCAGGGATTACTTCTACGGCTTCCGCAATTCCGGCATAGAGCTGGGCATCTACCTCGCAGCAGGCTTGGATCCATCCTACAAAGGCATGGACGATCTGCTCTCCAAGCTCGAGGCCGATGGATTCGAAAACCTCAACAAACCCGGAGCGCTTCAGGAGGATATCACCCGCTCTATGATAGATGCCAAAGGGGTAGGTGATTACGTTACAGTACACAAAATTCACCCCATCCGAATGAGCGAATACCAGCTCAAGCAGCTCTGGGGACTGGAATCCAACCACGAGTTCATCAAGCGCCACCAGGTAAAACTGGCCGAAGCCGGCGAGTTCAAACTCGGGAAACTGGTTTACTTCTACGATCGCACAGAAGAAAAAGAAGGGGCCGCCATCGATGTAGACCGTTTCAAACTCGCACAGCAGATCCTTCCAGAAGAGCAGTTTTGGGAAGACTGCTCATATAGTACACAGGCAGGCCGCAAAATAGTGGATTACAGGTTCGATTACGATCGTATCCGCTCATTCCTCTACAACCGCGGCTTTGGCCTATACGAGTACAGCCCTGGCCTGTACCGAACGGTCAAAAAGGAAGGCAACTTTGTGGAGGATGTAAGCCACACCTACATCCAGCGCTACGTTGCCGATTTCTGCGATACCCTGAAGGACCGCGAAGTAGTGAAAATGATCCTTCGAGGTAATACCCAATACCTCGGCCCAAACAACCTCAATTACATGTTCATGCACAATCCTGAATGGATACAGCCCAAGCAGGATGAGCAGATCATGATTTTCCGCAATTGCTTCTGGCGCATCACGCCAGACAAGATTGAGGAGCGGCCACTCACAGAGCTGCCAGGCACAGCCTGGCACAATCAAATCATCCAGTTCGATGCCCAATACCTCAAGGAACCAATGCTGCAGGTAGGCCGCGATGAAAAAGGATGGAAGCTCAAGGAATCAAAAAGTGCGCACGATTGCTACATGTATAAGTATCTGTTCTGCACAAGCATGTTCTGGTGGCAGAAATTCTACGAGCTGCGCCGCACTCCTGAAGGTATGCAGTGGATCTGCACAGTAGACGATAAGCAGCGTCTAGCACTCACCACCGAGGAAGACCTGGCCAGCCTCAAAATGCACATCATCACCAAGCTCATAGCATGGGGCTATAAGTTGCGCGACTACCGTGATCGTTCCAACCAGCGGGCTATCATCTGCATGGATGGTCTGGAGTCAGCAGTAGGCAAGTCTGAAGGCGGCTCAGGCAAATCCATATTTGCACAGGCCACCAAACACTGCCAGCCACTATTCCTGGTAGATGGCAAAACAGCGGACCTCAAAAACGACCGCTTCCTCTACCACGGTGTAGATGAGCGCACGCGCGAGGTAGTGTTTGATGATGTGCGGGTAAATTTCGACTTCGATTTGTTATTTAGCCAGATTACGGAGTTCATCCGCGTTAAACCCTTCCAGGGCGCCCCAATTACCATACCGTCGCCGGTGTTCACCATCACTACCAATCACGCCATACGTGGCGATTCTACCAGCTTCCGGCGCCGGCAGTACATGCTCGGCTTTTCCAACTACTTCAACGAGCACCGCAACCCACGCCACGAGTTTGGCCACACCCTGTTTGATGATTGGGATAAACCCCAATGGAATCTCTACTACAACCTCATGGCCACTGCCATCCAGGTGTACATGCAGTATCCGGACCTCGGCCGCTTCTCCATCGAGTCTGGCGATATCACGCGCCGAAAGCTGCGCCAGCAAATAGGGGAGGACTTCCTCGAGTTCGCCGATCTTTATTTCACTCCCGGGTATATGCTCAATAAGGTCATAGTAAAAGAGCGCATCCTGGAGGATTACCTGAGCCAGTTCCCGCACGACCGTAAGTTCATGGACGTGAGGCGAATCAAAGAGAAGGCCGAGCTATACGCCAAGTATGCCGGCATGGATTACAACGCACCCGCCAAAGGTGGCGATGGCCGCATAAAATCAAGCGGCATGGAATTCATCTGCATTTCAGACAACAAGCTGGACGCAGCTGCAAGCCTGGCCGACAAAATCTACCTGGGCACCCCAGTACAGAAAACAGAACCAACGCCATTCGGCTAAGGCCGGAAGTGGGGTGGGGGGACATATAGTAATAATCTCTTTTTGTTCTTTATACAAACCACCCCTACCCAAAAAAGTAGAAAACCTCTGGACTTTTGGACTTTTCGTTGTAAGGCATTGAAAATCAACACATTGTCAAGTCCAAATAAAGTCCAAACAAGTCCAAAAGTCCAAAAGTCCAAAACAGCCCTTTTAAAAGTCCAAATAAAGTCCACTGTTTGGACTGCGTTTGGACTCACAAAAACCATTGAAAATCAACGAATTAAAACAGCAAACCGGACGAAAGTCCAAAAGTCCAGTCCACTTGCCTGTTTTTTAGGGTAGGGGGGGGTATCTGGGAAAATTCATCAGCACAAACGCACTCACACAATGAAAAAAGCAGTAATCACCTTGCAGTATTCCATCGAAGTACAATGGGATCCAAACTCCAAAGAATTCCAAACAACCATGGAAAGCTTTAGAGATGTAATCAATAGTAATGCCGACGAGGAAGATGTAATCATTCACGCAACTGAACAAGCATTTAAGTACGGTGCAGATAGAATGATTGAAGGAATCGGATTTGTAAAATGCCTAGGAAGGGTAGAGGATGAAAATCTATATTCAGGTATTGACATTGATGATGATGATCCATTGTCTTCTGTAGATGTAGAGTACCAATGAACACCGAACTCGAACTCTACACCGCCTTCCAGGCTATCTGCTGCCTCGCCACCCGGGAGATCCAGCCCACCATTCGTTTGCCGGCACACATGCAGCCGGCGCCGCACATGCAAATCATCAACCCACAATTATTCATCACCACAGCCCTAAACAGACTCTCCGGCACCAGCCCCCGATTGCGGGGTATTTCGGAGAGAATGTTGAAAGCTGTAATCAAGGTTCTAAATGTCACAGATATTGATAACGGAGCCGATTTTTAAACGGCAAGACACTCAAGCCATATCCATTGAAAGAGCCAATATGCTACGGGAAATGCGCCGTAGAAGGGTTGCAAAAAGAAAGTTGAAAAAGGTGCCGCTTTTTGCCGTAGAAGAAATGCAAACCGAATTCCCAGGCTACACTTACGATGATTTTGTCGCAGACGTAACCCGTAAAAGCAGAAAAGGAAAGTCATTCAGGAGACCTAAAAAAAAGGCATTTGATTGGCCAAGGATTTATGAGGAGTTGCCTGATTTAGTAGGCAAAATGTTCAACAGAAAGCCAACATCGTTTTGTCTGAAAATGAAAGTAAAAGCAAATAATGGCGACCACATTTTATTGATAGTTAAAGTTAACAGCATTTACTACGGTGAATACGGAGAAGGCAAACTAAGAACCGAAACACTAATTAAACTCCTTAAGGGCAATTCCAAAGACTTTTTGAACCACCCTGCGGTATTGTTTTTCGAGCAAAATAATAACCTAAACAACACTTAAATCATGGCCAAACCAACCATACCCGAAATCAAGCACAACATGCTATTCATCCAGTACAAAGTGGGCGGCGCATTAGCGTTGCTCATGGAAGTAGATGGAATCCTACTCGAGTTCCCAGTATACGGCCAGGCATGGCTGAGTATTCAGAATCACTTCACCATCGAGGTGGTGAAGGAAGAGAGTACATACAATGTAATTAACCTGGTAAAAAAACCTTCAAGATGATCCTTACCTATTCTCTTGACAGATTTGTTCTGATGATCCAAAACAAATCTAAGATCCACACCATCCGCCATGATGCAAAAAACCGCTGGAAAATAGGAATGTCCATCCAGCATTGGAGAGGCAACCCTCGCAATGTGGCCAAAATGCCATACAAGTTCTCCGATGGAGAATGTAAAGGCATTCAGGCGATCAGAATCTTTCGTGCAGAAAAGGTGTATTTTTCAGAGCTGACTGTTTGGATTGATAACCGGAAGCTATCCCATGAGGAGGTAGAACGTTTGGCAGCCAATGATGGGCTTTCTATAGCCGAATTTATACGGTGGTTTGTACCTAAAGCCGGATCCGAGTTCCACGGTAAAATCATTCACTTCACTGACTTAAAGTACTAAGCCATGCCCATACAAAAATCAGATTACCACCCCGATTGGTCCCGGATCTCGCTTGAGGTCCGGGAAGCCTCCGGCTGGAAGTGCGAGTGGTGCTCCGTTCCAAACAAGTTGGTTATCCGGCGTGGTCAGGGAGATGACTGGCAAGAAGTTGCTTACACCAGAGCTGATCTTGAAAGCGAATGGGAACCCACCCAAAACATGACCTGGGCACGACTAAAATTCCATGGCCTTACCCGGGTTGTGCTCACCGTAGCACACCTGGACCGTAATCGCGACAACAACGAAAAGGAAAATTTGGCGGCACTCTGCCAGCGCTGCCATCTCAGACACGACATTCACCAACACATCCGCAACCGGCGCTATGGTAGATACCATGACCGGGAACATCAATTAAAACTTGAGCTTGAATCATGAAAAAGATTTGGAAAATTTTCGAGTATGAAAAATATGATATACTCGTAACCAGAAATTACAATGAAAAGTCTCACCATTACACGGTTGAGTTTTCATTGTGTCCAGAAGTTGGAAATACTGCAACCATTTCACTAAATTATGACGACCAGGCAAATGCGGACAAGGCTTTTTTTGCCCAAACCACCGAAACGGTAGCCAATTTTGCAAAGTACATCATTGACAGCCTTGGTGGCGAAGGAATATTTGCCGACGGCGGTCCCGATGAGATAGAACTTACTTTGAGCGACAATACTGTTATTTCGTCGCGGTAACTGATGCATTCCCGCTGTGCGCCTATGTAAGAAGCATAGTCGGGAATGCGGGGTTATCTAAAAATATCATTATGGAAGATAGGAACAAAATAGATGGGTGTCATTGCGGCTCTGAAACCGTAATTTATTACACCCTTAAAAATCCGGTAGCCAGAAGCGTTTTTCATAAATGCCCTGTATGCAAATCAAAGTTTAGGGAAGTTACTTACCTATGCTTAGAAAATGCAAAGTCTGTGCCTTTACAGGTTATTGATTCTCGTTTTAGCTAACTCCCCGCCCACCGCAGCCCGCGCTCAGCGGGTTGCCGGTAGGCGGCATTTCGCCTTTTTTCTTAACCTACAAACACCTCTATCATGTCACACAATAAAAAACTTCAAATACAGCTTCATCAAAACAGAGCAGAAATAATAAAACTGGAGATGGAAATTTCAGATCTAAAGGTCAGACGAGAATTATCGTCAAAGAAACTTGCTGAAATTACCAAAAAGATAAAAAACCTAAAATCAAACCTATAACTCCCCGCCCACCGCAGCCCGCGCTCAGCGGGTTTCCGGTGGGCGGTAGTTCGCCTATTTTCCCAGCCATTGGCCAGGCAGCTTGTTTTTTCATTCTAATTCCCATTACCTTTGCAGTGCAACATCAACAATCATTTTCTCTCATGACAGCTTCACTGCAAATAGGTAGTCAATTAAGATCTGGGCGCGGTCCCGAAAGGGTAGACCTTCCTTGCGTCATGCAGGATTGTTGGTGTTGCAACCCGCGCTCTTTTTTCTTACCTTCAAACGCTCGTCTAAATGCAACACCAAGAGCAAAATCCCCCCATCATCCTGTCAAAACGGGAACGTAAACTGATTCAAACCATCCGCAGCGCTTTCCCAGCTGGCAAATTCAAAGGCCCATTGGAGGTGCGGGTTACCATGAATCAGCGGCCAATACCGCTCATAGACATCAAGCTCAATTTCATCTTGCCATAATGAGTACCCCACCCAAGGCCCGGCCCTAAAATCCGGGCCTTTATTATGTCCTTTTCACACCTTTAGCGCCATTTCACCTTTGCTGCCATGACGCAGCAAGAACTTGAACGCCTCATCGCTATCTGCGAAAAAACGGGCTACAAAATCTTCCGTAACCCGGGCGAAATCAACATCATTTATCTGGAGGGCCTCACCATGGGCTACTCTCTGGAGAAAAACGCTGATCAGCTGGATGGATGGAATGACGTGCGTATGCTCGTAGATTTCATTCAGGATACCCCGCGGCTACTTTTTTGGCAGGTAGCCACCACAGAGCCTGGTGCAGCTGCCACCGTATCAGAGGCAGCCCGCAAACGGGGTGGGGTAGCCCGCATAGCATTTGGCCAGTACCTGGAGTGCTGGGTAATGGGTGTACACAAAAAAATGCACGAGGCGCTGGTACAAGTTGGCCCCATCAAAGTGCACCGGGATGTAGACCGCAATGGCATTCGCACCGGCGATCCTATTGATTACGCCACCGGCATCAACCAGCACACCACCTCTCCCAATTTTAGAGGCCCCAATGTAGGCCGCTGGTCTGAAGGCTGCCTGGTAGGCCGCTCCTACAAGCTGCATTTGCGCTTCATAGCGCTGCTCAAAACCGACCCGCGCTACATTTCCAAAAAGCGAAAATTCCGCTTTTCATCCATCATCCTTCCTGCAGATATCCTTTTCTCTGAATAACCATGCCCGCTTACGTATCATTATTCCCGCCCAACTACGGCTACAACGGAAACGATATCTGGACTGCCGCCACCACAGATCTGGTCAATACCACTGCTGCAGCTGTATTTGAGCTGGCGTTTGCTAGCTCCGGCCCTGTGCTGGCCGAAACCATTACCCTCCAATGGGGCGGCGAATCGCTGGAGCTCACCGTAGAAGCCTCTACCAATGCTGCCGGCACGGCCATCCCTACCAAAGACGTAGGCGATACCCTGGCCGAATACGCAGAAGTGGTAGCCGCTGCATTCCGCGAAAATGGCCTGCTATCTGCCGCCTTCCTCATCACCACCAGCGGCGCCAGCGTATTACTCACCAGCCGTACCAGTGGCGTGCTGGATCTAACCGTTACAGGCACGCTTACCAATACTACCATTACCGACACAGATGGCACAGATCCCAACACAGAGCCGAATTTGGCTTGCCAGCTGGAGATCTGGAAAGTAGCCGATGCATTCAACGATGAAGAGGTAATCACCCGCCTGCATGCCACCTACGATGCAGATACCGGCACCACTGAGTTCAACCTCGGAGGCCTTTTCCCGGTACAGCCCGCACTACCCAATGAGAACAGTATAGCGTTTGCTGCCTCGCTTTCCTGGAAACGGGATATAGCCACCGGATGCTGGCAGGAGTACTACCTGCGCGTGGCAGACAAGTTTGGCAATCCGGCCATAGCTCAGGCACTCTTGCGCCAGGAGGGCCAATACGTAGTATTCCATGGCGCCAGGCCAGAAGATCACGATACAGTCAATTTTCTGGGCTTTGTGCGCCCATTGCACGGATACCGTCGCGCCGATGGCGGCACCTTCCGCAAGCATGTTACAGATGTGCAGCCAGATTGGGTGTACCTGTACACCCTGGCAGAAATCACTTCCTGCACAGTAGAGTGGGAGGTTACCTGGGACAATGGCGACACCACCACAGAAGCCGCACCCGGATCCAGCTTCACGCTCCTGGAGAAAAAAGTGTACTGGATTCGCTCCACCCCTTACGACGCTACCGGCTTTACGCCTCCTGCAGCTGGAGTGCTGCCCTGGTATTATACCTTCAGACTCAAGGGAGATGCCGGTAGTGGCGTAGCCACCATATACGAATGCCGGTACCAGATCAAGCAGTGTACTGATTGGGATCATTATCTCCTCCTGGATAATGGACTTGGTGGCTGCGAGTCTGTGCTAATGCGCGGAAAAGGCGTATTCGGTTTTGATGCGCGCCGCGATACAGCTCGCAAGGCCCGCACCAGCGCTTTCAATTTGCGCGATGGTGAAATAACCACCTACAACCCCGAAGCACAAAAGAAGCTGGATCTAAACACCGGCTGGCACGATCTATACTACATACAGCACCTGCGCCAGATCATTACAGGTACGGTATGGCTTATAGACACCGCCAAAAAACGCTTCCTGCGCCTGGTATGCGAAACCTCCAGTATAGAAACCCATGCAGATGATGGCGATCTGTATGCGCTGAATGTCACGTTTAAAACTGCCTGGATAGACCGGGCCCAAAACCCGTAAAAATGGCCTGGAGAATCCGATTAAAAACTGGTGAGTTTCTTGATACTCCGGAGGACTTATCGCTTGGTTTTGAAATGAATAACCAGGTATTTGCAGACTCTAATAGCTCATTGCTACCAGGCACATTTGAGCCCAATTTTACCTTGCCTCTTACACAGCACAACAGGGTTTTGCTCAACTATCCAGATTTAGTAAACAACATTTCCGGATTCCAGGAGTATGATGTTCAGGTATTTCTATATGGTCAATTGCTATATATTGGTACGCTGATCATTAAATCAGCCAACCCAACCACCGCAAGTTGTAAAATAATATCCAACCCGCTAAGATCAATAAAGTCGGTAAAGCTCAACCAAATTGACCTAGGCGGCGACAGGGAAATAGGTAACAGTACAGCTATGCTCGCTCATGCAAAAGATACCGCTCAGGCGCCATTAGATTATGATTATGTGTTTTTCCCGATCTACAACCCCACATACCTAAATTCATGGACGGATGATGATCGCTGCAAAATGCAGAACCATTATGATCCGGATCTGGAGGTATTTCAGGTATCCGGAGATTATCCTGCACTTATGCCTTTCGTTCGGGTAGAGTACCTTATAGCACGTATTTTCAGCCAGATTGATGCTGAATACACTTTTGAAAACCGATTCCATACAACTGATGAACTGAAAAGAATCGTGGTATGGAATGGATACTCTTTATGGCGTGATGCCCTTACAGAAACTATAAATCTGAAAAACCACGTACCTCAGGTATCCCAAACAGAGTGGCTAAAAAAGTTTATGGGAGTGTTTTGTCTGGGATTATTCCCTAACATCTTTGACAAAACCATCAAGCTCATACCCCTTAAAGATATTCTTAGCCGGTCATCCAAGCACAATTGGACAGAAAAGTTGCTCTATCCAATTACAATAGATTCTCCTTCAAGTATCCCTCAGGCATACGATTATGCAGACTATGATGAAACCGGGCCATATAGCCGTAAAAATGGCCGACCAAAACAAGAGGATGTATTAGGGACATACAATGATGCTGATGAGCTTCAAACAGCAGCGCCACCAGCAGGCATCTACTACCTTACCAATAGAGAGTGGTATGTGTTGTTTAATCCAGACAATCCGCCATCATTCCAGATAGCCAGATATTATGATGAGCTTGGTCCGGCACCGGTATTTGATGCCGAAAGGGTATTTGAAATACAGATGCAGCCCATGCATGACTTTTGGCCAAATAGTGATTTTACACAGGGCCCTCCCAATTCAGCCCCTCGAGGCCCAATACCATTTTGCAATTTGCCTGGAGATGTGGTATACACTATAACTGGCGAAACAGATCCGATTGCACAAACCGGAGTAGATGCCCTTAGGTGGCTTATCTATAGAGGCATGCAGCCAGATTTGAATGGAAACTCATATCCATGTGCCTGTGCTCCTCCATACGATGCGTGGGGAGATCCAATTGACACACTTAGCACCAGGCTTGGTTCTCCTGTTGGAATTTATGGCGCCTACTGGCAGCAATGGCACAACATGCTACTTGGTAAAAACGTGCCCGTTAAAATGGCTTTACACGTAAACGACCTGGTTGCATTCAGCTTTGAAGACAAAGTAAGGATAGGGTCAATGGATTACTTTGTAAAAAAACTTCAGGTTGGTAAGCCTATTGGTAATGGCTATATATATGTAGATGCACAACTTGTTTCAATAATTTAGCCTATTGGTTGCCAATTTGTCAATAAATCATTTTCTTTGTTGACAAATTGGCAGTGTTTTTGCAGCTTTGTTGCTGTAGTTATCAATTCACGCTTCCCCCTTTTTTAATCGCATGCTGATAGTTTTGCCGCTGACTAGCCTGTCAGCCAAAATAATCCATGCCGAATACGGCCACGCCCAGGTTATCAATCCCGGGCGGGCCGATTGGCTTACGGATGTGCTCCATATCGATAGGGTAGGGGCCAGGTTCACGGAGTCAGAAATGGCCCAGGTGCAATCAGGTTTATTGCTCAATGTGCCACACGCACTAGGGCAGCGTATCCAGTTAAATGGTCACCAGATTGGCGCCATTATCCACCGCTTACATATTGAGCAGATAGCCCGGCACATGCTTTCCTGCGCGGTTATTAAGCCGCTATCGGCCACGGCTGGCCTTCAATGGTATTACGATCATTACCAGCTCTCAGACGATGATCTGAACACCGAAAGCATGTACCGGGAGTATTCCCGGTTCAAGAAAAAAATGCTTGCCAAAAACGCAAAAAAAACACAGCCCAATGTCCGCCCGGATTCGCGTGTTTGGCACACTGATAAGCAACCTTCCATAAAGCTCAATTTTGAAACGCTGGATCGGTTTTGCGCCGTATTGGATCAGGCACTTACAGCAGCCCGCATTCGTCGCCGCAAAGTCATTGGCCTGCATGCCCACATGTACATATATGCCGTAAAGGGCAACCGCGATATTGTCACCATTGCCCGCAGGTTTAAGCGTCACCCGGCCAATGTATACCGCGCACTGGCGCACGTACGCAAGCGAATGAAGGCCGACGAACGCTTTTCACAAGCTATCAAGTCCGTAACCTCCCCAGATTTCGTCCTTCCACCCCCACCATAGCCACCCAACCTTTGCTGTGCAAAGGGGCGAACTCGATCTCCTCCCAGGAGCTGCACGCCGAACGCGCACGGCAAACCCCAAAAAACAAGAGGCCGCACCCTTTGCATCTTTTAAATATGCTCCCATGCCATTCGTAGATTTACATGCTGTAGAAAAGGCCTGCGTAAAGCCAGCACCTGGTTTGAAGGCAGTAGCCATGATTGATCCGATGGATCTCAACGCTCAGCCAGATTGGCATGTCGTTCCGGTTATAAGTGATCTGGAGTTCAAGCCCGGCAAAGCGGCCTACGATCTGCCTGTAGATCAAATTACCGGCCGGCTCTCAGACAATACTGATACAGCCCGGCCCGGAGATGTTATTGAGTACAACTTTCAGGCTGCTGTAGCCAAGGTATCAGCAAGCATGGAGTGGCTGAAGGCCAAGCTGCTCAATAGGCGCATTCACCTGGTGGTTACCTACCAGGACGATTCGCAGCGCTTCCTGCCATATATACGCCTTACCATAGGCTCAGACTCCGGCGATGCTACCAGCAAAAACCAGAACACCGTAAGGGGGCTGCTAAAGCTATCCAAGCCAGCGCCATACTTCGAAGGCACTATTGAGGTAATAGGCGGCGGCGGATCAGGCGGCGGATCAGGGCCAGGATCACCACATGTAAGCGATGCTGAAGTAATCAAGCTTCCGGTAAACACCACGGCGGCATCCATTACGCAAAGCCTTCCGGAAGGTGTACTGCTCATTGCTGTTTGGGTGCGGGGCAATACCGACCAAACGGTAAGCGTAGGCCTTACAGCTGGTGGCGACGAACTGGGTGGCCCGCAGGATCTGGCCGCCAACGAGGCCTACAACTTTGCCCAAACCCTGCGCACCACTGCCGCCACAGATATTATTGTTTCCGGGCTGGCCGGCAGCAATAGTGTAGAGTTTTGGTACTGCGCCGCTGGCGAAGGCGACATAGTAAAGGTATCCATTGCCGTAACGGAAACCGAATACGAATACGCTCTGATATCAGGCGTATTGCTTGCCGCCATTTATGTGGCTGGCGATCAGGACCAAACAGTAAGCATAGGCCTTACAGCTGCAGGCGATGAACTTGGAGGCCCTCAGGATATAGAAGCAGGCAATGGGTACACATTCGCCCAAACCCTGCGCACAGACGGAACCACAAACATTTACTTCACCGGCCTGGCCGGAAACAACACAATTGAAATATGGTACGCCATCTAGCACGACTTCTCGCCATCACCGCCCTGGCCATTGTGGCGGTAACCGGATCGGCGCAAAGCCAATCAACAGATACCAAAGACGTACAAATTGCCCGGAAAAAACTCCGGGTAGGCCTGGACACCGCCAAGTACGTCACCAGCACCACCCACACCGTAAACAGCGGTAGCACACACCGAATGATGCCCACGGCCAAAGCGGTTTACGATGCCATCATTGCACTCGGTGGCGGCGGAGGCGGCGGTGGTGGCCACATTATTCTGGACGATGATGTGACACAAACACAAAGAGCAGGCCTCAACTTCATCTCTACACCAACGGTGAGCGTAGCAGCCACAGACGATAGCG
>RXKB01000045.1 GCA_003963225.1 Candidatus Babelota bacterium
AATATATAAACTATAAAAAATTAAAATAAATATATAAACTATAAAAAATTAAAATAAATATATAAACTATAATAAAATATATAAACTATAATAAAATATAATAAAATATAATAAAATATAATAAAATATAATAAAATATATAAACTATAATAAATTAAAATACAATACAAATAAAATTATATAATGTAAACAAACAATTTACAAAACACTAAAATTAAACATAATATCAATAATGGTTTTTACCTCATCATCTCTAACATTATTTAATACATTTGTTAAAAATCTTTGATTATCAGTTAAGAATAAATTAGGTTTATCTTGGGAATTTGTAAATTTTACTATAGTTGATATATTTGGGTTATTTCTAATCATAGAAAGTTGACATAATAAATCTATATTATTAATTTTTTCTTGTATTAAACTACTATCTTTTACCTCCAATAATTGTTGTCTGACATTTTTACTAATATCTATAACACTTGATTTTTCAACAATATTTTTATTAGGGTAATTATTACTAAAAAAATCACTATCATCAGTTGATTTGTTTACATATCTAATCCTATTATTTATATTTTCATACTCTAGCGGTTGACTATTTACAGCGTTTAGTATAAAATAACACGCCTCCATATTATTTACATTTTTAGAATTGTTAGAGTATAATATATTATAGGAATTAGGTATATAAAAAGGTGCTGTAATTAAACTGTCTGTTAACGTTTGATTTGTAAAAGGGTGGGAATTGAGCAGTAGTTTTGCTTTAAAATCTAAAAACTCTTCTTTGCTAATATTTGCTCTAATTAATGCGCTGTTAAAGATTTTTTCAACAATTGCAGGGTCTTGACTTTGTAAAAATTTTTTCATACTTATACCGTTTTTTACTGATTCATCATTTAGTGAAAATCTTAACATATTTACTATATCTAATAATATAGCATTTTCTTTATTTATGCTATAATTTTCACACAAATCTTTTCTGTTTAACAAAGAATTATCTTTTGGAAAAAATTTTTGTGCAGTAATACTATGGGTATAATTTGCTGTAATAATTTTATGAAACTGTGTTTTTAAAAACACACAAGGGTGTTTTCCATTAACATCAACTACACCCTTTCTTACATTTTCTACAATAAATGTATTTAAAAATATTCTCGCGTTTAATATATCACCACTATTATAAGAAAGCGTATCAACCTCAAAACCCCTGTTACTAGCATATGCAGCAAGATGCTGACTTTCGCTTATTATTAAGACTTTACTAGAATTTTTATAAATGACGTGTTGTATCATTAGTTTAACAAGATTTTTGTTATAAAAATCTCTTTTTAATTATGCTTAGTTTTATAAAAAAATTTATTAATTTCTTTAAAAAAAATAAGACACTTTTAATTGCAACTATAAAATTTTATAGTTGTGTAATTATTGTGCTAGCTATATTAATTTTTATTAATCCAGTTTTATTTATATTAAATTTATTTTATATGTTATATTATATAATATTATTTTGTTATAATAATTTTTTTTTAAAAAAAAGAAATTTTAATGGACCTGAATTAGAGATTGATACAAATAAACCTATTATTGCATTTTTTAAAACCATTTGATTTTTACCTAAACATAGATGCTTTAATGTTGTAGATAAAATTTTTAGCAAAAAATTAAAATTTAAGGGTAAAAATATATTTTTTGCAATATTTATAATTTTTATAAACCTTTTATTGTCATTTTTCTTCGGAATTACTATATTTTTATATAAATTATCTGTTTTTATAGTTAGATTTTCGTATTATTTAGTGTATTATAGGCATGAATTGCCGCATGAATTGCCAACTTTATTAGATTATTTAAAATAATAAAAAATTATAGTAATAAAAAATCATTGTTTATTTTTTCTTTAATAGTTATTTGATATATATCTTGAAAAATTATAATATTATTATAAGCGCTATTCATGCATTTTATATTTTGTTTTAAATTAATAAGATCAGATCCAAAACAATCGTGAATAGTTATAATATTACCACTAGATTTATCTATAAAATTTCGTATAATATAAGAGTCCATAGAGTGAATAAAATTTGCCTTATATGATGATTCTAGTTTTTCTATATTTATATCTATATTTAAAGAGTTGTACTGCATTGTAGTTCTTAAAGTGTTTTTAATGTTGTTGGGGTCAATGTTAAATGTTTTGCAAAAATCTTGTCATATATCAATAAATTTTTCATCAAAATTATATTTTATATCTATTTTTTCAACTTTGTCTATAGCATAGTCATAGTTTACCGTAAGATTATCACCTAACTTTAACTGAAACAAAGAGTTTATACTCTTTACATTAGTAATTAGGAGGTAATTTAAATAACTTTCAATAAGTTCTGTTGATATAATACTTTCATATTTTTTAATTGTTGACAAACTTAACGCATTTATCATTTTGTTGTTTTTATAATATAGTTTAAAACTTAACAACAAATTATTTTTTTTTATAAATTTTATAAATTCATTCTTTTTAAACCCCTCTTTTTTTATATTTAAAAGTATTTGCTCAATATCTAATATAAAATTGTTATCTTTATTATAATTTTTTAAGTTTTTAAAATTTTGCTGTACAGCAAACTCTGATTCAATTCATGATGTGTAAGTTTTATCAGCAAGTATATTTATAACATTTTTTGTTTTTTTACTTAAATTTGAGTCTTGTTCTAATCTTCCTATAATATCTATTAATTTTTGATTTTTAAATATTAAAAATTGGTATAAAACTTTAGATGGGTATTTATAAAATTCAGTTTTATAAAAAATCCCCTCCAAATATTCATAAAATTTTTTAAAAATTTTATGAATATAAGTTTTATCATGTTCAGGTAAATTATAGGGTAAAAATTCTTTAAAATTATTTCAACAACTATAAAATTCCCCCTCATAATTAATTACCATTATAGTCCTTTTTAGTGCTTTTCTATTAAAATATTGTTTTATATGGTCTTTTATTTCAGTATTTTTTAAAAAATTATTTATTATTAAAAAATAAGTATCATACCAATAGTTAGATGTAGTAAAATTTAATCATTTTTTTATTTCTTCATTTTTAGGCTTTAATATTAATCCTAAAATTTGCAATCCACTTGCAGTAGCATCCTTAAAGAACATATATTTTTTATTAAATTCTAAGCTTGAATTTTTAAGTCTAAATATCAACACTTTTTTTAAAAATAAATCAAACTCACTTAAACCCTGTTTATTCTCAAAATCATCTAGTAGAAGCAAACCCTTTTCAATAAAATCTTTATTACATAAAACACCAGAGTAATTTTCATTATTTGATTTAATTATTTTTCCAAGTTCTAATATTGTATTTATTATAAAATATCTTTCAAAATCATATGAAATATTTTTTTCTCTAATTAAATTGTTGCTTTGCAATAAGTCTCAGAGTACTTTATCCTCATCTTCTAGAATAAAATTTTTATACTCATTTAAGTGGTACTCACCGCTGTTTAGTATATATCTAATATATGCATTTTGTGTATATGATATGTGTGAGCTAGCATACAATCTACCTCTAAAATCATAATAATAAAAATAATAAAAACCTTGACTGTAATAATCTTTATTTTCTAAAAATAATAATAAATATTTTATAAAAATAATTTTGTTAAATAAAGGGTCAATTGTCTTATAATTATTTGTAATTTTTATATATTTGTCAGCTATATGTTCATAAAACTTAATTGAATCTCAAATTTCAGGTAAATTAAAAATTTTAAATAATGTTTTTATTGCGTAAACTAAAATATTTGTACTTATAAAATAAGGTATACTAGTTAATTTTTTTAAAACATTAAAATCCTCTATAATAGTTTTTGCATAAGACATTTTATTATAATGTATGCAAGATATTAAATTAAAAAAATTATTTGTTATATAATAATAAAAATTATGTGCGGTAAGTAGAGTTATTGGTTTAGTAGATACTTCAAACACATCAGCAGTTGTTATCCTACAAACATTAGTTTTAAAAAAAAACATTTTTTCCCTTCTTTTATCAAAAAATAAATATTTTGCCTCTATTAAACCACCTAATTCTAAGAAAGCAAAGAGATAAAAAACTATACTTTTAAAATTTAATTTAGTGTCAAATTTTGTAACAAATGATACTAATTTTATTAAATTATCGCAAAACCCTGCACACAATAATATATAGTCAGTTCTAGAAGCATATTTTATACCGTCTATTTTTAAAAATGTTATGCTATTGTATGCGTGTATAAAAACAACAGCAAAAAATTCAAATACTAGGTCTATTGTAATGTTAATATCTAATTTTTTAAAAATTATTAATATTTGTTGAAGTGCGTCCTTTATTTTTTTAGGAGTATTTTTACAATTATAAAAAATTTTTATACCTTCTACAAAAAAACATATATTTTTTTGTATGTCGTTTGAATTAAAAAAAGTATTTAAGTTTTGACATAATAAGTCGTTTGTATTAGATAGTTCATAGTTTAATTTTTTTAAAAACTCATAGAACACAGGTTTATAG
>RXKB01000077.1 GCA_003963225.1 Candidatus Babelota bacterium
GTAATATGCCAGGTTTTACAGGGGAAGGGTTAGTCATCCCACGACAACCAGAAATCATCCAAGATTTAATTGAAGAAGAGAAGATAAACATCCATCCCCTGGTTAATACTAATCCTGACGTATTCCTGGGGCAACTCAACAATGTATTAGCTAACCTCTCCAGAGTGTGCTATGAGTATTTAGAGCAAGCATATAATCAGACCAGACTATCCTCTGCTGAAGGCGCTGGATTAGATGAACTTGGGAGTGAGAAGGGTGTATCCCGCCTTCTAGCTTCTGAGTCTTATGTTGATGTTATAGTAGAAGGTACAAATGAAATCATTATACCTCAAGGAAGTTTACTGGAAGATCCTTCAACTAAGCAGAGGTACATAACTAGGCAAGGAAAACGCATCTCTAACACAGAGGCAATTAGTGCAATTTTTAACACAACCACGTCAGCACCAAGCACGGCGTTTACAATAACTATTAATGGTATCCCTTATACACGCTCTACGCCTGGTTCTGGTGTGAATATGGCCACTACCCTGGGGTTACTGGCGGGGGACATTAACGCTGCTGCAATCGGGGTTACAGCGAATTCTACAGCATCCTCTATAACCCTTAGTAGTAATACTCTAACCCTGACACCATTTGATACTACATCTAATACCAGCTTTAGCATGGGGAATGTCCAGACCAAAGCAAAAGCTGTAAGTGTGAACAAAGGAAGTGTAACAGCAGCTACACCAGGGAATTGGAGAATACTTTCTCCTGTGCCTGGCTGGGTTAAAGTATCTCCTATAATTAGTACCTTACAAGCTGGTAGGGATAGGGAAGAAGATCAGGATTACCGCTTACGTATCAGAGTGTCTAATGACAACCTTGGTAGGGGTACTACTCGTGCAGTCAAAACCCGATTGAGGAATGTGGCTGGAGTAACTCATGCTGATGTGTTTGAGAACACCACTATAAACACGGTGGGAACCTTACCCCCCTACTCTATACATTGTGTTGTTAGTGGTGGGGATGAAAATGAGATTGCTAAGACAATTCATGAAACTATAGGTACAGGTACTACTGATCAGGTTGGCAGTACAGTTATTGTGTATACAGATGAGTTTGGTGAGGACTTTTCAGTTCACTTTAGCAGACCAACCCCTGTGAATATAGAAGTGCAAATTACTTTGGTCATATTTGAAGAAGAGTCTCTGACAGATGATTACTTGAATATTATTAAAACCTCTGTGGTAGAAGCTGTGAACAATACAGGATTGGGACAAGATATTATCCCTTCTCACTTGTATGTACCAATCTATACCAACGTAACTGGGGTCAATGTAACTAATATTGAAGTGCGTGTTGTTGGAGGCCCGTCTTATTCTAATGCTAGGTTGACGATAGACCCAGATAAGTTTGCTCAAACAACAACTTCTAATATTAGCATTGTGTAGGTAGGTTATGGTAGAAGTTTTAAATAGACTACTGCTTAGTGAAATATCTGAGGGGAAGTTACCTCCATACTGGAATGATAGCCCCGGTGTACAGGGGCTGTATAAATCAGTAGAAAATACTTTCCAAGCTTACATTGATACTGTCCACGCTTGGGTTAATGGAACTACATTATCCAATGCTATTGGGAAGAACTTAGATGATATAGGTTATTTGTGGAATGTTAAACGGTTGTTGAGAACGGATGATGAATACCGCCGAGCGATTCTCTCAGTAATCTTAGCATCTACTGATTCTGGTACACCTACAGATGTAAAGAGATTAATCAGGAGCATTACAAGTACTCCCTTAATCAGAACTACGTCTTATCCCAAAACCCGCTATACCTCTTTCCGTATTGAGAATGCTTTTGCTACTAAGAGCACTCGTAACGAGATTGATAAAGCGGTTTCTTCAGGCTCCCGTAGCCAGGTGTATTGGGAGCCGTCTAATGTTTGCTTTATCCCTTGTATTAAGAAAGGTTCCGCAGGAATAAATGAACTGCAAGCTGTTACAGGTTCCGGTAATGAAAGTATCCTTGCTCGTCTTGGGGGGTATGAGGACACCCTTGGTATCCCCGACACACTCAATACTGTTTTCTATATGACAACCCCTGACAGGTCTTACCTTCCTATCAATATCATACGGACAGGAGCAACCGAGATACTAGAAGCAATTACCCCTTCTGGGAATACTTCGGTGCAAGGTACATTACTCGGTGGTTTTATGGAAGACATAGAGTTAATTACAGACGAAGGTTCCCTTACCATTATTAGTGGTAGAACACTTGCCCTATCTCCAAGCAATTAAAAGAGAAAAATAATGCCAATCCCAGTTAACACACCATGGGCGCTTAATCAGCTAAACAACATAGAGGCGACTGTCCCCGGACAAGGTACTACCCTCTACAACAATAAAGAAGCTCCTAGTAATGAGGTTCAGCTTTATGGAATACTGCACAATGTCCCACTCAGTTTACAGGAAATAAACTACCAGTTTGATATGCTCTACAAGTTCAACGAGTGGGTCAAGAGTAAACAAAAGAATGGAATTATTGACTCGTCTACTGCACGAGTTTATACCGCTACAGACGCAGGAGCTTATCTTAAATTTACATCAGCATCTGCTGTGACCTACACAATTAATGCGGGGGTTGCTCAATTATGGGATACAGTTGAGATACAACAAGGAGGGGCTGGGGCTGTAACATTAGTTCAGGGGACAGGGACTGTAACTTTTAATCGAAGGGCTGGGTTTGCTCCTAAGACCTCTGGTGTTGGTGGAAAAATAACAATGGTAAAAGTGTCCCAAGGCTCTGGTATAGAATCTTGGGATGTATGGGGAGACTTAGGAACCTAATATGATTGAACAATCGTCTATCATACCTGTTGTATCGGTTTGCACTGCAATTCTAGTAGCCCTGACAGGTATTATTTGGAATGTATATTCCAAAGCCTCTAATACAAGAACTACCGATTTAAAAAGTATTTATGATCGTATCGAGGGCAATACCACTCAGTGTATATCTAAATACCATGAGCTAAAAGCCCACTTCCAACTTCAAGTAGATCAAACTCGTAATATGGTTATTGACCATAAACTTGAAGCTATTAACCGGCAAGACGCCAACACCCTTATGGAGGAAAAGTTAAGACCTATACGAGACTCCATCCATAAACAAGAGGTGGCCACCGACAAGCTAGCTGATAAGTTTGATGCTGGTATGGAGAAACTTGAGAATAGGTTTGACGCTAAATTTGAAGCCACTCTTCAATCATTATCTGAGATCAAAGGCTGCTTGGAAACACGTAGGAGAGGAGACTAATTATGCCAATATTAATAACTGGGCTAGTACAACAATCTACGACAGAACCTGCTGACCTCTTTGTAATGCACAACAGTGCTTCCGATATAACTAAGGGGATAAGTTATCAGAATTTAAAAAATGAAATACAGGCAGACATAAACGCTGTTACTCAAGCACAGTTAACAACAGCTATTGCGAATTTAACGGCTGCTTATCAAGCAGCAGATAGAGCAGTACTTGAGGCAGTATTCCAGGTTGGTAGTAGGATAAGTCTAAACTCTGGCCCAAATATATTTGTAAACCCTGCCACTTACCTTGGATTTGGTACATGGGTTTTGGAACAAGGTTATTATTATATGGGAATTACTGCTGGAGTTCCCATTGAGGGGTTTATACGCGGGGTGGGAGGCACGTTTGGCAGTTTTACCCATAATCACGGCGGAGTTACTGGAGATACAACGCTAAACTCAACCCAGATCCCAAGCCACTCCCATACTTACGACGACACATTCCACACAGAGCATTTATACACTGCTTCTGGGTATTACCGTGGCCCTAATGAGTATCTTGAGAACAGGGGCTTTTCTGGGGTAGGTACAAATGGTACAGATGGGGACAATGATGC
This sequence comes from Candidatus Babelota bacterium, assembly GCA_003963225.1. Classification (GTDB taxonomy): domain Bacteria; phylum Babelota; class Babeliae; order Babelales; family Vermiphilaceae; genus AWTP1-30. Next base: position 3,903 of record RXKB01000077.1, read on the forward strand.
CTTCTTGTACCGCACCCGTACAACCAGTGCTGTTGGGGGTACGCAAGCCCACAACCACACCATACCAGCACAGTCCCACATGCCTCCTACAATGGTGGAGTCTGTGTGGAGGAGAATTGCATAATGGCAACCATTCCGCAACTTACAGAAATCTCATCTATAACCCCCGGTGATGTTTTAATTGCACATGACCTAGAGTCTAATACAACCAGGCGTATTTCAGGAGCAAATTCCCAGAAATCATTTCACAGGTTTGGACAAATCATCGTCTCCGCAGGAAATATTACACTATCCCCTGAGCATGAAACCTCTGTCGTTGTATTAACCAACGTAACTAATACAGTGGTTAATATAAATAATGATATTTTTGAACAGGGGGCAACTATACACTTACTGCGAGATAATTCTGCTGGCCCTGTAACTGTACAAGCGTTGGGGGGATCGACTGTGGTATTAAGAGTGGCCTCTGGCAAGCTTTCCCAGGCAAGAGATGTTAATTCCCCAATGACTCTATATCTCAGAGAAAAAGGTGCTACAGAGTACTGGAATATCTGGG
>RXKB01000011.1 GCA_003963225.1 Candidatus Babelota bacterium
GCAGATTCAAGGTTTAACCTATACATCCATTGTTCCTGAGGACAGAAAGACGCTCATCAATAACGGTTCTACTATAATCCAGTTTCCATCTGAACACCCCTCAGCTACTGCTGCTAACAGGTTTAACCATCCTTCAGATTTCTTTCTTTTGCCCGGATGTTCTACGGAAGTTAGATATGATGGCACGCTTAATAGATGGAAGTTTATAGATAATAATGATAACCTATATATCGCAGCCTCCTATCATGGTTTATGGTATGATATGTCTCCCGGTTCAGTGACTGCTGCAGATCATTCTACCTTAGGATTTAACGTAGGTACGGGTGCTATTACAGCTTCAGCCGCTACTTCCACTACTCCGGCAGCTACTACTCTCTCGACTTCTACTTCTACCACTGGAGCCTCATCAATCTTCTTCTCTAAAGACTTACCTCAGTTTGCAAGAGCAGGTGCGGGAGTTGTTGTATGCAGAGCGTTAGTATCCATTCCTACTCTCTCTACTGGTACTCAGACCTATACATTCGATTTCGGTATGTGTAATGGAGCATCTACGGATCAAACTATTACGCAAACTAATGCTTTTGGTTTACGCTACTCCCATGGTACTAACTCTGGTAAATGGCAAGCCTACTCTAGAGATGGTTTAGGTACTTCTACCACTGCTGATGCTGGAGTTACCGTAGCTGCTAATACTTTATATGAGCTACAGTGCTACTTAGATATGGCTCGTAGTGAGGTAAGATTCTATATAAATGGTACTTACGCTGCTCGTATTACTGCTAACCTTCCTGACTCAAACTCTGTTATGGGTTGTAGAGCCCTGATCGTTAAATCAGTTGGTTCTACCGCTACAGTAGTTAACGTACACCGAATGAGTGCTGCAATGATTTTACCGTAATGCTTAGCTCCTCTCAACTTAGATCAATCAAGGTCCCACTCTTTATTTCGACCAAAGAGTGGGATTTGCCCTCTCGTACTTATACTACGATGTGGGATATACTATCTTCAGCGCAAGTCTCTATCTCATGGGGCTCTATTACTGGTGACATTAGTACACAAACTGATTTAAGCGGATTACTAGCAACTAAAGCTGAAGTAACCCACACACATTCCCCCAACGATTTGACTTCAGGTGGAGCCTTGGTTAATCAAGTGCTTAGATATAACGGCACTAACTGGGTACCGTTTACCCTCTCAAGTACAGTATCTTTATCTAATCTCACTCAATCCGGCGCTAATCTAAACGATGTTATATCATGGAACGGGAGTAACTGGGTACCCACTGCCCCTTCTTCGGCTTCTTCAGTTAACTGGGGAAACATACTAGGAACACTATCTGACCAGACTGATCTTCAAAGCGCGCTGAACTCTAAAGCAGCTTTAACTCACACTCACGTTAAAGCAGATATAACTGACTTTAATGAGTCAGACTACGCCACACCAGCGGATATCCCAACCCATGTTGTAAATACGATAGGATTAACCATACGCTCAACCTCTGATATAACTACTGGTTACAAAGCTTTAGGTAGATCCTTTCAAGGTGTGATAACAGCTTACAGAATAGATTCCTACGACTCTTCTAATGCCCCTGTATCAGGGAGTATACAAATTAAAGTTTACAAGAATACGACACTAATAGGAACAGCTACTTTGAGTAGTGCCAGTACTGTCTACGATAACACTTTAACTGGGTGGACTACATCCTTAAGTTCCGATGATAAAATAGAGTATGAAGTATTCTCTTGCAGCGGGGTATCTAATGTGACCCTTACATTATATGTTAATTCAAGTTTAGTATAATATGGCAAAAATAGCACTGGAGCAACTTGCTTCAAGTACCACTACTCCTATATCATCCTATGATTCCACTAAATGGAATTTAGGATCACTATTTAAACAATACACTGGCTCAAACGCAGAGGATAACTACATCTCTACTATTCCAAATACTCTGGTTAGACCAATGGAGGAGAGCACTGCCTTTGCAGTCATGTACCCTCATGTTATTACAGTATCTCCTACAATAGATTGGGTATTTTTAGTAGAGAACTTAGCGAGTGCCAGCGCTCTAAGACGTGTTATGTTGTATGAATATAATAAGTCTACCAATCTATATTCGTGGAGAGGGTTTATTACCCTTACTCTCCCAACTGCTACTGCTCACACAATTCGCGGATTTAGAGTTGCTAGGTACGTACACACTACTGGTACAGTAGGTGTATCAGGTACAGCTGTAACAGGCTCATCTACTCAATTCCAAACAGAACGTATTGCTGCCGGAGCAAGGATAGGTTTTGGGTCAACTGATCCTGAAGCGATTACTACATGGTACCCTATCTCGTCAATCACAAATGACACCTCTTTAACACTAGGGGTTTCTGCTGGAACTATTTCCGCTGGTACTGCTTATGTTATAGAAGAACTCCGCCCTATGCTCGTTACTACTAACGCAACCATAGCTAACGGTGGTTTATTTGTAGCAAAAGGAGTTAATTATAATGACTTTACTACTACAGGTACTACGATTAGTGCTTCCGCCTCTACTGTTGATAACTTGAAACTAGTTTATAAGTTATCTGATGCAGCTACTACTACCCTACAAGTCGGTGGAGGACTTATGATAGATTATGAGGTTTCTAAAACTCAACATGATGTCTATATAATCAACGGTACCACTACAGTATCAGTGTTTAAGGTTAATGTACGAGGTAGTGGAACTATCACTACTGGTCAAATGGTACTAACTGGTTCTGATATGGTGATAACTGGAGCGCAAGCAGTTACAGGTACTACATCTCAAACTAATAACGGGAGACTTGTTACGGCATCACATGGACCGGGTAATGGTGTGAAGTCCTTGTACTTTGTGACCACTAACCGTATTTATAGAGCGGCGGTTTCAAACATTACTTCAGGTAATACAACTTGGCAGTCTGATAATAGGATTGAAGCCACACCTGGAGGCTCTAACACAATACCACTTTCTACAACTCTTGCATCTATTGAGTATATAGGCTCGGCAGATACCTTCATTATAACAACAACTGGTACTTCGTCTGCGAAATCTTATATAACCCAGTATCCTAATACGTCAGGTGATTTATTTGATTATGTTTGGGGAGCAGATTTTAAACTTCAGGACGCATCTACATCTTCTACTGATGCTCCATCTATTCCTGCAAATACTCTCTCTGTTGCATTTAGCGTGTGGAGTGAAAATGGAATTGCGCACATATGTAGAAACGGTACTGTAGCAACTAACATGAGGGTAGTAGCAATCCCGTTTTTAACACATTGGGATTTTCCCGATTCCCTCAATCAGTTTGTTATTAGTCCTAAATTCATTGTCCCTGCTTCTAAAATAGAGAGAGTGAACGTTCTTCAAGCGACCTATCTAGGACTTAATGAATTTCAAGTCCCAACTGAACCTGTTAGACTGTTCTACCGTACAACCGGCATAGATGATAACTCTGGAGCTTGGACTGCTTTAAATAAAAGAGGAGATATTAACCTCGCAGGAGTGACTACTATACAGTTTAAAGTAGAGTATTCAACACTGGGTCTTGGTCCAATGATCCCTGCAAGGTTGTACGGTTTAACTCTCATTTACGAAGATGAGACTACTGATTCTCATTATCTGCCTTCAGCAGATCTCTCAAACAAAACTACTAAGACATTTGCTTGGAAGTTCCAAACAGCTTTTGGTACAACAGTACCTACACTTAGAGTTAGACTTTATAACGCTGTCACAAACGGATTAATAGACGACGATGATTCTGTTACTCAAACAGGGACATGGGAAAAATCCACTAACGGAACTACATGGGGCGCCTATAACAATACAGATAAATCTAATGATACAACTTTTATAAGATTTATCCCGGCCTCAGTCCCAGACAATGTTCAGGTAAGAGCCCTCTTAACACAAGCTTAATATGTTAGATAATATACTTTATGATTCTATATTCATTACAACAGATTTAATGGATAGTACTCCATCAAATATTTTATATGATGAATTTATGATGACGCTAACATTGGAAGCCCAATCTGAATACGCCTATACCTTCTAACTGTTAATGGATGTAATACAAACTATTGTTATTCCTACTGTTACCTTTATTGTTGGCGGTGGTCTAGTCTCCTATCTTAAATTCTTTGCAGATAAGTCAAAAGAGCACCGCTCTGTCTTAGAGGAGGAACTATCCTTATTCAGGAAACGTTATACTGAACTAAGACAGGAATTAGATGAGTTATCTGTACTCTTGATACCTTCAGCCGCTCCAGAGTGGCGCAAAAACTATAAAGGTGAATATGAGTATGTCTCCCCTTCCTATGAGGTTAACATACTACTAGGACTAGGATTAGCAAAATCTGATATAATTGGAAAAAAAGATGCAGAAGTTTTTGGGGATTACCCAGAATTCGTATCTTTGCTCAAAGCAATTGACAATGAAGCCAGACTTTCTCCGAGACGCTATGCTATTCGATTCAACGTTCAGTTCCCCGGCTCTGAAGAGAAGCACATGGTTATTAAAGAAATAGCACATAGCATTGCTGGTAAAAACTACTTTATCGGTAGATGCTATCCAAACTCTATAGCACATGAAAAAGAACAAACCACAATCAAAAAATAATCCTAAAGTTGACGACGCTCAAGTTGCACCAACTGAACTCTCAACTCTAACAGTTAACGATTTGATCCTTCCTGAAGTCACTACTCTCGTTAACCAAATTAACCAAACACGTGCGCTGTTTGTAAAGCTGGAAGAAGCTCTTGCACCCATCGTACGTACAGCATTTGCGCAAGCAGGTATTGATCCGAACAATATTGCTGAAGTTAATTTCGACTCTGACCGGAAGGCCTTTACCTATATCCTGAAATAATATGACCGCTGTAGTGAATACAGATTGCTCGTTAATTACAATCGGTTCCGACAACTTTGCTACGGATAACCTCTCTAATACGCTCACCGTTACTATCAACGGTGTTGCTTATGAAGTAGATATACCAACTACTACTTTAACAACATTTGAATTAGATGCTGCGGCAGTTTCTTTAGATTCCTTACCTAAAGGAGTTTATGCCTTAAAACTTACGTGTACGTTAGCTGACTCGTCTACAACTGAAGAAAGCCTATGTCGAGTACTACTCTGCGAGGAAGATTGTAATGTAATAGATTTGTACGCTACAGCAAGCACTTCAGATACTACTCTGGCTAGAGTCTTGGCTTATGAGGCTCTGAAATACGTGAACGATTGCAGTACGTGTTCCTGCACCGTAGCTTCTTTACTCTACGCAAACTATACCCAAACAGATGTTACAGACTGCGGATGTAATTAAGATTGAATGCGCTTTTGTAAAGTCTGTTTATGATTATATCTATCATAGACAGTACACAACTGATCTATGTCTTGATAAGGTAAAGAGCGCATACCTCTTAATGTTAAAGGCCCATAACACGTGCTTGACTTATGAGCAAGAGTGTGAAATTATAGAAACTGAAGTTACTGATTACACCCTCGACTGTAATACTAGTATAACAACTCCTTGCTCAACGGTTGGGGAGATTACAGTTTCATCCTCGAGAAAAGACTGCACTTATACAGCCGCACTGCGTAACCCAGTTAATAACACTGGATTCCCTTACGTTGATTTGCAGGATAATGAGGTGTACCATAAGGGTAAAATGAATATTGTGATTACGTCCCCATGTTCTAGTTACTCTACAACTCTACAAGCTGAAACTGGTACTATTCTTATAGGCTCACCGGTTACTTCAGATATATATGATTTCTCTGTCTTTGCCTCTTACATCATAGATAACGTAACCTCCTTAAGTACCTACTATATTTCTTCAATCAGGTTATACGCCACTGATAGTAGTGGGAATGTAATTAACTCTGCTATTGATATAGATATATCCCCAACTACTTCCCCGTATCTCTCCTGCCCATCTTGTACAACTGTTACTCCTTCGCATTTGTATTTTGGGCACGCAAACTATACAACGGCTCTGAAGAATGTAATTGATAACGCAATCAGAGTTATAAGCGGCTCCCCCTCAAATGCTTCTATAGAAGTTACTAACGTTAATACTACAGGATACGAGATACGCAGTAGAATAAAGCACAATCCTAGTGGCGTGTTTTATGGAATTAAACATACAGATCCCCAGATAATTTACACTAATGGTACAACCATTGTTAAATCTAATCAAGCCACTAAAAGCTGGGTAAACGCTGGAATGTACTATACATCTATCTTGAATGGATTGTGTTCCCCATTTACCGTCACGTTACCTAACAGGTTTTATCCCTTATCTGTTAACTGGAGTAACACTGATTTTAATAAGATTACTCTGAACTCCCCATACTCTACGCAGTATACAATCATGAGTAATCCCACTTATATCACTTGCCCACGTTACTCGGCTTCTGCTACTATTACTCCAACCGCTTCTTCCATAGTCTGGAAGAATGATAGTGATGTGACTATTTCCACTACAGATTCTATGAATACATTCTCAACTGGAGATTATTCCGTCACTGCTACTTTCCCTGATGGATGTTTCACAACCGAAGAATTTACTATATCATGATACTAACTCTCAAACGCGTCCTCTTCAAGGATAACTTTACTATATCTGATCTAAAGATAGATGGTAAAAACTTTTGCCACGTTCTAGAAGATGTAGATAGGAATCTAGACTCCTCTATGAGCCTCGAAGAGATTAAGGCGAAAAAAGTTTACGGTAAGACCGCAATACCAACAGGTACTTACGAGTTGGTTATAAATTATTCCAACAAGTTTAAAACATACCTACCTCTCTTACTTAATGTTCCTGGATACTCTGGAATACGAATTCATCCTGGAACTACGGAGCAGGACACTGAAGGATGTCTGTTACCTGGAGTTTTTAAATCCGATAGAGTCATGTCCTCTAGAGTTACATTTAGAGATCTAATGACGATCCTTCGGCGAGCCTCCAAAAAGGAGAGGATATTTGTTCAAGTTGAACGTTAAAATTTTGATAAGGGATATGTTAACAGCGTATCCCTTTTTTTATTATACCTCAATTGCTTACAGTAGTATTTTTAACTATGAAACTTATTCATCACTGCTACGCTATACGAAATCTTATACATAAGGGCCCATCTTCAGATGACTCTCCTTACTCTTTAAGATTTATTGCGCAAATGCTTTCTGTAGCCCGCGCAAGGTTAATAGAGCAGAAAGCAGATAAATACACCTACATATCTGAACAATCCTTTCAATCTCTTTGTATTACATTAGAGGAAGGGCAATACCACAATTGCTGTGATGGACCTACGCTTAATTGCACGGTTTTAAAATCAACCATTGAGTTACCTAAGTTCTTGAACACTAGATGGGGGGACTTTATCAAAGTCACTACACTGGATGGTGCGGTTATACCTAAAGTATCTATGACTCAAGATAGACTCTCTGAGTTTTCCCTTACCAAAAAGCCGGACTCTTTAGGCTACCTTATTCACGATAACAAGTTGGTGATACTCGGCTCGAAATTTCTAAAGCAAGTTCTAGTTAATTCGCTTTTTGCTGATCCGGAACAAATCGAAGAGCTTAATTGTAACTCCTCTAATTCAAATACGTGTCCTGATTTTTACGATACTGAATATCCGATAGATCCAGACCTTATAGATCCTATGTATAAGTTGACACTGGACTTAATTTACAACTCTATGAGAGTACCTCAAGATTTAGAGAATAATGCCAAAGCGGACTAATCTATTAAACGCTCACACTTTTTATGACTCCTTCCCTAGTCGGGATAAAATAACTAAACACGAGTATAGACTTATAACAGAATCGTTCATGAATATACTCGTCAATATGTGCTATCAAGGCAAGTACTATCATCTACCGGGAATAGGACTATTCGGAATAAAGAAAAAGACAGGTACTGGACGTCCGCCTATGGATTTTAACCATTATGTAGAAACGGGTGAACGCAAAATACTCCGTAACTGGCACTCTAGTAATAAGATCGCTAGATTTCAATTACTTACAAGAGGTTCTCTTTCTCCACTTCTATCTATTTTCAAAGGTACCCTAAAGCTAAAGATGTTAAGGAGTGTTAAAAGAACGCTAGCCAAAAAACTTAAAAACGATCTAGACATAAACATCTTCTATGAAGCCTATTAAATATACATCTATTAAATCCGTACTATTCGGATTATCTCTCGTCATTGAGGAACGCTACTGGAATGAGTTAAATGTAATGGAATGGGCTACAGCAGCTTTACGTTCAATGAACATTATCCCATTGCTTGAAGATAAAGTAGCACTCATCGAAGTGTGTGAACATAAAGCTACCTTACCTTCAGACCTAAAGTTTCTCATACACGCAGCTTACTACGACGATACTCTCCCGCAAATAACAATTGATGAGAGTGTAGCTTCAGCGTACCCTTTTAAAGCTATGCGTTTAAATGAGTCCCCATTTGCACTCTCTATCTGCTTATCAAAAAAGATAACAACCTGTACAGATTGCACGCATTGGTTTACAGTCTCTCCTGATATGACTTTAACTACATCAGCTAAAGACGGCACTGTACTTATATCCTATAAGTCCTATCCTCTTAATGAGGATGGCAGTGCTATGATACCAGATGATGAAACTCTTAAAGAGGCCCTACTTCAGTATGTGTTATATAAATACTGGATGGTTAAATATCAAATGAAGGAAGAAGGTGCAGGTGAGCGTATGCGTTTTCATTTAAGTATGTGGGACACTCTGTCGAAGAAAGCGGCTAATATTAATCGTCCATCAGTTCCTGAACTTGACAATCTGATGAGAATCTGGAATCGTATTACACCTCGCCAAACAAGATACGACCAGATGTTTACCACTTTAACTAACCAAGAAGATGCTTCGTTCTAATACAGTAAGTGGAATGGTACAGGATGTACATCCTAAGAATCAGCCAAAGGGTAAGTATCCTTTTGCGCTTAATGCTGTACTGGAGACTACTGAAGGCAACCTATCCACCATTAGTAATGAACTGGGGAACATACTATGCGCCAATAACTTTCCTGATAAAACTATTATAGGCTCAGTTCAAACTGATACTAATGAAGTGGTACTCTTCTTGTATCACGATGCTGGTAGACCTGAACATGAAATAGGATTGTATAACCCTGATTCGTGTAACTACACAACCATCGCTAAAGGGAAATGTTTGAACTTTTCACCCCAATACCCAATCAATGCTATATTTAAGGTTAGGGAGAATTGTGAGAAAGTGGTATACTTTACAGATAATTATAATCCTTATAGAGTTATAAATATAACAGACACCTCAGATACTGTTTATCCTACTACAAAGTTTATAATTAGTTGTGACAGGCTGGCCTACTCTAGACCGACATACAATCCTGTAACCATACAAACTACTCTTCGTAATTACGGTGGGTCACTTGATCCAGGAGCTTATGCTTATGCCGTTCGTTATTTGGATAAGAGTATGAACCCAACAGATTTTAAGTATGTTACACCGTTCCTACCTGTAGGTAAAGGATCATTAGATCTAACTAATGATGTTACCACCACTATGTTCTATAATGGGGCTAGCGCAAATCCAAGTGATCCAGGGTATTCCACTACGACTAAATCTATCTCTCTTTTACTTGCTGATCTAGATACGTCATTCCCCTATTATCAAATAGGTGTAATCAAACGTACATCAATGGATGGCTCGATTACTGGTGTGGATATACTCTATCCTACACCTATGCCAGAAACTCCATTACTTACTTTTGTAGATACCTTTGTACACACTGGTAATGACGACCAGATACTCACTCAAACTTCGATTGATGAAGTACTGGTACCTAAACAATGGTTACATCAGGTAGGGGCACACGCACAAATTAACTCCCAGCTTTATGTTGGTAACATAAAGAATAAACAAAGGGATTACTCTATTTTACAGCGCCACGCCTCAAAGACGAAAGTAGAATATGTTAAAAAGTCTGTCAACGATCATGATGCTAACGTCAAAGACACTACCTACTATCTCACTAATGGTTCATTCATGCCGGACGAGGTATACGCTTTGGGCATAGTGTACGTTTACAATGATGGTACTGAGTCTCCTGTTTTTCATATTCCGGGTAGGGCACCTAATACAGTGACGGGCTCCAATCCATTTATTACATCTTTTACAAACTGGGATACAGACACTATTACCTCTGATCCTAACATATTCAATCCTGCTAAAAATAAACGTTGGCAGGTATATAACACTGCTACTAAGTATACTACCCCATACTCCTCTACGGATGTTTCAGGATTAATGGGATACTACGAGACGACTACTAACTACCCAGACATTGAAGCCTGCGACGGCAATTCGTTTTGGGGAGAAGACTGGCAAGGTAATGCCCTTACGACCTCAACAAAAATACGACATCATAGAATGCCGTCTACAGAGCTTTACAAAGATTTAGCAGATAGGCACTATAGAGTCGGTATTAGATTTACAAATAACGAGGATTATCCAGATGATTCTATAAGAGGGCATTACTATGTATACTCTGATAGAACTTTTGAGAAAACTGTACTAGATAAAGGGATACTAGCCCCTCTACCGGTCGAAGGATCAAATGGTTTGTACTACCAGTTCCCCTCAATTGGTTTTGATATATTTAACCCTTTAGCTACCACGCTTAATTGGATAGATACTAACTCGAAATCTTTTGGGTTCATCTCTAATAAGTTACTGTACGATCAAAAGCATCACACCCCCTCGTACTTTAGACTAGAGAAAACGTTTAACATCTCATACTCTTCAGATTCCGCTACAGTAGATAATGATGTGTATGAGCAAGTTATTAATGCTAGAACAGCAATAGTCGATTTTAAAAACTACGTGCTGCCTACTAGTATTAACTATAAAGTAGATAATGCTAACTACCTAGCTCCCTCTACAACAGGGGTTGTACCTAACTCTGTTTATGTACCTGCTGAGAACAGGGTACTAGAGAATAGATCAATCTCTACTCCTTTAACTGTTCTATCCTTTGATAGAACACTGGATGAAGTTGCAACTTCCGCCGATCCAGAGATATTCTCACAACTATCTTTTTACGGGTCACTCAAGGCTGATACAGATGTCTTCCAGAATCTCTCCAGTATTCGCTACCGCAGAATAAATTCTCCTTTGTATACCCCCACATCTTCTGCAGCTAACCTCTATAACGGTGATGTGTTTGTTACATACTCACAGCTACAAGATCTGAAGTGGAGACAGATCTCGAATCTTTATGCCTACTGCGTATTTGTAAACTACATAACGGATGATGAGATAAACTCCGAGTTTAGGCAAGGAGAGGATTCTCAACCTCAGAACAACTTCTTTAAATGGGATTTTCAGAATTCGCACGACAGGTTAAGGGATTACATATCACATAAGTATTATGAGGAAATCGAGGACACGGCTCTATTCTACCCAGAGAGATACTTGTACAATAAGAGTTATTCCCACATTAACGACTTAAAGAGCTACTTCCCACTTTCCCATACATACAAGTATTGTTCTGATTGTAATGAGTATTTCCCTAATCGTATTTACGCATCTGAGGTAGACACTAAAGAATCTACTTACGATCCTTACAGAACGATCTTAATAAATAACTATAAGGACAATACAGCTGATGAAGGACCTATAACAGATTTGTTTGTTAACTTCTCTGATCTATACTTCACAACTCCGCAGGTTATTAAAAAGATACCTACCAGACCGCAGACCATCAACACTGATGCTGATACAGTTTATATAGGTACAGGTGCGCAGTTCTCTTTACCCTTCCAACCTTTAACATCTAATACATTTGCGTTTGGGGGACAAACATCATTTCGATCCAGAGTCTCCACAGAGTATGGTACATTTTATGTAGATACCTTAAGCTCTCGTCCAATACTCTTAAACCAATCTTTGAACGATGTTTCCTTAAATGGTATGAGAAACTTCTTTCAAGAAAACGGACGATTGACTTTAGATGAGCAATTTAAAGAACGCACTGGAGTAGCGTATCCTATTCAATCCAGCTCTCATATAGATGGGGTAGGATTTACAACTACTTATGATCCAAGATTTAAACGAATTATTATCCACAAAAAGGATTACCAGATCAATAAGAACTATGTAAATTCCCTCACTTATGGAGTTAGTACAACTCCTAATACTTTGTACTATGACAATGGATTTTTCTATAATGACTCCTCTGCTTCCCCAACAAGAGTATACTTGGATAATCCACAATTCTTTACACCTAAATCGTTTACAATCTCCTACTCTCTTATACACAATTCCTGGGTATCCTTTCACTCTTATTTACCCTCTTATCTCTTTAACACACATAAAGATTTCTTCAGTGTATCCTCTAAGCCCTATAAGCACAACAGTGGAGCACATCAAACATTCTACACAACCAAGTATGATTATATACTTGATGTGATTACCCCACTAGACCCATTAATGGGTAAACAAGCTAATAATCTATTTTATACATCCAGTTCGTATAAGGTTGCTGATAGAGAGTATCCTACGTTAACTACGTTTGACAGGGCAATATTTTATAACGATACACAATCCTCTGGTCTACTTGACCTGAAACCTAAAACATTATTTGATCTGGACTTCAACACGTCCAGTGCATTTGTTACTAAGATTGATGACTACTATAGAATCTCTAACTTTAGGGATAGGGCGCTAGATCCAACTCTCCCTTTATGGTCATCATCTTATAACGACATATCCGCTTCGTACTACATTGACAAAGTACCATTTAATATTTCAGATGTAAATTTTTACGAAGCAGCTAGATTTAGAGGTCACTATCTGGGCACTAGGTTGTTCTTTAAACCCACTGAGAATATCAAGATTCTTACGGACCTCCTCTCAATTCAATTTGAACATAAAAACAGATGAGAAAAAAGAATAAAAAATGCAATACAGGTGGTCCTCTGACTCCTCCACCTGACTCTACGGTGGCTGTTCTCCCTTACCAAATCTATCCCCCCTCCAAACCGAACCCACCTAAAGGAACTATTAAGTATGGTAACAATTCCTCCAAGTCCAAATCAAAAGATAGATTCAGGGAAAAGAAGACTGGCGGATTTCTAGAACTCCTCGGTAACGTATCACCTATACTTGGTGCTGTATCTACTGGAGTAAATTTAGTATCCACTGTTGCTAACGCTTTGAATAAAGACAAACAGGTAATATCCGCTTCACCTGGGTATCAGGATGGTGGACCATTACCTACAGCATCGCAATTAGATTATGTAAACAAGGGGACTAAAAATAAGCATACTACTTCTCCAAGAGGTATAGAAGAATCTGGGAAAAGAGTCCTCTCTAAAGGTTCTAAGGGGGAGGAAGTTCGACAGCTTCAAACCTTCTTACAGAATAAAGGATTTTATAAAGGTAAGGTTGATGGTTTATTTGGTTCCCAAACTGAAGGAGCCGTTAAAGCGTATCAGCAATGGTTTAACGACAACGCCAAGTCAGATGTATCATATGTACAAGATGGTAAACAACGTCTTCGTGGACGATCTAATAAAATCGCCGTAGACGGGATTGTAGGAGATGAAACACGCTCTGCTCTCATGTATAGAGAGATGCCGCAAGCTATTAAAGAAACAACTGCTTGGCAAGATACAGATATGCAGTTTCCTACAAATATTGACAGGAAACACTCGGTCACGGACAATAGGGTTATGGGTTCCCCAGACCAACTAGACTATATCTACGGCCCTGCAATGGTTGGTGCTGCCGCCCTGTTAGGGTGGGGTATCGCAGAGGCGCCAGCTGTAGTGGGTCCTGCAGGTGAGCAGCTGATTATTCGTAATGCCGTAAACGCTTCCAGAAACTTTAGGCCGACTCCTATGAGGCCCCCACTTAATCCTACTGTTCCGCGTGGTACACCACAACCTGGTGGCCGATACTTCCAACCTAAAACTCCAGATGCTTTTGGTACTCGTATTGGATTTGAGACTGGCGGGGATCTCCCATTAACTAACAACTCCTTTCAAGTAAAGGACAATCCTAATGTAACTGATGGTAAGTTCTATCCAGAGTATGGGGCATACTTAGATCATAACGAAGTTGTTAAAAATGATTTTGTGTTTTCTGATACTCTTCGCTCTCCTGTTAGCGGGGAAAAGTTCTCTAAGGAGGCCCTAAGATTAGAGAACTCAACTAAAAGAGCGCAGCGTAGACTTAAAGTCGATCCGACTGATCCTCACGCAAAAGCAACTATTGCGCATAATGAGAAAACGTCATCTGAACTCGCTGCCTTACAAGAGCACATCGCCACTAAAATGGGGTTAAGAGACTCCACTACCCACTTACAAAATGGGGGGCCGACAGATCCTATGAACCCCTCTAACTATCAATGGTTAGATCCGCTCTCTATCTACTCCCTTAAACCTTCAGATCGTTTCCCATCTATGCGTACGCAAGGAGTTCCCCCACCACAAACTGGTCGTCACATTCCTGGACCGTGGGAAAATTGGATGAACTACCAAATGGCAGTACCTACTCCCATACCTACTCCTGCCCCTACCTCAACTCCTGCAGTTCCTAGAGCTAGAAAACCTAAAGCAGCTGCTCCGGCTCCAACTTCCGCGCCTGCGCCTACTTCTACTCCAGCTGTTGATCCTAGAATTCAGTTTTTACCTAGAGCGCAACAAGATACTCCTCCGCCTTTTGGGGAACAGCCTATTGATCTTCTGCCTACTCCAGAACTTGGACCACAAACTTTTACTCAAGACTCTGTACTGGATTCTCAAGTCTATGATGTTGTAACCACCCCGGACGCTAAGGCCGCTAATAGGTTTACAACTGGTGACTACATACAGATGGGAGCACTTGCAGGAGAATTTCTCCCTTTACTTGGTGGTCCTGAAGTTGAGAAGGTGCAAGTAGATTCCACTCCTATCACTAAAGAGTCTTACGATGTTCAACAGGTGCTAGCTCAGAATCAACGCAACTTCTCTAACGTAGCCTCTAGTATTAATACCCCCTCTGAAACTCTTCGTCGCGCAATCCTGTCTCAACTTGATGCTACAAAAGTTAACAGAGATAATCAAGCTCTTACCCAGTATCAACAAATGAATGAGGGTGCTAGAGTACGTTATGAGGATAGACTCTCTAACCGTCGTCGATTTAATGTGGGGCAGAAAAACTATACTGATAATATTAACGCTGCAAACAGAGCAGCTTATCGTTCGTCAGTACAAAACGCTTTCACCTCTCTGAATAACCTTGGAATGGCTCTTAACGAACGAGATATGCAGAAAAAGCAGCTCGCGTTACTAGAGAAGCGCTACTCCGACGTTTATGATAATATAGTAAGATCTCTAACAAATGGTTAATCGTTTTGATAGAAACGCTCCTTGGCAAGGTAGATTCTCCTCCCTCCCTATGGAGCAACTAGCAGCCACACTGGAGAATGCTCAGCAGCAGTATGACACTAACTATATGTTTAGTGAGAACTTACGCAATACCTACATATCGGCTTTACCTCAAGCGCAGCTACGCGCTGATGAAATAGAGAAAGGGTGGAACAAACAAATAGATGATGTAGTAGCATCTTACTCTGGGGATTATTCTCAAGCCTCAAAAGACCTTTATAAACTGCAACAGCAGATGAAGAGGGATCTACTTCCAGGAGGAGAGGCTTATGCAATTCAAACCTCATATAACAACTGGCAAACAGAGTATCAAAAGAACAAAGAGAGATTAGCCAAAGGAGAACTGACCCCACTTCAGATGTCTCTCTTTCAATCTACTTTGAATTCCTACGAACACAAACTAGACCCGCAAACAAACACCTACTCTACTTACTCGCCCCCAACAATGGTGAATGCGTTTAATCCTGACAAAATGGTTATGGAGACTGCTCAGTCCATTAAACCAAAAGAGATTACACGCTCTATCCCTACACTAGGTAAAGATGGTAGGTGGAAGTATGAGACTAAAACAGTTAGTGAAATTGATCCTAATGTTGTAGCTCAAGCTGTTAGAGATAGGTTACTTGCAACACCTGAATTAACATCTTACATTACCCAACTAGCAACTCTTCAAGGCGAAGATCCTACTACTACACTCTCAAACTATGTAGAGGCTTTGGCGACTAGCGCTGCTAACACCTACGGTGGACGCTTCAAAGATGTTGAGCAAGTCAAGTATGAGGCTGACCCGTTTGTCATGCAACAGCGTCAATTCGCTCAACAAAGAGCATTGGCGGATCTTAAGCACCAAAGAGATGTTGAACTAGCTGCAGCTAAAGGAGAATTACAACTCCCGCAAACCT
Organism: Candidatus Babelota bacterium; assembly: GCA_003963225.1. GTDB lineage: Bacteria > Babelota > Babeliae > Babelales > Vermiphilaceae > AWTP1-30. Next base: position 16,373 of record RXKB01000011.1, read on the forward strand.
CTGGAGATAATCTGGCAATGCTAGCCCCGACTGCTAGAAAGAGCCAATTTCAAAAAGTTGACCCGGAAAATCCATCAGTAGGTGGGGGGATTAACTGGGAAGGGATTAACTGGGAAGGTATTGGCTGGGTTCCACTTATTGGACCTGCTGGAATGGGTAATGTGTACTCTCCTTCTAAAAAATTAATTATCCCAGAAATACTCTCTAATCCTTCGGCATACCCGGAAGTTAATGTACCTTTGTTAAAGAGTATACAGAACTCTGGTAAATATTCCAACCCAACTGATGTGTGGAATGTTTATAACAAATCACTAGATGTGCATTACGGGGAGAATATCTATTATGATAAATTCAGAACTACCGAAGCCCAACAAGAGGAAGCCGATAGGGTTATTCCACTCCTGTCTACTGGACAAGTTTTAGTTCAAAAGGTAAATACCAAGACAGGTGCAGTAGAGGAAATCAATGATCCCGCTAAGATCACTGATCTATACACTAAGATGTGGGACCCGAACTCTCGTAAAGCTAAAGTTGTATCTTTAGGGAGAACCGTATCTCAAGCAGGTGATGTAAATGTGGGTACTGTAATTCCAGGATTGGATAACGAGTCCTATTACATTATTGCTGAAAACACTGAGAGAATGAATCGCTACAATACTGATTTGCGCAAACGCGCGTTTGATTTCATCAAGGAGAATCGTGAAGTAGGTGATTTAGTTTACTGGCAAGAAGGTAATGAGATGAAGTATGCCATTGGTGTGATGGATCATCAACTCTCGACCACCCCTACAGGTGAAGTAGTATTTGCTCCAGCTCCTTCATGGGCAGCTGTTACATGGGAAGGTACTCCAGGAAATTCGGCATACAACGTAGCTAGAACTACAAGCGGCACACCTGATTATTGGGTAGATGAGCAAACTAACACTCGATTTACGCCAGCACATTTAGAAGCAAGAATTTTAGGTAACACTAGGTTTGACAACTTCCCTGTTCGTCCACGTAGTGCGACAAAAGACTTTAACAACCGTATAGAATAATATGCCTATATCAAATCTAAGTAAGAGTGTAAGCCCTTTAGCTTATCCCGGTGTAACAATTCCCGATTACACCTCAGGGAACAGAACCTATGAGGACTTAGGCTCTAAAGATACATTCCTCTCTAGGTCAGGGATATTTGGTTGGGGCTCGACTTACTACGATAAGGGGTTCAACCCTTATCGTTCTCAAGTAGATCAACGCTACTATAACCAATCAGCAATTACTTGGTTAGGTAACTCCCTAGCCAATGTGGGTTTAAAGACTGTAGCTGTTGGACCCTTGAGTCTGCTAGCTTCAGCTTCTTCATTCCAACTCTCGCCTATTGCTGCTTTTTCAGACTCATTATCCCAGCAGGATATTTATGACAAAAACCCACTTCGCCAACTTGCTGATGCTATAGATACTCAAGTTAACTCTTTAACGTACTTACCTACTAAAGAGGATTTCTCATCCCTAAGCTTTGTGCAGTCTCTTGCTAGACGAACAGAGTTAGTCTCCCAAAACATAGATACTGTAGCATTCCTAGCTCAATCATTTATGGGAGCAGGAGCCTTAGGTAGATTAAATATTGGTCAACGCCTAGCGAATCGTCTTACTAAGTTTTCCTCTTTGTATCAGGAGTTAACCTCACTAAAAGCTCCTAATCTTGTTAAGACTGGGAATACTATAAACGCTATACTAACTAATACAATACTCTCAACCAACGAAGCGGCTCTAGAGGCTAAAGATGGTTCAGAGCAGTTAAAGGAGCGTTTATACAACGAGCGTTTACAAGGACTGAGTAACTTTACTGATGAGGAGATTAAAGAGAAGGGGGAGAAGGCTGCGTTTAACATCTTTTGGCAAAATGCCGCTACCGCTGCTATTACTAATATCCCATTTGTCAACCTCACTAAAAGTTTCTTTGGTCCTAAGGCTGTCTCTACTCGTGCTAATGAGTACGGCTTCAAACTTGTCGGGGATAAGTTAAAAGGTACAGAGTACAAAGGAGTATTCGAGAAATTCCTATTTGATAAAGGCTACGCACCCGGTGTCCTAACCAAATCAATACTAACTCAAGCATTCTCTGAAGGGGTCGAGGAATCTTTACAGACCTCTATTCAGAATGTTAACCAACTTGATAATGTACAGGATGATTTCATATCTTCCTCGTCCAGGTATCTTAAAGACATAGCCTCGTTAGAGTTCTTGAACCTCTCTGATAAAGAGCGGGGTAAAGCTTTTGGATTAGGCGCTCTCATCGGCGGTATCTCCCCTATTGTTGCTGTCGCTCTTGGTAAAGGTCCAGTAAAAGAGGCAAGAAACTTTGCTAAACAGCGTGATGAATTCTTAACTCAACTAAACAATTCCTACTCTACTTTATTTCAGAACTCGCTGGCTTTTAGGGAGGATGATGTCCAGCACAAACTATCTCGTTCTACTGAAGGGGAGGAAACTAAGTATTTCCTAGATGATGCAGAAATCTCTAAAGAGGAATTTGATACTTTGGGTAAGGAACACTCTATACCTGAAGGGGGAACCTTTGTTACTAAAGGAGAGTTAAAAGTAGATGACAATGGTAATCCTGTCCTGAATATAAACAAGCTAAATAAGTTAGCAAGTGATGCTGTAGTGTTTGATGAGTTGTCTGATCTCATCTCTCAAGAGACCCTAAGAAGTAACCCAAACCAAACAAAGCTGAAACTTTTGCGTAGGGAGACTATCGGCAAAGCTGCTTACAATTACCTTCAAGCAGGTGCTTACGATATATTCTTGGATCGTCTCGAAGCGTTAAAAGAATCTGATGAAGCCCAACTTCTCGAGCTTGGTATAGAAGATCCCACTACTGCCAAAGAGGAACTTGAATCCTTATATACCTTTGCTGAAGAGTTAGAGAACCTGTACTTAACTACACAAAACTCTACCCCGATTATATCCACCAGCCTTAAGGACTTGGAGATAAACGAGCGACGTAAGGAGTTTCTCTTTAATAAAGGACAACGACTCATTACATTAGACTCTTTAATCCAGAACCTAAGAGATGAGAGAGCTAAAGTAGGACAGACGTTTTCTCCAGAGTTTTATGAACTAGCACAAAAGCTAGGTAATGTTAAACTCTCTGAAGAGACTACCACACTCCTTAATAACGTAGACATCAATACCCTCTCTAAAGAGGAGTTACTCTCAATAGAGGAGTTTAAAGATGCTGAAGAGATCGCATCTAATCCTGAAGGTCGAAAGTATGTGGACTTAGCAATTAAGGAGAGACTCTTAACTGACAATCGTAGGGAGTTAGGTAAAATCTTTGATAAGGTACTAGACCCTAGAAGTGGTTTTAAGTACTACCAAGAAGGAGATCTAACAACTTCTACTAAAGACGTTACTCTCTCTTTTGATGCTCCTGTATCCGCCTCACTCTATAACAAGTACGAGATACGCAAAGTCAAATCTAAAGAGATAGATCAAAAATTCTCTGTAGCAGAAACTCAATTCTATTCAGAGTATATCTCTGAATTCCTACGAAACTTTAAACCTAAAGATGAAGTAGAGGGAGCCATTGCCTTACGCCAAGTTGTTGAAAGATTACTGCAAAAAACACCACACCTCGATGATGACGCTGCGCGTAGTATTGCCCAAAGAGTTATTGAGACTGCGAATAACTTCAAAGAGTTAGAGGATGTCCTTAGACAACAAGCAGATGAACTCTCAGTTGATTTTGAGACCGGTGATGTAATTTTTGAGGAAGATGTAGAGGCTCAATCAAAGCTACGTGAAGAGATTCAAAACCTCAACACACTGCGTTCTGCTTTAGGGATTGTACTAGATGACGCAACCCCTAATCGCTTACTCTCTTTAACTAGACCTATAGAGGTGCAAAATTCTAAGGATCTAGCTGTACAAGTAGCGTATGATCTACTATCTAACTCTCAAAAGATTGTTACTGATTCGGAGTACGATGGCAACACTATTAAAGAGACCTACACGAATTTAGCTGCTATTGATGTTGAGATTAAAAAATTAGAGGCGCTTCGAGAGGCCTTTAAATCTAAACCTTATTTACCCTCTTCAGCACTTGAAGGTTTACTAAAAGCGCTTAAGGAGATTAAAGTGCTAGTTGAGACTAATCTCTTAAATAGAGAGGCTCAGGCAAAACGTCAAAATGAGATCTACGCTCAAGCCACTATAGACACTCTTCTCCCCCTAGCCCCTAAGGAGCTACAAGATCGAGTCCAGAGCATTGCTACCTCTGATGTTGTAGGCGCTTCAATGGTACTACTTGATGAGTTGGAGGATGTTGATACTAGTAGTATCGCTAAGGAGATAATTGATACTCTCTCCTCTATTACTTACCCAGACACCATGTTTGGGAAAATAAAAGAGAGTGTAATTAAGAATGTTATTAACTCCCCTCTTAGAGGATTTAGGAATTTCCTTAATGCCCTAAATACCCGTGTTGCTAATGAAGGGATCAAGAACTTCTTAATAGATTTTGATATTGTTAAACTCTTTGACAATTTAGAGTATGACCAAAAGGATAAGCTGCTTAAAGCCTATTCTCAAATACTTGGTCTAAGAGCTTTAGAGCTTCAAAGAAAATCTCCTTTAACTCAACAGCGTATACAACAAGGCTTACAAACGTTTGTCGCTAACGCTAAAGCTAATGGGGGAGTTGCTCCATCATCTGCTCAAGAAAGGGTTATTGGGGAACTTGCGATGTTTTTATCTGGTAAGAAGCAGAACACTAATGGTCGTGTTCAACAGTTCCAAAACGTCGCTGCACTCAAAGCGCCTCCTGGTGCTGGTAAGTCTGTTGTAGTTACACCAGCTGTATTTCAGTTGATGGGTTACGACCCATCGAACATTTTAACTGGCGCCAACGAAGCTCCCGCCGCTAGTGTTATTAAAGAGTCTACTAAATCTCTTTATCCACCTCATACTCATGCAGAGCTTAGAGAGAGACTCAATAAGAATGACGTGCCCGCAGCTGTTCAAGTAATCGTACTTGATGAGGCCGCTAGTATGAAGTCCTCTGACTTCTACGCTCTTGTTGGGGCTTTCACTAAGTTCCTTAATGAGAACCAAGACAGAAATGTTAAGTTAGTTGTACTGTATGACCCTAATCAGGTTAATCAATCTGCGTGGGGAGTACCTCTTATAGAGAGTGAAACATACGCTATTCCACTAGGGTATACAGAGGCAGATGCTACTCGGAAAAAACTAATGGAAGAAGGGCAGACGCCTACTCAAGGATCAGAACTTCCATGGATTCAGAACATCACTGACATTACTCCGCTGTCTTCCACCTATAGATCAGATGTTGGGGAGATAGTAGACCTGATTGATTCCTTCACTACTAATGAAGAGGTAAAGAACTTTACAACTGCGTCAACCTCAAATCCTTTACAGGACACAAAAGAAATCTTAGGTACATTCTCTGAGATTACATCAGAGAACTTAATTAAGATTCTAAAGTCTAGTATTATCTCTAACCCATCTAGAACACGCGCTGTTGTAGTAGGCACTAAAGAAAAGCAAGCGGCTTATCGTAAAGACCTCAGTGATGCCGGCATAGATGCTTTGGTATATACAGTTGAAGAGTCTTCCGGCGTATCTCTGGATGAGGTATATGTTGATGTTAGCATATCTGATGCTAAGAGGTTCTCAAACACCCTCCTATTCAATCAGTATATGCGTACGGCAATCTCTCGCGCTAGACAGTTTGCTTATGTATCACATTACCCAACCCTTCACTCTGTAGATGACACCATTCCTCAAAAGGTTAACAAAAACAAAGAGTTAAACAAAGCTCGTTATGATGAATCTTTACAGGAGAAAGCCGAACGCTTGAAACTCTTCTCATCTCCTACTACTGAAGCTCCTATTACCCCAGGTCCTGCTGAAGGAGTCAAACTGGAGGAGGCCACTAAAGAAGAGGTACAAGTAGCCCCACCTCTTGAGGTAGATGTAACAGAGACCGTAGTTGAAGAGTCTACTCCTACTACTCAAGCAAGTACGGATGCCTATACAGACTTCGAGCCTCAGAGCGAAGCCTTTGACGAGATAGGTCCATACAATCCTATTAAGGATAACGATAGGGTTTTAGTTATAAAGCAAGTAACTGGGGATAAGTCAAGACTAGTTATTGTACAACCACTGACTAACAACACTGTTAGGTTAGTAGGAGTAGTATCCGATAAACAGCTTAAAGGCTTTACAGAGCGGTTTAACATACCCTCCTTAGAAGGTGTAACTCTTACGCCCGCCAGACTACTTGACACATCCGCTAGAAATATCTTTACAGCCTCCTCTCTCGCTTCTTCCGTAGAGTTAAAGATTGCTGAAAACTCTCATGATATTGTTTATCATTATGATAACAAAACGACTGCTGATTTTAAAGAAGTAGGTGTACCTGACTTATTAACAAGATGGGCCTCTTCTATGGGGAACATCAATACTGATGAGTTAGTTGCTAACTGGGAGAATTACGTACAGTTTAGGATATTCAGATCTGCTAAAGACCTCATTGAGGTTTTCCCCTCAATCTCTAATCCTGATAGTCTGCTGCATAAACCGCTTATGGTTATTAGTGGGGTAAAGTCCTCTAGCGGAAGAATCATCAAACCTCAATTTATAGAACTCCGCCCAACCGTCCTCTCCAGTAAATCAGAGGCTGCTAAGCAAATAGGCCTGAATCATATATACGAGTTCATGTCTACTTTGCAGGAGTTTACTAAACTTGTAAAGTCACAAAAGTGGCCTTCCCCTATATACTCTACTATGGAGTTAGGTATGTCTATCAAGCTCTCGGCTAATGATATTTATTACCCATTCCATAAGTTTGTTAAAGCGTTAACAGAGAAAGGTATAGTAGCATCTAACGCATTAAAGGATAGACTTAAAGCGAAGAGCCCTGACTTGGTGTTAGAGGATATAAATGTTAGTACGCTTAACCCGCGTCTGGTAGAGCTTGCTAAGAAACTTATAGAGCTGCAAGAAGGGGAAGCGCAGAAAGCCTTTAACCATCTTGCTGCTACAAATCTCTTAGTTACTTTACCTAATGGTACTACTAAAATTATACGTGATTACACTACAAACGTAGTGTCCCAAACTAAGGGGAAGGTGACTGAATCATATGATGTTATAGGTGGTTTATCTTTATTAGGCCCTTTAACTTTTGAGCACAATAACGGACGATCCTATAATGCTTTAATTAAAGAACCACTCCTTGAATCTCTTCGTAAGTATCTGCGTAACTCCACTAAGCTACCACTTGACCAAGCTCTATTGAGTGACAAACTAAATACAAGACAAAAGTTTGTAGCCTCTATTTTGATGCAGACTCAAGACCCTACTGCTGCTGTACACTTAGCTCCTCTGACTATGGGAGATCTAAACGGACTCTTTGTAGATGGGGTAGATAAAGATGGATACTTTAGCAAGGTCTCTGAAGGCTTTGGTCTAAGAACTCCCTTATCCTTATTTGCGTTTTCCCCTAAGTTTCTTAAAGATCGTACCTCGAAAGATCTCTCACTGTACTCATTTGTAGAAACTAGTTTTCTTGGTGTGACACCTACTACAATTGGTGTAACCGAGGTTACGTCACTCGCAGCTGTACCTACTACTGTAGAGGAGAGGCACACTCAAATGGTAACAACTGAAGGTAAGATTCGAGAGTTTCACGATCTTGGAATGGATGTTGAGGAAGTTATAGAGAATTTACCCGAAACTGATCCTAACGACATTCGTAAATACTATGCTGCTTTAGACACGCAAGCTACATACTTGACTAAGATTACTGCAATCTCAAGGTTAGTAAAGGCCCAGATAACTCGACAAGGACTAACCCCAACCCAACGCTTGGAAGAGATATTCAAATCCTCTACAGACGCTAAGGACTTTGGGGAGCCTGCTCCCAGGGATTATGTAAGAGCTGCCTTGATCGCTTTGATTATTCCTAAATTTTATGCGAACTCCCCTAATAAAGTATTAGACTTAGCTAGAGGGTATTACCCATCGGCGGAAGAACAAGAGGCTTTTGATGATTTCATCAAGGAGAATGGGGATAACTTCCTTGACGCTAACTTGTTCACTTTAGTTCAAGCGGCTAATGAGTTGGCCGCTAAGTACTCTTTAGGTCAAGTTAAGAAAGGGGAAATCCACAGTACTCTGCAACAGATAGTTATGCTATCTTCCGAGTATCGCACAAAAGTTCGTGAGAATACTTTAGAGACTGTTGAAGATGTAGTTCTAGATTCTCAAGCCGATATTATACAAACCCTGCTAGATGCTGCCTCCTCTGTTGACTTCGCTGCATACTCTAAGGCTTTAGAGACAGCTAAGAGGCTCCAGATGGATACAGAAAACCTAGAGGTGGAATCTGCTGAAGAGCTGGAAGATCGAGTTGATATTATCCGCACTTTAAAAGGTCTTCAAACCTCTAACAGTGTTGAGCGCTCTATGCGTAAGACATCTGAAGTAGAGGATATTGGGGATTTACTAGATGAGGAAGAAGCTCGTAAAGCATACCAGAAATTTACCCCTAAAAACATATTTCAAATTCTAAAGGATCTTTGGAATAAAAAAGAGTCTACTGAAGAGTTTAGAATTGTATCCTCTTTATTTATGCAGTACAGACTTGGTAGGAATAACTGGGGATTGTTTAAGGACAATATTATATATGTTGCTAGAAACAAATATGGTAAGGTAGGCTCCAGGGTTATCAGACACGAAGTATTCCACAAAATATTCTGGAATTACTTAACCCCAGTAGAACAACTAAGAGCACTGGAATTAGCAAGGAAGAAGTATGGCAATATCCCACAAATAGAACTAGAGGAGAGACTCGCCGAAGACTTCTCAAACTATAAATCCAAGACGGGATTCTTCCGTAAGATATTTAATAGAATTCTACGGTTCTTGAACTTCTCATACAACAATATGAAGGGCATCGAGGATTTCTTTGAGTCCATTGATAATGGATACTATAGATCCCCTAGAT
>RXKB01000027.1 GCA_003963225.1 Candidatus Babelota bacterium
CGACTGTCTTAGGAGCTTTGGGATTTAAGGCAGAATCATTTACTTCAGGAACAAAACCTGCGGCTGGGAATGCTGGACGATTGATTTGGGTTTCTGACTTAAATCGTCCGGAATTTGATAATGGGACTGCTTGGATCGCTGTCTCTGGAAGTGGCGCTAGTCAAATCGTTAGATGGAAAGATGGAGTAAATCCTGCATTTCCTTCAGAAGATTCTACTTTAAATGCAATCAGATCTTTCCAATCAGGACAGACACAATCTTTAATCTGCGCTATTAAAGTTCCAAACGGATATAGCTCAGGAACTCCAATCAAATTGATCGGAGAATTTTATTCCCCTGACTCTTCAGGAACTATTCTTTTAAGAACTGTTTCTACTTTAATCAGACAAGGGACAGATGCAATCACTTCTACTACTAATCAAAGAACTTCGACAAATACGGCAGTCACTCAATCTGCTGGAGTTGTCGATGTTCCTCAAAAAGTAGAGTGGGATATTACAAGCACTTCAGGCCAAATCAATGGCGTGAATGTGTCAGCAAATGATTTAATTATCGTGTCACTTTCTCGAGGCACTGACACTGCTACGAGCGATGTGGCTTTATTAAGTGAAACAACAGAACTTTATATTTAGGAGGGATTATGAAAAAATATTTACTGTTATTAACCTTTTTAGTACCAACACTGCTTTACTCACAGCAAATTCCGGTAACAACACAACAGCAGTCTAATTTGAAAAATCTTTTAGTTAATGCAGGATTTGAAAATGGGGCTGTAGGGGTTTCAACTATTGGATCTGGGACAATTAGCGTCCAGACAACAACGGTTCTGAGCGGAAAAAATTCATTGCAGTTTTCTCTTCCTGCGGCAGGGTCGGGATTTCAATCTAGTCTTTATTCCGTACCAAAATACATGCAAGGGCAAAGATGTTATTTACAATTTAATTTTGGAAGTACCTCCGCTGTCGGAGTATTGGTAGGGATTTTCGACCAAACTGGGACTGAGGTGACTTCTGCCATTGAAAGAATAGACCTGCCAGTGGTTGCAGGGTTCTCAGCCATTCGTACAGAGTTTACTTGTCCTTCAAGCGGATCAATCAGATATAGATTTACGAGATTGAACAACTCCCCTACTGGATTTATAGACGATGTTATTATAGGCCTAGTATATCCTTCCGAAACTACAAAGTGGCAAGAGTTTACTCCCACTTTCACTGGACTTGGGACAGTAACAAGCGTAAAGGCATTTTGGAGAAAAGTTGGAGAGAATTTAGAAGTGTATGGAAGAGGAACTGCTGGAACTCCTACTGCAAGTGGATCTACGATTAATTTTTCCTCTTTAGGAGTTACCATTAATTCTACTCTCATCGTAACTGACGCCACACATGGACAAATTTTTGGAAATTTCGGTACAGAGGCAACCCGGTCTGCTGGCTACCATATTGGAGCTAGAAACGACTTTACAAACTATGTGTATGTCGGAAGACAGGAATCTAATGGTGCATTGAGAGATACGGATGGGACTAACTTAATAGGGACTGGAGAGAGATTTTCTTTCAAGTTTTCTGTTCCGATCAAGGGATGGTAAATGTTAGATGGTCGATTTAAACCATTTTACAACAATGCCACTATCACGCAGGCTAATGGTGATAGTGGCGATTCATGTCAGCGCGTTGGCACTTATCTTTTTCTAAATTGGATTCTAGGAAAAAAGAGCGCCACTGAATACACGCATCTGACTTATGCTCTCCAATCGACTCGTGGGAGATTTAGAAGATCTCCCGATGTCAATCACTGGGGCAGCAGACCTTCCAATCTTTCAAGAGATCAACTGAGCGTCATGAGATTGGCGCTCAGTGCTTACGGAGACAAGACTTTTAATATAACATATTGGAAACAATTCCTTCGTCTAGGATTTCATCAAAATTTCCTAAGAGGTACTGACGACCCTAATGAATGCTGGAAAATTCCTGATGTCATGACTCCGGAAGAACTTACTTGCTTCATTAGACACAATAGAATCTGGGCTCTTTATCCGTTAGTCTTTTGTCTAGATTTATTGTTACTTTTATTCCTTTTATATAGGGATCCTAAGAGCTGGGACGCTGACAATATGCACGCTCAGAAGCTCTATTACTCAATACTTTTTATGAACACCCCTGTTGCCAATATCGCATTTGGCCTCTATGCTAAAACTAACTATCTGGAGCGCATCGACAATTACTATGCTCTAGAGAATAATGGAATACCTCCGATGGCACAATTGTATCGAGAGGCAGATGCAAAAATGAGGGAGTATGTATGCAGCAAATATTGGTATATGCGATTTTTCTTTCGCTCTTAACTTCTTGTTCACATAAAATCATCGGGAAGAATTGTGCTCAGGCCGAAGCTTCGGAATATTTCGTCTGTGACTCATTAAACGCAGCAGGCAAATAATGGAAGTGGCAAACCTAGTTTCAAACTTCTGGCCGTTGATAACTGCGTTTATCGGCCTCATTGTTTGGCTTGTGCGCCTTGAGGGTAAAGGACAAGTCAACGAAAGAGACATCGCCAGAAATACAATGGAGATCGAAAAGCTCAATGTAAAGCATGAGAGTCTCGATTCAAAAGTTGTTGAACAATTGGCCACAGTAAAAGAAAGTTTAGCAAGGATTGAAGGCGCATTAGGCGTCTCAGCAAATAAAAAACAATAGGAGAAATCATGGAAACACCATTTGATACAAAAGCATTGGTAGAAAAATTAAAAGCTCAAGGTTTACCTTTAGCTGAAGAGGCAGTTGAACTTGTCGTGAAAGAGACATTCGCTTGGATTAAAGAATCTGCAACGATTCACCCAAACGCAATTGTTAAAGCTGCTGTTCCTTTAGCTTTACAAGTTATCGAACCTTTGGCATACAAAGAAATCGATAAAATTGACGGTAAAGAAGGTTAATATGCAGATTTGGGGTATGTTCATCGAACTCATTAAGCAATATGCCCTAAAGTCAATGGCAGGACTCACAGGCTTACGTCTGTGGGTCGCCAAATTAATTTTAAACGCTGTCATAAAATCTCTCAATAAATTGGGAGTGTTAATTGAGCAAAAAATTAAAGCTGAAAAAGCTTTAAAGGAATATGAAGATAGGCTTAAAAACCCAGAACTTACCGAAGAGGAGCGCAGAGATGCCGATAAAGATTTTCTTAAGTAGCATTTTACTTTTGTCCTTCTTATCTTGCGGTAAGAAAGTGGAAGTCAGTGTCATCAATCACAAAACTCAATCTCTCAATAATTACATCACCGAGTTTGACGAGAATAAATGTGAATTTGTAACAGTGGATAATACAGACAAAATGACAACGCCTCTGTCTGATCCTTCTGTGGATGGGATGGTTTGCTTTTCAAGAAAGACGGCCTCGTCACAAATTGCAAAGGCTAAAGCCGATTGCATTAACAAACGACCAAATCCAAACAAGGAAATTAAAAATGAAAGCCCATATTAGATCTATCTTACTATGCCTCTGTTTTAACTCACTCTTTTTCTTATTCGCTATTTTTGCGATACCTCTACTTATTATTGCTTCCATTATCGAAGTGCTTGAACAGAAATTTAAGGTGACGAACGTAGAAGACTTTATGTTCAACAAGCTAATTAAAAGTTTAAAATTGTAGAGTAATTTCAATAACTTAGTATATACACGCTCGTTACACTTTGCGCTTGAACAACCTTGTAGCATTAAAACCCGATGTTTTCTTGCTGTGACAGCCAAGACAGAGCACTTGCATATTGTCCTCGTCAAACATTCGTTCAATGACAACATTCCAATCCCCGTGATATCCGCCTATTTCTTGAACATGATCTGCCTCAAACTGAGCGTTGTCACCGCTGGAATAGGCGCATTTAGCGCAGTGCCAAAAATATTTATATTTGGGCTTTCCGTTTTTATAAGTACCTACAATCTCTCGGGTTCTTGTTTTATTCAAACATCGCTCCCGGATGCCGTAGGTAAGTGTGGCCATTCTTAGTTGCTGGTAGATAAATTTCTCTTTTGACTTAGCCATTGCTACAGAGTTTAGTAGTGAAACAAAAGCATAGCAAGAATAAGAATAAAACGTAGAAATAATAAATAGAGGCTGTCAGTGTTATATCGTCCAAACTATAAAGAATGCGAAATCGATTTCGAGTTCAATCGGCTTACCAAATCTCCAGTAAACCTTGTCGCCTGTGTTACAAAAGATTGTCAAACTGGAGAAATTAAAAAGTGGTGGCTACTCCACGACCAAAAGGCCAAATCAAATCTCGTGAAATATCTCAAACAATTTGAGCTATTCACCGCTTATGCCGCTGCAGCCGAGGCCAGATGCTTCCTAGCCCTTGGACTTAATCCACTTGATTTTAAATGGTTCGACCTATTCGTCGAATACCGAATGCTCACAAATCACAATAGTAAATATAGCTACGGAATGCAGCTCGTAGATGGAAAGCCCAAGATGACCAGAAAACCACCCCCTAAATGGGAGCGCACTGAAGGTCAAATGAAAGATGGATTTAGAGCCACTCATTCCTTGGCCGAAGCCACCTACAAAATTACAAAAGAAATTAGAGACACAGAACATAAGGACAAAATGCGAGATTTAATTATCGCAGATCTTCCTTTGTACACAGAAGAAAATATCAAAGATATTTTAGACTATGCCGCTGAAGACGTAATCCACTTAACAAAATTAAAAGAGGGAATTGTTAAAGCCATCTTTGATTCTATTGGATCAATGAACGACCATTTACTTCCTTCCTATTGGGAAGAGGCCTATTATCGTGGGCGATATTCCGCGCATACAGCCATCATGGAAGATCGGGGCTATCGAATCGACTATGAAAGACTTAAGAACTTTTCCGATAGAGTTCCGGCGATAGTACACGCCTGCCAAAAAGAAATTAATGAGCTGTTTCCACAAATTAAACCTTTTAGATGGAATAAAAAAGACCAGAGATTTTCTGTCGATCAAAAGGCCATTGAGGGATTTATCATCGAATGGTGTGCTGCCAATGACGAAAGCGTAGGAGCCCCAGCAGGAACTACCAAGAGTAGATGGATGCGAACTGACGGTGGAGGGCTTTCACAATCTCTTGAGGCATTTGAACAGTTCTTTCCGTTCAAACATGAATACCCCAAGGACAATTTTGGGGCGCAAATAGTGAGATATTTAAAACTTAGACAGTCTCTTGCTGGGTTCATCCCCTCAGCCAATTCTAAGAGAAAAAACTTTTGGGATTATGTTGATGGCGACATTGTTCGCCCGTACTTAAACCCATTCGGGGCTCAGTCGTCCAGAACACAACCATCTGCCACAGGGTTTTTATTTTTGAAACCTGCTTGGATGCGAACTTTCTGTATTCCTCCAAATGGAAAAGCTTACGGCGGTATTGACTATGCCTCGCAAGAATTTTTTATCTCAGCTCTCAAATCAGACGACTACAACATGATCTCAGCCTATGAGTCTGGAGACGTATATCTCGCATTTGCAATTCAAGCTAGAATGGTTCCCGAAGATGCCACTAAAGATAGCCATAAGTATGAAAGAAATTTATGTAAATCGACTTGTTTGTTGGAGGGGACTTTAATCCGAGTTAAGGGTAAAGGATATGTGCCAGTCGAAAAAGTAACAGCGCAGGATATGGTCTGGGACGGAGCTGATTGGAGAAGCTGTTCTGGGGCAAAGTATATGGGAGAAAAAGAAGTAATTGAATTAGGAGGGGAGTATATGACTCCGGACCATCTAGTATTAGGAGAAGACAATGAGTGGAGACAAGCCAGTATTTATAAAGAATCGCAAGTATGTAAATGGAAAGTTTGCCAAGAAAACGACAGAGGACTTCAAGGACAGAATTTTTCTTGGGAGGAAATTTGGAACATGGGAAGTTATCTCCTCCGAAGTAAAGTTCGTAAAGCCTACAGTGCAATGCTTTGTGCGATGTATAGTTTGTGGGACTGAGAAGTGGAACTGGCTGTTGTCACTAGAACGAGGAATAACAAAGTCGTGTCCAACTTGCCCGAAATCGAAGATAAAAAATTACCGTTCTATCAGGGCAAGATGGGAGCAAATTGTAGACAGAACCTCAAACCCAAAGGCAAAGGCTTACAATAGTTATGGGGGAAGAGGAATCTACTTATCTGAAGAATTTAAAGATGTTCGAGTTTTCGCCAAATATGTCTCGGAACTAGAGGGATATTTTAAAGGAGCCCACCTAGACAGGATTGACAACGACAGGGGATATGAGAGAGGAAATTTGAGATGGGTAACTTCATCACAAAACAATAGAAATAGGAGAGGATTGCGTGAGATTATTTTCAGAGATAGAAAAATGTGCTTACAAGATTTCTGCGAACTTACGGGAAAGAGCAGGACTGGCGTTGCAGCGTGGTTTGCAAAGGGATTTACAGCAGAGCAGATATACCAACTTAAAAAGGGGGAGGGTTTACGATATAATAGACGTACAGGGCAGCCAGAGGTTTACAACACTTCATGGAAAAATCGTCCATAATTGTCTTGGCATTTCTTATCTCATGTCTAAGTATGGCCTTGCCACAAAACTTACTGCGGATACTGGAAAGCCTTGGACTGAAGATGAAGCGCAACGATTGATTGATATTTTCGATGACACCTATTCCGATTTTAAACGATACCGAACAGAGCTAATCGACGAATATCCGAGCTACGGCCTCGTCCGCATTGAGGATGGCTGGTATATGTTCGATGATAACGACAATGCACGATCCGTTGGTAATGTTCCAATCCAAGGCCTTGGGGCTGCAATCATGCGAAAAGCAGTCGACCTAGCCGTAAGTCGTGGATGTGAAGTTATTAAGACTTTGCACGACGCAATTTATATCCAATTTGATATAGGCGATGAATCTAAAATGAATGTACTTGCTGAAGCAATGAAAGAAGCATTTTGTTATTTCTTTCCAGAGGAGCTTCACGAGAGAGCCCGAAACATTCGCCTAGATCCCTTTATCTGGTCTCCAGAATATCAGAGTGAGGGGTACATAGATATAGGTGGAATGAAGACTTATCGCTCACAATATTACGTCGATGAACGTGGTGTTAAAGAGTATGAGTTCTTTGAAAAATATTTAACTAAAACAGATGAATTAGACCTTTAGCAAAATAGCAATCAAGCCGTTTTGCTTACAACGAAGAAAGAAAGAAAGCGAGAAAAGATGAAAAGAGTATTTACAACAAAGAAAAAGTTATCTGGAGCCATGTTCTATAGAAAATGGGACGACTGGGCTATTGGCGATATTTTCATTGGAGAATACACAGGGACAAAAAAGGATACGCAGTATGACACAGAACATTTCGTGTTCAAAGTCGTAGAAACTCAGTTCAAAGATAAGAAAGCTAATTTTGAAGGGGGTAAAACTGTCGTATTAAATCGATGTGGAATGCTTGCAAAAGCTTTAGATGGCGTTGAGTTTGGACAGATTATCCAACTTGAATACAACGGCATCGGTACTATGAAAAAAGGTAAGTTCAAAGGTAAAGAAGCTCATTCAATGGAAATCCAATTGGTCGAATTAGAAGAATCTTCTGACGACAGTGTGGATGATTTATAATGGCTGAATTTGAAATTAAAGAAGGTATTTTCACCGACTTGACTTCAGATCAATACCACGGGATTAGAGGAGTTTACTCCTCTTCCCAACTTAAACACGCATACGAAGATATTGAATACTTCCACAAAAAATACATTCTAAGAGAGGCCGCTGAGGATGAAGAGATACCTGCATTCAGTGTAGGAACTTACTTCCATACGGCCGTCCTTGAACCCGAGAAAATGGAAGCTGAATGCGTTGTTTACAAAGGTGTGAGACGAGGCAAGGACTGGGATGCCTTTAAAGAAGTACACAAAGGTAAAGCCATCATCACAGAGACGGAATATAGAGTGGCAATTGGATTAGTTGATGCTGTTAAAAATTCCACAATTGCCACCTCTCGAATTAAACGAGGGAGACCAGAGGTATCCGCTTTCCTAAAACTTACAGTTGTGGGAAGCCAGATCTTCTGCCCGAGCAGAGGTCTTCTATTGTCTAAACATGGATGGACAAACGTGTCGAAAGTTCCAAAGGGGATTGATATTTGGACTAAAGTAAGAGCCGATTTAAAGGCGGATACTTTCATTCTAGATCTCAAATCAACTACGGGGAATGTTAAAAACAATTGGGAAATGAGAAAGAAAGTAAGTGATTACAATTACGATCTATCTGCAGCCCTTTACCTAGACATTTTTTCCGCTGTCGAGAACAGAACAATTACCGAGTTCGTATGGACTTTTGCAAGTAAGGAAAAACTTAACTGTAAAAACTATATCGCTTCAGCCGATAACATCCGAGTTGGAAGAGCTAAATATTCCAAAGCCATTTTAAACATCGCAGAGGGTATTCAAAACGATTGGAAGTTCATGGACTACATCGAAATCCTAGAACCAAATTTGTATGAATATGAATTAATTAAAGAGAAAGCAGAGGACATCCTATGAAATCAACAGTGAAAGAAATCACATACGCAAGAAGAATCAACCTTGGAAACTACGAGCACTCAGACACTTCGGCCACTGCCATCCCAGCAGAAGGCCAAGATCCGAAAGAGTGTTTGGCTGAATTAAAAGCCCTTGTTGAAGGGACTGAGACCGTTGAATCTCCAAAACAATTGGAACTTCCAGAAGTAAAAGAAGAAACTCCAGCTCCAAAACCTAAGAAGACAAAAAAGGTTGAAGAGGTAAAAGAGGAAGAAGTGGCTTCAGAGGAAGTGCAAGAGGAAACTAAAAAGGAAACTAAGAAAAAAGTAGTTAAGAAACAAGTTTTCACTCCTTACGATCGAAGCAACCAATTACATAAAACTTTCTTCGGGGAAATTTTAGATTCTAAATATCCCGATTGGAAAGTGAACAAAGATGTAAAGGCTAAAGCCGTTCAAGTATCTATGGACTTAAATGGACAGGATATGCTTGATGCTGAAGGCATTGTAATCGAAGAATTTAAAGCTAAAGTCGAAAAGGCGATGGCTTAATGGAACTCTCCCCCATAGCACCACATCAAGAAAATGCGATTTCTTTTATACTTAGAAATCCCTATTCCATTTGTGCGGTCTCTATGGGAGGAGGTAAATCCAGAATTGCCATTGAGTCTCGTAAAAAGCTTGGCTTAAAGGCAATCATTTCTTGTCCTTCATATTTAAAATTAGAATGGGAACAAGAGATAAAAAAGTGGGACTCTGGGGCAAAGTACTTTATTGATAAAGGAACTGTCCCAGAGAATGTGGACGACTACGATATAGTAGTCACTTCCTATGGTCGACTTAAACATTTCGAGAAGCATTTCCCAAAGTTTAAATTAGTCGTAATTGATGAAGGCCAGAACATGAAGAACATGGCCGCAAAACGCACCATAGATCTTCACAGACTTGTATATGAAAATTCAATACCGAGAGTGGTAGTTCTCTCAGGTACAATAATTAAAAATAGAGTGGCCGAGTTCTATGCCAACATCGCCCTCTGTAACTACAATCCTAAATTAAAGTCCTCCCCGTTCTTAGAGAAGTTTCCAGACGCAGTAGAATTTGCAGATAGGTTCTCATATAGAAAAGAGTATTCAATCGAGATTAGAAATCGGATGGTGAAAATTCTCACTTGGGAGGGGCACAAGAACGTGCCAGAACTAAAGGAATATCTAAAAGGCATTTACTACAAAGTGTCCGCTGAAGAGTTTCTAACTGTTAAAGAAGTTTCAAAAGTTGTCCAGATTTCTGAAAGCGAGATAGAAGAATTGGCCGAAGAGTTTGAGAAGATGGAAATGAATCCAGATTCAATAGGAGGTAAAGCTAAAAGGATGTCGGCTGAATTTACAATTCCTTCCACAATTTCCTATGTGAAAGACCTTCTTAATGTCACAGACCGAGTCATCATTTACACGGATTATGTTGAAGTGTGTAACAGAATTGCCGAGGCTTTTGGTGTCCCTGCAATTACTGGAGAGATGCAGCCATTAAAGAGGAAAGCTGTAGCCAACAAATTTATCGATGGTAAATATCAAGTTCTCGTGGCCACAATTCCTTCCTTCAGCACTGGGGTTAATCTTCAATGCGCTAATCACATGGTATTCAATGACGTTTGCTGGAGTGCTGGAGATCTGGACCAAGCGAAATACCGAATAAAACGAATCGGGCAGAAAGAAATTTGTTACTATCACTACATCTCAGGATCGCCGCAGAACTCTGCCATCTTAGAGAAATTGGACTCTAAAATTAAAACAATTGGAGCCGTAACTTAAATGGAAAATCACGCTAAATTTAAGCCTAGAAAATCTGGAGCTAAACAATTTAATCCGCATAAGAAGTCCGACCTCATGTACTCGTCAAAGGAATGGGTTGAATACCGCAAAATATTTCTCGAGATAAATCCCCTTTGCTATTCATGTGGAATTTCCGCAACAGCAGTCGATCACGTTGTACCGCATAAAGGAAACGTAGCCCTGTTTGAAAAGCTCGACAACCACATCCCCCTTTGCACGAGATGTCACAATACCTGCACAGCTTTATTTGATAGACACGCAATTCCAAAGACTCAAGAGAAATTGGTTTGGCTGCAAAAGAATAGAGAGCTGAAGGATGTCAGAATCAGGATTAAAGTCCTGTCAAAATATAAATGATGTGACTCTCTAAAAGTCTTGCTCAATGCTAAAGACAAGATGAACGAAAGACCACACGACTTGGTTATTTGCATTTCAGATTTCCACTCACCTTACGGATCAGAGGACGCTGTTAAATTTCTCGATGCCATAAAATCTAAATATTGGAAGAAAGCTAAAAATCCTATTGTAGTGAACACTGGTGATGAACTGGATTACCATTCAATTTCTTTTCATGGTGCAGATCCCGCTCTGATGTCACCTAGTGATGAACTTGAGTCAGCAATTAAAAAACTTTCACCCCTGTACGAAATTTTTCCGAAGATGCTTCTATGTGAGTCTAATCACGGATCGCTAGTTTATAGAAAACAAAAATTCCACGGACTTCCACGAAGTGTTTTTAAGTCTTATCGAGAAATACTCGGTGCGCCGAGAGGGTGGAAATGGGCTGACGACTGGACATTAAAGATCGGCAGAGAGGATTACTGTTACTTCCACCACAGCAAATCGGCTGAGGTATTGAAGACAAGTCAGTCAATGGGAATGAGTTGCGTAAGCGGCCACTTACACGAAAAATTCTCCCTTTCCTACTGGGCAAATCCAAATAATCTTTATTTTGCTATGCAGATTGGGTGTCTGATCGACAACGAATCTTTGGCCTTTGCGTATAACAAAGTTAATTTAAAAAGACCCATTATAGGTACTGGAATTATTGTAGATGGCAGCCCTTTGCTAATACCTATGAAGAAGAATCACAGAGGACAGTGGATTGGGAAATTGCCTTACTGAGGTATGTGTTTCCTATTGCGTATGGTCGGTGGAAATTTCTCTCTAACTTCTTTTAACTCTGGATAGTTTGAATTGTTCCAAAATCTTTCTGTAAGTATTCCAGATATTGCTTGTCTAGATATCCCATACTCTTTAGCCAGGTCGTTCACTCTCCGTCCTGAATTTGAAGCCACGATTACATCTTTAACCTGATCTATATTTAAGCACTTACCTCTTGATTTCAATACCTTGCGAGAGTGGAGGATGTTTTCTTTGGGGGTGCAAAACTCTAAATTATCTAGCCTGTTATCTCTCTTATTTCCGTTTTTGTGGTTGACGTGAATTTTAGTGCAAAGATCGACCTTTGAAAAGGTGAAAAGGACTAGCCTATGTACTGCCATGTGTTTACATTTAGCCCCTAAAGCTACATATTCGTACCCCCTGCGAGATATATACGGCCGTAGAATACGTCCTGAATGTGTACGGCGGACTTTTATTCCTTTCCTACTGTACTCTCTAGTGTGCTCCACACTTCTCACTTGTCCTTGGTCACTTACCTCATATCGATCATCAAAAATTAATCTTTTCCACATATTCAACCTGTACCAAAGACCTGACCAGAATCAACTCTCTTGGACACAGATGTAAAAAATGCAATCCTCTTATCAGGGGGACTTGATGTTAAACGCCATTTATGTTGTATGGAATGACGCCGTCAGCTACGATTCTTGGACTAGCCTTGAAGACATATCCGCAGAACTTGCGGAGATACACACACTCGGCTTTATTGTATCTGAAACTCCAGAGGTGCTTTCGGTAGCCCTTAATTTTGATGTAGATAACGAAAGTGTAAGCTGTATGATTAACATACCAAAGCAGTGGATTGTGTCTCGCAAGTCGATAACACTTGCAAAAGACATGACCTAGTCCCTCTTTACACAAATTGATTTTCTATTCCTATTTGCATTCCTTAACTTCTCGTCTCTTTCTTTAGAGATAAGGTAAGAGGCAGATGCTACTTGTTCAATGATGGCTCGGGCCACTCCCATTTCCTTGGCCACTTTTGAAACGGCTACTTGGAAACTAAAGCCAGATCGCATTTGTGTAAGTAGGCTGTCCTCGACCTTGGTCTGCATTGTGGATACTTCCCCTTCGTTCATACTTTTCTTTATCCGCCAATCAATCCTTTTATATTGAGCACTCTCGAACTTTCCAATCTCTCGCATAAGTTGATTGATGGCGTTAGTCGCAATTCGACTCGCAGTGGAACTTGCCACCGATCGTCCAAAAGCTAAATCTTTATTTTCAATATACTTTTTGAGATAGGAGTCCACGACCTCAAAAATTGTAGACTCGATATTTCTTATTTCATTGTCCACGGTTTCTTTTTCCCTCGATTACTAATTTTAGTTTTAACCTCGTTGAGATGTCTTTGAATGTATAGCTTCTCGGATTTTACATTCTGAAGTTCAACTTCCACTTTGGCCAAACGCTCTAAAAGAGTCTCTAGGCTCTCTTTTCCGGCAAGAACCTTAGCTAAATATTCCTTTAAAATCTTCTGTTTAAGAGCCATTCTGTAAGAATCCGTCACAATCGTCATATCGACATCACCATCGGACGGCATTGCCTCAATAACACTCGCTGATAATTTCTTCCCATCTAGAACAAAAGTGACTCCGTCCCTATTTTTAGGAAGAGCCAAAGCATCTAAAAGGGCTCCATAGTCCCCTTTGCAATCGACTAAATAAGTGACCTTTACAAACTTCATTTGAGCCCTCCCCAGACCTCGAAATAAAGGAAAGCTGCAATCCATCCCAAAGCAAATCCAACTGATAGGAGAATCATGGCCTGTCCTTTGGGTTTGGGGGAGGAACATCTACTTGGAATTGCCAACTGATGTACTGCCTATTTGTAACGGCCTGACAGCCACAGTCTCTTCCATTGCAACAATAAAGCTCATCTAATTCCACATCCCAAACGGACTCTTTCCAGCATTTAAAATTATCCGATATCGATAAAAACAAAACTTTTAATTTCCATAGGGAGTCTTTCATACTCTAATCCTCTCCATTTTCTTGATAGACAGCTTTATTGAGCTCATCCACTTGTTGTTTTAAATCGTCAATTTGAGATTCAGCTAGTTTAAGCTGCTCTTTTAAGACTTTGTTTTCGAGTTGGAGTTTTGCATTGTCTTTTTCAAGCTTCAGCAGCCGCTCCATATTACAATCGCAAATGTGGTGTGCTACACATATTCTACTCATCCCAACCCCTTTTTAATTTTCTGAATTTCGGCTAGTGCTTCTGCTGCTTTTGAGCCAACTTTGTAGACTTTTCCATCTATATCAAATGCGCTGTCTTTATATTTTTCCAAAGCATCCTCAGCAACTTTCAGGGCTGATGTGAGGTTGTCTATTCTTGGCTCTGTCAAGGAGACGTACACCTCGTTTTCGTATTTTAATCTTTCAATTTCTTGATATTGATAATCTACAGATAATTGCTTTTTAAGTTCATTGTATGATTTTTTCAAATCATCAATCTCTTGCTGCATTTCCTTCTGCGCAGCTTCGAGCGCTGCGATTTCGACATAGTGTATTACCTCATCCGAAAGACTAAGTGGCTCAAAATTTTCAGACGAACAATATCGCTTGTATAGCTCTTTGTCGTTTGACGGGTCTCCGCTAAACTCTACGAATAAATTTCTAAACTGACTCATTTTTCACTCTCAACGTAAACTGAGTTTGAGGATCTAGGTTTTAAAATTAATTGTCCGTATGTTGAGGTCAAAATTAAATCGCCGTTGTTTGAGCAGTTCAGGGTGTATGAATGCCCTTTGAACTCTATTTTAACCCCGAGATCGTGCTTAACCTCAACGTCAATCACATCAGTTTTAGTCATAACTCTTGCCAAAATTTTCATTTCTCCCCCCCTCTTTTGTTTTATCCAACGCTTTCTTTTTTTTATGGCACTCAAAACAGTGGGCTTTCCATGCGCCCACTACTCGATGAAGAAATCCTTTTCCAGCTTCACAAATTTTTCCACAATATTGGCAATTAGTTTTAAATTTAATTGTTTTTGCCATTGGCAATGTCCTTATATTTCGCATTGAACTCTGCCAGTGCTTGTCTGGATATTGCCCTCGCAGCTATTGAGCAAGATTGTTGTTTGCACTCGACTTTGTATATCTTTTCCAAAGCCTCGACCAGCTTTTTCATATCAGCGAGCATTAGGGATTTAACAAATCCAGCACCTCGCTCCACATCTTCTCTGATGTCATCAAAACCTGATCTTCCATAAGAGATTTCTTTTTCTGCAATTTGCAAAGCATACTGTTTGATTTTCTCGTCGATGGTCATAAAGAATCCTTTGGTCTGTAGTATCTAATCATTTCTGTTATAATTTTTTTATTTAATTTAAACTCGTTTTCATCCCAATCAGAAGTGCAATCGGTAAATTTAAACGCCTTAACCTCATCAAAGGTCATTTTTCGACAACCCCACAAAACATGCTCATCCAATATTGTTATAAAAAACTTTGTGTTTACAATTTGTAGCGGTAAGAATGTAAACCCTGCCGCATAACGCAAATCCGCATAACGCAAATCCGCAGAACTCAAATCCGCAGAACGCAAATCCGCATAACTCAAATCCGCATAACGCAAATTCGCACAACTCAAATTCGCATAACGCAAATTCGCATAACGCAAATCCGCATAACGCAAATCCGCAGAACTCAAATTCGCAGAACTAAAATTCGCAGAACTAAAATTCGCATAACTCAAATCCGCAGAACTCAAATTCGCAGAACTCAAATTCGCAGAACTCAAATTCGCAGAACTCAAATTCGCATAACTCAAATCCTCGCCATTTTTTGCAACAAATCTTTCACCTGTGCTTTTGTTCATAAGCCACATTTTATGTTGCTCTAGTCTTGTTTTTAATTCGTTACTGTCCATCACTTGCCCCCTTGTATTTCGCAATGGCTTGTCCCATTAAAGACTCAGCCTTTACTAAATCTGATCTTTCTTTGTGTGGAAACAACAAACTAGCATCTAAATGACCGAGTAGATTCTCCAAAGCCTCAAGCATTTCCTTGGCCTTGGCTTTTTCTGCTGCGAGTTCTGCTCTGGCTTCTTTCAGTCTGTCGCTAGCTTGATTTTCATTAAATTCGGATTCAGCAATTTTATTTAAGTCGGATTGCTTTTCACATCTGATTCGATAGTTCTCAGCCTTCACGCTTTCGAGTTCTTTCTGTAGCTTTTCGTATTTTATTACTTTATCCATTATGCAATCGCAAGCATGGTGTGTGACACAGTTACTCATCTTTTAACCCTAGCTGAATTAACATTTTTCTTTTTTGCAGAGCCATTTCGAGTTCTTTCTGTAGCTTTTCACAAGCACGACTGTGCATTTCTGATTCACTCATTGAAACTTCCTTTGAATAAACTTCGCTAATGCTGACGCATCACCTTTTGAGATAACCAAAAGACCAACAATCGGTTTTATTTAGTTTGTTAGATATAAAAATAAAACTTATTTATTGTCCGACTGAGCTATGTTCTTGGCCATAAGTAAAGCACCATAAAAATTATCGCAGTCACCATGCAAAATGAAAGCACTGCCGCAGTTTTTATTTCCATCTAATTCCCTCTTATATTCTTTCGTTAAATAATAGCGGATGCTATTTCTCCAACTAATTAATTCCTTATTTTCTAAAGCCCACTTATTTATTCGTTCTCTATATCTCAAAGACGCCTTTGTCCGCTCTCGCCATTTCTTAAGCCTCTCGATATCTTTTGTGCTCTTCTTCATCTTCCGCATTCGCTCTGTTATATAGATACGATAGTTAGCGGAAGTGCGTCTCCTCTTACGCTCATATTCAGCGGCTTTCTCTTTAGAGATCATTGCCATATTATAACTTTTAATGCTCCGCCAAGATGCGGAAGTGTGTAAATCAATATGCAAGTATGTAGCAATTGGTCTAGCCCAATCACAACGAAAAAAGTGTGTCTGTCACCTTTTTTCCAAAAGTGACTAGAGGCTCTCGAAGTGACAGCATCGATAAACAAATGAGTTATGCCGTTTATCAAACCGTACTTTATCCCGAACGCAAATGACATTATTAAAGTGTAGGTGAGAACGTGAGCTGACAGCCATCTCCAAGAGCTGCTCTTATTAGTGGCCTGTTTGTCGGTCTGAGCAATAAAGTCAGCCATCCAATGAAATAGTAAAACAATATAAACTTCAAATCCCATAGCCTCTCCGATTCGTTTTAATTAATATCTAATTTCTTATTTAAAGATTTTCCGCCAAAGTCTTCTGGCCCATAATCGCCTGCAAAAATAGAAAGAACTTTCCATTTCTTTTTGATTGTCTTGTATGTATCTGGGCAGTGCTGCTCAATGTGTTCAACGTGCAAGTCTAAATCGTCGTGTGAAAACTCGCCAGCATGAGCATTTGCCAGTGACTCTAGATGAACTTTAATATCTAAGTCGCCATGTTCTTTTTGAACTTTTTTAAGGTCTTTAATTAAATCACTAATTTTTCTTTGTTTCATTCTAATATCCTTCCATGTATTTCAAAATTTTAGGGTACGAATCACTCGAAGCCCTCGCTACACTGTGATATCGTCCAAGTCCCAGTTTAGTTCCCCCAAAGAAAACTAAATCCTTGTTCAACCAATGGTTTGCAATTTTCACCATACAAGAAATGTTCTTTAGCGGTTCGTGAATCTCTTGCTCTGTTTTAAATCCACAACCATAGGCTTTTTGATTCGCTGACTCGATTGATAACTGAAATAGTCCTCGACTAACCACCCAATTACCTTTGGAGTCTTTAAAGTTTTCTTTAAATTCTCTTTTAGGGTTAAAACTTGATTCATACTTGGCCATAATCGAAAGAATCTGTGCCAAACACTCTTTAAGCCCTACAGTTTTGCAAGGATTCTCAATAGCTGGATTCCATTTAGCTTTATCAATCTCTGCAATCAAGTGGTCAGTCCATTCCGGCTTATCGCCCCAAGCAAGAACTATTTTTTTTTGTTCTTTGGTTGGCTCAATAACTGAGGAAATCGTTGAGGACGTTGAACACCCAGAAACTAAAAAAAAAGCTATAACTACTAAAAGCCAAACGGCTGAAATCTTTTTTACGTTCATAAATTCTCCTTTGTTATGACCAAAGTGTTCTATAGCCCTTTGGGGTGCAGCTTGATAAGTGGTGCTTCATCGGTTCAAACAATATATATCCGCTTGGATGGATGATCGCTATAAAGTCATCATTTCTTCTATTTTTTTCTACTGGCGGAACTTGAACTGAATTTCTTTTTGTTATTTTGCATTTTTTAACTTCAATAGAATAAGGAACGCCGTTTTTTAAAACCCAAATGTCCGGCCCATTTTCGTTCTTTTTCGCCACTTTGGTAATTTTCATTTTATTTAACTTTAAAAGCGTTTCTAATTTATTCATAAATTCTCCTTCTTTTTTTGTTTAAAAATTAATACGAACGAAATCCTAAAAGTTGTTGTTTTAAATAAGGCTTAATGCAAACTGCGTCATTCTGGTTGCCACCTAAACACAAAATATTTCCGTTAGAATCATAGCCATCGAACAAAGCAACGTGTCCCTTGCTAGAAGAAATTGACTCTCTCCAAAAAATAACTAAATCGCCTTTGACTGGATTTTTGGTTTCTTTTCCGTACTTAAGCCACGACCTTGCAGCCCTTGAGTTTGTAGATGGAAGGCCAGCAGATTCAAAAGCCCAGCACATAAACTCGAACACCACTCGCACATCCGGAAATAAGGACTGTAAAGCACATCACATATAAAATAAAAACTAGAAAATATCTCATTATTCTTTTTCCTCTTTGATGATCGCCCCATGTCGTACGATTCGCACTGACTTCGGGGCTTTAAATACTATTTTTATCTGTTTCTTAGAAACCTGCTTGGCATAGATAAGGAGGATTTCGTCACCGATGGTGATGCTGTCCCCCTCTTTGGCTGCGATCGCTAAAGTTCCATATTCCTTTTTAGTTTTCACACAATTTCTAAACCATTAATCCGAACAAAAGCTACAATGTCATTTCTTCGGTCGATCTTGGCCATACGAACTTTAGCATTAGCGTCTAACGCCTTCTGCATAGTTGTAATGGCAGATCCTCCGCCCCCAGCTTCGATCATGTCGACATTATCAAGTGCCATTGCAATATGTGTAATTTTAGATGTACTTTTGCCGTAAAAAATAAGATCGCCCTCTTTTACCTGAGATCTATCCTTAATCACAACTCCATAAGTCGGTTTAGAAAAGAAGTCATAGAATCTCTGAGCGGTTTGACGACCATCCGGATTTAGCCCCCATTGACTGAGAACGATTTCCATAAGCCCTGAGCAATCAGCACCTTTTGTCGATTCTCCTCCCCAGATATAAGGAATGCCACAATGTTTAAGTGTATCTTTTAAAAATTGAGATTTAGTTAGTTTCATTTGCCTTTTCCATTTCTTCAATCAGTTCAACCAGAGCATTGATAGAAAGACTAATCATCTCTCTTAATTCGCCTGCGTTTAATCGATTGTTGTCGTTTTGTTTCGCAGCCACCTTGGCCACTAATTTATTTAGAACTTCTTCTCTTAGTTTTAGGTCTTTTAACATCGCTTGCATTATTTCCTCCAGTGATGAATGCGTCTAGATCTTGAGTAGAGAAAACCAACTTCCTCTGCCCGACTCTATAAAATTTAACCGAGTTTGCTTTTACTGCTCTATACATTGTCTCTTTTGAGACTCTCAAGTAACTAGCAGCCTCTAAAAGTGTTAGCCATTTACTGTTCATTATTACTTTCCTTATTTAGTCAAAGACAATACTTCATCTTTATTGCGTGTCAACATTATCTTCTCTTCGATAATTAACTGTGGTCTCGGCCACATAAATAAGCTTTCTTTGAGCCCATAGTTTTCCACAGGGCTGCCATTTAAAATGCCCTTTGCGAACTCCGATATGGACGCTATATTCCCTTCCGTGGAAGTCCCATCCAAGTGAATAAATCCCCATAAGTGCCCGATCTGACTTACATTTTTTAAAATAATTCTCCCTAAAATTTCGGGTGTTATAGACCTGAGGTTTTAGATTCATAATGTCTGGATCTGGGCTCTCGAGGTATAGAAGTAAATTAAGCGCAAGGCGTAAAGTTTTCTCGGTGAACTCTTTTCCGGTCTCTGTCGAACCTGCAATGGCCTCGCTACCTGTCTTTACAATCTCCTCGACCGTACTTCCTTCTGAATATCTAGAACCGATGTAGACTTGAGCCAATTGTTCCTTTGTGTACTCTTCAACAAGGGTAATGCAAATCTTATATTGGTCGGACAGACTATTTGTCAGCGAATGGTGAGTTTCTCTTGGCGGAAGGACTGCTACATACATTTCCCGATATTCCGATCGATCATCGGCCAATTGTCCTTTAGGTAGGATGAAATGATGGCACCTAAACCCTACCATGTGCCACTTCCCGACCTCGCTGCAATCCACAGTGGCCAAGGCGTCGCAAAGGGATTCAGATACCACATAGGACTTCACCTGAGCGTCCTGCTTATCCAGACAGGTAGAAAGAATTGTATTCGTGGCAGAAAGAGCCGCTTGGTTATTTATCCTGTGCATATTGTTAATCATGGCAGTTATCGTGTTCGGGGTCTCAATAAGGCTCGAAAGTAAGCTTGGATATTTCATAATTGTTATCTCCTATGACTAACTAATACCACATAATACAGCGCAATGCAACATAAGGTAGGGGGTCTCTTATAGCATTGCAATCAAAAAATTTAGTCCCCTCCAAATCTCCCGAGGTCGTGCCCGAAACATTTTTTAAGAGATTTTGTGGAAAACTCTGTGGACTTTGTGGAAAAGTGCTCGACAAATGCCCTTAAAATTTTAGTAAAATTTCATGCAAATATTTTGTAAGTTATTGAAATTATTAGACTAAATAGTTTCTTAAATTTTCTTAAAATGGATTTGATAATTTGTGACTTTTATTTTAGCAAATGTCTGGAAATCCTCTGACAAAAGGCCAGAAAAAATATCCAAAGTTGTGTGAAAATTTTACAGAAAGTATTCTGAAAATACCTCCGTTGTTGATCTAAAAAACTTGAGAGGCTGGAAATCTTCAAAGTTTCTTCCCAGCGATGGGAAGTTTTTTGTTTCGTCGGCTCGTGCGAGGCCGGAAATTTTCAAAATCCTGTACGGTTGTTACGGTTAAAATTCGGTATAGATCCACAACATTCCAAAACATTTGCCAGATCTAATAGATTTGATATGAGGTTCAAATCTAATATATTGATTTTTAAATCCAAATTCTCATTTTGAGACGGAAAAAATCAACATAGAAATTTTCTATTCGTATCAGAATGAGAAAAAATCTCAATTTGAGACATTTTTCGTCTCGATATGAGACACTACAGCCCTTGGAACTACAGCCCTTGGAACTACAGCCCTTGGAACTACAGCCCTTGGAACTACAGCCCTTGGAACTA
>RXKB01000081.1:0-433 GCA_003963225.1 Candidatus Babelota bacterium
TGGAAACTGGATTATAGTAGAACCGTTATTGATGAGCGTCTTTCTGTCCTCAGGAACAATGGATGTATAGGTTAAACCTTGAATCTGCCTAATTGTAGTGTCAGTAGAAATCTTGAGATTTCTAGTCACATCCATATTAGATGGATTGTAGTTAGCTTGGTTAGAGCTAATTTGAGTTGGAGTATTGGTAATACCTTCATCCCCTATTCTTAACCAAGTAGATCCTGTAGTAGAGTATCTGTATAAACCTGCTCTTGAATCCGTCTGAGATATAAGTAAGTGGTCTGCTGGTGACGAGATACCAGTCATTGTAGCCCTAGTCATCCTAGGAATTAAAAGACCTCTAGCAGAGGCAGTTATCTCCACCATAGCTGATGCGGTAGCAGCAGGGTTTACCTTCAAGTCAGAACCAGTAGCTCCCACCTGAATTTCT
>RXKB01000081.1:483-20277 GCA_003963225.1 Candidatus Babelota bacterium
CCAGTTAAGTTAGAGGAGTTAGCAATGTTAGCTAAGGTACCGGTAGTAGAAGGGAAAGTAATTACAGCCGTTCCAGAGCCAGCCATAGAAATATCTCCCCCAGAGAGAGTAAGTTTTCGGCGGTTGGTATTACCACCAGTGACGTCAAAACCGTCAGTGTTATTTGTAATGTCTAAATTGACAGCTGTATTCTTTGCCATATTATAAAGTTATTGATTGTACTCCCGTCATTGTTCCTATCCCAGTTGCCGTTGCTGAAGTGCTGCCTAGTGTATAGTTTATCCTAATGCGTACTACATCTATATTTACTGTTGCTGAAAACTTCATAGAGGGATTAATACATCTAATACCAATACCAAAGGTGGAATTGTTTATGTCAGCGTCAGTCCATGTTGTTCCCCACAAATTTGTGGGGCCTCCTTTATAAGAGGTCGTTTCAACGCTATCAGGTAAAGTACTACTGGTAGATAAGTTATTACCTACAAGAGTGCCCGCTTTATACAATTGTATAATATCTTCTTCTAGAATATTAGTAGCCCACCAATCTATTTCTACTTCTATCCCATCTATGGTAGCTCCGGCAGGTATCGAAAACCCAAATCCAGTAAATTTTATGATATTAGATGCAAATCCACCACCGGAAGGAACAACACATTCCGCGTACACATCATTGCTCGTTAATCCATCAGGCAGCGATTGCCAGTTACTGCCACCGCCCCCAGCATCAGCGGCAGCTGTTGGATTATTATATCCTTGTGTCGGCATCGTCTTTAAGTTTTAGTCTATGTAACTGCGGATCAACTAGATCAGCGGCGGATTGAATATCTATAGGAAAGTGTTCAGAAATAGTAGTGAAAGCTTGAATTGGATCATTGACTACATCAGAATAGTTAATAGTGAGTGTAGGATTAATAGTGGATACTAACTCATCGTACAAGAAAGTAGAGGTTAAAAACATTCCCCATGATTGATAAGGAGTCCACTTCAACATAGAAGCCCTTATCTCTTTTGGATCTCTTTTAAGTAGGAGAATCCTATAGTTACCTTCAGGTAAATTCTTAAGTTCAGAGATTGGTACTTTAACTAGTTTCCCTTTATTATTCTCATAGAAATCTTTAGTGATCGGTTTACCGTACTGATAAAATCCGTTTGGGTTAGGTATGTAATCGTGCAAAACCTGATTTAAGAGAATCGCTGTAGGATTATGAGTAGGGGTTAGTCCACCAGCTTCTAAACAACGCATCATCATAGATGAGCCAGATCGGTGTAGTGAAGTAACAATGTATACAGGTTCCATTAGAAGTATTTGATGTAGGACGGCTGAAAGTTATCCTTTAACCATTGTTGTTTCTGAAGGAATACTTCATCAGTATCAGACACTATACCTTTAGCAAATGCTGATACAAGAGAATTAAACTCATTAAGATTTTTCTTATACAAAAGCTCCTCTTCAGAGATTGGTTCAGGCGCAGACACCAAGCCTAATTGAATATTCTGGGCTTCCTGATGTAACTCCTCAAGATTCTTAATACGTGCTTGAATAGTGTCTTGAATCCATGAGTCTCCTTGAGGAGAGTTAAGAGTGTAGGTTTCCTCTAAAGTATGTTGAGCATCTTCAGATGCGTAGGAAACATTAATGGTTACTACACCATTATGAATGTTAGTTGATTTTATTTCACCAAAGTATTTCATTATACGATATTGATTATGCCTACGGAAGATACTACGGACCATTCGGTATCAGCAACTACACATACAAGACGTACTGCATCTTTTGAGTGAGTAGATTCTATGTAGCCGCCAGTACCAGTAGTAGTGGTAGTATTCCCAAAATAAATTTTTTCAGAGGCGTTTTGGGCAATTCTCCATCCACCTGCCCCTAAACCGACTACCTCAATTGTAGAACCTACAGCAGCGGTAGTGGGGAGTGTTAAAATAAGCTGAGATGCGTTATTAGAGATATTACCAGAGTTGGTGCTGAGGGTAGCATTAGTAGTGTGAACAGTCCAAGTTGTTCCACCAGCAGTACCCCAAGTACCATCGCCTTTAAGGAACTTAGAAGCATCTCCGCTAGCGGGAGCTGGAACTAATCCTTTGGTTCCACCAGAACCAGAGTCCCCAACAAAATTATTAAGTAGCGAAGTAGCTTGAGTAGGAGTAAGCTCCTCCATATCTCCTGCCCCAGCAGTAATGCGGCCCATAATACGAGATGTAGCGGATACATCCTGCATCTTAGCATACGTAACTACATTGTTATCTATAGTCCATGTTGCGCCTGAAGCACTTACAGTTATATCACCCTTATCCCCATCTGATACGCCACCGCCAAAGTTTTTACCTGTAGCGGCTAGTCTCCAACGAGAGGATGTATTATCATAATGTATAATACAAGATGTGCCACTAGATATAACATAATCAGAACCGCCAAGAGTAAAGCGGTTACCAGCTGTAGAAGAGGCAGATTCGTGCTTCAACGTTATATCAAACGAACCGACGTTATTTATAATTAGTACTTTACCGTCGTCGTGAGCAGTGATGCCAGTTATATCTCTAGCTGCATCTGAAGATATTCTAACACGGTTAGATATTCCTAAGTTAGTTGGGTTATAATTATTCTGGTTAGAGGTAATTTGAGAAGGGGTAATATCTGCACCAAAGACAACAGCAGTGTTGATGTAGAAATTACTGCCAGAAAGTACAGTATCGTCTCCTGCTAAATTTAAGGCGGCTGAACCGTCAGTAGTTAAATCGACCCCAGCGTTAGAAGCCGATACAGATGCTTGACCACTCTTGTTACTTAATTTGACCTGTCCAGTTGTATCGTTGATGTAAAAACCATCTGTAGCATCAGAGAAGTCAATAGTAAAGGAAGAAGACGAAGGTAGAGTAGCTACAGCATTAGTACCTATCGTACCTGAACCGGAGTATATACCATTGCCATCACCAGATATAGTAGCCCATGTACCATCACCTCTTAAGTAGGTTGTAGAAGCTCCGTTAGAGCCTGGTACTAGACCTTTAGTAGTGGTGGAAGTAGAAAATAAATCTAATAGGGTAGTTGCTTGAGTACCAGTAAGTTCTTCTATGTCTCCTGCTCCAGCAGTTATCCTACCTAGAATTCTGGATGTAGCAGATACATTTTGAATTTTAGCGTAAGTAACAGCATCGTTAGCAATACCGTTAGTGGATATTGTACCAAAGCCTAAGGCAGTACCACCAGTGTTTACTCTTAACACCTGGTCAGCAGTACCTGTAATTGCAGCAACATCTGCTGTAGAAGTACCTGTAACACCAAGTACTGAGAGCCCGGTAAGCTGAGAAAGGTTGGAGTATGCTAAGCGAGATGTGCCTACAGTAGCAGATTGGGAGAGATCAATTGATCCAAATCCAAGTGTGGTGCCTGATACCCTAAGTACTTGATTGGCTGTACCTGTAATATCTGCAACGTTACCAGTAGTGTTCGCGGATCTACCTACAACAGATAGTCCTGCAGACTGACGAAACTTGGCATCTGTTACAGCATTAGAGGCAATAGTGGTGGCATTAGACCCTTGAGAGGCTGTAACATCACCGGTTAAAGCGGCACGCGTAAGAAGTGGGGTACCGTCTACATAGACCAAGGTTGTATCAACCATTGCTCCTACAGCATCTTGAGCTAACTCATCAGTGTACTGCGTAATTGTTACAGTAGGAGTAAGGGTATTAGAGGCGTCATTATAAGACCATGTAATACCTGTACCGTTCTGAATCATTGTGGCTACAGCATCCTGAGCCATTTCATCAGTGTACTGGGTAATACTCACCGCAGGAGTGAGTGTATTAGACACATCATTGTATGTCCAAGATATACCAGTACCGTTTTGAATTAAAGCAGCAACTCTATCATCCACTGCTTCAGAAAAGTCAGAGACTTGAGAAGCAGGAATAGAGATAGCAGTGTTCGATGCAGCAGTAATTAGGCCTTTAGCATTGACAGTAAATGTAGATACTTGAGTAGCCGATCCAAATGAACCGACGTTGGAGTTAACAGTAGCAAGTGTAAGAGCGGTGCCGCCAGCAGTCTTAGTAGCATCTCCTGTAAAAGCAGATGTTTGAATTCCACCAGTAGCAGTAAACTCTATACCGCCGCCAACAGTAATCTCCTCAATATCACCAGATGCTGCAGTATCTCGACCAAGTAATCTATCAGTAGTGATATTTTGCATTTTAGCAAAAGTTACTACATCGTTATCAATTGTCCAAGTAGCGCCAGATCCACTTACTGTAATATCTCCTTTGTCGCCGTCAGATACGCCACCAGATGGAGTTATCCAAGATAAAGTACCAGTACCGTTTGTAGATAAAACCTGCCCTGAAGTACCATCGTCTACGGGAAAAGTGAGTGAATAAGAGGTAGTGAGGTCTCCAGTAGCTGGGGCTTTAAAGTCTATGTAATTAGTATTATCTGAATCGTAAAGTCTTAAAGCTTTACCTGATCTAGTCTCAAGTCCATCTATGGATATGCGGCCAACTTCAGAGGCATTAATAGAGAGTATAATAGGAACAGACCCGCTAGATGCTACGCTACGAATTAAAGCTGTTGATGCGTCATTCCATACAATCTCACCAAGGTTGGCATTAGAATATCCTAAAGTAGTACCAACACCATTAGGTCCGGTGTACTTTACGTGTAAGGACTTAAACGTAGTGGAATAGTCGGAACCTTGAGCATCAAATACAGCTTGATCCTGTCCGATAGCGTTAGCTCCCCTCGCATCGACATTAGCCCCGCTAGATCCGCCATAAATATATAATCTGGTATATGAGTCTATGCCAGTATTAGTACCAATTGATACTGTATTAGTAGTTTCATATACTTTAGAATCACCTAAGGTATTGGCAGATGTCCATTTTGGTAGATAATTGGTAGTACCGCTACCACTAGGCATTACACCAGTTGTAGGCTCCCATACTGAGGTGGAGTTATTCCACCTCAGTACTTGGCCAGTAGTAGTTGCACCTCCGTCATCAATTTGTTTTAACTGAATTCTAGTAGATGCCATTTGAATTAAGAGGGTTTAACAAACATGAGAACTTCATCAGTAGTTGTTGCTACAGTGAAAGTGATCTCATTTGTGCCAGCATTTAAGGAGTAATCACGAGTAGTGGATGTACCAGTACGGGCTTGGCGAATACCGTTGCGGTATACTTCTAAAGAGTCTAGATCTGTTGGGAGCGTGAATTCGATGTTCGTACCGTTACGATCTTTAACTACACCAATGTTAGCATCAAGATCAAAGGTAGAGGCAGCGAATCCTTCAATATAAGCAATAGTCTTAGTAGTAGAAACTGATTGCCAAGAAGGCGCAGAAGATGTAGTAGCGCCTAAGAATTGACCAGTTGTACCGTTAGGTAACCTAACGAGTTCTCCTGAAGTGTTACGATAGTACATATCGTAAGAAGCATCCGATCCTAAATCAAAACGTACCTTACCTGCAGTAGAGAATAAGGAGTAGTGGGTAGCAGGAGCGGTGATCTCAAGAGCTCGGAAGTCAGCAGCTGCGGTAATTGTCGGGTTAATGTATAACCCCCTAGTAATACCGGTGTGCGTAGTTTGGTTAATAGTACTGCTAATCTCCTGAGCGGCAAATGTATTAGTACCAGAGGAAGAGACTACAAATCCACCACCTACTACTAGGTAACGCTGGTTACCAGAGGTAGAGGTTTTATTGGTGGAACCTACTAACAGAGTGTGGTATGCTGTAGTACCAGTGCTGGCATCAATAGTCATACCACCCGCACCTGAATCTACAGAAACAGCTGATTGAGAGGATGAGGTACCATTAAGTGATAGGGTACCACCAGTCGCTTGAACTAATAGGTTACCAGTAGTTCTGGAGAGACCTAAGTTTTGGAGTGTTGCTGGAGTAGACCCACCAATAGTTAAGATACCGTTATCTGATACTCTAAATACATCAGTACCGGAGGAGTTCTTATGGGTGTAACCATAGTTACTGCCGCCAGTAGTTGTACCTTGAGTAGTTAAGATAGTAGAGGTAGCAGCAGTAGAAGTACCCAAAGTCATAACTGAACCATCATAGGTAAAGTTAGCATTGGAGGATAGGGTAGATGCACCAGTCCAGTATGCAATACGGTTAGATGCTCCAGAGCCAGAAATACTACCACCTGAGTTTATTTGGGTAAACGTGATAGAATCAGTACCTAAAGTTGTTACTTCAGATGTGGTAATCCACATAGTACCAACGTTGGTTGTACCATCTTCAACAGCGAATGTATGCCCATCTACTTCAGCGGCAGTATCCATATAAGCTGCGCGAGTGAGGACAACAGAGGAGCCTACACCTGATACAACGTACACCCCGTTATCTGCAGCACCTGCTCCAGCTACACCAGTGGTATCATTCTTAACAAGGAAGTATTCCCCGTTAGCGAGAGTTTGACCATCTTGAGTAAAGGAGGTTCCACCAACAGTGAGGGTAGTAGATGTACGAGCAGTAATGGTGAGTGTACCAGTAGTAGCTGCGCGAACAGTGTGATACTTTAAACCATTAGCGATAATGTTATTCAAGTAACCAAGGGGTACAAGGTGAGTATCCAAAGACGGAGTGGCGTTCATCACAATGTTATTGGAGAATGTCCAGTTAGAGGAAATAGTCTCCGTAGCATTGATGTGTGCGATGTTTGCCCCATCAGAGAGATCAGCTGCGGCAATAGTGGACCAAGACGCAGTTGTACCGTTGGATTTAAGGAATGTGTTGTTAGCGCCAATGGTGAGTTTGTTCCACGTATTGGTGGCAGCACCAACAAGCAGGTCACCTACAGCAGTAGTTTCATGTCCAGTACCACCAGCAGTGGCTGCAATAGTTGTAGCATCCCATGTACCGGTAGTGATGGTTCCAAGAGTTGTAATGGAGGTCTGCCCAACGTAGGCTGCATCAATGTCAACAGTTGGGTTACCAGATACACCGTTACCGTTAGTAACAGAAATACGGGAAGCAGTACCTGTAAGAGTACGTCCTGTAAAAGTGTCCGCAGCTGTTTGAGTGAGTAAGCCATTGGTGTTATATGCTGCTAAGGCGTCGAGTGTCGCATCAAGCGTAATGTTAGTACGGGTGTTAGGAGCATCATCAGCTGCCGTAAATCCGGCACCTACAAAGTTAAACTTCGTACGAGCAGTTAACGGGGTACCTTCTTCCTGAATCTCTGCATAACCACCAGCACCAGCTGATGCGTTAAGAGTAGTACCAGTGATAGAGAGGTTAGTACCTATAGTAAGATGTGCCCAGTTAGATGCGGAATCATCCCAGAAAAAGATGGTATCAGCACCAGTAGTGGGTGCAAAATACGCAGGCTTGGATGAGGAGTCAGTAATAATAATTGAACGAGGAGACGCAGATAAAGCCAGTTGCTCCCCAATTCTCAATCGAGTTTGAGCCATAATTATGTAGTATAATAAATTGTTGTGACCTTATCTGTCATTACCAAGTTCATAGCAAGAGTTATGGTAGCTCCAGATATAGTATAATCTTCTACCGGTTCTTTAAGTAGGCCGTTTATATAAAGTGTAAGCGGGGTATTAGCTAAAGGTGTAGAAGGTAGAGTTATAATCGTACCTGTATTATTCGTTTGTGTGTTACGAACAGGTGAGATTTGCGTCCAGTTGGTCCCATCAAAGAACAAGAAGTCTCCTGTATCTGCAGTGGGTGGGAGTGTTCCCGTACCACCAGCAGCATTAAGAGTAGTCCCGGTAATAGAGAGGTTAGTGCCTAGAGATAACCACTGCATGGTTGATGCAGAATCATCCCAAAACATAATTCTATCGGCATTAGGGTCTACCAGATCCTCTATACCAAGATGGTCTAAAGAGATTGTCGGGTTACCTAACACACCTAAACCAGATGCTACATGGATACCTGTACCACCCTCAATTTCAACTTCATAAGCAACTCCTTGAGCATCTTTGGCAATCATGCCTATTCCGGTTAGGGAGGCATACAGCTGAAGATTTGTGTTAAGTTGAACCTCAGTACGCAGATTTGTTGAATCATCATTTACATGAAGTCCGTACCCTTTAAAGTTCAGTGTAGTGCGTTGAGTGTAAGGAGTACCATCGTCTTGAACGGTTGAGTATCCAGTACCAGTAGCAGAAATAGTGAGAGTATTAGATGGGTCATTATAGGTTAATGTAATGCCTGAACCTGCCTGCAATAAACTAGCAACTCTATCGTCTATAACTTCGTTAGGTGTAGTAGAATCAATAGTGAGTGTGTTAAGAGTATCGTTGTAGGTTAAAGTTACACCAGACCCGGCTTGCAGGAACGTGGATAACATATCTTGAGTTACCTCTACAAGATCAGTTACTTGTGAGGCAGTAATAGATATGTTAGTGGATGAGGCTGAAGTAATCCTACCCTTAGAATCTACTGAAAAAGTAGGGACTTGAGAGGGGGACCCATAAGAAGATGCTGTAACACCAGTAGTAGTGAGTGAGGCAGTAATTAATGGGGTAGTTGTAGGATTAGTTGTTGTAAAATCTATATCCGAAGAGTCAGAGGTAGTGACCTGCGTAACTGTAGAAGGGAGAGTAAAAAATCCCTTTGTACCAGAGGAGTTAGTACCATAGTAATAGGAGTTACCAGGTGAAGTTGAATCATTGACTAGTGATATAGTGCCTGTACCAGAAAAAGTTAATGAGTGGGCTAGAGTAATAGGCTGAAGAACTCCAGTACCAACTGCATCTCTACCTGCCAATGACAGTTGAGGGAAATTCTCAACACTGTTATAACCATTAAGAGTTAAGTGATAGTATTGAGAGGTAGTCCCGCCCTGAATAGAGGACAAGGAGTTGTGAGTAGTAATAGAGGCAAGCGTAGTTGGTTGGTAGTTAGTACCATTAAACATTATCACTTGCCCGTTAGTCGCACCTGTAGTAGAGAGTTGAGAGAGATTAAGTGATCCCCCTAGAGTCGATAGGGATATGTTAGAGGGATTAAGTGTGAGGGCTACACCACTACCTATTACAGCATTAGATCCCCCAACTACAGTTATTGCTGATGTGGATGAGGATAAGTTACCTAATGTGTAAGAGATGCTCGAGATAGATGTCTCAAGTGATTGTAATGCAGCCTTGATTGTTGTGTTATCAGGAATAATACTACCGCTAAATGTACCTAAATGCGTCTGTCCTGCAGATACACCCGAGAGTGTTATGAGAGCGTTTAAATTAGTCTTATCTGTTGCAGACATCACACCAGCAGTAGATGTAGTGGCAGCTGCAATCGTTGCATCAGTCCCGTTAGAGGAATTAACCGTTACGTTAGTAGCAGTAGTCGTGAGGCTAAGATCAGTATTAGACGGCGAAATATTTAGGTACTCTACAGTATCCTTAATGACATCATACAATCGAATAGAGTTAGCGTAGGGGGCTACTCTACCTTGAAAGTCAGAGAGATTATCTCTGGTCTTCCTAATATTCTTAGGGAGATAAATTGATAATAAGTCAGTGATACTGTACTTCATACTTAGTGCAGTAGATTAGTCAATGATTTTAGTGAAACCGCCGAGTAACTCAAATTGGGCTTGAGCGTTTGAAGCCGAGAGTTGAGCAGTTACACTAATAGTAGAATTAGAGGCCAGAGCAAAAGCAGCTGTAGAAGCGATAGCAGAGGTGTTACCGTTACCTACAAAGAAGGAACCATTTACGTTAGTATTAGTCCGATTGTGATGGAATGTTACATCAAGTGTCCCGTAGTTTGAGGACGCAGAATCAGTCAAAGTATTCGTAGAAGTAGCAACTGTAGTACCATCAACCTTTACACGAAGAGTTAGGGTAACAGAGGAACCCGAGTTGTTCTTCGAGCGAATAGAGAGAAGGAGATTGAGTAAATCAGTCGAGGAAAAATTAGTAGGAATAGTGTAGGAGACCAGAGTCGTTTCAGTAGTCGAAGAGGCTACCTGAGACGTAGCAGCGAAACGATACAGCGGAGAAAAGAGTTTAGCAGCTGAACGAACTACGTCAGAGAGGGAGAAAGATTGAAGTTGACGACCAAGATTAGATGGGAGAGCCGGAAACTTAACTTTGGAGAGAGTTTTGTTGGATAACATGATTATGTGGATGTGGGTTAAGAAAAAGGGCCTTGAGGACAATCCTAAGGCCCTTGACATTTTTCTCAAATACTAAGGTATAAGTGATTCACAAGATAGCTAACAAACCATCCCCTTAATGTAAAGACTAAGGGGTTATATTAATCAATAGCTTTGATGCTAGGGGCACCAGCAGATGCCAGCCAAGAGTTAAGGGCAGTGTCAAAAGTAGCGATTACAGGGTTCGTAGTAGTACCAGTGGAGTAGCGCGGAATGCAGATGATTTCGCGTTGCGGTACATACTCTGGACGACCGCCGGTAGCATTCCAGTAACCGTGCATGATGTTGTAAACAGTGTATTGCTGATCTTCAACAATAGGATTGGGGAAGTTTACAATGGGGTCTGCAGTGTGGCGGTGGAAGTACTTACGCTGGCCCTGAGTGGCGGCATACAGTAAAGACAGCTGACGACCGTAGCCCTGTCCTTCGTCAGGAGTTTGAGCACGAACGGAAGTAACAGTATTGTAGTCGAAACCACGAGTAAGACCAACGGTGACGTTAACTTTTTTCTGGGGTACATAATCCGAGTAAGCCGGGATACCATCAAGTGCAACTACCCACAAACCAGTAGCAGTACCGCCGGTAGTAGTACCAGCGTTAGCGAGGTTAGTAGTGAACACGTGAGTAAAGCTAGTAGCAGTAGCAGCAGCTTGGAGCGAGTCTACCATTTCTTGAGT
Organism: Candidatus Babelota bacterium; assembly: GCA_003963225.1. Taxonomy (GTDB): domain Bacteria; phylum Babelota; class Babeliae; order Babelales; family Vermiphilaceae; genus AWTP1-30. The sequence goes on from RXKB01000081.1 coordinate 11,304, forward strand.
GAGGGTGATAGCACGAGTGGTGGAACCAACCGTGATTACATCCAGGGTAGAGCCAGCAGTTAAGCCAGAGATAGCAGTACCAGCAGCAGCACCGGAAGGACCCGAGTTAGCAATACCTACGATGAGGGCAAAGAAGGGATTGCGTCCGATTTGATTACCGATCGAGAGACCTTGAGCGTTGCGATTGATGTGGTATGCAAAGTGGGTTACAATGTAGTCAATCGGTTGCGGATAGGTCGAGGAAAGGTTAGTGAAATCCGGAGTGGTAATCGAGTACGAGGTGGAGGGGTTACCAAAAGGATTGAATTGAGCGTCATCACGTACGGAATCCCATGCAGTGGTGAGGGTGTACTCGGTTTCGTCAAGGACGTTAACACCACCAGTAGTAGTGGAGGAAGGTACACCTACAGACCAGATTGCGTGTTTACCAAGGCGGAAAGCTTGTTTAGTTACAAGAATATCTTTGTCGGTAGAGACAAGGGGTTGAGTCTGCTCAAAGGGGCGAACCCAAAGAGGGTAAGTAGCAGTAGCAGTGGTCATGGATGCCGAAGAAGCGGTACCTTGAACAATTGCAATGCTAGGAGCTTCCGTAATGGTGGGGGTGGCGTCCGTAAAGGAGTTCATTCCAACCGAACCAAATGGGGAAACATTGATGATGCCCAACTGACCTTCAGTCAGGTTTACGTTACGAGTAGTGGTATCAACCAAAGTGCCGGTAACGGGGATCGTGGTAGCGCCTGCTTTATTAACGATAAAGCTTTCGTTGGCGCGACGTACAGTTTGAATCATGAATAGTGTATATTATGTTATTCGGATAGGTTATAGTCTTGAGCTTTGAATTGAGTGCTTTGATCCTCAATAGCAAGGGAGGCGAGTAAAACTGCTAGTGATACAATCTCTTCGTGTGTGTGAGGCGGTAACTCGAATTCTTGAGTGGCAAGGGTAGTCCCATCTACGTATACATAATTACCCAGGGATACTTTTTTGGGCTCTTTAACGTACTCCAAGTACACCTTAGAGATAGTGAGTGATCCTGGATAAATGTATATAGAGGATGAGGACGGATCAGTTGAGGATCTACCAAAATTAAATGGTATAAACTCAAAAGATGGGGAGTTAAAAGGATCTCTTAAAGAGTCACGATAATCATCGTGTTGTATAAATTTTAAAAGCGTCCTTTTAGTGCAATTGTTTTGAGTTGCGTCTGCAGTAGCAGATATTAAACGCAGGTATGGATACTCCAATAAAGAGAGGGGTACCTCATATACACCTTGATCTAATATTGGAGTAATTCCATCCTGTAGAGGGTACTTAATGACTAGGGTAGATAAATCATCTATGCGCTTTTGAGAAGCTTCAAATCCAGAGGATCGTTTATTAAATAGATCCAATCGTTGCTGCACAAATTGTAGTTGTGCTTTGTTGAGAAATAAATCTATTTCCCCGGCCTCGAAACCTTCTTTAGCAAGAGAATCTACTCTGTCTTTTAATACTCTAAACAAAAGGTGAGCTTCTCTAATAGTCATAAGTTATAATCTCTCTTTAATAGCATCTGTAATCTCTTTAACCTCTTTATCTTTTTTAGGGGAGAGGATAAAATCAATTGCATCATCGTAACGATCGCCAATATTAATTGGGCCTATAGGAGATTTAAAGAAGTAGGAATTTTGTTTCTCATACAGTACTTGAGTATCAAGTCCTTGCTGTATAATATACATTGCCTGAAGTCTCTCCTTACCTGATGCGTTTTTCGTAAGAGTATACAGAGTGTTAAATCTATTCACATTGTCAGAATCCGCCGACGGCGCTAGTTCAACAAATTGATGAAGAGCGTTGTAGATCTGAACTGGGGTTAAACTATTTTGAGCTTTTGAGATCTTTAGAATCGTAACAAACTTGCGACGAGTATCTTCATCCATCGTATGAAGGGCAGTGATTGCTGCGTTTTTAGCTTGCGAACGAGCGTATTTAATCTCATCAGATTCATTCTCTAAAGCGATATACCACATAGCGGAAGGCCACTTATGAGACCTCCACTCTTTTTCAGAATTTGCAACATATTTAGAGTCGAGCATTACATGATATGCAAGCTCATCCTCCATATTATCTAAATCCAGAACCGTACAACCATCCTGCATTTTCCAACGCTGGGTCTGGTAGTAGGTCATTTTTGAGGGGTCTAGGGAGTCCCCTTTTCTAAAGGGGCGATTGGTTAGGAAACCGGGGGTTAAGTTCCACTTTTGCTCCATTTGATCTTGGAGGGTGAGCGGTCTATTTGTAACAGGATCTATTTTTTGCTTTCCTGTCTCTGGGTCCATCCAGGGCTTGTAAGACAGTCCGTTAGCCAAGCCGCCAACAGAGGGCTTGAATAGGGCCTGAATACCATCGGCACATTTGCCAATCTTGGTTTTATTAAGGGGTTTACCCGATGTACCATCTTTAAATTCAGATACGTTTGTTGCAGTCGGGCGCGGAATTGAGTATATGAAAATCTTTTTTCCCATTTTATTATTAGTTTACTTCACTTTGTTGGGGTTCGGAAGTCCTTGATGTGTTAATCAAGAATTGTCTTTATTCATGTGCGCTAAAATGTTGCCTGTAGTGTGTAGGGCATTAGCAATGAGGAGGCCCCATGCACCTTGCAGGACTAAAGAGGGATCTTGTATAGCAGTATTTAAGAATGCAAATACAAGAATAGAGGATATAGTAGACACGTTAGTCCAAAAGTTAGTGGACTTGGATGATCTACGTAGTTTTTCTCTCATAGATTAATCAAAGTCAGTGATGATCTCACCGCAGCGGGTAGCATCTTTAACCCAGATACCAGCAGAGCCCATGATGGCAGTTTCGTAGTAGTTCAGGGTCGAGGTAACAGGACCGCCAGTAACCGGACCATTAGGTCCAACCATGTTTTGAACATATGCGTAACGGAAGGAGTCTTTCTCCTTAATCATCATGATGTTGTTCTCACCGCCCGAAGTACCAAAGTCAAGGAACGTAAGACGTGCCGAATCAATGGGGAATTCAGGATAGAGGGGGTGCGTACGACCGCAGAACTCCAAAGAGTTGTACATCGGGTTACGCATTACGTTGATAACGATACCTTCAGGTCCGAAGTAACGAGTGTATTGAGCACCGTACTCAAGGCCGGGCGTACCGATACCAGAATCAGTGCGACGAGTCCAGTTAGTATCAACGGTGAGGAAGCCGTTAGCAACAGCTACAATTGCATCGTGGAATTGCAGAGCGCCGATAGTACCAGTCATCATGAACACCTTGCGGTTATTCTCATCCGTACGAGTGTTGAAGATGGTCATCAGGTAATCCTTCAGGTAGTTAACAGAGGGGGGAGTGGAGATCCAATCTACCCAACCATCTTTAACCTGCTCACGCAGACCGGCGCCAGTCTTGATCCAGTAACCATTTTTACCAGTGCTGGTAGATTTGGTTCCGTACACCATCTGGACATCCATCGAACGGTAGAACTCATCACGCATTTTAGCCTCGTAGTAAGGAATGAACGTTTTGATACGCTCTTCTTGACCTTTAGAGTTAGTAGCGATGAAATCAATACCTAAGCGGCCTTGCTCACGAAGAGCGCGGTCAGTAACTTTAATGGAGTTAGCAAAGTAGCTAATCTGGTGCTCAAGCATCATGGTGGAAGCAGTCTGCTGCGTACCATACCATTCGTTGGCTTCCGAGGGAACGGAGGTCCACACTTTGTTGAAGCGGCGGCCTTGCTCAAGATATTTCGGATCGAGGTAGAGAGCAGGATTGTCCGATTGGATTTTAACTACGTATACGTTACCGGTACCATCGAAGAAAGGACCTTCTTGGATAGCAAGCGGTTTAGTGTTGTCTTCAGAGAAGATTACATCAGGGTGAGCGTAGTAGCCAATATCAGTTTTGATGCGGAAGGTCGTGTTGTTAAGACCAGGAGCAGCATTACCGGATTCAAGGTTTTCAACCTGAATACCATAACGGATTTCGGCATCTTGCATACGCCAGCGGTACACCTCTCCAGTGATTTCTTTAGTACCAAAGGAGGAGTTGCCAAGCATACCAAGCAGGGGCTTGGAGGTAAAGTAACGAGAGTTAGAGGAATACACTTTCATAAGTGTGTTCTCCATCTCGTAGGGTTTAGCGCCATCAAAGGAGGCAGTTAAATACTGAGAGTCAACAAAGTTGCCGCCAAAACCTTCGTAATGCTTAATAATAAAAGAGGATTTAGGGTTTGCCATAGTTTATTTAGTGGTTATTCAAAAAGTTGCCCCAGTTAAATGTCTGCTTTGGGGGCGTAGCAGTTTTTCTACTTTTAGCGCGTTCGCTACTAAGTTGTTTGTCTACTAAAGTGCGTAGAGATTCGGTTGCTTTTGATTTAACCTTTTGCTCGATACGCGTTGTAGTAATCCCTTTTTCAGGAGTATATTCAAGTAGTAAATCAGCTAGCTGAACGACGTGTTGTGGGTTCTTCAGGATAGAGGACAAAGTGTAATTTAAACGAGTGGTGTATTTGTCGTCAGCTTTGATAGGGGAGAGAATAAAATTATATGCAAGCTTAGCTCTTTTCTCATCAATCGTAGAGAGTGAGTCCTTGATTTTATTTTGGAAGGCTTCAAACTCTTTTTTCCGAGCTTGTTCAGCTTCTTTAGCCTCTTCAGCTAAAGCCTCTTGCTCCTCAGCATAAAATGTTTTTAAAGATGTGAGGGCATCAACAGCTTCCTCTTTAAGAGAGTCTTCATCAAGAGCATCAATTAGACGATTGATTTTATCATCCGAGTGACGAGTAGTCTCTTTATAGAATGTCTTGATGATCTGCTTTTGATGATCTACTTTATTAACATCTAACTCATCAAGTGAGAGAGAGGAGCGTTGCAGCTCCATAAAGGATTTAACATCAGCTTGAGGAGAAGAGAGTGCAAACTCAAGTATGGGGAGAAACTCTTGCGGGAGTTTAGAGACGAGTGAGTTAACAGCTTGTTCGTGAATCTTTGCTTTGGCTTCTTCTAAAGATGTCACCTCCTCATCCACAACTCCATACTCCTTTAAAAAGGATACGTGGGCCTTAATGATCTCCTCATCATCTTCGGGATCTGGATCAGGATCGGGAGAAGGATCAGGATCGGGGTCAGGATCAGGATCGTCGTCTGTTGGGGGATCTTGAGGGGGATCAGTTGGGGGATCTTGAGGTGGATCAGTTGGATCTTCATTTGGCGTGAGGGGCACACCATCACCTAGAATATCGTCAAAAGAAGTTAAGTAAACAATTTCTTCAGTCATAATTTATACAAAGTTTTGTGAAATCAATTATAGGTAGTATTTATTTTTCTGACTTTTTTTTCGCTGCTATAGCCCCTTTTTGGGCAAGAGCCTCTTCTTGGATGTCTAACTGCCTTGATTTAAGGGCTACATCTGCTTTAAACTTAGCAATCTCAAGTTGGTCAGGTACTTGGTTGTCATTAATATCTTGATCCCTTTGAAACTTAAAGGATTCAATTTGGGCAAGTAAAATATCATGTTCAAACTCTCGCTGCTGTTTCTCAAGTTCAAATTCCTGTTGTTGTTTTTGGAGCTCTGCTTGTTGCTGAAGAGTTTGGGCTGCCTGCTGCTGCTGTTCTTTAAGAGTCTGTTGTTCAGAGGCGATGATCTGATTCTCCAATTCTTGAGAGGATACAGCCCTGTAGGTCTTAATAATATCAGAGAACTTAGCGCGGTTAGCTTGAAGGAGTCTATCAGCGAGTGTCTCAAGGGAGTTGAAGAGTTTATTCTCTTTAATAGAGTTAGTAACAAAGAGAGCAAAATCCTCATAAGGCATATCACCGGGGGAGATAGCGAGTGTAGCAAGTGAGAGATCATCCAGTACCCATTGAGCAGCGAAGGGCTTATCCTTTAAAAGGGATTGTGTAAGCTGCAGAGCAGATGTGAGTACTCTCTCCCATACCTTATCATGCTGAAAGAAGTATATTTCAGTGAGTAGAGCTGACATCGACACATTAGATTGAGCATTTGATACAGCCTCACCGGGTGAAATCTGTCCCTCACGCTGTTTATTCACACCAGCTACATCTGATATCTCTTGATCTAGTGCATTAAGGAGATTGATATACTGAACAATCTGCTGCGTGTTAGAGAGGTCAGCAGTCTGTATGTTCGATGTACGTTGAGCAGCTCCTGGTACTTCAGCTGTAGCTAATGGGTTATAGATGTGGATGTTAGCTTCCTTAAGATAGTAAAGGGTTTTAGCCCAGCCTACTTCAGGATCAATCATGGATGGGTCAAGACCAATCACTTTACCTTGGTCATGCGCAATGAGTTGTTTCATTTTGTGCATAACAATTAAATAAAGGAACTGGAATGGCTTCATCCTATCCATAACAGAAACAGGTGCAGCATTTGTATCATTGTAGATAGTACCATGATAAGAGAGCTTAACATTGTAGGGATTATCTTGAGAGCGAAGCTGGTGGGTTTTAGGCCCTATTTTGCAGTACATATCAGTCCCTATACGTACAGCAGTCCACACCTCTGGTACATACTCAAAAGTGAGATCATAAGTAACATTAGTGGGGGATACCCATGTATAGTATTTACACTTACGATCATAATCCTTAATCTTGGTGTACGTAGTAGCGTTAGAGGGGATTGAGAAATCCTCTGAAACGATCTCTGTAACCTCATCCCCATACTCATTAGTAAAGGTCAGGAATCCGATTTTCTTTTGGGAGACCCATTCAACAGTATAGACTTGATAAAGATTGGGGAATGTGTTTAAGAATGGATCATGAGTAGGTTGATTGTAGGGAATATAAGTAGATGCTTTTTTATCAGTGTACGGGGCTGGGTAATCTTCCTCAAGATGTTTCTTTTGATCTTCAGTGAGGTAGTCCCCGTAATAATCAAGTATCTCGGCAATAGAGAGGTACTGATAGTGTCCAGCATACAAAGAATCCTCGATATACTTTATATCTGGGGAAGAGTGATAAAAGAAGTTAAGCGGGTTTACCACCTCAATAACTGGAAGGGAGTGAGTATGCGTAACATACAGAATCTCTTTAGCAGCAATGAGTGCGTGTTTAAAAGAGTCATTACGCAGCTCTGGAATGGAGAGGTACTTGGAGAGGTAGGATAGTATCTTATTGGCTAAGATCTCCCTAGCATCCATATAGGAGGTCTTCATATAAGCCTCTATTTGGGCGGGGTCCATTATCTGGGTTGTCGCATCCTCTAGCTCTTCAGGAGTAAAGTTAATAGAGAGGGACTTAAGCGTGTTCTGGATTTGGGCAAGTACATACTTGCGGAGTAACATATCCCTATGCGCAAGTTTAGATTTAACCCCTTCACTGGAAGCTAACACTGCTTTGAAGTTAAAGGGACGAGATAGTTCCTCACCAAGTAAAACTTGTATTTTATTATAAGTCTTGTTGTAGGGTTTAATCTCATCTTTGATTTGAGATACATCAATACCAAGTGGGTTACACTCCTTCTCAAAATCCTTCTGATCTATAATGTTGTTGTACAGACGGTAGTTGGAGCGCATACGATCATAATCCCCTTCGGAGTATGGTGTAGCAGTAGATATAATATAATCTACTGTATCCTTTGCCCATTGATAGTTATTCTTAATCTTATCTCGGTAGGATAGGCGCTGTTGCGGAAACATGAAATAGTTTTGGGTTGTTTACTATAATTTTTCTAAACTCCTCTTTCAAGGCAGAGGTAGCAGATTCGGTTATTAACTTGCGTTTGTTGCGGTTGTGAAATTCCTCTAAACCTATAACACATCCTACCAAAGCCATAACTCTATCATAGTTGCCATGAGTCATAGAGAAGGCCAGGAGTTCTTGCAGGAGTGCTGGATCAGTAATTAAATCAAGATTACGAGTAAGAGATTCTTCATCTCTTACTTCAAGTAACCAAGAGCGTAAATACTGGATTGCCTCCCATTTTACCTTATCGTTAGACATAGGGTAACCATATATAACAGATTGTGGGGTAAGGTGGGAGGCCTTTTTGTTAAACACTGTAGTTGGTTGAGTAGCGAGTAAAGAGAGTTTTCTAATCTTCTCAAAGTAATCCTTAATGTTACCAACTGAATTTTCAAAGTAAATCTTAGCGTTATAGAATACAGCAAGTTTATGCAGTATCTCATTAACAGCTTGTTTACCCATATATGGTCTACCAACGTATGAAGCCACAATTTCATCGTGTCCAACAGAGGCAAAATGCTTAGGGGTCTTCATAACATATATAGCAGCTAAGGATGGTGTAGGGGAAGTGGGGTCATCCTCTTTAAAGGGGTCACAACCAATAATATAAGTATCGTCCGGGACACGATCATCAATCATGCGCGGTAACTCATATATAACTACAGCTCCTTCAGTCGTAGTAGACTCAGGAGTAGGGAACGTGGTGAGTGCGTCAAGTGAGGGATCTAGCTCATAATTCACCCCATTATAAGGAGAGGAAGGATCAAAGAAGAGATTAACCTTTTTCTCAACTTTATCATATAAATTCTGGGATATAACCTCTGAAAGACGTCTTCGGAGTTCAGCTGCAGGGAACACTGTAGCAGATCTAGAGAGGAACATCTCTGAAGGGGTGAAGGGCATATACTGAATAAGGAGGTTGAGTGCTTGAGACCCGCCTTTATCAGTGCGTTTAGAGTCACGTTGCTTTTGGAGGAATGCTTTAGCCTTATCTACATCAGTTATACCCTCTTTGTTTTTAAACTCTGGGAGTGTGTAGTAAGAGGGTACAAAGTACCCGATTTTAGAGGATTGATTCTCATACAGATTATCAAATGGGAGAATATCGTATTTCTCTGGAGAGTAGAACATCTCCTGAGCATGGAGTGTACCTTTCTCCATATCACCACCTGTACCAATCATAAAGAGCATACCAGTCTTGGTTGCACCAGCTCTAAGAGCATCAACGCTGTGGTAATAAACATCCTTAAGATTAGAGAATAAACCAA
>RXKB01000081.1:20327-20578 GCA_003963225.1 Candidatus Babelota bacterium
GGCGCTCGTTTCTTATACTCTGCAGTAATTTCACGGTTGACCTCAAATGAGCCAACATACTGTTTGGTGAAGGGGGAAGGATATGTACGTGAAGCTAGCTCAATCTTGCCTGGTAGACGCTCTAAAGAATCCTTTGTCTTGGAGAGTAGATCCCTAGACTTATTAGATTCTTCAGCACCAACAATAATCTCAACAGCATTCGGATTAAGTAAGGTCTCTTCAGAGTAAGATGTAGCCCCATCAAACAAAAA
>RXKB01000081.1:20628-26453 GCA_003963225.1 Candidatus Babelota bacterium
TGGGTTCTCAAATAAAGGGGCTCCTAAAGAGGTAGGATGCTGCTTAGCAAGATACTCTCTTGCAGGTACATAGGTCTTTAGAGTACCATCGTGCTTAAATGCTGAAGGGTAGAATGTACGTAAATACTCAATAGAGAACGACTCATCATTAACGAGTCGTAAAGAGGTGTAGTTAGGATCTAAAGCAAAACCAGAGAATCCCCTAGCCTCAGTATAGTAGCGAAACAGATCCCAGTCTATATCACGTAAATCCGGTCTCCCAAAAGACTTAGGGGAATTAGGGGTTTTATTCTTCTTAATAGTAGCGTAGTTTATATAAAAGTAAAGGGCTGGAGGCATATAGACGCCACCAACCCAGTACCCTTCGATACATCTACGTTTTTCCTCTCTCCAAAAAGATACATACTGTGTAGAGAGAGGATGTAATTGAGGAACTTCAGTCTTAAATTGAGAATTAGATATGGTCATGTGGATTATACGGGGGTGTGCGGTCAATAGCGTGCACAGCCGTAGATGAGAGAATCAGCATTGAAGCTGCGGAAGTAGCGTTACGAAGCGCTTCAGTTACAACGAGTGTTGGATCAATGACACCTAACTCCTCTAAATCCCCAAAAGTATTAGTCGATACATCATACCCATAAGCCGTTGAAGGATTAGAGAGTACTTTATCTTTAATAACCTCTGAAGGTAGAGAGGCATTATTTAGAATCTTGTAGAATGGATATGTAAGAGCTCTAGTGAAAGCCAATTGAAGCGGGTCAGAGGGGGATATTTGAGAGGCAGCTCGTAGAAGAGCTGTACCGCCGCCAGGGAGGTACCCTTTCTGAATAGCAGCACGTGTAGCTTTAAGAGCATCATCCAAGCGATCCTTCTTCTCCTTTAGCTCAGTTTCAGTGGATGCCCCAACCTTAAGTAGGGCAATCTTAGCAGATAGATTAGCAAGACGAGATTCAAGTTTCTCCTTCTCATAACCAGTAGCGGTTTGCAGCTGCGCATGGATTGCCTCTGTACGAGCGAGAATTTGCTCCTCATCTCGAGCAGGTTCAAAGATAGTAGTACGTGTTTCTGTCGAAGTAATCTTAGCAGCAGTGCCCAAATCATTTAAGGTAACATCCTCTAAACGCTGACCTTTAGTGTGGGAGATAAAATTAGAGGAAGTGAGTGCAGCTAAATCCTGTAGAATATCCTGACGTGACTGAGCAAACGAGGGAGCCTTAACAGCTAAAGATTTAAGTCTACCATGCAGCTTATTATAGATTAATACAGAGAGTACTTGTCCCTCAATTTCATCAGCAATAATGATAAGCGGCCTAGATGTAGGAGCCACCTTCTCAAGTAATGGAGCAATCTCTTGAGTGGAACGGATCTTGTAATCAGTAATCAAGAATAGAGGATTCTCATACTCTGCAGTCAGTGTTTTAGGATCAGTAATAAAGTAGTGTGACACAAATCCACGATCAAAGTGAGCACCATCAATCAATTCAATAGTAGTTGATGGGGTGGGGGAATCCTCAAGGGCAATTATACCGGAGAGGGATACGTGATTATAAGCATCGGAAATAAGGGAGCCTAGCTCATGGTCGTTATTAGCAGATATAGTTGCAATATCCTTAATATTGGAGAGCGTAATCGGCTTTGAAATAGAGGATAAGTAATCTAAAGTCTTGGAGAGTAGATCCTCAAACGTACGTTTAATACTAATAGGCGGAGTAGAGGATAGGAGAAGCGGGTATGCCTCTTTAAAGAGAGCGTAGGAGAGGAGTGTAGAGGTAGTTGTACCGTCTCCTGCAGTCTTCGAGGTCTTAGAGGCCGCTTGTTTAACTACATCCACTGCCAGATTCTGGATTGGGTTCTCAAGAGCGATTTGATCTGATACAGTAACACCATCCTTAGTGACAGTAGTGGGACCATACGGAGTCTCAATAATAACATTTGAACCCAGCGGGCCCAGAGTTGTAGATACAGCATCCGAGAGAACTTTAGTACCCTCTAGAAGAGAGGCACGTACTTCAGAGGAATCAGTTGTTACTATTTGTGGTTTGATTGTCTTCATGTAAATTATATTAAACCTTTTTCTGTTAGTGATTCTTCAATGTCTCCCTCAACCTTAGTTTCTGACTCTTTAGAGAGTGCGTCTTGTATTTTGAAGTACTGATCCCAAAGTTTCTGGGAATTAGTAACTAATTTATCTACTACCTCAAAATTCTCAAGTGTGTAAGGGATCTCTGCTATTAACGCATCTCTTTCAGAGAGCTTTTGTTCCCAAAGAGCGAGGGATCTCTCTGCTTTAGTGAGTAGCAGAGATTTAATCCTCTCTAGTGTTGGGGTGTAATCAGAGAGTGAGAAAGATGGGTCTTGTAGATAATCCTGCTGTATAAGCTTAATACGAGTAGAGGGAGATTCGTTAAAAAACTTAGACTTAGGGTGTATATAAAGTAGAAGAGCCCACATAATCTTGGAGGGTATGTGGGCATCCTCTTTCAGGAGAACTTTAAGTTCTGGATTAGTTGACCAGAAATCATCAAATATCTCAAATGAGGAGATCATTACTTTAAGATCTGGATGATTTTGAAAATAGCATCAATAAACTTATTCGCATTACGAATAACATAAAGCCAAGTAATCTTCGAGGGGAGATTAAGCTCCTTAATTACAAGGAGGATAGCCTTAGTCTTTTGATCCAGTTTAATGTAATCATACTCAAGATCACGGTACTGCGAAGCTAGTTGCTTATGGGTAGCGGTGAGCGACTCAAGTTCAAATGCGAGTGAGGACTGAGGGGTAGTTTTAATTTTCTTGTTCATTAGTTATAAGTTTAGCCTCTATAAGAGTGTGGGGTATGCAGATGTGACCATCAAAATCAATAACCAGTTTAGAGCGATCTAAGAAAAACTGATAAGCTGGCGAGAGTGCAGAGGGTGTGATATAAACCCGTGTTGATGGTGTGATTGAGGGTAGCTTCTCTTGAGCGTAAGGGGAAAGCTGGATAACAGTACCTTGATACAAATACTTCATCTTAGAGAGAGTAGATGTAGGTTTACCCCCATCAGTAGTTGTAGCCTCAAATTGAGGGATAACTATACCAGATTCAGTGGTAGTGTGGGAGGGGTGCTCATCAAGTTTAACGAGTACTCTATCTCCCAGTAACTCAAAGTTGGGTTGACTCATTTGTGTTGAATTCATTTTTAAGGATCTCTAAAAGAAGTGAGGTAAAGTCTTGACGACGTGCGTCATCTTGAGGGAGAATACGAAGGGTCTCCAGGATTAAGGAAGCAAGTGTCATCTTCTCTTGAAAAGATGAGGACTTATGAGTCAGGAGGTTTTTTTGTAATGCCATTTTGTAAATCTCTTTTTGTAGTTTTTAAACTCTTTATACTCTTGCGCAAATCTACGTCTTCGCCAAAGAGCTCTAAATTCCTCATTAAGTCTCTCCCTTTGCTCGGGAGTAAGAGAGGGATTGCGCAGCTGCTTTAACACCATATTCAAGTTTATAGATATAAACGATGGTTCAGGTATAAATCTACCCAGTGCGTTAATCCTTAACCCCATATGGGTTGGGGCGGCGAGAAAACCAGATATAGAACTTAAGTGATGATCTATAACCTCTTGCAAGAGTTCTTCAGAGTAATCAGGCAGGAGTATTGCTAATTCCTTAATTAGTTCACTTAGTGGGGAGCGTGGTACGTAGAGCATTAATAGTTATAGTAATAGATTGAGGGACAGAGGATGAGAACTGCTGATAAGCCTTTAAGATAGCTGGTGCTATGTAGATAGTCCTATCCTCGTCTTTAGTCCTGTAAAGATACCGCTTTAATATCAAAGAGTATATATGATTGTTAAGATTTTGTTTTGTATAACTCTTATTTAGAGCCTTCATAACCATTGACCGCCCTTTAGATGTAAACCTAAAATGCTCCAAAGAGGCAGGTAATGATGCAAAAGCAGTGAGTATTTCTATCTCTGATTCCGTGAGAGTAGGGGGATAGATAGTCGAGAGTATCTTCAGGTACAGCTTCAGGGCTGCTTGTGGTGTTGGAGCTTCTAGTTGAATTTGCATAGTATGGGCAGGTATGCTAGAGTAGCATGGGCACACCTCCGGTTATAGTAGGGAGAAGGGCCTACTTCAGATTACAGTTACCAGTAACCTATTCCAGTCATCTTCTCCAGAACCCATCGTGGGGGAAAAACCTTGGTAAGTTAGCACCGTATCTCACACATTACACTACCGCTTGAAGCCTTCGTAAGCAGTTCTTTACAGGACTTATTGACGCCTGAATGGAAGAAAAGAGCTTCGCACTCACATAATGTACTAACGGCTGGGGAACTTACTTAGATCCACTCATACATTCTGGACTTATACATTACACTGGATTTCGCCGCACGGGCTTTAAAATCTATCCCGTACCGAGCCATTGATTCGAGGACGTCGACCGGATCTGTATTTATACACTAGTGAGTCTAGTCTTAGTAACAGGCGACGTGTCTACGGCTGAAGTCAAGCACCCCGTTATTTTCTGATGTATCAAAGCGCAGGTAGAGAGGCGACTACCAACTTGGTAGTAGGCTTCTATAACTCCTGGGGTTTAACACATCGACACTCGATTTTTCCATTCAAAGTGTCTAACGGCTAACTTGTCGGCTAAGCGCTGTTAAAACAGTACATTTATTCAACGCCTAAACCCCTAGGGTAGAACCTTCGGGGTAGTTATATGTCATATTCAAGAAAATCAAGAAAATAAAGAATAAGTAATAATGTCATGTTTAAGAACTTACAACATTTAGGCACAAATATACAACAAGCAAATAAATCTGTCAAGTATTTGGGCAATTATTTTTAAAATATTTTTTCGCTTGTATAGCCGAAAATCAGTTTTTGATGATTTCTTCCCACTGATTTGTCTTATAATCGTAGTAAATCTCCTTAGAGGGGTCTATACAAACAAACGCTGCACGATTTGCAATTAAGTCTGTCTGGATCTCATGAGAGGGAAAACCCCTATCTAAAGCGCAATTAGCCCATATAGTACCACGATCATCCAGTATGTACGGACCTGTATTCTCATAAGGTAGTGATAACCACTTAACGTGTAAGCTCTTAGGGTCTACATAAGCCACACGATCATTAGTGAGATCTATATAAGTTTTGTACCCTTTATACTCAAACCTTAAACCTTGGTAAACTGCGTGCTCTATTACTGTGTACTGCTTCATCCTATAGCGAGTGTGATTTGTAAAGTCCCTTTAGTCCCAGTAAGTTTCTCCAATCCTTGATAAATAGAGGGGGCGTTAAAGACAAAAGTCTGGTATTCGATAGTATATGAGGTACCCTCAAACGTAAAAGTATACGAGTTATCAGGGTTGGAGTGGGATGGATCTAAAATTAATTTAAAGTTAATCATCTTGTAGTTTTATTCTTGAGAAGGGAGTCTCTCTCCCAAATAGTTTTAAATCGAGTTGAATAGACCATTCTAGAAACGGATCTTCAGCCTTTAGCTTGTTCCATGTTAATTTATTTTACACAAATATACTACACCTATATATAATATACAAATATCCCCCTAACTATTTTTAAGTACCTCATTATATAAACATACCCCCGGTCTAAATGGGTGTGGTAATAAAGGGGTGTGCCTTTGTGGGTAACTATTTTTATGTGGGTAACTATTTTTATGCTCCTCCCAACAAAATACCCCCTGCTCGCGAAGGCTGCACCAAATGGGGGTGTGGGTTCTTGAATCTAAAAACGTTTGGGTTTAAGAACTATAAAAAACGCAGTCAAGCAAGCAACGATTATATACTTTCATTTCAAAATTTATGTATTATGC
>RXKB01000047.1 GCA_003963225.1 Candidatus Babelota bacterium
ATTGTCTTCTGTTCAAGGGACACGAGACGAGGCACGAGAGGCATTAGCTTTAGTTAAAGCAGAAGGTATTCCTGCTAAGATTCAGGCTAATGAATATGAATTGAAATCATCACGATTTGTACGGTAGGAGGAGTTATGGG
This sequence comes from Candidatus Babelota bacterium, assembly GCA_003963225.1. Taxonomy (GTDB): domain Bacteria; phylum Babelota; class Babeliae; order Babelales; family Vermiphilaceae; genus AWTP1-30. Next base: position 141 of record RXKB01000047.1, read on the forward strand.
GTGGCTAGGGGAGTCTAACGGCTACTACAGTGAAGATGTAGATTTTGTTAAGTTAAATGAAGAAGATTGCTAATTAATTAAACGTAACGAGGAAAGAAACTATGAGTAAGCAATACAAAACAGACGCAGTATACAAGATCATTAAAGAAGCTAAGGGCAAGGATCTGGAGCAAGGTAACTTGTACCTGATGAATGTCCCCGTAACCTTCGCTGCTGTGATTAAAGCCACCAAGAAATACCAATCTGAAGAGTTGGCTTGGCAGACAAACCTCTTTGTTGATAAAGAGACTAAAGCCAAGTTGGATGATATTGGTATTAACAAAGAGTTTGCTGAGGTAGGTGTAACCAAGATTAAGAAGGGGACCAATCGAGGTAATTTGAAGTATCCACTTAATGAGCACAATGAAGCTTATGCCGGAATGTTCGCAGCTCAGTTTGGCCGGGATGTTCTAAACAAGAAGGGTGAACCTCGTACTCCAATCAAGGTGGTTTCTCCTGACGGGGAAGCATTCACCAAAGATGTTGGTAATGGCTCTATCTGCAACATCAAGATGTATGGCTATCGTAACGAAGATGGTATGTTGGTAGTTATGCTGGATACTGTGGTTGTGGTTGAGCACGTACCTTATGAGCGCAGTGAAGGACTGCACGATGATATTCTTGGCGTAACAATTAAGACTAAGAAGGATGATGTAGCTGCTCCAGCCAAAGTTGATGACACTGATGAGATTGATTTCTCTGACGATGAAAGCTCTCCATTCTGATCTACACCCACACAAGGCTAGCTGTAATGGTTAGCCTTCTTTTCTAACCAATAATTAATAGGAAGCAAATATGACCACAGAATACGAAACAACATTTCAAGGCTTACCCGCTGATCCACAGAAGCGTAAGACTATCAAGGAATACTTAAACGAAGCTATCAAGCACAAGAAAGCACAAGATGCAGCTAAGCTCCTTGAAGCTGAAGTGTATGATGCGATTAAAGAAGGAGAGGATCATTTAGAAATCACTCCTAAATACTTCAAACAACTTGTAGCCTTTGCTTATGATGAAGAGAAGAAAGAGAAGGCTTTAGGTGAGTTAGAGGCAGCTAAAGAAGGATTGGAGTTGTTGGGGATTATTGAAGTTGTAGATGATAGTGAGTTTGATTATTCGTCTGAATTTGATGCTTAATGGGGAGGAGGGCTAATGCCCTCTTTATTTAATATGAACGTATATGTCGTAACGAACATAGAACATGGTTGGGATTGTGTTGAGAAGGTATTCTCTACTGATCAGAAAGCGCTCGATTGGATTACAGAGTATTGCAAAGACTGTAATTATCCAGAGGATATATTTATGATACATGAGAAGGTGTTGGATGAGGATTAGGTATGAGTAAATATGAATGTGCTCATGTGGACTTCGACACTGTCCTACATCGTGCAGCAGACAGTGTACAAGAGTCTTATATTGAAGTAACCAATAAACACACTAAAGAGATTATGGAGTTTTCTGGTGTACAGAAGTTTTATGGGACTTCTCCTAAGAAGAAAGATGGTGGTTGGATAGCTACACAGGATAAGTTCACTGCTGATGACTTTACTATTGAACAGAAGTTTAGATATAAAGCATTACCTGTTGAAGAGGAATCTTATTTAGATTGGGCTATGGGGTTAATAGACTTCCGTATTGGAGCTATTAAGAAGGTAAGTGAAGCTAAGGCTTACAAGCTATGGATTGGTGGGGAAGGTAACTTCCGCTATGATGCAGCTCACATACTCCCCTATAAAGGAGCCAGAGCCGATAAACCAATGATCTTTCAAGAGCTTAAAGCGGCTTTCATGGATAAGTATAAGAACAAGGTTTGTGTGGCACAAGGAGCTATTGAAGCGGATGATGAAGTGAGTATAAGGGGGTGGGCTTCTTATAACCATTTTATAAGAACTGGTAAACACAAATATGTACTTGGATTCATTGATAAGGATATTAAGCAAGTTCCTTGCCCATCATTCAACTACGATAAACCAGAGTTAGGGATAACAACTCCAACCATAGAAGAATGTTGCCATCATTTCTGCTTACAATTGATCAAAGGTGATAGAGGTACTGACAACATACCTGGGTTGAAAGGTATAGGTGATAAGAAGGCTTTAAAGCTCCTAGAAGGCCGAAATACACCCAAAGAGATGTACGAGGCTGTAGTACTAGCCTATAAGGATTATTATGGCCTAGAAGCCTTCCTATTCACCTCTCATAGGGGTGTGGAGAGTACAAGAACATGGTTGGATATGTTGACAGAAAACGCAACATTACTCTACATGTTGCGTAAGCCTGGAGAAGTGTATAAGATTGAAGATACCTTTAAACGATTAGGGGTAGGTTATGAGTAGTAAATTTATAGCAAAACAGCTTTTATGGGTTATGGTGGGTGGAACATTGTTAGCTGGCGTGTATTATGGAGTAACATTTGCTGTAGTTGTAAGCTGGATGCTATTCCCGTTCCTCGCACTAATCTTTGGTTTATTTCATTTGTTTTCTGACGATGAACGTATCTTAAAGAACAATAAAGGCATTGCCAAGTCTGTCAAAAGTAAATCTATATTTTACAAGGCTTACAACTGGTTATGGCGATGTGGTTGGATTACAGTGTTGTTCATCTCAGCTCAATATAACCTACTGGTTTTATATGTGTTGGCGATGGTTCTCTTTGAGGCTCTGGTGGTACGATATGCTGAATAAACCTATCATTGTTCTAGACAAGACAGTTAATGAGTGGCAAGTACCAGACATCACTAAAGATATGTTCGTAGATGCTCGTCACCTAGACTTACCCACTGACGAAGATGGTTTTGTGAAAGGTAAATTTAGAATAACAATGGAGTGGATACCAGATGATTCCTGTCCAACAACTTAAAGTACACTTCCTATCATTAAATGAAACCTTTACTCTTGAGCCTCTATTTGATCCAGAAGCTAATCAAATGTATTGGGTTGTAGATGAGGAGAAAGATAGGTGGTATGCCCTCACAGGGTTTGAGCATTCGTGTATGATGAGGAGGAATAACCAAGTGTTTTGTCATTCGAGTCTTGATGTTAAGATAGGGGAGATCGTATGATCGATATACAAATAGAACTAAAGAAACCACAGCTAGCTTCATCTGAAATACCAGATATTTACACAGAGGTATCCTGGCCCAAGATTATTCAGCCTAAACTACGGAATCAACCTTGAAAACTAAACGTAAAGTTTGTGGTGTGGGTATTAATGACTCTTTAACACCAATAAATAAAAGGATAACCCTCCCTCACCCAAAGGGAAGGCAAATACAACAAACTGTTTGGGCTTGCCCGATTTACAGTCTTTGGGCAGATATGTTGAAAAGATGTTACTCTGTTAAATATAAGGCCAAGTATCCAACGTACAATGGGTGCTCTGTCTGTGATGAGTGGATACATTTCTCTAATTTTAGAGACTGGGTAAATTCACAAGACTGGGAGGGAAAAGAGCTTGATAAAGATATACTGGTAGAAGGTAATACCATATATTCACCACTAACTTGCTTATTTGTGACTAAGGAGGTGAATTATTTATTTCTCTGCAAGAGGGGTTGTACTAAAACTTGTCTTATGGGAGTTAGGTTATTAGAAAGTGGCAAATACAAAGCTTCTTGTAAAGTGGGTGGTAGGCAAGTGATCGGAACCCCCAGAGCGTCTGGGATGCAGGCCCATAATGACTGGAAGACCATGAAGATAAAGGCTATTAACCTTGTAATTGAGAACCAAACAGACACTAGAGTTATAGAGGCACTGTGTCGTAGAGTAAAACTTTTGGAAGATTCTATATTAAATAATACAGAGATAAAAAGCCTATGATCGAACTAAAAAGACCCCAATTAGCTGCTAGTGAGATGCCTGATGTCTACACAGAAGTAACCTATCCCAAATACATACAACCTAAACTCGATGGTTTGGCATGCTTGGCTGTGAATGGTGTAGCTATGTCTAGGACAATGAAGCCAATTCCTAACAAGTTTATCCAGAAGTTCTTTCAGGAGAAACAGTTACATGGACTTCATGGGGAGCTAATGATTGCTGGTGACTTCAATGATGTGCAATCTGGTGTAATGCGGATTGAGGGTGAGCCAGATTTCTATTATATTGTGTATGATATTTGGAACTCAATAGATTGTTACGACATTAGGTTTGAAACACTATCCTCATTCTTACCAGAAGATTACGGCAGAGTTAAATTAATCCAACAGAAAGAAGTTAATAGTCCAGAAGAGTGCATTACAGCGCTTGAGGGATTTATTACTGAAGGTTATGAAGGGGCAATGCTACGCGACCCTTATAGCTTCTATAAGCAAGGAAGACACACCTTGAAGTCACAGGCATTAATGAAGCTTAAAAACTTCTATGATGATGAGGCAGTTGTCATTGGCTTTGAAGAGAAGGTGCACAATACAAATGCTAAAGAGCTAGATGAGCGGGGCTACAGCAAACGCTCCAGCAAGAATGAAGGTATGGTTCCTGCTGATACACTCGGAGCTTTGATTGTTAAATGGAATGATAAAGAGTTTAAGATTGGAACTGGCTATAATGATGAGCAACGTAAGGATATATGGGAGAATCGTTTAGGGTTGTATTCAAAACCTGTAACATTTAAATATCAAGAGCTTTCTAAGTACGGAATTCCAAGATTCCCTGTGTGGAAGTGCTTTCGTGAGGAATACAATGCTTAAGAATCCTTGGGAAACACCTGAAGGTAAAGCTATCTGGAAGGATAGTAAAGGAAATCCGTCTGAAGCAAAGTATTGGGAATGGCTAAGGGGATCACTCAGGCGTTTGTGGTCAGACTACCCTCTCCGCAAGGAATGGAAGAAGAGACAACTAAGACCACTAACCAAGGAAGAGAAAGAATCTAAGCTATTCCACCCATCAACTAAGAATGTTGGACAATGTTCTTATTGTATGCAGTGGTTTGCTGGGAGTAAGCTTGAGTGTGACCACAAGGTTGAGTCTGAAGGATGTACATCAAAGGAAACAGCAGAGAGCTTTCTGTGGCACTGTGGTGGCCTTACAGGGGATGATTTCAGACTAGCCTGCAAGCCTTGCCACAAAACACGTAGTTACCAGCAACGCACTGGTGGGAGCTTTGAGGAGGCACATATAGCTAAACAAGCCATAGCCATCCAAAAGGTTAAAGGTGGGGATGTTAAGTGGCTAGAAGCTCGTGATGTTCTTCCAGGTAAGAATGCTAAGATACGTAAACAACAGGTAATTGATAAGCTTAAAGAGGAGACATCTGGTGAACCTAACTAAAATCAAAACAGAAGAATATGGGCGAGAGGATTATCTTCTACCTTCATTCAAAGATCCTTCTAACTATTACATTGTCAATGCTTTTGGTAATAGAGTGTATATCAAGACAACAGACAGAGCTACAGCAATAGCTAAAGCTGATGAGATATATGGGAAGGGATTTTATAATGTAAGGGTTGTGTCAGATAAGGATGACTTAAGTGGAAAGAAGTGGGATAGCCCTGAGACGTATAAGCCTGTGAGAGGGGTTTCTACAAGGAGGGGTCAGAAGAAATTTTAAATAAGAGGAAAAGATCATGTTGTTTTGGCTATTATTTGGTATATTTATACTTGGAGCAGTTGTTTCTGTGATGTTTAAAGTCGGAGACGAAGTAAATAACGGTGCGCTAACACTAGGAGCATTCGTCTTAACAATCGGTAGTGTGGCCTCCTTTATAGCCACATATGAGCACCTGCAACTGGTTTTAAAATGAGGATAATAAATGTACCACTTATACACACACATTGCTTTGAACGAGATGAGAGTGTTTGTCTCAATGAACATACTCCATCTTGGACGCGTAGAGAGTTGATTGACGAATATGCGCTTCGGCTTACTGAAGACAGCTCTCTACCCCCTGTTAAACAGAAATATAGGCTAATCACAGATCCTGTATTACATCAAGAGATGAAAGATAAGTGGCTAGCTCATTATACAATAGTTGATGAAGATGGAGAGATGAATGACGAATAATAAAGCTTGGCATAAGAAGGCCCAAGAGTTACATCAAGAAGGGTGGAGTTATAGAGCTATTGGGCGGGAGCTAGGGAAGGATGAGAGTGTTGTGAGGCGGTATTTGAATAAGGTCAGGGCAGAGATTGAGATATTTGGAGAAGCGTTAGATAAGCCTGTTGAGTCTTTGTGGGATGATTTTTCATTTGGTGGGGGTGTTGGGAAGCAGAAGAAACCCAGTTCTCCCAGAGTACTCTTCTTGGACATAGAGACTGCCCCAATTGACGGCTATGTATGGGATTTATGGAACAACAATGTCAGTCTTGATCAGATAGAAAAGGATTGGTACATTCTTAGTTGGGCGGCTAAGTGGCTCGGAGAAGAGGATGTTTTCTATGAAGATAAGAGTGATACTTGGGATAATGAAGATGACTTAATGTTGTTAGGTGGTATATGGACATTAATGAATGAAGCTGACATCATAGTTACACAAAATGGGATCAAGTTTGACGAGAAGAAGCTCAACGCACGGTTTATTATAAATGGGTTTCCTCCTCCAAGCAGCTACCGTAGTGTTGACACTCTTCAGATCGCTAAGAAACATTTTGGGTTTACAAGCAATAAGCTTGAGTATATGACAAGCAAACTGTGTAAGAAATATAAGAAGCTTACGCATGGTAAATATCCAGGCTTCAAGTTATGGAAACAATGCCTTCTAGGTAATCAAGAGGCCTGGACGGAGATGTATGAATACAATGTGCATGATGTTCTTGCTCTGGAAGAGTTGTACCTGATCCTACGACCTTGGTATAAGTCTCACCCTAACTTCAATGTCTACACAGACTCAGAAGAAACTGTTTGTGCATGTGGTAATAAGGAGTTTGAACATTCAGGATACCACTACACCAACTTAGGTAAGTATGATAAGTTTAAGTGTACAGAGTGCTTTGCGGAGACTAGGGGTTCTGTAAACTTACTCCCTAAATCTAAAAGGGCTACGTTGCATAGGAACATAATGTAAAGGTGGTTATGGAAAGTGAAATCTTTTGTTGACACCACCTCTCAAGCCTGATAAGCTATCTACCAATAGCCTCTATCGGGCTTTTATTTTATCTGGAGGAAAGACATGAAATATTCAATAAAGAGCTTAG
>RXKB01000034.1 GCA_003963225.1 Candidatus Babelota bacterium
AAAAATATATTCAAAAGTGTTAGCAGAAAACTCTACACTAAGCGAGAAAAATAAATGACAACAACTACTGTCACATTAACACCAGCTTCCTCTGAGTCTGGTGTTATAGCTATCACCACTGGAAGTGTAATGATTTCTTCATCACTTCTCAGCGTATTCAATAAAGGAAGTGTTCGGCTCTTACAGGAGAAGCAGACTGCTGGTCAGTATATGCCTATTGTAGAGTTCTCTTCTCCGTTTAGTGAAATATTCCAGTTAAACTCTGGCAACTACAAGCTTCAACTGTTTGGTGTACCTAGTACTGAGACAATTACAAGTGTTGAAGTTAATGTCGTAACGTAGGTGGATTATGTCCGAAGAACAAGACTTACCTCAAGAAGATATAAAACCAAAGAAGAAAGTTGGTAGGCCAACCAGGGAAGAGGCAGCACGAAAGAAAGCTTCTCGCCCAGGTAGGCGTCCAGGCAGTAAGAATAAATCTTCTAAGCTAAAGAAAGAAGAAGCTAAGCAAGAGCTTTTGAAGCACATCTCATCTGGTATTATGACCATGGCTAGGTTGTGTAAAGAAGCTAAATCTGAAACTGTCCAAGCCAACTGTGCTAAATGGTTGGTTGAGATGGGGTTAGAGATTTATTCAGAGGAAACTCCTGTTGTTTCTCAACCAGGGAATGCAGAACCAGCTCCTACTAACTCTAATGTAAAAATCTTTCCGTTTAGTAAAATACAAAACCAATAATAATAAAGTAATACAAAATGGCTTTTACAAGAATAGAAGATATTGGCCCTCAACCAGGGAAGCAGCAGCAAGCTTTTGATTTACTTGGTAAAGTAGACTTCATGATATGGGGTGGAAGCCGCTACTGTGGGAAAAGTTTACTTACCTCTATGGTTTCTGCTGCCTACCAAGAAGACCCCAATTTCCGTGCTATCTATTTCAGAAGGAATAATGACCAGTTAATTGGTGGTGGTTCCTTGTACGAGCATTGTAATAGTATCTATAAGTTTTGTGGAGCGAAAAGCAGAAAGAATCCAATAACCTTCACGTTCCCCTCTGGATCAACTGTTGAACTGAGGCATATGGCCCATGATGACTCTCATGAGGCACACCGTGGTAAAAGTTACTCCTTAGTTGTATTTGACGAAATTGACCAGTTTGATCAAGCACAAGTTGAATTCTTGATGACTTGTTTACGTTCAGATGCAAAGATGAACAGCTTCTGTCTAGGGACGTGTAACCCATCCCAGTCTTGGGTTAAGCCTATTATTGAGTGGTATCTTGATGATGATGGGTATCCTAGAGAAGATAGGTGTGGCGCCATTCGTTACTTTGTTGTAAAGGATGGTGAGTTTATCTTTGGAGATTCTATCGAATACTTTGAAGAAAATCATGCAGACTCTTTATACGTTGTTGACAAAGAGCGAGGTATAGAAGTTTACACACCACCAAAAACATTCTCATTTGTTTTCTTTACTGCGTTTGATAATCCAGCAGGCTTAAAAGCTAACCCACGCTATTTATCTGAACTTAATAACAAACCAGAGTGGCAACGTAAAGCAGAGCTTTATGGGAACTGGAACTCAGTACCGCAGGCTTCTCAGTTTTGGAAAAGGGAGTGGGTACGTGGAGTTAGTGGTGAAAGGGTTAAAAAGGTTCTTGAAATTCCTGATGAAAATGTTTGTACGGTAATGCGTGGAGTTGATAAAGCCCACACAGAGCCATCAGAAAGTTATAAGTTTCCTGACTACACTGCCTGGAGTCCAAAAATATTACGCACTGCTGAAGGATTCTTTTGGTTAGTTGGTAACTATCATCGAGACTTGGTTGACCCTGTTCGTAAGAACGATCCTAACCCTGTTATTTGCAGAGTAAGGAAGAACGCTGGAGAACGTGATGCTTTAATTGTAAAGCAAGCCCTATATGACGGCCCACGCTGTAAGGTTGTTCTTGCTAGAGATAAGGGTGCCGGTGCTCAAGACTATTTATATACAGTTGCTAAATTAACCTCTGCTACAGACGAGTTTGGAAGACCAGCCAGGATAGATGTTGTACGCGACATGACAGCTTCTAACCAAATTGATAAAAAGACAAAAGATTTTCAACCCTTCTGTAATGCTTGTCAGCAAGGTTTGGTTTACATTGTTGAAGATACTTTTGATAAGAAAACTCTTGAGGTTTTATATAAAGAGCTAGAGAGGTTTGACGGCACAGACTCAAACGCCTCAAGGCACGATGACCTCGTCGATGCAATATCAATGACATTTAATGCCATATGTGCGGCAGGTAAACCCTACAGAACATTAGGCTCACACCAAATAGAAGCCAAATCCTTGGCTCATGATATTCTAACCCAAAAAGTATAATTATAATGTTTAGAAAAGAAGACATATTAATCGTAAAAGCTGGTAATGCTTCAGCTCGTGGCTTACAACAAGCTTTAGACCAAGTAGCTGCCTTGTATGAAGAAGGCTATCGTTTAGTTAAATATAACGAGGCTGATAACTACAACAGAGCTAAGATGCTACCATGGCGTATCCCAATGGTTAAAGTTGGGACTAAGAGTATTGAAGAGCTTGAAAGTGAAACTCCTCAGTATGTAGAAGCACGTTTCAAAGAGCTTCCAGACAATGCCACTAAAGACCAGCTTAACCAGTTCTGTGCTAAGTATCTGCTTGAAGTGGATGAGTCTCAGAAGCAACCAATATCTCGCTATCAAAAGACCATCAGAACTATTTTGGCTAAAATGATTGAAGAGTCTGGTGGGGCTGTTACTGAGAGTGTACCTGAAGATCAAGAACCAAAAGAAGAGCCAGAAACACCACCAGAGGAATAAATAAGTGTCTAAGGGTAAAAGTATTACTAAGAACCTTAGTTCTTTACCAACGGAACAGCCAATAGGTCAACCTCTATCCTATCTTACAGCTAATAGCTATGTAAACTCTTGTCGTAAGACAGAGCTTAAAGCTCCTAACATCTGGTCTACTTGCGACATAATGATGGAGGATAGTGCTGTAAGACAGTGTGTGGATATGAATTCACACCCAGTGATAGAGGCAATATCAAACGGTAAGTTTATAGGTAAGAAATCCAAGAAGAGTAAAAAAGTAGCTGAAGCCCTTAATTACGCTGTTAGGAATTTAGATTCTGGTACTTGGCGAGAGTTCGCTGAGAATTTAGCAACAGATCAGTTATACGGTTTTTCACTTTTCAACATTGTAAGTAAAGTTATCTCAGAAGGGGAGTATAGGGGTTTAGCTGGTTTTGCTAAGTTCTCTCCTCGCTCTCCCCATAACCTAAAAGGTTGGATTTATGATAAGAATAAAGTGGAGGTCATTGGTTCTATATTGAAGCCAATGCAAGTTCAAGGTGAAGGCTACCTTGGAATGATAACTTCTACACATATCTCCAACTACACCTACTACCAACAAGAATACCCCATCATGTGGAAGAAGCAAATGCTTCTCTCCTCATTTAACAAGACATTCAATAACCCAGAGGGTAATCCTTCAATAGTTGCAGCTTATTCTGCTTGGAAAGAAAAGAAACTTGTTGAACAATATGAAATTGTTGGTGTAAGTAAAGACTTTGGTGGTGTTGCCATCTTACGGGTTGACCCTGAGCTATTGTGGAGAGCTAACCAAACAGGTGTGGAGTTCGAACAAGACAGGTTACAGCTCCAATCCTTGCAAGAGAATGCAGCTAAAATGCACTCTGGTCAGTCTACAATGCTGTTGCTGTCTTCAGACCTCATTCCAGGCTCTACAAGCCAATATCTGAACGATTTCAAGCTTCAGGGTATTGATGGTAATGGTAAGCAATATAAAAGCTCTGAGATCATTGTACAGAAGAATAAAGACATCTATAACGCTTTTGGTTGTGGGTTCTTAATCTTAGGTCAAGATGGTACAGGAAGTTATGCTTTATCTAGTACCCAGGAGTCTGTTCAAGATAGATACATTGAGCGTTCTA
>RXKB01000078.1 GCA_003963225.1 Candidatus Babelota bacterium
ACTAGCTTCAGAATCCTATTCTATCACTTCAGACATAACCCTACGGGTTGGTATTTCTTTACGTGGGATTTTAGGTAAGTTGGATTACATTGGCTATGTACCTGACCAGAATCCTTCTCCTGTGGATGGAACAATCTTTAATATTTCTGCTGGTGTTACTGCTCTTAAATATAATAACGTAGACCAACCTAACCCTGTTCCAGCAGAATTGGCTGATACAGCAGGTACTTCAATTAATATCAGCGGTATTACTTTTGTTGGTGGGTTACGTGGCATTCATACTGGTGCTAAGAATATCTTAGGCCTACACTACGCCAGTGTTAAGAATTGTAGATTCTTCAATCAAACAGCAGAGCATTATATCTTTGAAAACTTCATGCACATGCAGTTTGAAAATCTGTGGGCTTGGAATAATATTAGTGATGGTAATGTGCATGGTGGTTGTGTATTTCGTGCCTCTCGTTTACGCGATGCTGGCAACGCCATTGCCCTATTACCAGGTAACTCTGTTTGGACTGGAACTATCTTTGGCTGGACTAACCAATATCTAATTAAAGGAATCTCTTTTGAAGGTATTGATGGGCAGTTAAACGAATGCAGTGCCACTGGCGCTCGTTTACAGTTTAACCGGTACCCTGCAACTCTGACGGCACGAGATGTTGTATTAACTCCGTCAAATGGTTCATCTACTTTTACTGTGAGCGATAATACCCAGTTTAATTACTGTCAAGTTGGTGTTCCTTTAGCTATCCCCGTTACCTCCGCCTCTGTAAGTGGTGTATCAAATGGTGTTGTGTATTTTGTATCTTCACGAGATTCTGGTACAAATACTATCACTTTGAATGAACTTCCTAACCGTACTACTGGCAACTTAGTCGCCTCTGCTGCTACGCCCGTCACTATGAAGTTTGGAGGCTTCCCTGGATTCTTCTTTGGTAGTGATGATAACGGTAGTGTTACTTCCTTCAATGCTGGAGACTTAGATGTTGAATGTAAAGGTACTGTGACAGGCATTGTAACACGTAACGCTAAGGGTAAAGCCCATATACTAGAGGCTATGTCTTCTGACACTGACACGTTAATAACTTTCCGTTATGGTGACTTTGTAGCTACCCACGCTGGGGCAACTACCATTACCACAGACTGTGGATCAGGTATTGGTTATTGTAGAGTAACCAACCTGGCAGGGGGTAATCCTGGGATGTATACAGGTGGTAATATCACCTTAGACGCTTCCCGATCTGGGCAGAAACTGCGTTATGCAGGTGCTACAGACATCACTGTGACAGTACCAAGAACTCTGCCAAAAGATTTTAAATGGTCTGCTGTATGTACAAGTACTGGGCAGATTACCATGGTTCCAGGTTCAGGTACTATCTTCCAGAACCGTTCTGCATCTGCTAAAACTATTGGTGGTACAGCTCCACAAGTTAATTTAGAATCTATTTCTGTTACTTCTGGTGGACACGCATTCCATCTTTGGGGAGATTTAGGCGGTTAATGAACATAAACTATAATACAACTAATCCAAGGCAAGTAGACCAGCTACTAGAAACAGAAATCACCAAACTAACAGACAGCTCCGCCTATAGTTTTTCTATAGGCTCCTTACCTAACGCTACTGACTATGTTGGGAATGCGTTGATTACAGATGTTGGTGGAGGTAGTTTATGGAGATCGGATGGTTATAACTGGGCACCTATTAATGGATCTGTAGTTATCTATAGGAACACTACCCCAAGTGTAGCTCACACAGGAAACACCACAGAGACTTTGTTAGAGGAGATCCTTATCCCTGGAAGACTGTTAGGTCCAACTGGAGGCTTAAGAATCACCAATCGCTTAAATACTACCAACAATGCTAACACCAAAACCTTCAAGGTAAGAATAGGAACTGCTACAGGGATTGGTGGGACTGTTGTGAATGACCCACAATGGACTTCTAACGCTACTATAACCTGTATGACATGGATTGATAATGTTGGAGTAGAGAACTCTCAAATAGGCTTTAATGGGAATCCAATTGGTTCTGGAACACCTAATTCTTGGAGAACTGCTTCTATAAATACAGCAGCCAACTTCCTGGTATCTATTACAGGGCAGTTGTCAAATAGTGCAGATTCTATCCAGGTAGTATCAACAACAATTGAATTGGTGCGTATATGACTATATATTATCCACAAAATAGCTCAGAATTAGCATCAATTGTAACTTCAGCCGGGGACACAGTATTGCTCCGGTCTGGGGTTATTTATTCGGCAGCTAGTGTACCTGCTGGACTGATGACACCAAACAATGTAACTCTGGGTATTACAGGTACAGGAGAGAAGCCTGTTATTAGTGGTGGGGTAGAGCGTTCTGACTGGACATACGATGCTGTAAATAACGTCTACAGTCGTCCAGCATATGGTAGTAATGTATTAGGTAATGTTACGGAAGATGGTATTCCGATGAAACATATCCCCTGGAATACGAATATCGCTACCACTGCTCCTACCATGTCTTCTGGAGTAAATGGAAAATATTGGTCAGGGTCTATGACCTTTGATACAGTAAATTTTATTGTGTACATTCGCCCTAGTGTTGGACTAGCAGCAGAGCATAAGTATGTTGTTAGTGAGTCGTTGTATGGAATAAACAATACCGCAACCTCATTAAATCCCAAAGTGGATAGCATATCTTTTACAAACATATCTAGGCACGGTTTAACTTTCTTAAACAAGAAGTATTCTCGAATCTCCAACTGTGATTTTCAAGTTATTGGTGGAATGAGAAGTGGTGGTTTTTACCTTGGGAATGGTGTTGAGTTATCGGCGGGGTGTAATGGGGCTGAAACTACAGACTGTAGATTCTGGGATATTTTCGATTCTGCAGTGACTACTCAGTTGTATGACTCCTCTCCCAGAATCTTAAGTGATCACCTATGGAAAGGATTAGAGGTCTATCGTTATGGAATGCACGGAGTAGAACTTAGCTGTCAGACTCTTAGCTACCAGTACATACGCGATGTTGAAGTCACAGACATAACCTCTGAAGATAATGGATTGGGTTGGTCTGGAGATAGGAATGGTGCTGTTGTCACTTGTTTAACTCAAGGTGGTACTAGTAGGGTGTCTCATTGCTTTGCTTCCAATATACAAGGGACTAATCAGAAGAGATTGTATTTGAGCTTAAGGACTGGAGGAATCAACGGTATACAAAATTCTGTGGGTATTGGTTCTTATGGAGAAGGGCCTAGATCAGAGCAGTTTGGTGGACTCTATGCCCAGACAGATTTAAGGAAGAATATTACTGACAATTTAGCCTACGTTGGATCATCTTGGGTAGATGTCACAGGCGATTTATCAAAGAACTTTACAGGATTATAGCGCAACCCTAACAAGCCAAGCATTAGCCTATTAATTTAAGCTAGTGACTTGGCTTTTTTCGTTTATGGCCTAGGTGAATTTATGAGCCTATATTCCCCACCCCAACTCCCTAGCCTTAGCTAATGCCGCTTCTAGTTTAGGGATGTCTTTCTTGTAGATTAACAAATCCACATCTTCATCTTCGATTGAAATACAATTACCATTCAAACCAATAAACTCTTCCCTACCATCCTGGTTAATCCAAGCAATAGTATCAATCGGACTATCATCTTTACCACTATCAATATAGATTTTACTCATACTACTTATCTCCTCTGGACAATACAAGTTCGATGTCTGCAATGTAGTTTGTAACAGAATACTCTGTCCAGACTGTATCCGTTATAGCCACAGTAATGTCTACACATTTACCTTCTGTGTTTCGTGTAATAGCTACTATCTTTGCTTTATTGAGCAGTAAAGGTTCTCCGTTCGTTTTGGTTAAATATATAAAATTACTCATAACACTTCCTCTCTAATTCAATTATACGATTCTCTTGATATTCTGTAATCTCCAATA
>RXKB01000046.1 GCA_003963225.1 Candidatus Babelota bacterium
AAGTTAAACAAGTTTTCTTCAGGAAAGACCTCATAATGGCTGGTGGGTATGCAACAGAAGATACTACGACGCTGGGAGTAAAGAACTCGGACAGAGGTTACGATAAACTTCTGGTAAAGGGAAATATTCTGGATATAATGAGGGAGTTGAATAACTTAGTTCGTTAAGGAACTGGTTGGCAACCATCATAAACGAAAAAAGCCAAGTCACTAGCTTAAATTAATAGGCTAATGCTTGGCTTGTATTATCACTATGCTGTGATTGGGCTTACAGTTTTAAATGTTGCAGGAGCTGTGATACAGACACATCCACGGAAGCCTCCAGCTACTGGAACAGTATTGTCACAGTTATCACCTACAGTCCAGACACCAAAGGTAGGAGGAATGGTGGCAGTTTTACAATAAATATTAGCTCCATTAACTCTTAACTCTGTAGTATCAAAGATAGTGAGCATAACACCAGCAGTCCTTGAAATCCAAGGAAAGCCCATGCAGTAGTCACCACGGTCTGTTATCTCCCGTACAGCCAGGATTGGTAGGTCAACATAGTTATCATAACTACCTGCTGCTGTACCTCGATACAGACGAATAAAGCAATTCTGCTTACGTGTTGTAAAGGCTGGGCCAACTACAAACTTAGGACAAGATGCAACTCCATTGGTTACAGTGAAAGATGCTTCAGAACTGGAAGAAGGAGTTCCTAGTCTACGTCCACCATCATAGATGATCTGAGCATGGTAGTAGTATGTACCAGAAGCAGCTCGCCAAGAGCAATCTGTAGCTGTAGTGGTTGAGTTGAATACTCCAATAGTACCATTACCACAATTCACATCTGCAACAGAGCCAACTTGTTGGTTATTGGTGATCTCACCTCTGCGACTGTATTGATAGGCGTAGTTGTTCCACTCTGTTAAAGCAGCTCCTGCTGAGTTAGCAACAAAGATACCAAGCTTCTCAGAGTTATAACCATTAGAGCTTGTACCCCACACACGGCTACAGTTTTCAATAGTGGTGTGATAGCCTGTTCCAACTTGTAAGTCATATGGAGTGAAAGCAACACTAGTGACATTACGGCGAACAACGGAAGAAACATTCTTCAGGTTTACAGTTCTACGTTCGCCACCTGAGTTAGATACTTGTACTATCTTAGGCGCTGTACCGACCCAGAACATAGAATCTTCAACACTAACATCAGAACCATCAATAGTTAGTGTCCCTGTCTCATGGTGTCCACCGTGCATCTTAATAGCTCTGCACTGGAATAAATAAATATCACCACCAATACTTCCTTGAATCTCTCCACCCATACACGCTTGTAAGCGAATATTTTTAGGTACAGAAACACCACCAGAGATATAGACATGAGATGAGCGAATACTTAATCCATCACCTAAGTTAGCTAATTCAATGGCATATCCAGAGCCCTGGATCTCAGACGCCATAGAGCCATTAATACGTAGTAAATCTAAGTATGTGCTAGTTGATTTAACATTGAAGTGACAATGAGTTGTGCTGATGTTTTCGATATACAAAGCAACACCAGTTTTCATTGCTCCAACAACTAAACTTGGGTTAGCTGAGTTATCTACTCGTATACCACGAGCATAGCCACGGATGTTTGGGAATGGCACATCCCAGGTAATGCCGTCAGAGCAGTTTACCAAGAATAAAGCATCTGCTATAAATGTACCGCCTGGACGAGGAAGGATACTGGAACCAGGAGTAAATTCAATATTACAGTTTACTGGGAGAATAATTGAAGAAGTACATTGAAGATTACCATTGATGACAAATGTACCACCTCCAGCAGCAACTAATTCTGCTGCTGAAGCTAAGATAGCTGCTGTGGCATCCACTGTCCCAGCTCGTTGTGCATCTGTCACATCTGGAGTGAATACTTTGCCAGCAGCTCCATTCTGGATCTCTTCAATTGCTGTCTCCAGTATTTTATCCACATTGCGTGGATTGGTTGTATTATAGTTAATATCAAGAGACATATTCATTCCCGTTAAACAGCAGTATCGCCAGTAAGCACCCAAGACTCTGTGCCGTTATAGCGGTCATCAGCAACAAACTCAAGAAAGACTCTCTTATACTGACCAGAGGTTTTTAAACCATTGGCTGAGTTTATAGTTACACCACTACCTGGAACAAAGGTAATCTGTCCAGCTCCAGTAGGAACAACAGTAACCCTGGCCCCCGAAGGCATTCCCTTGTTTACTGTAATGTTTATTGGGGTGGCTGAGGTTGAGATAATTGTGCCTTGGTTGTGTGTCGGGCTAAGGGTGGTGTTTCCTGTTATTATTCGTTGACCAGCACCACGGTAAACAAAAGCTGGAGTTGATGAACCATTAGCTACAATAGAAACATCGTCCTGTGAGGACAGTATTTGCACTGAACCAGCAGCGTAGCAGTTAACCTCTGATCGTAAGGTTTTTGATGGGCGTATTTCTGAGATACCAATTGAGCAACCGACGTTAACTCCTCTTATCGAGATAGGAACAATAGCCCCAGCACACTCAATATCGTTGAAAGACCCAAAGTTACAGTAAGTGAAAATACCACTCAGACCATGAATTTCTAAACCAGGATAACCTAAAGTTCTAAGAGTTATAGGGCCAGATGCTGAAACGTTCTGTCCTACAGAAGCGGCTCGATCTATGCTAATTTGTATCTTACTGACCCCATCATTAGCAACTACATAATAAGGAGTGTCTTTAGTAAGAAATGATGGTGCTGATCCAGCCATCCCAACAGGAACACCAACAGGTAAATTAACCAGATCACCAGCAGATACTGTAATATCAGGGCTACCACTAACAGTGGTGCCAGAGATGGTTAATGGTGATAGTTGTCCAAACCTATTTGTTTGCAAACGGCCCAGAACCTGGAACTCATTCATCTGGGCACCCTCACCACCTACAGTATTATCTACTTCAAATACGATAGATCGACCAGTGACATTAGAGCAGTAACTGTAAATTTCATCAACAATTTGTGAATTGCCTGGAATAAGTCTTGCTGTAGCTAGTGATGCTCTAAAGAACATTCCACCACCACCTGAAGCTAATGAGTTACGTCCACACAAACGACCAAACACTGTGTGCATGAAATTCTCAAAAGAGAAGTGAAAGCCAGTTTGATTATAGAAGTAAAGGTTGCGGAACTCACTAAACATTACTCCCATTTCTCGCTTAGCCCCGATCTTAATTCCAGCAAAACCACCAACAAAAGAGATATTCTTCATTGTGATATTAGCAATTGATCGTTCACCAACATTTAGTGGGGTGGTGGGTAAGTCTACATCATTGGCTGCAAAAGCAGTTACGCCAGGGGAGATGTTTAAGATGGTTCCATTAACAGGGTTGAATATAGAATCAGGGACATCTCCCTGAAAGCTCATCCCTGACTCAACACCAATAATAGATACTCCAGTACGTAAAGTTATCTTAGAGGTGATGCTGTAAGGAACGCCTGCTAAATAGACGGTACCAGGAATACCACTGTTGTATATTTTATCAATAGCTGATTGAATACCCTCTGATGTATAGGGGAAGGCATATTCGTTATTTTGTTGTAAATTCTCTACGGCATTCTCTAACAACTGATCTACTTTACGAGGATTAGTAGTTGTATAATTAATATCTAATGTCATTTATTTTTCTCTTATGGATTTACTGTGTGTAGTGTGGATATGGGTTGGTGGTAGTAGATAACCTACCCTTTGTTAGAGAATGGGACAGAGGGATCAGCCTGAGCCTTACCCCTGAAGTAACTAGCTACACCTAATACAGGCATAGATGTAAGATTAAGGCCTGCTAATGCTCCTAAAACCATAGGAAGGTTTGTTAATCCTTCG
>RXKB01000005.1:0-3766 GCA_003963225.1 Candidatus Babelota bacterium
TTATAACTTATACCCTTTCCTATGTTATTTAATTAGGGATTTCTCCAATCCTTATTGCGTACGCGATGCGTTGCTTTCTGCGTACTATTTCAAATATTCCCAGGTGTGGCCTTCCGGTCCTCTGTCAATATCGGAGTCGGTACACGAGCTATTTACTAAGGTCAACCCGAGATGATGGGACTCGCGCACTGACCATTACTTATACATCTGCCGAGTATGCTTCTGCGATCACCAAAAACTCGCTTCTGCAGCCTCTGCTCCAAGACAAAAAAACCAGGGTCCTTGTACTTCGGACCGCAACAGGCTTGGCAACTCATTGGGGGAGTCCGCCTCCGTTGCAGCACGGCATGCACCGTGATTAGAGCTAACCGAAGAGCTTACGCAATGTTCACCGTTGTCTCCTTGGGCGGGCAGGGTTTCTCATCTCATCCATGCGCATGGATTGCAATTCGCGCCAGACCACACAGAGGATCCACTGGCTTAATTAAAGTCTATACAACTTTTAATTAAGGTCTATACACTTTTTTGACCTCTCGTTAATTAATTACTAAATTAATTAACAAAAAGTGTATAGAATGGCAAAAAGTTTATACGAAAAAAGTTTGTAGACCTGGGAGGGACGAGTCGCAGTGGTCGACTCTAGGGGGTTCAACCAGAACTAGAGATAGACTACTCACCAGGATCGAAACAAGTGGAGTCAACAACAACAGGAACAAGAAGACAGACAGACTGTACAGACTCTTGCACTCAACACACTTAGCTCTCTCTACTGGTTCCCTTGCTGGCCTCCACCACCGTTCGCAGGTGCCTGTGGAGGGTTCGCGTTCGCAAACCGAGTGCACATCTCAGTCGCTGCTTCTCCGTGGTCGAGGAGAGGATCCGAGGTGTAGCAGAACCTCAGTCTACGGTCAACGAATACTACATCGCGGTGATGTCCATGAGCTGCAGTCTGTGGTGCTCTGCATTCGCGTTGTCGTCGTCGAGCAACTCGTCGATTTGCTGACCAGTGCCTGCACTGAACACGACCATGCTCGCTCGAGACAGAGCAGCGTTCAGTGCTGCTCTGTCGGCCTCGAGTCGCTGTCTCGACGCGTCGAGTTCTCGGGTGAGCTGCTCCACCTCTCTGCGTCTCGAGATCTCCTTCTTGTGGCAGTCCCACAGAGTCTTGAGAGCGGGGTACACGGACTTCACCTGCATGATGCCGTTGATGAGGAAGTGCTCTGCGTTCCTCTTCGCTCGCATCATGACCGAGCTCGGCGAGTTCGCGATGTTCTGTGGGAGCGGAGCGTTGACTCTCTCGAGGTACACACCTGTGGCGTTGTTGCGGTCGACGAACCGGATGACCTTGTACAGCCAGGTGTCCTCTGGGAACGCACCGATGTCGAAGCCGAGAGGAGACAGACCGAGCTCTTCGAGCAGTCTCGACAGCTTCACGTACGCGTCTGCGGTGTTGAGGAAGGGAGTCTTCTTCAGCTGTGCAGGAGTGAGCTCGATCTCGAACCGCTTGTACTCCATGAGGTCGATGCGGTAGAGAGCTCCGGTGTACACGCCGACGAGGTACTGTCTGTTCACTCCCTTGGAGTTCTCCTCGGGCAGGAGGAACCTGTCGTTGAGCAGCTTGTACAGAGCCTTCTTCTTGAGGTTGCGGATGGCTTCTGGCTCGTTCGCGTTCGCGTTCGCGATGTTGGGTCTGGCTGCTCTCGTGGGTAGCATGGAATGCAGAGTGTGTGGGTTCCAGCAAATGAGATCGAAGTCGAGGTGAAGAGATCGAGGGAGAGAGAGTCAAAGATGGAGGATGGACTCAGCGACCGAGGATGGAGGGTGGTTCCGTGCACGGACGAAATTAGTCCCGGGAGTCGAATCGATCCGTGGAAGGGATGGGGTCGGTCTAGAATAATTTCGGACCCGTACACGCCTAAGCTTCCTACGCATTTTCAGTCCGTGCACGGACCGATTTTCCGTGCACGCATTCACATCGCTCGGAGGAGTGCTATCGATCCGTGCACGGACTCCAGAGAATGGCCGAGCGATATTGAGAGGACAGGATGGATTCTGGAATTGGGAGGATGAGGGGACCGATAGGCGAGACGAGCAGGTGCACTGGAGTGCTGTTCTGCGAGGACCAGCTGCTGCCCGAGCACCTGGTGCTGCAGAGGAGACATGCGTACGAGGTAGACGATCTCAACCATACGCCCTTCGCTCCCAGCCAGCGACTCGAGCCTACCGAAGTGGCAGACATGCTCGACGGACTGCTCGAAGAGAACAAGAAGGAGAGGAGGAGAGTGATGGGGAAGCCGACGAGAGAGGAGAGACTGCAGCACGTGCGAGACGTGCACCGACGAGTGCTGCACTCGCTCAGGACGAACTCGTCTGCGCAGTCGAACAGAGAGGTTGCACTCGACGCTGGCTGTCACCCGCAGACCGTGAAGAGGATCACGCAGTGGATGGCGAACTCGTCGCTGCCACTGTCGGAGTACGTCTACAACAACACACACTCCGATGCGACTCTCGACACACTCGACAGGTCGATCAGCGATCCAGCCTCGGCCATGCTGTCGGTGGTCGACCTGAAGAGGAGAGTGCCAGAGTGCTCGAAGAGGTTCATCGCGAGGAGGATGAGACGAGTGCACGGACTGAGGTACCTGAAGATGCGGAGAGAGAGGAAGGACCCGAAGAAGGACAAGTACAACAAGACGAACATCGACACGAAGCTGCTGAGGACTGTGCTGTGGACGTCGGTGCAGGCGTTCGCGAGGAACAACGAGACGCTGCTCTTCCTCGACGAGTGCGAGTTCGCGCTGTACCAGACTCCCGACTACTCGTGGATGAAGGCAGACGAAGAGAGACCTGTGTACAACCGGAGGACAGCCGAGGAGACTGCTCTGCATGTCGTCGCTCTGTGCAGCCAGGAGAGGATGGTGGCGTTCCAGGTCTTCGAGAAGCACCCGAACAGGATCGACATCTACTACTTCCTGAGCACGTTCTTCAGGAGGTGGTTGAGCGGGCAGAGGAGGAGACCGAGACCGACAGTGGTGCTGCTCGACAACGCAGGGTGGCACGTCGCGAACGTCGTCATGAAGAGCTCGTTCCGGAAGCTGCTGCTGTACAGTGTGCCGTACGGGTACGAGCTGAACCTCATCGAGCTGACGTTCTCGAAGGCGAAGGCGGAGTGGAGGAAGAGACCGGTGGTGGAGAGTGTGGAGAGAGAGGTGGAGTTCTTGGCGGAGCTGTTCAGGACGAGGATCGGGGAGAGAGGGTTCGAGGGGTACCGGAGACAGTACCTGCGACAGCTGCGAGAGGTGCTTGGCAGGCACCTGCTCGTATAGGGAGGATGGACGATACTGCTAAGTAATTATTCCGTCAGGTAGCTTAACAAGGGAATTTCTGGGTAGGGGAACTTAGTTAGGTGGGAGTGCGTAGAAGGCGATTCCTTCAGATGTGTAGCCATGATTTCCTACTGCTCCAGGGGTGGCTGTGCCAATTTCTTCAATACTTGTGGTGTAAAAGTGTTCTTGGCCATTGAAGTACCTGTAAACTGGGATAGGAGCGACCTTAGCCTTCTTAGCCTTGGGTGCCTTGGTAGTCGTGGAAGCGTTTTTACCGCAGAGGGTAAAAGCCAGCAAGAGAGTTAGCAACAGAAGGCACTTGACGTAGTTCATCAGGTAGTGATGATAAATAACTGGGGCAGTCTATATATTTACTTATGATTAGAGGTTGGTTTATTCCCTAATTAAATAACATAGGAAAGGGTATAAGTTATGTATTA
>RXKB01000015.1 GCA_003963225.1 Candidatus Babelota bacterium
AACCCGTTTGTGGCCAATTAACAGGCGTAATTCAAATAGAGCAAGGTTAATGGCAATAATTACATTAACCTTAATGGTATGGTTAGGTTGGTTTACTGTGAGATATTATTATGTATGCCTGCATAAGTATGCTTTTTACAATAAGAATTTGCGTAAAGAAATGATGACTTTAAGTACTTTTGCTTAATTTTGCTTTTTATAGTATTTCTTTTGGATTTCTTTTATTGTTTCCAAAAATTTCAAATTTTGTTAACAGAATGAGTTACAAACATCTTCGTATATTTTTAATTAAGAGATAAATCATACTATTAAAAGAAAAGGATATCATGCAAAAAGGCTTCCATCCATTATTGGTTTTTGTTTTGCAATCGGCTCTTTTACATGGATCAATGCATAATCAGAACATTATTCAAACACAAGATGTAAGCAAGCAGATGAGTGTAACACAGGTTCATGCGTTGATACTGAAAAAACAAAGCCAGTTTAATGTTTTGAGTAATTTAATTCCTATATATGTTTTAGCTATAGAACATGAATATTTAACTAAAATACCATTGCAATATAAAAGTGATGTATTGCAATGGTTTCAAGTAATACATAATGAAGTAAAAGATACTCCGCCAATGGTGCAATGCGCTGTTTGGTGGTCAATATGGCAGAATACTAATTTGAACGAAATCAGAAGGTATATTGATCTTGTTTACAATAAAGAAACAAAACAAGTAGAATTATATTTTAACAAGGCCTGGGCGGAAAAGTCCGATATTCAAATTATAAAAAACGATTATTGTAAAATAGCTGAAAGTACTATGTCTGCTGATATAGATTTTAGCAACCATCAACTTTTGCTTGAAAAGCAAACTACTGAAAATAGTATTACATTGATCAGTGATCAGCCATCAACTAATAACCATATATCATATGCAGTGCATTTAGTGGGACTACAGCAAGATAATTTATTATTCATAATAGGGGATAATAATCAATTTGCTAAGGCGAGATTAAATCCAAAAACAGTAAAACAAGTAAGAAAAAAGAGAGAAGCTGTAATTGCTGCATTCTTCTTTTTAATAGCAAATGCTATAATGTGTATTTATTTTTCAATCAACTATTTCTTGTATTATGATTGTCCAAGAAAACCTTTTAATTGCTTTTAAAATAAAAAGTAGTAAACCAGGTAACAGAAAATAGTTGTTCCTGCAATGTCCATAATGGTTGCTAAAAATGGGCCAGCAGCAAATGCAGGATCAATATTTATTTTTTTAAGTAAAAGAGGAGTACAGCTTCCTAAGGCTGTTGCAACCATCACAATTAAGCCTAGTGCCAAACTAATAACTGCGCATTCGTGTAATGAGCCACCTGTTAAATATACGCGCAAAAAGCCTGCAGCCCCCAAACAAAAAGAAAGCACAAATGCCATAGAAAGTTCGCGAAACAAAAATTTATAGACATGCGCAGAGGTGATTTCTCCTGCAGCAAGACCTTGAATAAGCACTGCAGATGTTTGACTGCTTGTGTTGCCTCCAACGCCAATAAGCATTGGTATAAATGATATTAAAAATGCAGAGAGCGTTGCTTCGTACGAATGCAAAATAGAGGTTGAAAACGAACCTGTTAAAAGCAAAATAACTAAAATATAGCCTCTTGCCCAAATCATGCGAATAAATGGTGTTTCAAAATACGGGTATTTAAGTGGCATGACAGCACCAATTTTTTGAATATCTTCGCCAGCTTCTTCAACCAATACATCAACCAATGTGCTTGCAGGAATTGCGCCTAAAAAGTGGCCTTCTTGATCAGTTACTGGTGCAATAGTTAAATTGTAATGTACCATTTTTTGTGCAACTTCTTCTTGATCTTGGGTTGTAAAAGCAACCAGTTCGTTTTCATGCATAAAAGAGTTAATATGTGCATCTGCTTTATGTAGTACTAAATCTTCTAGATTTATATATCCTACTAATTTATGTGCATTGTTGATAATAAAAATGCGCGTATGAATATCTTTGCTTGGACGTAACCTTTGGAGTATTTGAATGCTTTTATGAACTGTAAAATCTTGCATTAATGTTACTACGTCTGTGTGCATAACTCCGCCTGCAGAATCAGGGGAGAATTTCATGAGAGACATAACTTGATGGCGAACATGTTTTTGTAAAAGACCTAAGTATTTTTTAAGGTCTTCGTCAGATAAAAAATCAAAAAGATCAGTAAGTTCATCTGCAGAAAGTGTTTTAAAAGCGCCTACCTGTTCTACTTCAGTCATTTGTTGTAAAATAAATGCCTTCATTGAATTGGAAAACTCTTTAAAAACTTCTAATTGCAATTCTTTTGGTAGCTGCCCAAATAATTTTTGTACTGTGTGTTTATCAATTTCAGCTAAAAAATCCGCAATATCAACCGGATGCATATCTAAAAAAGCTTGCCAGACAGATTTTTGTAATGTTTTATCCTGCGCTGCTGGAGCTGTAGAGTGTTCTAAGATTTTTTTTAAAATTTTTTTTGGGTTATCCATAGTTATAACTCCTATCCACACAAACAGTATTTTTTGACTTTTACCTTGATGACGATACTCTTAACACTATAACTTTTATTTCATTGTATACTTTATTTAAGAAGAATATATGAATAACTCAACTATACTGCCAGAAAAATGCACGCAATTCAATGGATTATATAAATGGACAGTGCAAAAACAAGCTGTTAATTCTAGGTTAGACAAGTATATTACCGAACAAACCAATATTTTTTCACGATCTTTTGTTCAAAAAATGATTTTGCAAGGTAATGTAAGTGTTAATCAAAAAGCTGTTTTAAAAGCAAATATAGTGTTAAAATCTGGTGATACTATTATTATGCAGACGCCAATACCATATAAACCAACTATTGATGATATTAAGATTGCTAATGAACGTATAGATATTGTATATGAACATGAAGATTTTTTTATTATTAATAAGCCTGCTGGTATTCTAGTTCATAAAGTACCTGGTGTTAATAATCAAGTTACTATAGTTGACTGGCTGCTTAATTATGGTCTTGTTTCTTACGCATTACATGATAATGTTAGACCAGGTATTGTGCATCGTTTAGATAAAAACACTTCTGGCTTGATGATAATTGCAAAAAATCCGTATGGGCATGCTTATTTAGCAAAGCTATTTCAAGATCGATTGATACAAAAAAAATATGTTGCCATTGTGCAAGGGATTACTCCTCCTGAAGGTTCGATTGATTTTTATATTGGTCGTGATCCTATAACAAAATCACGTATGGCTGCTTCACGAGTAAAAAGGGACCATACTTTTAGAACAGCGTTAACTCATTTTAAAACAGTTGCATCGAATAACAGTATTTCTTTAGTAGAAGCATCTCCTGTGACTGGCAGAACTCATCAAATTCGTATTCATTTACAAGCAATAGGTCATCCTCTGCTTGGAGATACCTTATACCATGTTGCTGATGCAATGTTTACTCGGCACGCATTGCATGCTTCAGCCTTATCATTTACTTTTCATGATCAACTGGTCTGTGTAGCCTCAGCATTACCCGATGATTTAAATCAAGCGTGTCTTTATTATAACCTTAATTAAATTTTTTTCTGTTTTACAACTTTTAATTAACAACAGTAACTTGAATGGGCGCATTTTTTATTAAGTTTGGAAAAAATCTTTTTTTGACTTATGCATAAGTATAGCAATTTCTTTTGTAAAGTTTGCTATAATTTTAAAATTCTTTATAGTATAAAATAAAAATTTTAATTTCTATTTTATAAATCATTAATAAAATATTTTATTTAATTAAAATTTTTTTATATATGTTTAACAAGCTTTGTGTATGTTCATAGTTAGTTTACAAGGATGTTTGATGGTATTTTATAGTAAAAAAGTCTATTTAGAAATATTTTTAATCTTTTTTGGCTTTATGTTACATCAGCTACACGCTGGTTATGTGCCTTGTTATGAGCCAAAAAAATTTAATTATAAATCATTGTTAGTATTAGCGCATATTATGGAATTAATATCAAAACGTCATCCTTCTTCAAGCGAATGCAAAGAAATAGTAGCGTTTTTACAACATGAACCAAAAAAGAAAAAATTTTCTGTGTTACCAGATAGCAACCGTGAAATTTCTTTTTTGTCAGATCATGACATAGATGGATTGATTGCTGTTAGAAAGTTGCTTAATGATCCTATTATTCAAGAATATCCAGAAGAGATTAATGAAATTTTAAAAAAGTGTTTTTATGTGGAAAAAGAAATAAATAATATTGTGTCAAAAAGATCTTTTTATAACTTTTTTGAGGAATTGGCAAACTGTTTATTTACTGCTATGGAAGAAGTTCAAAAAGAAGAAATGTTGGTAAAAAAATCAACTGCTAGCCATACCATTAATGGCCAAGGTAATTGTATTAACTTAAGAAAAACATAATACCCATAATCAAAAAGAATAACTATCATATTTTATAAAGAAAAATAAATGGTAAAATAATATACAAATTTTATTGGCATTGGTTCCAGGATTGTATTAGCCAAAAAGCTTCTCTTGCTTGGGTAAAATAGCAATCCATGAAATTTTCTATTTGTTGATTGAGCATATTTTTTTAGCAAGATGAATCTTGCTGTTTTTATTTAGCTATAAAAGGTAATGCTCCATAAAGATGATATCTAATGTTTTCTATTCAGTTTGGCGTTGTTTGTTGATCAAAAATAAATTTTTTTTTAGTTAATCATGTTTAAAATAAAATAAATTTTTCTTCTAATGAATGATTTGAGTCGTAAATGTTGACATAATTTTCAGTAAATGGACAAGTACTAAAAATCTGCCTGTATTTAAAAAATACAAAAGCTAGGCCGTTTGATATTGACACACTGAATAATTTAGGAATGTATGTATAAAATATAAAAAGATTATATTTTTTTTTGGCATTTTTAATATAGAGCATACAAGTTTTTTATTATAATCTAATTCTTCTTGTTGGCTTTTATCATTATAAAACTCTTTAAGGGAATTTCTAAGAAAAATAGTTGGCAAGGTCTTAATGGCCCCACTAATGCATATTTTTTCGGTGTTAAAATAGTGTAATTGCCTTCTAATAAAAAAGTTGAAGATATCTTGTCTGTTTCCATCATATGATAATATAGGTACGGAAGTTCAACTTTTTGTAATCCTTCTCTATGAAATAGGTCCAATAAAGAAACTGGGCACTCTTTAAAGCTGCATAATAAATTTATTGGGAAAAACAAATAAAACATATATATAATATCAACATTAACCTAGTACTTTTTTCTATTTTAATATTATGCAATTTGCATAGCATTATTTTATCCATAAAATAAGTAGTTTATAAACAATACAACCAACAACTGCTTTAATTACTTAAAATACATTTTAGCTGGCATCATTTGCTATATTTTTACAAAAGGCAATGAATTGTATAAAGGGTATTCATTATCATTTTCACTGTCAGAATTATATTGATAAAAAAATGGATTTTTTTCTTTTGCATAAGCTATACATTGTCTAAAATCTTCTTTTTTTTGTCCCAATGTTGGTTCTTGGTTGTCATAATCAGTTTGAAAGTAATTTTCTTTTACAGGACAGGTGCTATAAAGAGTGCCATTTTTTACTAAAACAAAAAGCCGAGCAAGTAGATAGTGGCCTAATTGATTGTTAAAATCAAAAAGCAATGTTATTATATTTTCTTGTTTGATTTGTAATATTGAGTAAATAAGAAGTTTGTTATGTTTTAACTCTTCTTCTTGTGTTCTATTTTGATAAACAGTTTTAAAAGCAATGTATTTGTTATTATTTACTTGCACATTGTTTTTATCATAACCATCGTCTTTATTTGTAAATAAAATTATTTTTGCTAGTATCCAATCGTCTGGGCCATATAGCTTGCTTATATTTTGTAATAGTCTTTCAAATTGTGCTGCGGCTGCTATATGAGCAGCAATAGTGGTGTTTTTTGTTGGTAAGTATGCATAAAAAAGTTGACAAGGCAATAATGGTCCAACCAGGACTGATTCTGAATTGCTTGATAAAATAGTGTAATTACCTTCAAGTAATAAAGGGATTGTAGATTGATTTTCTGTAGGTTTCATGTGATAGTATTGAAATGGAAGTTCAACGCTTTGTAATCCTTGTCCAGGATATAGTTCTAATAAAGACATTTGATAGGTTGTATGTTCACTACCTATTATATTTGTTGCCAAAAAATAAATAAAAAATATACAAAACATATTCATGAACACGTTACTTCCTTTTTTACATTATCCGTTAATTATGTGTTATTATTTATGGGAGGTAAAAACATTCATGCTAAATATAAATACTCTATTTATAAAAAAGCAGTTGCTCAACAATATAAACAACTGCTTTAACAATTAAAACATATATTTTTAATTTTTAGGATGTATTACAACAGAATTAAGAAAGGCAAGTGTTGCTTCGGGATCTTTTTTATACATATTTGCAATAATTGATTGTCGACCTTTATTATCATGTGTTTTTATTGGCAAGTGTGCATGTACTTTTTTTGATAGATCATCGTATTTAAGATTATTTAAAAAGTGTATGTCAGAAATGAATTCTACAGGCAGTTGTGCTTGGCCAATTCGTGTATGTCCTTCTACTAATTGATCTAAAGCTTTATATTTATTTTCCATTGCATAAATATTACCAAAAATAGTTGTTAGTATGCATAATGTATATACATTATGCATGTAACTAAACCTTTCCTGTGTTGTTATTAATGTCTATTATTAGTTTCACTGTATACTGTTGATCAAATAAAAAAATAGCTTTTGTATAGCTCGCAACATTTTTACATGGTATATAAAATTATACTTTATTTAGATTTAGTATTATGAACATAAATAATACATTATGCAAGCATTTGCCGTATTATGTTGTTATGATATAGTTTAGCGAAATAAAAATATGTGTTGTATGCTATGTGGTATTTTATTATTGCTTTATTGTGTATTCAATCAATTGTACAAGCCAAAATATTTGACAATAACCTTATAGCCATTTCTGGGTACATAAAATATGACGCTTATATTGATTCACGGCAAGTAGTTGGTTCTTCAGATAATTATAACCTTTTTTATCCTGTACCTAGGCAATATGATTCTTTGGGTGTTGATATTAACAGGCATGGTCAAACAAATTTAGTTACACTTGCATCCCGAACAAAACTAACTTTTAATAGCCCCGTAATGCATAATTGTACAAGCAAAGCCTGCATTGAAGTAGATATTAATGGCCGTGGTACCACGTTGCAAGTACAACGAGTTCGGCATGCATTTGTAGAAGTTGAGGGTGATTGGTGGAAGGTCATAGTTGGGCATACTTGGCATCCTTTTTACAAACCGCCACACACACCTGCGCCAATAGCAAATAATGCAGGTCAGCCATTTGAAACGTATGTTAGGCATCCACAAATACGGTTTGTAGTCAAAAAAAATAACAGCAGTATAGTTTTTGCGATTCTTGAGCAAGTTGACTTTTTATCTGATGGTCCACAAGGTCCAAGTTCAACATATATACGAAACAGCATGTTGCCAGAGTTGCATGTGCAATTGCAACAATCATTTGCAAGCCACTGGTTTTCAGTGTGCATAGATTTTAAGCGCATTGTGCCAAGATTGGTTACACAAAATGGATGTTCAGTTGTGGAACATGTTAACAGTATTATTGCTGGCTTTATGCTTGATTTTTGTTTTACAAAATGGACATGTAAAACAAAACTAATTTACGCAGAAAATGGGTCAGAGATGTCTTTAATTGGGGGTTATGCAGTACGTGCCATTGATGGAACAACAGACTACAGAACGTACACGCCATTACGATCTGTTTCTTGGTGGGGTGAATGCAGGTACGCAATTAATAACCAACTTCAACCTGCTTTATTTGTTGGGTATGCTTACAATTTGGGCTCGCGCCATGTTATTATTACCGATCTTACAGATAGTGTAGGGGCGGTGATTGATGAGCGTGTTTTTGGTTTTGGAACTAATATACAGCATTTAGTTCGTTTTTCTCCGCGCATACGTTATACAATAAACAGCGTTGAGCTTTGTGCAGAAGTTGAATACACACATGCTTGGCAAGGTAGTTTGCAAACTGACGGAAAAATACACAATACAGATAACGTGGGTGTCATACGTGGTATCATTGGTATGTTTTACTATTTTTGATAGGTAAATATGAAAATTCTTAATTGAAGCATTTTCATATTTTTACTATTTATTTTCTATGCACGCTTCCCATGCAGCCATTTCTTTTTCAAGCTCTTTTTGTAGTATAATTAACTTTTCTTGTGCCATATCAAAGGCAGGTGTCCCGTATAAAATGGTCTCAAAAGAAGATTCTATTTTTTTGATATCAGTCTCTAATTTGGTTATTTTTTTTTCAAGTAGTTTTGCAGAAGTGTTATTATGTTTTTCAATAGAGATACTTTTTTTTGGTAGCTGCTGCGTTTTGCCAGATGGTAAATCTTGCATGCGTGCAAGATGTTCTTTTTGATATATATAATCATCGTAGGAACCGTGAAGTAAAAGTGATTTTTCTCCATTTAGTTCTAAAATATGGGTAGCCAGTTGATTAACAAAATCTTGATCATGCGAAACAAAAAGAATCGTGCCTTGGTATTGTACCAACGCATCTAATAATATTTCTTTTGAAGGAATGTCAAGGTGGTTGGTTGGTTCGTCTAAAATTAAAAAGTTTGCATTTTGTAGTAGTACGCGAATCATGCCTAGCCTGTTGCGTTCGCCGCCGCTTAGCACAGCGGCTTTTTTATTAATTGCTTCTGCATCAAATAAAAATGAGCCTAATATAGTGCGAATGTGTTTAACAGATGATGATGCATTCGGCACAGCTGTAGCATTTTCAAAAACAGATTTTTGTAAATCAAGTGATTGTAATTGATCTTGGTCAAAAAGGGCACATGTTACATTGTTACCCCATTCTAATACTCCTTCAACAGGTTTTATTTTTTGCATAATAATATTAATAAGGGTTGTTTTTCCAGCGCCATTTGGGGCAACAATTGCAATTTTATTGCCACGTTCAATAGAAAAGGAGCAGTTTTTAAATAGTAGTTTGTTGCCAAAAGAATGCGCAAGTTGTGTTACTTTTAATACTTGCTTACCACTGGGATTTGGCGTACCAAATGAAACAGCAACTTTTTTAGCTTCTGTTGGCAGTACAATTCGATCTATTTTTTCTAATCGCTTTTCCATGCTTTTTGCTTGTGTTGCGCGGGTGCCTGCTTTAAATCTGTTAATTGTTTTTTCAAGTTGAGCAATTTCCCGCTGTTGTTGTTCAAACGCTGCTGCAAGCTGTTCTGTTTTTGCTTCTTTCTGTTTTATAAAAGTATCGTAATTGCCGTTATAAAAAGTGCCATTTCCTTGCTCAAGGGCAAAAATACGGTCGCACAGTGCATTTAAAAACTGTTTTTCGTGGCATACTAATAAAAATCCTGCATTGTTTTGTTTTAAAAATCGCAAGAACCATTCTTTTGCAACAATATCTAAATGGTTTGTTGGTTCGTCAAATAAATAAAAATCAGCTTTTTTGAGTAATAATTGCGCAAGCACAATACGCATTTTCCAGCCGACGCTTAAACTATTTACCGGAGATTCAAGTTGTTGGCCAAAGCCAAGACCTTGTAAGATGCGTTGGCATTCAGCTAACTTTTTTTCTGGTTCCAAATGAGTTACTGTGTAACAAGCGTTTGCATAAGCATCAATAAGCTTTATATTGCCAGGCTCTTTGTGTAACTGTTGTTCAAGTTCGTGCACCGTTTTTTTGGCTTCTACAAGTTCAGTAAACGTAAGCATTGTTTCTGCCAAGATTGAACGTTCTGATTGCAGCACGACCTCTTGGGGCATGTAAGCAATACTGATTCCTTTTTCAATGATAATAGAACCTTTTTCTAAGGGCTGCATGCTAGCTATTGCTTTTAATAATGTTGATTTGCCTGCTCCATTTAATCCGTAAAGACCAATCCGCCATTTCGTATTAATATGACCATTAATGCCGTTAAAAATAGGTTGATTTTTGAATGATAAAAAAATGTTTTTTAATATAATCATAATATAAGTGCCAATAGATAGATAATGTTGTTAAATAGGTTTTTTGCTCAGTGATTAAAAGCAACAGTAGGCAAGCTACACAATAATTAATACAATATTTTTTTAATTTATTACTGGTTATAAAGTTTTCCGTCTTTTGATTATTGGGTAATCAATAAAAGGATTATGTTGAGTGCGATTATTTCCTATATTTGTATTTGATTGATTTTCTGGTTGGCTTGAGTTAAAAAGTGCAGGGGCGTCACTGACGCGAGTTTTTTTTTTCGAACTGTTATTTGCATCAGTAGTTTGGGTTGTTTTCATGCTAATTACCATCATTGGCATGAAAAAAGTTATGCTTGTCATTGCAATAAATAAAGCAAGTTGTTTTTTTGTAATCATAAGATTCCAATCACTTTTAACGGTTGTTTCTTTTTGTTTTTAGGATAGAACACAACGACGAGTGTTGCAATCTCAATTTAATAAGTTGCGCTAACATAAAAATCCCATGGGTGAGTTTTAACTTGCTTCCTGCTTGGTCATGCCATATGGTAGGATATTCTTTAATTATAAATTTGTGTAATTTGCAGGTGTACAATAGTTCTACATCAAATGCCCATTGTTTAAGATGCAAATTATTTATTATTGCTTTAATAGTATTGGTTTTAAAAAGCTTAGCGCCGCATTGATAGTCTTTATAAGACATCCCAAAAAGCATATATATAAGTGATTCATAGATTATTTTACTGCCCCAACGTTTAATAAAAGGTCGTTGCGGAGTAATTCTTGCGCCATGCATATAGCGACTTGCAATAATACCATCCCAAGGCTCTACGTTTTTGATAAGTTCATAAAAATGAGCTGCTTCGGTTGCCATGTCTGCATCAACAAAGCCAATATAATTATACCTATTTTTTTCTAAAGCGTAGGTAAATCCATTTTTGATGGCCAACCCTTTGCCAGCTTCATTTGTTTCTATCAAGTGCACAGCCGAATGTTGCGCTTGTAAAGCAGTAACTATCTCTTTTGTTGAGTCAGTGCAACCGTTTAATGCAATAATCAAGCTACATTGTATATCAGAAATGCTATTGAAAAATGCTATATAAGCTTTTATAGTACGAGCTAACCGTTTTTCTTCATTATAAGCAGGAATAATAATAGCAATTTGTTGCATTTTTAACTCAATCCAGTGATATTTTGTGAATTTATCTTTAATATTAGTAAAATGTCTATATATAAGAGCATATATTTAGAATAACAATGATTGATGGAAAACTCTATAGGATTATTTACGTTAATTAGAGATCTTACGTAATTGATTATTACTATATATTATTAATTAAATACATTAAATTAAAACAAAAATATTATTAATTTAATTGCAATTAAAAATCTTTTGTTGCCTGCACATGCTTCTTTTTGATATTATTTTAAATAATTACAATTATTAAATATTATAAAAAAGAAAGGTTTTTCAATGAAAATGCAAAATAAAAGCTATTTAATGCTTATAATGCTGTTTGTACCTTTATTAAGCAGAACTGCTGTATTTAAAATTATTAATAGCACCGCTGGTGGTTCTGCAAACCCTCAGGGATCGTACATCAAAGTGAGACCTGTTTGGAATGGTAGTGCAGTTGGCTATACCGAGCTTGCGCCAGGGCAAGAAACTGGTGGTTATGATTCAGGTTTTAATAATGTTACCGCTATTATTTATGAAATCATGATACCGCAAACTGCCGAGCAAAAAAAACAAGCAATGTTTTGTACTCGTCGGTATATAGCCCGTTTTGACATTAGTGGATGGGCTGTGGGAGGCAAATTTTATATTCAATCTACAGCAGACTGTGCATTTGCTTTTGATACTATTGCAGGAAGTGGTACTTCTAAAGGAGAGCCTTATAACGGCTAATTTGGTTGCCATGTTTGATACTTGTTCGTTTAACAAGGGCTTGCTTTATGTAAGCATCATCGTAGACTATACTATTATTAATATACATATAAAAATATATTTAAACATAAAATAATCAGTAAGGTTGCAAAACATCATATGAATGGTAGCGAACATATAAATACAAAAAATGGCCACGTATTGCAAGTTGCAGGTACAGTTGTTGATGTGCAATTTCCTCGTGATGCAACACCGTTAATTCTTAATCAGTTAAAAATTTTGTTTCCCCCACAAGAAGCAGGTGCAACCGGTTACGAAGCGAGCTTAGAAGTTGCACAGCAGCTTGGCGATGGTTTAGTTCGTTGTATTGCAATAGAAAATATCTTTGGTATACAAAGAGGGCTTGAAGTAATTGATACGGGTGCTCCTATTCAAGTGCCCGTGGGCAAAAAAGTATTAGGTCGTATTTTTAATGTGCTTGGCGATACTATTGACAATAAAGAAAAACTGCAAGAGACATTGCGATGGCCCATTTTTAGAGATCCGCCTCTTTTAATAGATCAAAAAATTGCTTATGAAACGCAAGAAACAGGCATTAAAGTTGTAGATCTTATATGCCCATTTTTAAAAGGATCAAAAATAGGTCTTTTTGGCGGTGCTGGCGTAGGCAAAACTATTATTGTGCAAGAACTTATTCGTAATATTGCTATTGCGCATGGTGGCGTTTCTATTTTTGCAGGCATTGGTGAGCGGACTCGTGAAGGAAATGAGCTTTGGCTAGAAATGGAGCGCTCAGGTGTGCTTGAAAATACTGCTTTAATTTTTGGCCAAATGGGTGAAATGCCTGGAGCGCGTTTGCGTGTGGGCTTAACAGGCTTAACCATGGCTGAATATTTTAGAGATGAAGAACAAAAAGATGTTTTATTATTCATAGATAATATTTTTAGGTTTGTGCAAGCAGGTTCTGAAGTTTCTGCTTTGCTAGGCCGTATGCCTTCTGCGGTAGGTTATCAACCAACACTAGCTACAGAAATGGGTATTTTACAAGAACGTATTACTAATACCACCAAAGGTTCTATTACTTCAGTTCAGGCGGTATATGTGCCAGCAGATGATATAACAGATCCAGCTCCTGCAACAACTTTTTTGCATTTGGATGCAAGCATTGTACTTTCGCGCAAACTTGTTGAGTTGGGAATATATCCTGCTATTGATCCACTATCTTCAAGTTCTAAAGGGCTTGATGTTAAAAGTGTTGGACAAAAACATTATACCGTTGCTCGGACCGTACAACAGTATTTACAGCGATATAAAGAGTTGCAAGATGTTATTGCTATTCTTGGATTAGAAGAACTTTCAGATGAAGATAAAGTGATTGTTGCTCGCGCAAAAAGAATTCAAAAGTTTCTTACTCAACCATTATTTACCGCAGAGTTTGCAACAGGTATACCTGGTAAATACATTACCAAAGAACAAACGGTATGTGATTTTGGTCTTATTTTGGATGGGCAGTATGATCACTTGCCTGAAGAAGCATTTTATATGGTTGGCAGTTTAAATGAAGCAGTCGAAAAAGCAGAAAGATTAATGAATGGAGGATAGATATAGATGGAGTTACGTATTTTATCTCCTAAAGAAAGCAAAGTGTTTACCGTTGATTGGGTAGAAATCACCACGCCTGCTGGTAATATGATCATACAACCTTTTCATGCCCCTTTTATAGCAAACATATTTCCCAATAGTAATGTTATTGCCATGCATGGGGACAATAAAATAACTATTACTGTATCTGTCGGCAGTGTAAAAGTTGCAAGTGATACGGTCACTTTGCTTATGCATGAAGAATAATCAAAAAAAACTTGGGATTGTCATTACAGGGTCTATCACTCAAGGATTAACTATTCGAGTTGATGCTGACACTGTTTCTGAAGGTATAAAAACAGGTAAATTTGTATGTGTGCATGACATTGCTTACAGATTTTTTTCATTAATTACCGATCTTGCCTTACACATGGCAAACCCTGACATTGCCTTGTTTCCTCCTTCTCATGCTGAAAAACTGTTGAGCGCAATGCTTAAAAAGCGAGAAATGTATGTTACTGCAGAAATTAAACCAATGATTATGGTTGATGCTCATAATAAATTGTGGCCTGTTAAAACAGTGCCAGCACATTTTGCTGCCGTGTATGAAGCGCAAAAAGAAGACATTTCTCTTATTTTTGGCCAAGAACAAGATGAGTCTGGTAAATATTTTTCTATTGGAAAACCCCTTGATATGGATACTCCCATCTGCATTGACCTTGAAAAATTAACTGAGCGAAGTAACGGTATTTTTGGCAAAACCGGAACAGGAAAAACATTTATTACGCGCTTAATTTTAGCAGGCTTAATTAAACAAGAAAAAGCTTCTTTGCTTATTTTTGATATGCATAGCGAGTATGGTTTACAAGCAAGAACAGAAGGTGTCAACAAAACATTTGTAAAAGGATTAAAAACATTATTTCCTGAAAAAGTTGTTATATTTTCTTTGGATCCAGTTTCAACGCGCAGGCGGGGGTTGAACCCAGATGTTGCTATTACTTTTTCTTATAATGCTGTGCATGTTGATGATATATTGTCATTGCAAAATGAGCTTTGTTTACATGCAACGGCAGTTGAAGCTGCATATTTAATTGCTGCAAAATATAAAAAAGAGTGGCTTTCTACGTTGCTTTCCCAAGCAACTCAATTAAAAGAGTTTGCCCAAAGTTTGGGAGCGCATCCAGAATCTATTGCTGCATTGTACCGTAAATTAAAACGCATCGAACAACTGCCATTTTTTTGTGCAAATACCGCTTTTGGTGGCTGTGTCATGGATCAGATCCTGGCCTATTTAGATAAAAACATGTCAGTAATTATTGAGTTTGGCAATTATACTTCATCGTTTGTTTATTTGTTAATTGCTAATATGATTACGCGCAAAATTCATGAAACATACATTGCAAAAACAGAACGTTTTTTAGGATCACAAAAAAAAGAAGACGAGCCAAAAAAACTAATGATTTGCATTGAAGAAGCGCATAAATTTTTAAATCCGCAAGCGGCTAATCAAACTATTTTTGGTACCATTGCCCGTGAAATGCGTAAATATTATGTATCATTATTAATAGTTGACCAACGGCCTTCTGGCATTGATCAAGAAATTTTATCTCAAATTGGCACCAAAATTATTGCTCAGTTGCATGACGAAAAAGATATTCAGGCGACGCTTACCGGTATTAGCAATGCAGCTAGTTTAAAAACAGTGCTTGCTACGTTGGACAGTAAAAAACAGGCATTAGTACTTGGGCATGCCATTACCATGCCTGTTGTTGTGCAAACAAGAGAGTATGACGAACAGTTTTACAAGCAGATGATGCCTGAAATTACTCCTGTGCAAATAGATAGCTTAATAAACAGTATTTTTTAAGCCGTTACATGGATATATTTTTGCACACAGTTGTTTCATGAAAATATGCGCGTAATGGATTGCCATCATAATAACCATTGTCAGCGTTTTCAATAAGTTTTATTTCTTCATCTGAAAAAGTAAAAAATGGGTCAGTTTCGTTAGCCAATTCTTTTTGAATATTTCCTTGCCCAAATGTTTTGTGTCCAATGGTATAGTGTTTTTCTTCTGTGCCGGTTAACTGATAGTCATCAAAACAACAAGTTGCTGTTTGTTTATTTTCTGATAGCGCACAACGTATTACTTTATTTCTGGTAGGAGCAGTTGAGGGGTAACACACATCACAGTTTGTTTCTTTGCATGAAGAAGCTTCAACAGAAAAAACAAGCTCTTTTTTTTCTGAAGTGCGCTTTCTCTTTTTTGAAATAACATGTGTTTTTGTTAAAGATTGTGGAGGAATTTTTATTTTGAGTTCTAATATGGGTGTTGCTTGGCCGTCTAAAATTTTATTTGTTTGCGTTAACCTAATTTGCTTTCCTTTAATATTTGT
Organism: Candidatus Babelota bacterium; assembly: GCA_003963225.1. GTDB lineage: Bacteria > Babelota > Babeliae > Babelales > Vermiphilaceae > AWTP1-30. The sequence continues at coordinate 15,954 of RXKB01000015.1, forward strand.
TTGAATAAAAGTATAAATAAGCTTTTGAATTTCTATTGGTAAACGTAATAATGGGCAATATTGGCTAATCATTGTAAAAGTATTGTGCGAGGTTGCAGTAAGAAAAATAAATAAAAAAATATTTTTGTTTAAGATAAGCATTTTACCTGTTGTTATAATAATAATTAATAATTTTTATTTTTATTACCATAACGTATTTTGTACAAAATGGCTATAAAAAATTATTATAAAAGAATACCAAATCAAAATACAAAGTAAAATATATATTTTTTTATAAAATCATTATAATAAGACTATTTAATATACTATTGCATCAAAAGGATACAAATGTTTTTAATTGGCTTTAGCAAAACACAGAAAATATTATGGTCGTTGTATGGACTGCTTTTTTGTTTTAATATGCAATTATTGTTTGGTATGGAAAAGAGTATTTCTTCCCAAACAAAACAGTTTTTTGCAGTGGGACAAAATATTGCAAGTAAATGGGCATCAAAAAATATTACTGATCTTAAATTAATCGAAGATGAAAAAAATCAAAAAGTAATATCTGCCGTTAGTTTTAAATTAACTGTAGCATTACCCACATGGCTGCTTCCGCCTCAAGCTGACGTTTTATCAAAAAGTCAAAACAATCAATATATTTTAAATTTGGCAATTCTGCAAACCATTTTTAACAATCAACAAATTAATCAAAAGATTGAGTGTATGACAAATAAAGATTCAAGTAAAAACGATATTGCCACTCAAGCATTAAATTTATCTAGTATATTGGGATACCTTTTTAGATTGTCTGTACTGATAAAATGTGATAACGCGTATCAAGATGTTGAAAACATGGTTCGTGGTGAAGAAACGTTTGATTTAAATAATTTTGCACCAAAATCACAAATAGTAAAACAGATTGTTGAAAAACTCCGAAAAATCCAACAACAGACAATAATAATTGATGAGCAAAGCGAACAATCGTTGAATCAGCTCGAATTACAAAAGCATATTTCTGAGTTGCAAGCTAAAATAGCTCAACAAAACGACTCTCTTCAAGCTATCGAAAACGAAAAGGAAAACTTGTCCAAACAGGTTGATCAAATCAAAGCCGAATTAAACAACAAAATTCAAGAAAGTGAACAGCTTAAAAAAGACAACGAAGACTTAAATAAAAAGATAAATGAAAAAATTGCTGAAGCGGAAAATAAAACAACTGAGTTCAATAATCAGATTGAAAAACTTAATTCAAAAATTAAATCACAGAAAGCCGGACACGAGCTATTATTGGTTGAAAAGCAAAAAATAGATGAAGCTAATAATGATCTAAAAAAACGGAATGTCGATCTGATTGATCAAATCAACAATTTAGGTAGCCAGGTTAAAAAGTTAAAGGTAGATCTTTCATTGTGTCAAAAAAATTTACAACATAAAGAAGGCGAAATAAAATTATTGAATCATGAGTTAAAAAATAAAGCATCTTCAAGTCAAGCTGGTTCTAGAAACATAGATTGGCTAGATTTAGCGCCACAAAAGTCTACGATTGAAATAAAAGCAGACATAAAAATCCTTCAACAACAAGTCAAAGATCTTGAAGAAAAATTAATAGCTAAAGATACAGAATTTCAAACGACAGTCCAAGAAAAAGAACAAGAATGGAAAATAGAACTTGATAAGCTAGACTAAGAAAAAGCAATGCTTGGGTACAACAATAAAGAAATAGAAAATTTAAAAGTGGCGAATAAACAATTTACAGAACAGCAGAAAAAAAAGATGTCTTGGCAGAAAAAAACGGCAATTGGGTTAGGTTCTTTGCTTGGATTGTTAACCATAATTCATTTTTCTGCAAAATACAGTAATTATATTACCAAATTTCAACAAGATGTTTTGAGCTCTTTGTCTAGCTGCCTTAATTATGTCGGTGAAAACACATTATTAAATTTGAAAGCATTAAAAGGTGTTTCAGCTAGTTAGGTTGGATCTAAGTGAAAAATATTTTATTGCTGGTACAAGTGCCATACTGTTTAGTGTGGCATTAGTAAAAGCATAGGATACCCAAGTAGACTTGCATTGTGCAACGTGATAGTATGACTTGCGATATAATTTTACATTTAAAAAGGAATGTCATGCTCAAGGTGGTGCAGGCAATTATTCTTGCAGCAGGAAAATCAAAGCGGTTTAAAACTGGCAGTTCAAAGTTAACGCAAACAGTATGTGGGCAGCCAATTATTTTGTATCAAACACTGCTTTTTGAAAAAATGGGTGTTAATGTGACGGTAGTTGTTGGGCATCATAAAGATGAAATACAAAAACTTATTGGTCATGCTAACAAACAACCTATTACTTTTGTTGAGCAAACAGAACAAAAAGGGACAGGGCATGCGCTTGCGTGTACGCAGTCTTTTTGGCATAAAGAATATATTTTAGTATGCAATGGCGATGTACCTTTAATTACGCAAGATATTATTACTCAGCTGTATGAAACACATATCCAAACGAATGCAGCAGTTAGTTTTGTTACCGCGCACGACACTAATCCTGCCAATCAGTACGGGCGAGTTGTTAAAAAAGAAAATACTATTAATATTATTGAAGCAAAAGAGATTACAGGGTCGCTTGAAGAATACTGTTGCATAAATGCCGGTATTTATCTTTTTAATAAAGATTTTTTAGATACCTATATACAAGAATTAGCACCAAATGATAAGTCTTTAGAATATTATGTGACCGATTTAGTTAATATGGCAAGCGCGTATAACTTAAAAGTAAATACTATCAGCGCGCCTTTTGACCGTGTGCGTGGCGTTAACACGTTGGAGGAGCTTTGGGCTGCAGAGCATATAAAACGTTCAGAGCTTATTAAAAATCATATGCAAAATGGCGTTCGGTTTTTAGCACCACAAAATACCCATGTTGATACCCAAGTGACTATTGAATCAGGATGCATTATTGGTAGTGGCGTTCAGTTAACTGGCAGTACATCCATTGGCAAAAAAACTGTTGTTGAACATTTTTCTGTTATTCATAATACGGTTATACAGGATCATGTATTAATAAAGTCTCATTGTGTAGTTGAACATTCTACTATTCATGCAAATGTTCAAATTGGTCCATTTGCTTATTTGCGAGAGCACAATATTGTTGAAGACCATGCAGCAGTTGGTAGCTTTGTTGAACTGAAAAAAACAACGTTAGGCGCTCATAGCAAAGCAAAACATTTAAGTTATCTTGGCGATGCAACTATTGGCAGCAATGTAAATATTGGCGGCGGTACCATTACTGCTAATCACGACGGGGTGCAAAAACATAAAACAGTGATTAAAGATAATGCGTATGTGGGTGCTAACAATACGTTGGTTGCTCCTGTTTGCATTGAAGAAGAATCGTACACTGCTGCGGGTTCAACCATTACTCAATTAGTGCCTGCGCATGCGTTAGCGATTGCACGCTCAAGACAGGTGAATAAAATAAACTATGTTTCTGTATTAAAAGAGAAGCTTATGTTTGTTTCAAAAAAGAAAAAGCAAGAAAAAGATCAAAATTACCACGCAGCTGTAAAAATGTATGAACCAGAAAAAGTCCAAGAACCATGATCCGTTTTGTCCACACAGCAGATATTCATTTTGGTGTTGAAAATTACGGTAGGATAGACCACAACACCGGTATTCATTCTCGATTGCTTGATTTTGTTAAAGCTTTGGACTTTTGTATCGAGTATGCAATTGAACAAGACGTAGATTTTTTTCTTTTTTGCGGCGATGCGTACAAAACACATCATCCAACGCAAACACAACAAAAATTATTATTCGAATGTTTTTTTAAACTGTACAATCGCGGCATTCCTGTGGTTATTATTGTGGGTAATCATGATCACCCGTTAAGTTTTGGCAAAACACATGCGCTTAATTTATTTGGGCAGCTGCCGTTAGATGGGTTTTATGTCATTGAAAAGCCAGATACTATTGTGCTGAAGACTAAAAATGGACCAGTCCAAATTGTAGGCATTCCATGGCCAACGCGTAACACTGTTGCATTACAAAAAGATAGTAATGGCAAAATGGCAACAGAAATTACTACTTACATTGCTCAAGCTGTTGCTACAATTATTAAACATAAAGCGGCGCAGTTAGATTCTGCTTTGCCAGCAGTGCTTGCTGCACATTTGACAGTTAGCTCGGGTATTTTTTCAGGCTCAGAAAAACGAGCAGTTTATGGCACAGATCCCGTTCTTTTGCCTTCGCAGTTGGGCGTGCCTCCTTTTGATTATGTTGCTCTCGGGCATCTGCACAGGTTTCAGCAGTTAAATGACGCTATGCATCCGCCCATTGTGTATGCTGGGTCTGTTGAACGTATAGATTTTGGTGAACGTAAAGAAGAAAAAGGTTTTTGTTTAGTTACTTTAAAAAACAAATATACGACTGAAGTTGATTTTATTAAAACACCAACAAGGCCATTTGTATATCTTGATGCGTATCTTGATGGAACCTTATGCCAAACAACCCAACTCATGAAATACATACAAAAAGTTGACATAGACAATGCCATTGTAAAAATTCTCTACCATGTACCGCAGGGCAAACAAGATGCGGTAGATATTGGTAAAATAGAAATGGCGCTTGCAAATGCGTGGTATGTTGCTGGTATTATGCCAGTTGTTACTCATGACGCTCGAGCTCAGCGAGGAGCTATTAAAACAAGTATGGATTTTAAAACAGCACTTTCTGTTTATTTTGATACAAAACCAGACTTAAAAAATAAAAAACACGATCTTTTAGAAAAAGCTATGCGATTGTTAGATGAAGCAGAGCAAGCTCATGAAGAATAACATTTAAAAATCTACAATTACGGCGTTTTTAAGCAGTTCTTCCTGATATTTTTGCAGTAGTTCTTTTTCTAAAGGTTCTTTTAATATTTTTACAATCTCTTCATATCGTTCTACTAAAGGAACAGGCATTGCTTTTTGTTCTGCAACAGTTACATAAATTCTAAAGCCATTCTGTTCTTCTTGTATAACAGGTTTATTAATTTTCATGCTTTTAATAAAAGATTTTGCAGGGTCAATGTCGGAGCTTTTTATCCAAAACGGATCGGTTAGTGGAAGTGCATTTTCTTTTAACTGCTTTGTAATATGTTCTTTTTGTTTGTTGCGTGACATAGTATGTTCAAATGGCACAAAACATGTTTGTAATTGATACATCTCTTCTTTTATAACTGGATGGTTATTGTAATAGGTTACAATAGCTTCGTATGAAACCGTTGCGCGAGAATACACTCTAAAATCTAACATGCTATTAATAAGTTGCATCTCTTTTAATGCTTCACGATAAGTATCTAACGTGTGGCCTTCAGCTTTTAATAGCTCTAAAAACTGTTCTAAAGAAAGATTATTTTGTTTAAGAATTTGTTCTACCATCCGTTCAATAGCGTCTTCAGGGATAAGAACTTTTAGTTTGCGTGCATCAGCGCATATTAAACCGTTTAATTTTAAGCTTTCTAAGGTGTGAGGACGGCCTAAAATATTTGGCTTTTCAAGATCTTTTTTCGTGATAAGTATTGGTTCTTCTTCATCGTAAATCAGAGAAAGAATTCTGTCATCAATAAAAACATTGGCAAAGAAACTATTGGATATAAGCATCAATAATAGAAAAACATACATTTTTTTAAAGAGATTTTTTAGATGTATCATGAGCAAACAACTTTTATTGATAAATTAAAAATACCGGGGGCACGCATTTAATTTGCCCCCGGTGTACTTTTTTAAGCGCTTAATGCATTATCGGCGGATTCAAGTTCGTCTTCCATTTCCATATCTGAAAGATCTCCCAGATCAGCGCTGTTTTCTTCTTTTACTGGCCCAAAAAATGATTCGTCAATAACAACATTATATGTTTTTTTAAGCTCGTTAATTGCGTCATCTATTGCTTTTCCTTGTTTTTCTTTTTCTAAGTATTCTTTTAATTGAGCTTTTACTTGTTCATATGGACGATATTTAGTTTCTTCTTTTCCATTTGTTACGACAACAGAAAATTTATTATCTGTTGTTTTTACCACAACAACTGTTGGAAACTGTGTGATCTGTAGGATTGCTTTTTTTACTGCTGCATCAATAGCAATAGATTGATCATGCACAAGACCTAAGTCTTTAATTTTGCTTTCTTCAATACCGTTTTCTTGTGCAACCGTTGTCACATTGCCATTTTTTGCGCGTACTTTTTGGGCAAATTCGTTTGCTTTTGCTTCTTGATCAAAAGAAACTTCTATAGCTTTTATGCCGCCTTTTGCAATAATAAAGTTTGCAGAAAGATCTTTGTTTTCTTCATAAAATTTCTTTACATCGCTTTCTGTAACTGTGCTTGGATATTTTTGGGAAAAATATTTAGTATTAATCATGCGCACCACATCATTATACGAATCTTGTAGGTCTGTTTTGTAATTGTCAGTATTTTTGATACCGCTTTCTTCAATATATTTGTCTATTACCGCATAGTTTGTTAAGCCATATAATAAACTTTGATTGATATTCATATAAGCGCTTATTTTTTCAATTTGTGGATTTGCTTTAAAAATCTTTTGTTTTTCTGTTTCAAGGCTGTCTACCGTGATAATTACTTTGCCATCCATGGTAACTAATGGTTTGCCTGTTAAATTTTTAGTTGCAGTACCTGCGTCTATTGCACTATTTTGTTTACTATCGTATCCCAAAGGCATGCCTTTTTTATGGTACATATAACCAGCAACACCTAACAAAATGGTTAATATAATAAGTAACACCACGCTATTTTTCATATGTTTCCTTTTATTGATTAGATCAACTAATACTATAATAATTTCATAGACATACTAGCATACGAATCATTTTTTACAATCAATTTACAAAATACGCTGTTTTTTTTATACAAATGTATTATTATTTGGATAACATTGTATAAATTTAATTAAAAAAGTAAGAAAGTATACGGTTATGAAGCATCTGTCTAAGTTTATTGTTGCCTATTATGTTTTTACTATTTCTATAACTTATTCAATGTCTTTACAACTGCTTTATGATGGAGCTTGTGGAATTACAAACTTTGTTGTTAATAAGTATACTGATGCGTACAGATATGCTGAAAAAAACACTAATCCTGAGTTAATAGATGCCATTTTAGGGATTAAGCCCAATAAGAAAGAAGAGATAAAAAACAAAAAAGTGTATCTTGAAATAACAAAATATATAGAAACCCTTCAAAAAAGCGATATGTATCCACAGGGATTATCGTTAAATAATTATTATATTGCAAATAAAGAGAATGTGAGGATTGCTTTACGCAGGGGGCCTTTGGCTGCAGGCTACTTAATTGATAAAGAACGTGATTTCGACCCATATAAAAAGCTTTCCGTCAGTAATACATTACTTAAACAGCATGCAGCATCTTTTCTATACGGATTATATCTGATTATTGCCATTGGCAATAATGGTCAAATAGAAATGAAAAAAAAGTTTTTAGATCATGATGCGCCTATTGTAAGCAACACAAAGCTTTCATTATTGCATATTGTGGTACGCTATTTAATAGAAGAAACAAGGACAATGAATACTGATTTATTGTTTGAATTGCCAAATAAAACAAATTTGGATCAATTAATTACTCAATTGACAACTATTCGTGAAGCATTGCCTACATAAACAGTTATTAAATTAGTTAGATTGTTGAAACATATTGTATAAAAAAGGGGAATAGTATGGTAAAAGTAGATAAGCGCCTACTAATTTTTGGATGCCTTGCGTTGGTTAAGCAAAGCTTTGGCATGGAGGAGCAGTTGGCCAAAACCGGCTTGGCAGATCCAAGTAAATATATAGTTATAGAGCAAGAAAAAAACTGTGGTGAAGAGAACTCAGATGATTCGTATACGCCTGTTTTAGTAGTATGGCAAGCAGGATCGAATAGAATGTTACCACCATGTATGCATACTATGAATAAGGCTGTGCGTTATAATGTATTGTTTGAGCTTGAAACTGGACAATTTATTAATAATCAACCTAATACATTACGTGTTGATACTGCAGTAAAAGATTTTATTGCCAATAAAGAACCAGGGCATTTAACTAAACTAATTAAATTGCTGCTTGATTATAAAGTTTCAGTTAGTATGACAACCACTGATTTGATTACCCAATATTTGCAGCAAGAATCTATTCGATTAAAAGATGAATGGAAAATGCAAGCTAAAACTTTAGTAGGTATTCCTGATACACATATTCAAAATCAATTTAATAAATTACAAAACGAGATTACAGATAAATTAATTTTTTTTGATTCTGAAGCAACAAAGCGTGTAGCCTTAAAATTAACTGTACACAATCTATGTTTAGCCAGTTTAAAACAGGAAAAAGAGAAGCAACAAGAGTATACAACCGAAAAAGTAAATAATGAGATTAAATTATCTGAAGAAATTAATAAATATAAAAAAACTTATGAAAAAATACAAACACATGTTGCTCAAATAATCAAACTATTGTTTGAATTGACAAATAACACAAATTTGGATCAATGAATTACTCAATTGAAAGCTATTCGTGAAACATTGCCTACATAAACAGTTATTAAACTAGTTAGATTGTTGAAACATATTGTATAAAAAAGGGGAATAGTATGGTAAAAGTAGATAAGCGGCTACTAATTTTTGGATGCCTTGCATTGGTTAAGCAAAGCTTTGGCATGGAGGAGCAGTTGGCCAAAACCGGCTTGGCAGATCCAAGTAAATATTTTATTTCTAATAATCAAAATGAACAAAAAGAATTCTCTGGGGGAAGTTCTTGGTCTTCTTATATTCCTACTTTTGGGTTATGGCAAAATAAAACAGATGAAAATAAAACAAAATTAGTACCTGATCCCAAAGATCCTAATAGTTTGGCTACACAGATTATGGATTGGTGGAGAAAATATGAGAATGTAATTCATGAGCTTGAAACAGATAAATTTGCTAGCGTCCCAGAAAATATAGTGCGTGTTGACAATGCGTTTAACGGTTTGATTGCTAATAAAGAAACGGAACGTCTTATTAGGCTTATTGAATTATTATCTAAAGCTAATTTTGAAATGAGCATGACAAGTAAAAACACGGTTTTTGACTATCTAGAAAAAGAATGTATTTATTTACAAGATAGTTATAAAATGAACGCTCAAATTCAACTATCAAATACTCGTAAAAAATATAAAGAGCGATGTAATGATTTACAAAAAACAGTAGATCCTTTAATACAAGCTTTTTGCGAATCTATACAAAAGAATGCTTTTGAGTTAAATGACGATGCTACTTGCGCAGCAAAGAAATTAACTTTGTATCAGGTTTGCTTGGCAACTTTAAAACCAGAAAAATACGAAAAAAACGAAGCAGATTGTACAGTTGATAATTTGAATGAAACGGTTGGATTGTTTGAAGAAATTAATAAATATAAAAAAGCTGATGAAGGAATAAAAACATATCTTGCTAAAGTAGTGATATTATTATCTAGAATAAATGATCTTACACATGCAAAGGAGCTGTAATGAAATATACTGTATTCAATAAAATAATAGTAAGCATGGCAATTATTGGACTTTATGGCTTTAATGTGCATGGCATGGAGGATGTACAAGGCATGCAACAGTTGTCTTTAAATGATAATGAGAATAAGCAAATAGAACAGGTTGTACCAAAAGAAGAGCCTGTTACAAAAGAGACAGCGGCTGCTGACAAACAAAAACAAGTTGATCATCATTGGGTGAGATCTTTTGTAGAGTGGTATCAAGGGCCGTATTTTACATTAATCCAGTACTTGTCAGATCCTTACAATCAACGGATCAATTTACAAGATAACAATCAACAAAAGAACCCAATTAACATGTTTTTTAATCCGGCTTTACAAAGTATAAAATTCGCTGGTGATATTCCTCAGTTCAAAAAACTTGTTGATTGTATCAAAAATGCTGAAATTACAGTCACACCTGATCAGCAAGAAGGGTTAAAGGTATGTTATCAAGCATTAATTGAGCACCATGCAAAATCTGTAAGTACAGTACAAAATGAAATAAAAAAACAGAATGATGAAAATCAAAAATATTATATGTATATACAAAGCACGGTAGTATGCTTACTTAATAAACTAGAACAGCAAATTAATGCGCAAAAAACTTTTTTAAACAATAAAAATCAAGAAGAGAAGAAATGGTATGACGATGCAATACTACCTATTACAACAGCATTAGCTACAATATGCGGTGAGGATCCTGTGAATGTTGAACCAGATGAACAGTATATTAATTATTGTACCCGAGTAAACTTTTACCCTGAGGTGCCCAAACAAATTGATACATTAAATGACCGTTTAAATCGATTAAGTAGTTTAAAAGGATTCTTTGAACAGTCTTTAAATGCTAATTCAAATACATAGTTGTATATATTATTGTAATAAAAAAGAGCTTTGCGTATGCAAGGCTCTTTTTTTACTGCACACGAGCACCAACTGCCGCTTTTAAAATGGTCGGTTTTAACTCCAAGAGTATTTTTGAAGCGCTACTGATTGTTGATCCTGTTGTCAAAAGATCATCTACTAATAAAATGCGTTTGTTTTTATAGATATTTTTATATTCTTCTTTTGCTAATGCAAATACATCTGCAACATTAAAAGATCGAGCATCTTTTGAAAGTGTTGCTTGAAAAGCAGTGGCTTTGGTTCGTTTTAAAAGGTTAACAACAGGAATGTGCATTTTATTGCCCAATACATGAGCAATTTCTTCTGCTTGATTGTAGCCACGTTTGGCATACCGCGTCCAGTGCAACGGAATAGGTACTATCAAATCAAACTCTTGAAAGCGAGTGTCTGTTTTGGCCCAAATAAGTTCGCCAATTGCTTTGCATGCGTGCATTTGTTGATACTGTTTTGCCAAAATAAGCATTTTTACAGGGTCTTGGTAAAACGATGCTGCAAAAACAGTAACGCTGATGTTTTTGGTAATCACAATATCTATTGTTGCTACAGGAGCAATCTGTAGGCTGCATGCGTTGCATAGTCCATATGTATTGATTGTACAAAACTGTTTACAGCAAAAACAGTAAGCAGGAAATACCAGTTGATAAAGCTGATTAAAAAATGCATATGTCAATTGCAAGATATATATTTTAAGCATGTTTTTTATTTGTAATATATGAATATAAAATAAGTATTATGCCGAGCGAAATATAGATGTCTGCAAAATTAAATACAGCAAAACTATACTCTTGATAATGTATATAAATCCAGTCAACAACGCCGCGATACACAAACCGATCAATAATATTACTGACTGATCCAATGTTAATTAAAAAAAGACCAAAAGAAAATATGGTGTATGTATTTTTAAAATTAAACCAATATAGCAATAAGCATGCATTTACTATGCAGATCAAAAATGTCAGCGCCCAAAAATACATAGCATTTTTTGGCGTAAGAAAGCTGTACGTAACGCCTTGGTTGAGTAAATAAGTTCCTTCTAAAAATACGTTAAATACATAATCTTTTTGTGCAAAATAGACAAGAGCCAAATATTTGGTAATGCGATCTGCAGTAAAAAGTATGCAACCAATTAAAAGCCAGAACATCATCGTATTTCTGCCTTGAAAGAGCTTATTTTTTGTGAAACTGCAAACACAATAAGATCTATTTCTTCTTTTGTAAATGTTTTTTCATATGATTCTATAACCATGCGCAAAGTGATGGCCCTATGATCTGGCCATTCTTCTTTTTCAAGAAAATCAACAATAGCAACTGAACTTATTAATTTGTTAACACTTTTAATAGCATTTATAAATGTTTGCGCAGTATGTTGTTTTAGTGTCCATATAGTTATGTCCCGAGTCACAGGTTGAAATTTAGACATAGGTTTGAACGTTGTTATATTTTTGTTTTGCATGGCAATAGCATCTATGTATATTTCTGCTACAAAAATGCTGTTTGGGACCTGCCGGCCTACGTGCTGTTGAATACTGTTGCTTAACATGCCCGCATATCCAATACATGTTTGGTTTAACATAAGTTTAGCACTTTTATAAGGCATGAGCCATGATGGGCACTCTGCCGGGGTGTAGGCAATCCATAAGGGATCTACGCCGTACACTTGTGAAATACTGTGTATTATTTTTTTCCCATTATAAAAGCTGTACTGATCTTCTGCATGAATTAATCCAAGCTGTAACTGTTCTTTAATTACTTGTTTTTCATTTGAAGGATGCCACACTGAGCCAACTTCAAAAAAAGCAGTTTTTTCTTGTTGCATGCTGTTGTCAATGACCGCTTTTAATAAGCCGGGAATTAGGGTACTAATTAACCGTTTCCAATTTTGTGAAACGGGGGTGTGTACTTCTACTGTTGGCATTGCTGGCCAATTGACCTTTTGTAAAAACTGTTCATCAAAAAAAGCATAGCTTTTAATTTCATGCATATGCAAACCAAAACTAAGCAAAGAAGATAATGCATAATTTGTTGATCTGGTGTGATCAACAGTGGTTTTTCTTGTTATGGCAGGAGCTTGCGGCTTTATATGCTGGTATCCATACAATCTGCCAATCTCTTCAACAATATCTTCTTTAATTGCGCTATCTGAAGATCTAAAAGAGGGCGGTTCTACTATATATTGATCATTTGCAAAGGTAACAGTATACTCTAAGGCGTTTAATGTGTTTAGTACAAATCGATAATCAATAGGAATGCCCAATAAGTTTTCTATTGTTTGATGATCAATAGTAATCCTTTGGATGACTTGGTCTTTGCCAATATCAATAATACAAACAGGAAGTTGTTTTATTAATTCATGTTCTTGCGCATACCAAAGGTACCGTTTTAATGCCCAGCTTGCTTGCTCTGGATCAAGATTTTTTTCAAAACGGGCAGACGCTTCTGTTCTTTTCTTGTGATACGTTGCAGATGTTCTAATGGTTGTCGGATCAAACACTGCTGCTTCAATTAATAAAGAAGAAGTTGTAGCTTGCACAGAACTTTCTTTGCAGCCCATAATTCCTGCAAGAGACAAAGTTTTGCATGAATCTTTAATAATAAGGTCATTCTTTTGCACTTCTATTTTTTGGCCATCAAGAACAGTGGTAATGCCTTGTTGGTTTTGGCAAACGGTTAAACTGTTATTTTCAATTGCGGTACTGTCAAATGCGTGCATTGGATGGCCTAAGTCAAGCATAACCAGATTAGTACCATCAACAACTGCATTAATAGGGCGAATGTCTATTCTACTTAATAAAAACGCGGTTGTGGCTATTGATGGTTTGTTTGTAATATGTTTTATGTGCGTTGCAGCAAATCTGCTGCATGCGTCTGTTTGTATATCAATAGTAAATGGAAACTGTTCTGCCTTTTTTGCTTTTTTTCCATATATTCGTTCTATTGGTACTTGACTTGCAAGTTCGGTTATCGGTTTTAATGGAATATTAAGCAAAGCGGCTATTTCACGAGCAAAACCGCGATGCCCCCATAAATCGGGCCTGTGTGTGATGGAGCTGCTGCTTATTTCAATAATATAGTCATGCCATACTATTTTTTTAAACGTTTCAATTGGGTCATTATGTAAAAGAGTAAGCGCAGGAATACTATTTTCTTTGGTGCCGCCCAAATCTTTGACGGTAGCCCAGGTCCATTGATTGTTTTTTTTGGTGGCCAAATACCAGCAATCAGTAATCTGGTCATTCCTGTTTTTAAGTTGCATGGGTACTGGTTCGTGTACAAAACTACCATTTTTATATTGTACAAATGCAAATAAAGATTGATCCAATGATAAAGTATGGACCTTGTCTATTTCAACTACTTTTTGATTGATAAGATCTATCAATGCTTGCACATCAACAGTGTCTGTTGAACGGGTCAAATGCTGGAAGATCCAGTTTAGCGAAAGTTTCATACGTATAATCTCAACTAAGTAATGCATGACATAAAAGTTAATATATAGTTAGCGTACTGCAAATAGTTGATCTGGGCAATATTGATTATGTAGACCACCCAAACAGCCAAGAAAAAAAATCGATAATTAGTTGCCATGCTGGGTTTTGTTTTCTTGATTGTGTATTTTGTTGGCCTAAAACAACTGGGCGTGATTGATTTGCTGCAGGTACAGGTCGAAACAGTTTTTGTTTTGTGACTGATTGTAGTGATTTTTTAATGTCAGCATTTGATTGAGGAGTATTGGGTTTTTTGGTCTGGAGTGTTTCTTGTTTTTTTTCAGCAAGTTTTTGTTGAGCAAGTTGATCACGCACGGCCATTAAAATACACCCAAGCCAGTTGTCTCCTTTGTAATCATCTCCTGCCCCATAAAAACGATCATTTTTGCCAGCATCTTCTATTAAAGTTTTATTTTGTGTTTTTAATAAGAGGTCTTTTAAAGTTTCATGTTGATTAAATTTTAACCATACTACTTTAATCATAGTTTTTAAGCTCCGGTCTTGCCAATCTCTATCTACAGACGTACTATTTGCTTGTGCAACATTAAAAGCATCTCTAGGTTGTAGTTTGGTTAAAATAGTTTGTCGTATAGTGGCGTTATTAGTAAATTTCATTGACTGGTAGTAGTGCTCGCTTGTTGGCCATATAACCCCATCAACATATACTGGACTTGCAAAAAAGTTAGTAAATTCATAATAAGATTTATTAGCATTATAAAAATAAATAGCATTACTGTTATGCACATAGCCTTTGGGTGTTGTTTTTGCCCACCCGCTTGTTTTGTTAACTGTATTATATTGTGTTGCTTTTAATGATAATATTTTTATCAAAGCATCTGAAACTTCTATTTTTTGCTGTATTCTTGGGATATAAGTTGGATCATCTCGCATTGCTTGAGCTATTTTGCCAATTAAATTGTTGCCTATTAATTGGTAGTTAACACCATAATATGTTTCTGCTGGTGAGTGTTGATAATAAAATCTTTCTTTAAAATTTTTTAAATAAGTTGATAATTCCGCAGGGTTGTTGATTGTTAAATTTAATACTATTTGTTTAAAATAATCTATAAGTTTTGTTTTTTTCCAATTGTCTTTCGTATTAAAACTGCCTTTATCTGAATATTTTATATCATTAATTGTTAAAATCGTATTTATATTAGTATCTTCTTGAGCGTAATAAGCCGCAGAAGTTTCGTTCAATTCTAATATTTTTTTGTCATCTAATTCGTATGATATGTATTGAGGCGTAGGATCTGTCAAATAGTCTCCAGTGGATCCATGTAAAACAAAAACACGCTGTAGTAATAAAAAACATACTACGTATTTTTTAAAAACAGTTGTGGTCATGTTAACCCTTTTATCATGAATTTATAATAAAACTTAGTGTATCAATATAAACACTTAATATACAATGTTTTTGTATTAACTATTGATTAAAGGGTCAAATTGCAACAGTAAGTTTTTCCAAAAAAGCTTTGCATTGCCTATAGTTGGCAACTGTTCAATTGCTTTGTACAAAACATTAAGTTTGTGTTTAATTAAAACAATTTCGTTTGTATTTGTTGGGTCAGTTTCAACAATGGAATTATATTTTTTTTGCCAAAAATGCAAAATCTGTTTGCATAGCTCATGACTTTGGTCTTCATTAATTTTAGACCTATCTAATTCTTGTAAAAATAATAATGCAGGCAATGCTTGCAACGTGAAATGATCCAACAATGGCTTAAATACAATATTTACAGTATTATCTTTTGTATAAAAGATAACGCAACGTGAAAGCACTGTTGGTAAAAGCTCTGTTGTTGCTTTTGCTTGCAAAATAAAATAGTAGCCCAATGGTGGCTCTTCTAAAGCTTTTAGTAAGGCGTTACTTGATAAATCCGACAATAGTTCTGCGTTTTCTATAATAAAAAAAAAGCGCTCATCTTCTGCAAGGCTAAACTGGAGCTTTTCTTGCAAGGGTAGTAGATCATCTAAAATATACTGTTTTTTTGAGGTAAGCCACAAGCACGAAACGTGTTTTTTTGCTTTAATTTGGAGGCAATTTGTGCATTGGCTGCATCCGTTATGAGAGCAAAAAACAGATTGTAGATATACACTTATTTTTTGTGCCGTTTGCTCATGAGCACCAATATATAATTGAACAGTGGGGATTATTGCAGTTGCTGTTTGCATAACAAATCCTTTACATGGTTATATAAAGTAGATGCCACGTCTTTGGGGTTTTGAGAGCCATCAATAAACACAACGTTTTTTTTCTCAGCAAATAATGCCTTAAACCCTTGGTCTACTTTTTCAAGAAAGGAACTGTGCTGTTCAAAGTGGTTTACGTTGCCCCGTTTTGTAATGCGATCAAGTGCTATTTTAACCGGAATTTGTATATAAAATACAATATCTGGTTCATGATTTTCCATTATCCATGTATTTACTGTTTTTATCATATGTTTGTCTACTCCTCGGCCGTATCCTTGGTAAGCTAACGAAGAATCTGCCATGCGGTCTGAAAGCACAAGGGTGTGCTTTGCAAGTGCTGGTAGTACTATGTCATGCATATGTTGAGCGCGATCTGCAGCAAAAAGTAAAAACTCCGCTTTGGGACACATGGAAACAGTATTATTGTGTAACATGGTTCGCAATTGTTGACCTAGCAAGCTGCCTCCCGGCTCTTTTGTTAATAGGTGATCTATATTGTCTTGTGCAAGATAATTGCTCAATAAAGTTGCTAATGTTGATTTGCCTGCGCCGTCTATTCCTTCAAGAGTAACCAAAATGCCCCGCTTAAGCTTATGCATGAAAGTAACCTTTATATCTATATATTTATTCTTTACTGCCATTTAGTTGTTGACACAATATAGATTAACATAATACTAATATACTATGAACATAAAACATAGTAATAAGTAGATAAAAAATTTAAAGAAAATATGAAAAAAGTAAGTATACAACCTGGATGCATAAGCTGCGGTTCGTGTCAGTTTATTTGTCCTTTAGTATTTGAAGTGACTGATCATTCCCGTGTACTTTCTGGTGCAGATCTTTCAATGAATGCAGAAAAAATAAAAGAGGCTGCTTTAAAATGCCCGGTAAAGGTAATTATATATGAAGAATAATGTTAGGGCCACTCCAACATCCTTGTCTAACAATCTTTCTGTGCAAAAATTATTTGAACGAGCTGTAAGCCTTTTTTCAGAAAATATATTTTTATTATATAAAGATCAGTCTTTGTTGTATAAAGATTTATATAATGCGGTTATGCATTGTGCTTTTTTAATGCAAGAAAAAGGAGTAAACCAACACGATCGTGTTTTATTATGGTGTGATAACTCGCCTTTGTTTTATGTTGGTTATTTTGCAGCATGGCAGTTGGGGGCAGTAGTCGTTCCGCTTAACTCATTTTTAAAAGCAGTTGAAGTTGAACATGTGATGTATGATTGTCAACCTGTGTTTATTGTCGCGGATAAACACAGGTTGGATACTCTTCAATCTATTCAGTTTACCCAAAACGTACTGGGCATAATGCATGAACAAGGTGTGTGTTTTGAGCCATATAATAATAATCCTGTGAGTATTGACCAAGAGTGTCTTAATAATAACCAAATGGCTACCCTAATTTATACATCTGGTACAACAGGAAAACCTAAAGGTGTTATGTTAAGTTCTGTTAATATTATGGCCAATATACAGCAATGCATTATGCGGTTGGAAGTTACCCCAAGAGAACGGGTTTTGTGTGTTTTACCATTGTTTCATGTTTTTACTCAAATAACTTGTGTCTGGTTGGCAGTAGCATTAGGTGTTTCTGTTGTTTTGGTGCCAAAAATTGAACGTGCTCCAATTATAGAAGGTCTTACAAAACGCCCAACCATTGTTTTAGGTGTGCCTGCATTATATGGTCTTTTTTGCTTGCTACGTACATTAGATTTTTCTTCTGTGCGACTTTTTGTAGTTGGTGGAGATGCAATACCAGATAAAATCCGCTGTTTATTTGCTTTATTGTATGGACGAAAAATTATTAATGGTTATGGTTTGAGTGAAGCTTCACCAGTGGTTGCAGCACATGTTGAAGATGAGTTTGCGTATACCAACACTGTAGGCAAACCACTTGAAGGCATTGCCTGCCAGGTGCGCTTGGCCGATGGTACTTGTTGCGCAAGTGAACAAACTGGTGATCTTTTTATTAAGGGCGATAATATTATGCTTGGTTATTATAATGATACCAATGCAACTGATGCAGTATTAAAAGATGGATGGCTTGACACAGGTGATTGTGCATATATTGACACTCAAGGCAACATTGTTATTACTGGTCGAGAAAAAGATTTAATTATCAGCAAAGGGTTTAATGTATATCCGCAGGAGGTTGAAAATATTATTATGCAACATCCTGCCGTAATTCGTGTAGCCGTTGTAGGAAAAACTGATGACATGCATGGGCAGGTACCCGTTGCATTTGTACAGTTAAGAGTTGAAGTTAAAAATATACACAAAGAGCTTGCATCCTTGTGTATTCATCATTTAGCCGCATATAAATTGCCAAGGTTATTTATATGTAGCACCGTAGATTTACCCATGACAGCAACGGGCAAAATAGATAAAAAACAACTACGAAAAAAACTTGAGTCCTAAGCTATTGTTTGAATTTTGTACATGCAAAGTGGCAATGCTATTTATTCGTTTTTTAAATGCGATTTTTGCTTTATTTTGGGTAGAATTAGTTTTTTTGGATTACGAGTTTTTGTTTTTTTATTTTTTTTATTCTGTTCGTTTTCATCTTCTTCATCTTCTTCAGGGTCTTCTTCAAGCTCTTGTCCGTTTGCATCAAGTTCATCTGATTCTTGTTCTTCATCTGATTCTTCTTCGTGGCATTCTTCTGGCAGATGATCAGGGTGTTTCTTTTTTTTATTTTTATTGTAATAACCTTTTAATTGTGTGTAAAGTGTGTCGATTGGCTCAGCAATAGTATTTGCATTATAGTTTTGTGTATTCCAATGATTCACCATGTTCAGGTTGTTATTTGATTTTATATAATATGCATTTAGTAACAATACAATAAACACAAGAAGTAAGTATTTTTTTTTGATTTGCAACATACTAAAAACCTTTAATGTAAAGAGCAGTATTATTTAACAGTATCTTCTATTATAAAAAAAGTGCAAGAAAATTGAACTTTATATATTATTTTTTACTTTTTAACCAGTAATAAATGTCAATATTGTGTTGGCAAAGATGTATATATTATTTTGCTAATGTTGTGAATTGTTTTTTGAAAGTTTACATATGAAAAATCTACTATAATTTTCTAAGTATTTTTGTATTAAATGCACCTATTTTTTTATTTAATATTATAATAATATTGTACATGCTTTAATGAGCATATAGCGTTGTAAGTTTTTTCGCTTGTGTGATCGATGGGTAATATAGTTTTTTGTTTTGATTATCAATATAAAGTAGGCTTCTTGTGTATTCCATGTATCATCTATATTCTATAATCAAAAGATTGTTAACTATCAAATGCATAAAGAGTATATTGTGACAGGTATTTTAAATACAAATAATATGCTAAAGTACGCGTTTCTAAAAAAAATAGCCCAATTGCCTTATATGCTTTAGCTTTAATTGTTAACAAGGAGTCAGCAGAAGATCGCGCATACATTGATGCAACTATACAAAGATTTGAGTTGACTATTGAGTTATTTTGGAAGCTATTAAAAAAAATCTTGCAACAAAAGGGTGTAGAGGTTGTGTATCCAAAAGATGTAATTAAAAAAGCATATGCAGGTAAGTTAATTGATAATGAAGAGCGGCTTGCTATGCTTTATGATAGAAATATAAGCTCTCATACATATAATCAAGACTTGGCAGATGAAATATATGCACGTATCAAAACATACGTTCCACTATTAATTACGCAAATGCAAAATTTAAAAGAGTGTTCATTGTAATTTTGTGGTATGTAATTGACAGGCAAGCTCTTTATTTCAACTACATCAATTGTAATAAGTTTTCCGTCAACTGTTTGCAATAAATCGCCAGGAATCAGATTTTTTGCGCATATCCAATTATTTTTATGTACACACCAAAACAGTTGTTTTTTGTGGCATATAATTATTTCATTTGCAATGCTTATTTGCACAACTTTTGTAGCTGATTGTTTTGCCATAAATAAAATGGGCTGAAAGCTGTTTTTATCTGATTCAATAAGAGTATTTGCATTAACTGTGTCAAATGTTATGTGGTTTTTTTTGTTAAAAGTGAGGCATGCCCTGCAAAACCTGCAGAGTAGATGTGATGGAAGAAAAATAGTAAAAAGAGAAAACTGATCATAAAATACTTTTTTATGATCAGTTTAGTAAAAAACTAAAACTACCAAAATGGGTTATTAATTTTATAAGTTTGCTAAAAAATCATCTAACTCTTCTTGTGAATGCAAGATTATAGATTTTTCAGGATATTTTATGCCAATTAATGTTTTTATTATTTTTGGATGTGCGCTATTCTTAAAGCACTATACATATTTAAAAAATCTATAACTAATTTTATCATGACAACCTTCAGGAACACATTCTCTTTTGCCCAAAAACATTCTTTTTAAAACCCGCCAAAAACAAAGTGAGCGAGGGAAATCCAAATAAATGACTAGATCTGCTAATTGTATCCTGTGTTCATAGGTCCAACTAAATGTTCCATCAATAATCCAGGACTCTTTTTCAATAATTTTTTTAAAAAGTAGTTACATTTCTTGCTTTTCTTTCATTATCCACCCAGGTTTCCAAAAATACAAATCCAAATGAAATACAGGAATATTAAAACGCTTTGATAAAATGATTGCTAAAGTACTTTTGCCGCTCTCAGGACAACCAAGAATAGTTATTTTTTTAGGAAGATGTTTTATTTTCATACTTATGCTACTTACGATTATTTAATACATAGGGAGATGATAACTTTGTAAACAAGTATACAACATAATAAGTCTTTGTTAAAAGTATGTATATATTATTTTTAACTTTTTGATTCAAAATGAATATCAATATTATCCTGACAAAGTTTTATATATTTTTCTGCTAATGTTAACCATGTACAAACTGTTTCTTTTGGCAATTCATACATAAACAACGTGCCATAATTTTTTAAATATGCTGTATATTCAACATATCGAGTACGGCCTTTTATATTATAATAATACTGCGGATGGTATGTCGGTGTACATTCTAACGTAATAGTATTTGTAGAGGGAGTATTGTATATCCATAAAGCATAATTACCTGACCAAGACAAATATTTATCGCCATCCCAATAATCTTTTGTGTTAAATACCACTCCAAGATCCAGAGCTTTGTTTTTTGCCGTAATATAAAAAGAGTGATGAGCATACAGTTTACCAAGGTTTTTTTGAATTGTTTTATCAATAGTTAATTGATTGTTAAGTGCCATTACGCATTTGTTTTTTATAGTAAATAAATGTTCTTTGGTATCGGTACATTTGCCACTGTCTAATTCATATTTTTTATTATTTCGTATCAAAGCAACAGCCGATTGGTCACAGCAAGTGATTTCGTTTAATGGATTAGATGATTCTATGATAATATAATCATGTTGATTAATACAAAACACAAGAGTTTTTTCTTTATTATATAATTTTACCATTGCCTTTTACTAAATTATTTTTTAATAAAATATTTTTTATACTTTCTGAAACCTTATTTGCAGCACTATTAAGATCATGCCAACTTACTACATAACCATGGTATATATTATCCCGTGTATGTTGAAAAATTACAATTTCACCGTCATAGACACCAACTCGTTGCATAGTCTTATCTCCCACAGCAAAAGAATTATTCAAAGCTTCTTGACCATTTTGAGACTCTCGGCTTTTTTTGCCACTTTGATTTTTACGGTGGGCATCAGAACGTTCATAAATAAAATCTTTCTTTTTATTATCATCATCTGGATCAATCTGCGGACTTTTACAAGATGGTGCAATAGAAACATAAGCTTTTGGCTTTTTTTTATTTTTATTTTTAGCAAAGTGTAATGCAATACCACCAATGGCAAAAGAAACAGTTGCTTTAATCAATTCAATAGCGC
>RXKB01000060.1 GCA_003963225.1 Candidatus Babelota bacterium
TATTCATTAGCCTGAATCTTAGCAGGAATACCTTCTGCTTTAACTAAAGCTAATGCCTCTCGTGCCTCGTCTCGTGTCCCTTGAACAGAAGACAATAATGCTTCTCCTGTTGTAGGATTTACGATTGTATAGTTTGTGTAGCTACTGCTCATTGTGTTTCCTCTGTCGTTTGAAATTCTTCGATTACTAAAGTACCTTTTGGTAGTACTAGGGATGAACCTACAAGTTCAATATACCAAGTATCATTTGTACCACCATACCAACACTTTACATTTTCCAGCTCTAGGGCAGGACTACAACCATCGGCATAGTCTGTGAAACCCTCCCATATTAATAGTTTGTACATTACGCTCCCTCCTACTTATTCCGATTAAAATTAGTCTTACCAGCTCGCGGTTCTACCACTGCTGCATTATAGAACATAACACAGACGCTTACTATAGTAGCTCCAAGAATAATACCCAGTAAGAATATATCCCAACTGAATATATCGTAGTGCTTGTTAGCTGCCCATAATACGATATACGGATAGGCTAGATAGCCTCCTAGTACTAAGACAACTAACCCTACAATATACTTCCAACCATCCATCAACCACTTCATTTCTAAATACTCTATCATTCGTTTTAGCATGGGCTATTCCTATTTAACCGTTATGAATGGGACAGCACTACCTGGGATCATACTTGTAGGAAGTTTACCATCCCAACGCTCTGAGCGGATAAGCTCCACAAGGTTGGCATTCTGAGCCAAAGCATTGGCCTTACTACGAATAGCGCTTGCTTCTGCTTCACCCTTCATCTTAATGCTTTCTGACTCAGCCCGTGCCTTCTCTAATTGTGCATCTGCCTCACCTTTAGCTTTTGCCACCTCAATCATAGCCTGGGCTTGAGCTGTCTTAATTTCATTCTCTCGCTGCATACTAACCTGAGTAGCTTGGATCTTGGCGTTAATCGAAGCTGTAATAGATTGTGGTAAGCGTAGATCACCAACCCAATATACACGCTCCACAATGATACCGACATCTTTAACTTGACTGCGAACGATTTCCTCTACTTCTGAAATAAGCTCTGTCTTTCCTGCTCCATACACAGACTCAATCTCCTTGGTTGATGCTGCCTTGACTAAGGCATCTCGTACCATATTCCGTAAATATACATCAGTAATCTCATCAACCCCTTTACGGTATTTCTGAAATACGTTGGCCACTTTATCTGGCTGAATGGCATAAGTGATACCAATATCTGCACTTACTGATAACCCTTCACGAGTACCAAAAGAAATGGATTCGTCTGAGGGGCTATCTGGGCGAATGTCTTGTGTCCAGACATTGTTTTGACTGAACGTCGGGAACAGGAATAGTTCTTCATTAAAGCCAATGTAGTAGCGGCCTGGACTAAGGACAGTTTGATCTACACCCTTATCACCCCCAAGTAAATACACCTTCACTCCAACATGACCAGCAGGTACTTTACTACAACCTGCACCTAATAACACTAACCCAGCTAACACTAAACCGAGAATCTTCTTCATTGTTTTTCTCCTACTTTGATTGATTTAAAATAAACTTTTTGATGTACAAAGCTACTAAAGGAATACTAACTAAACCAAGTAACACCCCTAAAACAGGAAGTTCAGTAGACTTTGCAGAAAGGAGATAAGGTAGTACAAATCCCACCAAAGTAAAGATGTAGATAATTAACCCGACTAACTTAAAATATAACTTCATAAACTATTCCTCATCTTCGTCTTCTTGATATGGAGGTGTATACTCCAAAGGACGTATACCTAAACTCTCATACGTACACTCCTCTGGTAGCGTTAACACCTTATAATGAAACCCATCGGCATCTCCCCAGCCATCACCACAATCTATAAGACCATTGTCATAATCGTTTGCTATCTGCTGGATAACAGCTCGGTCGAATGTGAACTTGATGGAGGTTGAACCATCTCCACAATTATACGGTACACAAAATAATTTCTTCATAACTCACTCCTCCACACGCTTAAGATTTTTAGTTGCTGCTTCAAATTCATCTTTGTAGAATACACTATCGCCTACTTTGATTGTTTCTCGTTTGGGGAGTTCTTCGAGACGAAACCTAAGCCCAATAGAGTTATCGTGTGACCAGTTCCCTTCCATATAGAAACGGCCTACACGCGAATAACGACTACATTTTCCAGACTCTGTACACTCGATACCTATGTAATCATAATGCCGCCACTTTGAGAGTGTTTGGCTTTTATACTCAATATACACAAAAGTATCACCACACTTATAAACTTTACCTATCTCTAATTTCATAACCATTTCCTCTTAATGTTGTTAATTTAGTGTATTATTGCATATGTTGGGTGGGTTGTCAAGGGGTTGTTGGATAAATTCATCAATCAGTGACACATTGCCCAGTTTTTCCCCACAACATACCCAGCAGTTAGCTCCACGTTTAGTTTGTAATATTCTCCAGCTTCTCTTACAGCCTCTGAAGCAAGCTCACCAGGACGAGTATAAGCCACATATACACCGCCTTTTGGGCTATCCTTGATGTCTGACCAGGTTTCCTTCTGCATGGCCTTAAACGCTTGGGCTTCTTCCTTAGTAGCGAACATCCTAAACTTAACTAAAGCTTTACTCACCTCTAACTGGGCTTCGTCATGATATTCAATTAACTGCTGACAATACTGTTTCTTATTCCAATCTTCTCTAAAGAAGTCCACAACAAAGCCTTCAGATTTCATCTTCCTGTGATGGATAACCATAGCACGTTTGGCACAAATAACACCCGCACTCTGGAACAGACTATTGAGAATAGCGTGTTGTGAGCGGGTAGGTACTTTACGACCGTCTATCCCTAGAATGAACTTCTTACCTCCAATAGTTTCCCAGTACACTTTTAACTTATCCTTCAGCGTCTTCAGTGGTAAAGCTGCTTCCCAGAAAGCATTAAAAACTTGAGCACCTACGTGAATACTTTCTCCTATAGTTTTACTGATTTTCTTCTCAGTTGCACCATAAGTACAGTTGCCAGTTATCCCTATAAAATCATCTTGCCAGATAATAAATGAACCGTTTTTAGTTGTAAGACAGAAACTATCTGCAACACCCTGAGATTCTTTTTTAAGCTCTTGGCAGGTTATGTGTTTTCTCCTTTGAGTTCTTATACCTCTGCAAACCTTATTTCCTCCGCTGTGTGCATTAAGTGTTACCCTACCTCTACCTAAAAGTTGAGCGGCTGTGACAATTGCATCAAGAATATTACCCTCGTTTTGGGTTATAGTCTCAACCCTGTTTCGAACCTTCATGTCTCCATCTCCTAAGTAAAATGCCTCATAAAAACATTCCAAGGCTTCTCTACTTAGAGAACATACCCATTCAACCCAATTAACATCGTGTTTATTTTTTCGTTCCTTAAAGTGTTTATCCAAGAAATTCCTCATCCACTCTGAACTTATCTTGTAGCAATACACTTTGTTGGTATTGTTGTTCTTCACGAGATACTTATGATAAATACAGCCAACATCCGCCAGAGTCTTCTCTAATTCCCTCCAATACTTATCTTCTGATTGTGCTATTGTGGCTGCAATCTCCCTACGCTTACCGAAACTAGATGACGTGCGTTCAGACTTACTAGACCATTTATAATACCCATCAGACAATACCCAACCAAAGA
>RXKB01000012.1 GCA_003963225.1 Candidatus Babelota bacterium
CCTAATCCTTAGAGATAGTCATTGTAAGTGTTAGTAGAGAGAAAACTACATCAATAACACGATACCCCCCCATAGGCATTATTGTATCTAAACTAGCCGCTCCGAATAGAGAACAGGTGGCCGAGCGGCTAACGCCGTAACCCCATAATAATATTATAATAATGATAAAAGTCTTAACGCTGTGAGCGTTACGCAACCATAAGTTGCTCAGGTAGTAGCTCATGGCGTTACACCAAGCTGCGTAGCAGAGCACTAGCGATATGGTGCTTAACAGCACCTCAAAATACAAGCGTATGCACTGCACGCTGCGCAGGTGCCTATAAAGTACACTATTGACAATAATAGAATAATACTGTATAATAACAACAGATTAGTTCTTTGACTTTTAGCGGTGTAGGAAACCGCGCCAATACTATTACTATACAGGACTGTATGGTACTATGTTCTCCTTCAATTACCGCCGCTGATGGCGGTTTTTGAGTATTACTTAATTATACACAGGACAAGATAAGAATTGGGTGGTATAATAAAAACATGAAAAATAAAGAGTACTACATTAAACGTAATCAGTTAATGAAAGAGGATTATCTTAACTATAATACAACTGTGTCTAAGATTGCCAAGAAGTATGGTTTAACATCGAGATCGTTACAAAGAGCAATGAAGAATTTAGGTGTTGTGAGGGAAAGAAAAGAGGCTACAAGGTTGTCTGTTAAGCATAAAGATTACAGTTGGTTAAGAAAACCTGAAGAACTCAAGGTTAAACGTAAAAGCATTCCTCAGGGGCTACGCTATAAAATATTACGCGCACACCCTTATTGTTCTGTTTGTGGTGCAACATATCAACAGTGCCCTTTAAGTATAGATCACATAGACAACAATCCCACCAATAATAATGAGAACAACCTTCAAGTTCTGTGTTTAGAGTGTAATTATGGGAAGTACGCACTAAAAGAGTAGGTGTCTGGTGTGATGTTATTATGGTGTATTGTTATTATTATTGAGTAATATAACAATCCTTTTTTCTCTTCTTTACCCTAGGGGGATGGAAAGGGTGCCACCCCCCCCCTTTTTTGACATTTAAACTTTTCATTGTGTTATGTGCGACATTTTAAAGTGTAACAATCATCATTTTACGACGATTATATAATAAGAGAAAACACCTCTTTTAAAGGCGTCTTTTCTTGTATATAGTTATGTATTACTCTTGTGTATTATCTTTATCAGAAGGCAGTTTTGCCCCTGCTGTCGCCCATTGAGTTCGCTTAACAGTCCCGTCCTTGCGTGTCTCTTCTTTAATGGTAACAGTCGGAGTAAATATCTGATGTATTTTAGCAAGTTTTAACGCAATTTCTATTTGCTCTATTGGCTTCAACTCTTTTAATTTGTCTTTGTTTTCTAATAAGTTATCTATAATTGACATAGTTAAGTTGGCTGTCTTGTTTAAAGACTGCTCAACCGCATATTTATAACCTTTAGTTATCTCAATGCGTGATGGATTAATTGCCTTATTATTACCATAACCAGCAACCAAAGCACTATCACTCTTTTGTAACTTCTCTAATCTAGCATTAACATACGCTTGACTTCTACTTATATTAATTCTCTCATTTTTACTCAAACCCTTTTGCAAATCATTTGCGTTTACATCGTTCATCAACCTAGCATAACACACTTATTTAATAATGTCAATAGTATTTATTAATTATTTACTAATTAGTATTTAATTATAGTCCTTAATATTATACCGATACCGTATAATATAAATGTGCCTTGTATTAATTCAGTCATTTTATTATATTATAATTCAAGTATTTTTAAACCTTTAATTAGTAAATCATTTGTAACATTATCAGAATTTAATGTATACATCTTATTTAATACATTATTTTCATCGGCTGTTAAGTCTCTAATCAAATCTATCTCTTTTAAATGGTATTTATCCCACATTGACATTAATGTATTATAATCAGATATATCTATAAAATAATGCTTTAACTCCTTTTCTATGTGCTGTCCGCATGACATACTTTCAAACACATACTCATTACCGTTATACTCTACACTGTTAGGATAAAGGCTTGTATCTAGCCCGCTTAAGTCGCCGTCATAGCTTATAATATCATTGACTATATCGCCTATATT
Organism: Candidatus Babelota bacterium; assembly: GCA_003963225.1. GTDB lineage: Bacteria > Babelota > Babeliae > Babelales > Vermiphilaceae > AWTP1-30. Next base: position 2,146 of record RXKB01000012.1, read on the forward strand.
TCTTAAATATAATGTATTAATATTATTTGTCTCATCTTCAACCATAGACTTTATACTCTCAAATGACTCATTTTTAGCCTCTTCTAATTCTAAAGGCTTAATACAAAACCCCGACATTGAAAAGTATTTATCATTATTTACCTCGATAAAATAAAATTCATCATCATTATTAATTCCCGCCAATATTCTATAATTTATTTTCATTTTATTATGTTATTATTTTATTAATTTTATAATACACTCATTACTTTACTAATATGTAACTTTGCACCCTTTAATGTTTGAAACCAGCGCCCGCCCGTATAATACCCGCCCTCATGTTTAAATACCTGTATATGTTTATATGTGCATTCATAAGTATTTATATACTTTATATAGTCATTGTATAACATGTTATTATATATATGTTTATTTATAATCTCTTATTACTTCAGCATTTTTTATCTCATCATCAGTAAACCCTAATGTTAATAATACATCTTTTAATTCATTTAATTGACTATTTTCTTCATCTTTTAGATAGTCCTCATCGCCGTCGCTCTCATAGCCATAAACTCCACCGCTGTGTATTTTATTTATTAACCAGCTATTTTCGTGGCAACTAGTATATAGGGTCGCTTCGGCTTTTATATACATACTATACCACTCGCCCCTCTCATAAGACATTACCCTCTCATAATTTTCTCGCGCCTCTTCCATGTTATATACATTTTCAGCGTTAAAATATCTATAACTGTTATTACCGCCATTATGTTTAATGCTATACTCGCCCTCACTGTTACTAAATTTGCCGTAGTCGCTTAAATCAGCGTCATAATCTACACCCCTAATTATTTTTATATGTTTTATTTTCTTTTCTCTCATATTATTATTTTAATAGTAAACATTGCTAAAATTGTCTCTTTCATATTCCTTACCGCAAGTTGTACATATTATAGACAGCTCGATGTCATCATCATAGCAATCAATTGCACTTAAATTGCTATCATTATCTATCACGGCGTTATATATGTTAACTGTTTTAATATAGAAGTCTGTACCACCGCAAACCTCGCACATTTTTATAATCTTTTTATCGTTCATGTGTTTAATTATTATTTACCAAGCACCCAATAATACATTAAAATGCTTCCTTGCACTTTTTAAACTAGTGTGCATTTGCCCCCGTCTAGTAGTCTTACCGTATTCATCAAATTCAGTTACGCCCCAAATTTTAGCCCCGTTAATACCTGTCCCCGTTGATAATTCTATAATTCTATTATCGTCTGTTTGCGCCACTTCTAGCACATCGGGCGTCATAAAATTTTTACCCGCCCTTTGGTACAATCTCATAGTTTCATTTTTAGTCATATTGTATTATTTATTAGTTAATTTATCATTTATTAATGATACCATGCGCCTAATCTCTTCACATGCAAAGCGTCTGGTATCGGGGTCATCGCATAAACTTAATAATTGGTGCATTATATAATCTTTACTATTCATATATTTTATTATTAGTTATTAATTCATTACACTCATTTATTTGTTTATCACTCATCACATAGTTATTATCTCGTTGCCACTCCTGCCACTTTACACAATCATTTATCTTAAAATAAACTTCATCAGGCGTTATGTAATATAATGTTATTACTAGTATAAACATAACTGCTATTATTATTAATGTATCTTTTAACATATTATTATTATTATTATAATTCAGCTTCGAAACTGCACTCCCCTGTATCTTTTACACAGTCATAAATCTTTTTACCTAGTGTATATCTTGCATACCACTCTAAAAGCTCTTTAACTTGACTTGGTATAATTACCTGATTATAGTCTCTATACCACTTATCTATTATGTGACTATCATTATAAGAGTTGACACTGCTAAAAAAGTCATCTAATCTTTGCAAGTTATTACCCAGCATAGCCTCGCATTTTTTTAGCCCTTCCTCTATTTTATCGACATCATCAGTATCGAAAAAATAATTTATATAATTCGGCTCACAAACTGTTCCACCGAAGAATGAGGCGTCATCACTCGCTTGCACGCCAAACCAGAATTTGCCCTCAATGTCCCCGCTATAATATCTTCCCATAATTTTTATTTATTATTTTTATTTATAATTCATCGGCTTCCGACCGATGTATTTAGTATATCATTATAGTTTAATATGTAAAGTAAAAATGTGGATAACTCATTTTTTATGAAATACTAAAAAAGCCTTGTATTTCAAAGACTTTTTTACTATATAACACCATGACTTTTAAAAACTGTCAAGTAGTGATAGTTTATGACTTTTAAAAACTGTCAACTATACTACTTCATCTAATTCTAATGCTTCTGCTACTACTCCTATTAATAACATTTTATTACTTAAGATGTCTTTAATAGATTGCTCGCCTTTAACTGTGTCATGTATCAATGTTAATACCTTTGTTAATGCTTCGTTATAATCTTTACAACTACTATTATGTAAATTATTATTTATAACTTCGCTTATTAAACTGCCAGAATGTAAAGACAATGTAAAGACCTCGAGCAATTGTTCTATGTTATAGGTTATAGGATCTGGTTTTCCTAATAACGCATTGTCAGAATTTGAACTTAGATTTATAACTTGACCAGGGTCAAGGTTTTCGGTTTGATTATCCATCATATTATTCCTTAACATACCAATCATCTGCGAATAGACTCTCACACGACAAATCTACTGGGAATATTTCTGTGTGTGTTTCTACTGATCCTGCCTGTAAATCTCCTTTAAACTTTGTTACTTTTTTGTGCATTTGTAAATAAGGTAAAGTGTTTTGACTATCAGGAGTTGGATATTTAACCACTATGTAGCAAGTATCTCTAAACTGCTGTCTTGCTATTTTCTTCCCTATTTTTGCTAATGATAATGCTGTTTCAAATGAAACTAAGTTTGTTGTTGTGTTGTCCATATTATTCCTTAATGTTATCTGTTGTATTGTTTATATTAGGATCTATAACTTCTACGGGGCCAGTTTGGTTTTGTTGTTGTCTATCTAATACAGTAAGACCTGGTGATATTACTATATTATATTTAGCCACTAAATTATTATAGTCTTGTATAAACAAATTAGTTCTCTCTTGAAAAGATAATTCGTTTAATGGTGTTAATACTTGTTCAACTTTTTTTGCAACCTTTTTAATTGTTTTTTTTATCATATTGCTTATTTATTATACGATTAGAACTCGATATCCTCAAAAGTTTCTTCTGGCTCTACTGGCGCGGTGTTATCAACTTTAGTGGGTGAATTACTTGCTAATGCTTTTTTTAAATTAAGAACATCTAGCTCTAAAGCTGAAACTCTAGCCGCTAGAACATCTTCTGCTTTAGGTGTTTCAAAGTTATAAAACACTTTTCCATCTCTCTCTTGTTTAGTAACTGTAACTTCTACTACAGATCCCTCTGTCCATTTTTCATTTGTCTTATTAGAGAAACCTGATAGCCATGTAGCTTCCCCATACTCTTTAGTTTTTAAAGCTAATTTAGCATAAGGTTTACCAGCTTTAGTCATAAGAGGTTTTCCTTCCTTATCTTTATCTTGTCTATATGCTTTTGTTATTGTTATTTTTTCCATGATTTTGTTTTTATCTGTTTAATTATTAGAAGTCAAACTGATCAATTTCGAGTATATTAAACTCTGTATCTATTTCAGACTCTTCTTCTTCTGTTAATTTTTTCTTTTGATTTGTTAATACTAGGTATTTATCAATAAGATTTCTTCTTTTTATTTCTTCTATGTATTTCATAGTTGGAGAATTTCTATTTTCTCCAAACTTATTGTAAAACATTCTTGCGGTATTTAATAAATGATCTTCCTTCATCTCCGATAAGTGTATCACTACACCATCTTTTGTAGTATGGAACTGATTACTTATTACCCTTAACTCTTTCCTGTAAATGTTTTCGAATCTTTCAATTTCTTTTAACTTCTTTATAAGGTTATTTTTTTCCGTTGCATAAATTTGTACTTGTTTATGCAAATTCTCAGGAATTATTATTTTATTATTTTCCATTTTATTATTCTAATTTAATTATTCTAATTTAATTATTCTAATTTTATTATTCTAATTTTATTATTCTAAGTTTATTATGTTATTATTTCTCCCAAAATATTCTTTTGGGGATTATTTCTCCCAAAACAGGTGTCTATACTTAAAACTCTTAACGAGTTTTGGTACAGACCTTGTTTACCAAAACAAGTGTCTGTACTTCTTGCTTATGTTGAATATAGTTTTTGTTGCTTTTAACATCTCACTATCATCATCATGGTTCGTACTTAACCACTCGTCTGTAAAGAATCCTGTTTTAGTTGATAGATTTATTCTTCTTACCTCTATTGGCTGATGATATAAAACATCTAATGTGTTTGCGTAGGTGTTATTTTTATCTTTCATCATCCACTCCAACATTTCTTGATATCCCCGCAGTTGCACAAAGTAATTTAGATCATAAACACCAGATGATGTTTTGTGATCTTGTAATTCTACTTTACCATCTCTTAATACAAGTCTATCAAATGTTCCAGCTATCCAATCTTTCCACTCCTCTTTTGGTGCGTCAGGATTACTTGGCATGAACACTAATAGTTCTTGTGCTAATACTTTGGTGTTGGTTTTTAAATCATTATCGAATATTCTTTTTGCTACAGTGTCCTCTGGACTTTCTCCCCAAGAGTATTTATGTCCTTCGTTGTGTGCATGAGAAGCTAGTTCTATAATACTGTGTACTTTATGACCAAAGTTTTTACTGAAATCAGATTTCTTAGTGTGAGCTTTTGTCGCGGTCTCAATATCTTGTCCCGCAAGTAAAGCTTTTTTAACTTCACTAACAGCCCAATTCATAAGTGTGTCTGATTTACTTGTTGCAGCTCCAGTTTTTTTATCAAACTGTATACTGCTTAAAACTTTTAGCATTGTGGTGCACCCATAAACAGGCCAACTATCCCCACTAGGGCTCTCTATCCAATATTTATGGTCTTTGTCTCTATATTTTAGAGTAAAACCATGCGCACACACACTTTTATCATAATAATTTTCGTTCATTTTTCTTTTGGGTAAAAGCTCTCTCAATATCCCACCCCGCTCGCAATCTGGAGCTTACCAAATCCTCGTTTCCTCCCAACAATAGAGATGTTTCTCGTGCAGAAAGTCCTTTATAAAAAGTTACCCTGGATGTCTTTTGTGAATTTTTTTGTTTTGTTACCCACTGACAATTCTTTTTATTGTAACCTAAAGCATTATTTATTCTATCTAAAGTGAGGTTTTCTTGATAGGTGTCTGACATATCTCGGTAAAAATTCTCAAATTTTTGCCACTCCTCACAAACTGTTATACCCTTATATACATAATTTTTAGAACTTTTAATATTTTTATTTGAGCACCGCCTTTTCATTAAAGACCATATATTATATATACGAGATCCTGATAGTCCATGAGATGTCTTCAGCAAGGAAAGTTTTTTATTTTTTATATTAAGTTTTCTACCCATCTTAATTGATTAATTGTGCCTAAGCACATTATTATTATAACAATAATTTTTAATTAATAAAAATACAATTGTGGATAACTAATGTAGATGATTATAAACACAGATGATATAATCTAAATGGAAGATCCTTCAACTTCAGGAGCAGTTTCAATGCAACCCGAACGCAAACCTTTGGTCTACGTCATCGTCAACAACAGTGGCAACTCCACTGTGATGGCGGCCTCACAAACCCCCGACAATCACACACTGATTACTTCCCGATGTCTGGTGGTTCTCCCTAAAGGAGAAGTCGAAACCCTGCGCAAGGTTTTGGATGTGTGTGTCCGCACCGAGCGTATGAGTGGAGTACAGGCGAGAGAGTGCATGACGAAGTTCCAGCAGTTTTTGTGATGGCGTCATTCTCATCAACACAAACAGACACCGAGTTTTGCTCGGTGTTCTGTGTTTTTATCCTATTACTTAGTATGGTGATGGTATTAAATTTTCTGGTGGTTGTTTTAGTTTTGAAACAATAATAACATCCTCACACATTTCAACTTTATAACAATGATCATTAATTGTTTCAATATATAAAGTGTTAAGGTTCTCATCAAAAGATTTTAGTAACTGTATAGCATGAAAAAAAGGAACCTCTTGTTTTATATAAACATGTAGCGCTCCACGCATGTCTCCCTCTTTTATTATATCGTCCATTATATTATCGATCATTGTTTTCTTTACTTATATCCTCTTTAACAGAGTTAATTAAATTACTAAATATATTATTTATTTTTTTAATAATATTCATTTTCTTTTTCATTTTTTTCGGCGGTCTTTCTTATAACCTCATTTTTTATTACTTCCATACATGCACTACAAAAGTTTCCATTTACAGAGTAATGATTGAGGTCATTAAAAAACTTCTTCGGGCAACTGGGAGATATTTTAGAAGCACAAATAAATTTAGCATACTTGTTATAGTGAACCACATTGTCATAATCTTGTATACGATCTATTAAAGGTTTTATGATTGAACAAAACTGATTATAATCCCCCCTAAAGCGATTTTCATCCCAAGACCGAACTAGATTATTTTTTTCTTCTAAGTAAAGATCATAATCTTTTTTATCAAAAGGTGTAGCATAAGATAATAATAGTTTTTTTGATTTGGTATCATGAGGAACACCACCAGTTAAACCCTCCCTAATTGGTAATATTTTTTTAAATTGTTTATAGTAACTTCTCATTACTTCTATTTCGTTTGACATATTTTTACTAGGAGATCTTGCTCCTGTTTATATTATACTATGTGTCAAATAAAACAAATGTGGATAACTAACTATAACAAAAAAACTTCAGTAATTAACTAAAGTTTTAATGTTTTCAAACTTATAGAGATTGTGGAAGCCGTGTAAGGTATCTCAACCTTACTTTATAAGTGTAACATATAAAAATAAAAACACAAGTTAACAATGTGGATAAGTTATATAGTTACAATATTACTAAATGTTATAATAATATTATTACAATAATTTAATATACATTATGCTAAAAACAATTCCATTTATGAGCACCTTATTAGACAGAGAAATGTCTAATGGTAAAAAAACAACACACCTGCACGCACTTCTTTACGGCGCCATAGAAGCACACAGCCAAGGTAAGGCTGGGTGCGTTGCTTCAACAGAAACGTTATCACAGGAGGTGGGCATGCACGCAGTGAGTGCTAGAAAATATTTAAAAGAGTTAAAAGATCTCGGGTGGATCCATTATGATAGCAGCAACCCAAGGCGAGGAAAAATCTTTCCCTTATTAGGTGTTCTTTTTCCTAAAAATAACAGCAATGAAACATTGCAGGTAGAGCAATCAACCATTGCTCCTATAGCAATCAATGATTGCTCCTATAGCAATCAGCCATTGCACATAGATAACATATTAGATAACATATTAGATAACAGTATAGATAGTAAAGAGCAAAGCTCAGATTGGCAACATATAGTAAATTATTTTTATAGTAAGATATCACCCAGCACACCACACTCTATGAGGTTTTATAAAGGAACGAAAGAGGGTGCAAAACACTTAGTTGCTTTACATGGAGAAGATAGGATACGGGAGGTGGTGGATCACCTAACCACATCTAAAAGTAAAAAGTATATTGTGAGCTTTAAAAAGTTCTTGGAGTTTTTCGATTCTATAAACGGTGAGATTGTTAAAGGTACAGAATACGGCAGTTTCGACACAGACAAATACGAGATTATAACGCTCCCTAATGGAATAAAAACAATCACACCTAAAAAGAAGTAGTGTCAATATTGACTTAATTGTATAAGTATTATATTATATAAATATGGCAGAAAAGAAAACACACGCCAAAGCATATAAACCCCACGAAATATTTTCTTGTAAAATGATTGTTTTAGTTGAAGTATATCCACAATCTAATAAATATCGCCAAATACTTTTAACAGATAAAGAGTCTAGTAAAATTAACTCTAACATACAGAAATTAGCCAATCTTCCAGCTATGACACAAGACGCACTGTTTTCATCCAAAGGATCTAAATGGACTATTAACATAAAAGAAACATGGGGGACGCCACTACAGGAGTATTATACAGATGATGAAATTATAAAATATAAATATGACCAAGAAGAAGACGAAGAGAGAGGCTCTACCGAGCCTGAAGAGTTTGCATAATAAACTTTGGAAATTAACAAAAGAAGAAGTTAGATTTTTATATCCATGGAATAAGTGTTATATTTGTGGCTCTGTTATTACAAAGAAAAAAAAGTCTCACACTGGTCATTTATTTAAAATAGGATCTTTACCTTTACAGTTAAAATATGATTTAAGACTATTAAGGCCGTGTTGCGTTACTTGTAACTTGTTTAAAAATGGTAATGAATCTTGGTATATGATTAAAATGATTAAAGAGGTTGGTTTGCCTGAAGTTTTAAACTTGGTTGACGACATAGAAAAAACTGTTGATTTAGAGGGAACTGTAGCTAGAAGAGATTGGTATTTACAGGCTATAAACGACCTAAAATTACCGCGTGTAACACCCTTGACAAAACCAAAAATATGATGTATAATAGATAACATCTAAATATAGATATCATGTGGGGGGCGGTTAGTAATTAACTCTACGACTAATCGTGGGTCGAGTAACAGCAAAATATTGAGAGTTTGAGGACTGACTCGTTAACCTAAACGACAACCTGTCTATGCGTTCCCCACATGTTATTTATTTATAAGTTATACACAAACATTATATCGCTTTATGTGGTATAGTGTTTTTGTGGGTGATTAAGTTCTAACTTACGGGGGTTAAAATCCTCGACCCACGCCAGTTGATCTTTTACATAATACAACCTCAAGAAAGGAGCGGTTGTGCACTGTCCCGAGTGTGGTGCTTGGTCTGACGTTCGAGAAACCCGTAACAAGGTTTACCGCCGAAGACACTGTGCCAATGGTCATACCTTCTACACGAAGGAGCAACAAATTGAAAGGGAAGAGTTTTCGAGAGGTGCAAGAACAATACCAGGAGACAGTCGTAGGACTTTGTCTCTCGTGCCAAAAACCCGTTAAGGGCGGTTGGTACGGAAGATGGGACAATCTTGGAACCTGCTCAAAGAAATGCGAGCAGATACAAGCGACTCGACCGAAATTCCCTGAACATAGTGAGGAGGACTTTCTTCAACGTTTTCAACTAGGAGTTTCCCATGAAATACACGCTTCGCCAAGTGGGCAAGATGATCAAGCGAGCCCTGTTCCCGATCCTGCTGGTGCTGATGTGGCCAGCGGTGGCGATGACTGACCCCGAGAAGGAGTTGGAGGACTTCGACATCGTGGACATGGCCATGTGCCAGGATCGCGGGGAGGTCGGCAACTGCGTCCTCGTCAACAAGGACGACAAGACCTACATCGTCTTCCATGACGGCAATGAAATCGTCGTGGTCTGGCGGGTGCAGGGTATCAAGCCCCAGTATCACGCCAACGAGATGGAGCAGGTCTATCGCAAGGAACGCGCCGCCAAGGCCGACAAGCAGGGCACCAACACCTGACGACCATGAGCACCCTCCTATTCGCGGAGGCGCTCAATCGCTCTGGACGGGACATACTTTTGTTTCTACAAGAAGCATACCTTTGGAAGTTCGATAAGTTTTACGACTGCAAAACAGACGCAATAAACTATCGGCACAAAGGAGATGTCCCCCCTTACGCGTTGGAGTACGCCAAGTTTCTCCTGAGGGGAGAACATGACCTGTAAGGAAAGAGAGCCCAACCGAAGGCTCTCTTATTAATTTAAAGGTAGTTATCCACAAGTGTTGACAATTCATGGTGTATAATGTAATTACACAACAAGTGTATATACATTATAAACCATAACATATCACGGAGGAGACAAGCGCCTCATTACGAGGTTTTCGTTGTTCACCACTGGAGCACTTATGCAACATGCTAAAAACGCGGCGGATGAACGCGATAACCTCATCCGACTTATTGAAGAAAACTTTTCTCTTTCATACGAGGCCTTAGCGGGTCTCGCTAAAACCAAGCTTGGCATTACACGCCAGGCTGAAAGTCTTCGCAAGATGTACGCCAAGTACGCCAAGGCAAATGGGTTGCCGCCTAAACGCAGCAACTCACAGAATGTCGTGGCAACACTGTCGGCTGAACTTTCACCAGAACAGCGTCTACAACTGGAGATCGAGGAGCTCCGTACACGCCGTGTTGAAAAAGCTGGCGACAAGCAATACAAGGCCGCACTCGCAGAGATCGACAAGTTGCGAGATGAGATGGACAAGCTTTTGATGGTTGAAGGTGTAAAGAGCACCCACACCATTGAGGCCAAGCGGCGAGGTAAAGACTCGGAAAGCACGGCAGTTATCGTCGCTTCGGATTGGCACGTGGAGGAAAACGTCAAGCCAGAGTCTGTCGATTACTCGAACGAGTACACGATGGAGATTGCGAAGAAGCGCTCACAAGCCTTTTTCCGTAATGCGTTGACGTTGGTCAAGAAAGAGCAGAAGGACACCGCGATAACCAATCTTGTGGTCGCCCTCATTGGGGATTTCTTCTCGGGACACATCCATGACGAACTCATGGAATCCTGCGAAGTGTCTCCTATTGACGCCGCGCTGTACGCCCAAGAACTGTTGGCAGACGGTATTCAATATCTGCTCGACAACAGCGAACTGCAGCTGGTAATCCCTTGCTGTGTGGGCAACCACTCACGCACCACCGAGAAGGTTCATGTGTCCACCGAGCAAGGCAACTCACTTGAGTGGATGATCTACAAGAACCTCGCGCAATACTACAAGAACAACAAGCGTGTCAATTTCGTCCTCTCTCGCTCCTACTTCACGTGGGTCGACGTGTATGGTTTCAAGGTGCGCTTCCACCACGGCCACGCTGTGAAGTTTGGTGGTGGTGTTGGAGGTATTACTATACCTATCAACAAGGCTATTGCACGCTTCGACCAACAACAACAAGCCTACCTGGACGTGATGGGGCACTTTCACCAGAAGACCGATGGTGGCAAGTTCATCATCAATGGAAGTCTGATCGGCAACACGCCGTATGGTTTCCGTGCTGGTTTTACTGGTCGGCCTGAGCAGACCTTCTTCTTGATACAGAAAGACTACGGCAAAACCGTGGTTGCACCAATCTTCGTGGACTAAAACTATGGAAAAGAAACAAGCCCCCAAGAGGAATGTTGCCAAACAACAGCGTGCGGAAAAAGTGAACGAAGCAATTCGTTTAGTATGGGGTAGTCTGGACTCACATCTGTACTATACCAACCACACGCCGAAGGATGGCACCAACAAGTTCCACCAAGAGTGCGTCAAGGAGTATGCAAGGCTAATCACACTTCTCTCTGAGTTGTATTAGGATTCTTCCCATAAGGAGGTTATCCACAGACCGCCCATAAAGCGGTCTGTTAGTTTGCAACATATATGATATAATGTAAAGGTATGATACTAAGTAGAAATAGGATATTAGAAGAAATATCAAAAGGAAATATTATTTATAAATTAGGTGAGGAAAAATATATTAAAGATCAAAGTATAGATGTATCTTTAGGTGAGTGGATTTATAATACAAAATTAAACGCGTGGCATAATTGTGGGGATGGCCCAATAACATTAGAGCCTGGTGTGTTATATTTGTGCCACACAGATGAGTTTATTGGAACTAAAGCAGGATCTAATTTATTACCGAGTATAAAATTAAAAAGCACATCAGCTAGAAAGGGAATACAACACCCATTAGCAGGACATGGGGAAGTTGGATTTTTTAATAGGTGGGCATTAGAAATAACAGTTACAACACAAACGCAAGTCATTTGCGGTGATTTAATAGCACAGGTTTACTTTACTGTTGTTGATGGGGATGGCACAGAAGATTATAGTATATCAGGAACATATCAACACAGCTCTGTAGTGGAGAGGGTTATGGACAGTTGGAAACCGCAAGATTTATTACCCCCTCCTTTGTTTAAAAATAAATGGGATTAATTCTATGAAAGAAAAAGCTTTTGACACACTAAACAACCCTAAAGGTAAATTAATATGTGTGGACATGGATGGAACATTGTGTGAGGGTGAGTATTGGCATGTGGGAGGTGAAGCAGACCCTCTGCCTAACCAAGAGATGATTGATATAGTAAATGACCTTTATATTAGAGGCGGTCATATAATTATATGGACAGCCAGAACACCCGATGCTTATGCTTTTACTCAGAACTGGGCCATAAAGCACGGCGTTAAACACCACGGAATCAGTATGCAAAGAAAAAGTGGGGCAGATTTGTATATAGACGATAAATGTTTAAATGTAGATGATGTAATTAAAAATAGTTTTCCACAATAGAAATAATTCAGTCGTGTTATTATAATAGTAGGCGAAAGCCGATTAAACAAAATGGAAATAATATACGATGAAGATTATTATAGAGATAGAGATTTCTTAGATGATGAAAGACCTCCTGTACAGGTTATACATCAACAAGTTAAATCAGAAAAATTATTAGAAGATTTTACACAGTTTTGTAACAGATTCCCAGACTTAAGGTTTTGGCAAGCATTAAGGAGTTGGTCTGGAGCTTACGCAATAATGTATAAAGATCATCTTAACCAAGAAGAAGATACTTTTTATTGGGATAAGAAAAGTAAGAATGAATAAATAATATGAAAACAGACTGGCAAGATGAGTTTGACAAAGAGTTTCAGGTTAAGGATGTCTATGGATTTGACGTAATCACAGTAAACAATGCAAATATATATAAACACTTCATACAATCTCTATTAGATAAGCAGAAAGGGGAGATAATAGAGATGGTAGAAGAAGAGTTAAATGAAAACTGCTCTGACTTAACGTGTGGTCACGAGCCAGATAGAGTTATCAACAAAATAAAAGAGATATGAAATTAACAATAAACAATATAGAAATAGATACAGATTATTATATAAAGAAGTGGGTAAATATTGCACTTGAGGCAACTCCTGCAACTGATGAACAAATAAAAAATAATATTAATAAACTATATAAAAAGTCAGGGCTAAAAGAACCTAAAGACATATTTATATATAGAGATTATGAAAAATTCTTAGGGCACGACTGGAACCCTGTAGGGAACTCTGTATGGGACTCTGTAGGGAACTCTGTAGGGAACTCTGTAGTGGGCTCTGTAGTGGGCTCTGTATGGGGCTCTGTATGGGACTCTGTAGGGAGCTCTGTAGGAAACTCTATATGGAACTCTGTATGGAACTCTATAGGAAACTCTATATGGAACTCTGTAGGGAACTCTGTATGGGACTCTGTAGGGAGCTCTGTAGGGAACTCTGTATGGGACTCTGTATGGGACTCTGTAGGGAGCTCTGTAGGGAACTCTGTATGGAACTCTGTATATTATAGGGCAGATGATTTAGCTTTTGCTGATGTCTTTGTAGACACAAAAGTGTTAAGTCAAGATAAAATAGAAGAGATGAAAGAATGGAAAGAAATATTATGTAGTTATAGAATAGCTTGTTTATTTGAAAATGTTGCAATAGTTATGCCAGCCCCTATTATAAGAAAAAATGAGGAAGGTCAATTACATAATGAACAGCGACCAGCTGTGGAGTGGGAGAATTGCACAGGACAATACTATCTTGATGGAGTTAATTTAACAAAAGAGATGTGGCAAAGAATTATATCTAAAGAAATGTCATTATCAAAAATAATGAAAATAGAAATATCTGATATTAGAACGATTGCATTAAAATACAACCCACAAGCAATAATAAAAGAAAATGCTAAACTTATAAGTAGAGATGATAGAAACAACGAACTATATCTTGTAGAAAACAGTGAGATAAATAAATTAACTAATTACCCTAAGATGTATTTTCTTAAAATGACGTGTCCTACAGGTAGGGTGTTTATTGAAGGAGTTGATCCTGAATTTGCAGAAGCCAACCCTGACGCTACTGCGTGTCAGGCAGAATTGTGTGGTTTAATAAAAAGTGAATATTTACAAATGGAATTAGAAGCATAATAATATAAATATATGAAAATAATAAGACACGGGGAACTTCTCCTTATACCAACAACATTACCAAAAGGTTCTATTTTAGAAAAAGAAAGTTATGACGATATTATTGCACATAGTGAAACTGGTCATCACCATATTATAGAAGTAAAAGAAAAATCAGATATGAGTAAAATGAAATTCTATACTTTTGAAAATGATAGATATGTAGATGTCCCTCAAATGGCAGAATTATGGCATCAAAAAACAGGATTACATGTGCATAAAACATTGCCAGTTGTCCCAGCGGTATACAAAATTAACAAAAAGAAAGAATTTGATTATTTCAAAGGGATATTGCGACAGGTAAGAGATTAAAAGAAATGTAAAATGGAACCATATAACAATGAGAAACTACACACAACTAGCGAAGTAAATCAAAACAAAGAAAGGAGATTATAGAATCTATTAAAGATTATGTAATAGATGATGAGCCTACAGATGTAAAAGAATTAGTAGAGTTTCTCAACAAATTAAAAGATAAATAATATGGAAATAAATAATATGGAAACAAAATACAAAGATAAATTATTTAATATAATAAAAAACTCAAAAACAAACTATGGTTTATTTGAAGAAGTTTTATCGCTATTAGACGAAACAGTTTTAGATTATACTTGCAAACAAAAAGTAGGAGAGTATATGTTTTTATCTGAATTAACAAATAGTATAAATAACGCAGGACACGAAGAAAGAAGAAGTAATGATATATCTAAAATATCACAAAAACAAAACGATTTAATTAAATTCATAACAGAAAATAATAGAGAAAATTATCTACCTTAAATAATATGGAAATAAAAGAAACAAATCCTAAAGACAGTGTGGGGATTAAAAAAGCACCATTACACGTGGTCCCACCAGCTGTAATGTTTGAAATCGGTTTAGGTCTAGCAGAAGGAGCTAGAAAATACGGATCATATAATTTCAGAAGTGCAGGAGTTAGGGCTAGTGTTTATTATGACGCTTTAATGAGGCACATGTGCCAATGGTGGGAAGGGGAAGATATAGACAATGATAGCAACCTTTCACATGTAACAAAAGCGCTATCTTGTTTAACTGTTCTAAGAGACGCTATGATGAATAATATGTGGAATGACGATAGACCAATTAAACACAAGAATCAAGAATGGTTAAGAGAGAATAATAAAAAGATGGAACAATTATTAAATAAATACCCTAAAGGAACAGAACCTTTTACAGAGTTAAATAATAAATAATATGACAATACAAGAACAATGTGCAGAGAGAATATACGAGCTACTTCCTGAGAAGAAGGAGCTTAGCTTCGGGTGTTACGTTAGAAATACGGGTGACAGTGATAGTGAGTACGGTATAGTTTGTATGACTTCATTAGGACTTGTACATATTATAGAAAAAATAAATGACTGCGAAGATACTTTTTGGCAGAAGAAAACTAAAGTAAGTTCTTACTAGAATTATTAAACAATTAAACTTAAAATAAAATGATAAAAACAATACAACAAACACCTAATTATGAATTAGGAAATATCTTGGATAAGATAGGTTTTATTATACACGGAACACAAGGAAAATACAAGGGTGCTATCAACTGGTTATGTACACCACCAAATAAAAGAAATCCAGTATCTTACTCATCTGCTCATTATGTGGTGTCTAAAAAAGGGGAAGTAACACAGTTGGCCGAAGAAAAAGATATTACATGGCACGCAGGAATTGTTAGAAATCCAACATATAGAGCCAGACTTTATTTAAACAGAACTGGTTTAATTCCTAAACCACTTCCTATCAATGATAAGAATTATATTAATCCTAATAAAAACTTTGTGGGCATAGAGTGTGAGTGGTTTACAGGTGAGATCTTAACGGAGGAGCAAATACAGGCTGTAACACAAATAATAAAATCCTCTCTTATTAAGAATCCTATAATATTATCCCACAGTGAGGTTGCTGATTACAAAGTAGATTTTGGAAGGGACGCTAAAGGTATGTGGAATATACAAGAAATTATACGAAGAGTCAATAAGTAGTTTTTCCACAGACTTTAAAAAACACTATGTTAATATTAATAAGGTGGGAATAGTATGTCGATAACTATTAATTATTAAAATGCACAATGTAAATATATTAAATGGCTAAGGTTAAGTTAAAAAGCGGTGATGTTTTAATTGTAACAGAAGAAGAGGCACAACGTATATCTTTATTACTACAAGATAAAAGTTTAAAAGAGATGTCTGCCCCTCTAGCAATTACACATAAGGACGGTATGTGGATGGGCTCAGTTAATGATACCCAACAACTTTATATGGACAAAGGGAGTGAAGAAAGAATACCTTTTAATACTAGAAAAGAAATGGCTGAATTTCATATAAAACACGGCAAACACAATGAGCGTTATCATAAGGGGTATGGGTACCTTGATATGATTACTTTATACAGATTAAAGTGTGAATTAGTGGAACTTTATGACAATGGTTTTTATTTTGAACTAAAAGACTTAAAAGTTTCCCCTGAATACTATAATGAATGTATCGGCAAATGGCGAATGTACGCATTTAATTTAAACAACATTGGTATGCTTAATGAAAACATTACTTTAGATGGAGAACATTACTTCCCAAAATCAGAGTTACGATCCTCAATTGGACAACGCACTGAATAATGAAATGGTTCAGGCGGAAAAGTTTGCCTTGGTTGCTATAATGACCAGTAATGAGTCTTACGAGTTGGCCGCACAAACAATTTCACCAGAAGATTTTATGGTTTCCGAACATAAGGCTATATTCCAAAAACTTGGCCAGATATGTGATCGTGGAATAGAGTTTGATATAATGGTTCTTTATAATGAATTTAATGGGGTATCTTACTTTGATATTTTTAAAGAAATATTATTTGGAGCCCAATCATCTATGGGTTTTAACTATCACACAGTTAATACACAATACTATGTAGATCAAGTTAAAAACAATGCTCAAAGAAGGAAATTAATAACCTTAGGGCAGGAGTTGATTATAAAGAATGTTCAACCGAACACAAAGATTGATGAGGTGGTTGATACTATCACCGCTGCTGTGTCTGGAATCTTTACCACAAAAGAAAAAGAGATTAAACAATCAAAAGAAATTTCTGATGAGGTTATAGATCAGATAAAAAAAATGAGGGAGAACCCCTCTGGTGTTACTGGAATACCAACAGGTTTTACTTCGATAGACTATCATCTATCAGGTCTACATAAAACAGATTTAATTATCTTGGCCGCTAGACCAGCTAGAGGAAAATCAAGTTTTGCCTTACAGATTGCTAAAAATGTTGCCCTTTATTCTAAGACACCAGTAATGTTCTTCTCATTAGAAATGGGTGCTGATCAATTAATGCAGAGAATTATTGCTTCTGAATCAAGAGTTCCTTTAAATCAAATGAGAAGTGGTCAAATATCAGACATAGAAATGGAGGCTATCTTAACAGCTAAAGAGGTTATTTCTAATATACCAATTTACTTTAATGATAAAGGATCTGTAACAGTAAAGGATATTAGAAGACACCTTAAGGCTCATAATAACAGCTCTATCGGAAAAGACAATCCTATTGGACTTGTAGTTATAGACTACTTACAACTCATGGCTATGGGTAACAGGGACAATATGGTACAAGCAGTAGCAGAAATATCTCGTGGTTTGAAATTGTTGGCAAAAGACTTTAATGTTCCTGTAATAGCATTATCACAACTGTCTCGCGGTGTAGAGTCTAGGGGGGGAGAACCAAAACTATCAGATTTACGTGATTCAGGGGCTATAGAACAAGACGCGGATATCGTTTGCTTCTTACATAGTGAGACCTCAGAAGAAGATGGTTTTGGAAATAAACACATTGTTTTCTTGGTAGAAAAACACCGTAATGGTGCCACCTTTAAACAAAACTTAGAGTTTAGCGGGTCGAGAATGCTGTTTAGGGAGGTTAAGGATTTTAATGAATTTTAATTATGAAAAACACGGTAACTAAATATTGGAACCCTGTGGATAAAGTATGGCAGACAGAGGAAGAAACTCCTTATTTAAAGCCATATTTTGTATCTTGGGAAGAATATTCTAGGTTGAAAAATAATCAATAATATGCTATAATATTACTGCTGGCTGACACACAGTACCAGGCAGGTGGCGGTAACGCATACGCAATGCTTCGTTATGAAAACAACAATTAAGTTGCTAGTAACTTTCTTGCTAGTGGCAATATCAATGTTTCTTAGTAAAGACGTTGTAGAGGCTCCTGTGGCTCACGCCCAGAGCACATCAACAGCTACTACTACAGAAGTCAAATCAACAAAGATACAGGAGGTGGCAACACAAACTGTAAAGATATTAACAACTAATGACCACATTAAGGTTTACGCAGCTAAATACCAAATACCAGAGATTTGGCTGCGAAATCTGGGTTGGTGCGAAAGCCGCATGAATCAATCTGCGGTTGGTGATTCAGGTAACGCCGTAGGAATGTTCCAATATTGGCCTGCTACATGGACACTGTTCACTACAGAGTTCGGGCGCAAGCTAAACAGAAATTCATCTCACGATCAAATACTCTTAACAGCTTGGGCACTAAGTAAAGGGTATGGCTATCATTGGACATGCGACTATAGAACGGGGGAAGTAAGAGAAGATCTGAAACACCTTATTAAATAGACAAAACAAAAAGACCACTAGCTTAAGGTGGTTTTTTTGTTACTTTTACTATAAATTAATTTAGTTAAAGTTTGAGTATTTTCTTTAACTCTGGAGTTAATCGTATAACATTTCCTTTTTGGAAATCTCTTTCTTTTACTGCCTCTTCTTTTTTAATTCTCTCTGCTTCTAATTTATTATAAGCAGCAAGAGCCTCCTCCCCATATTCCATAGCAGTATCAGACATCATCCCCCTCAAACCTTTTCTGTGTATTCTAAATATCTGCCCCACAGAAAAACCATTAGCAAGTAAACTGTCTATGTGCCTATCCATTAATTCCTCCTGTAATGCTGGTGTTAAATCTTTTTTAGATATTTCTTTTCCAAAATAAAGTTTAGTTAATTCTTTTCTTAAAGAATCACTAAATTGAAATCTGCCAAAATCGACACCGTGTGCAGACTGTTGTGTGTTTGTAGCTTCATAAGGGTTTTCCTCCCCAAGTGATTCATTACCAGCTATTGCAGTTTTAATATTTTCTTTTTGTTCTTTGTTTAATACTAAAGGATTGTTTTTATGTCTTGGAGCCTGTGCTGGAGTTCCTTGTTGCATTGCATTAGCTTGCTGAGAACCAACAGTCCCAGCTCCACCAACAACAGCCAGAGATTTTAAAAGATTTTTACTTGCTTTTTTAGGATCAACTAATTCATTTGTAACAGCGTCTATATAAGGCTCAGTAGAAGGTTTTTTAGGTGATGGTGTACCAAAATCTATAACTGGCAATTCGCTGTCTGGTATATATGGTTCATATAATTCCTGATTAGGTGGTGAGTATTTAGCATTGTCAATAGCCGCTTGTCTACTTCTGGCTATATCTTGGATAGCTTGTTTTTTAACTGCCTCTTGTTCTTTATACAATGCTTGTCTGGATTTTTCTTGTGCTTTGTTAAAAATATTATCA
The DNA here is from genome assembly GCA_003963225.1 of Candidatus Babelota bacterium. Taxonomy (GTDB): domain Bacteria; phylum Babelota; class Babeliae; order Babelales; family Vermiphilaceae; genus AWTP1-30. The sequence continues at coordinate 21,810 of RXKB01000012.1, forward strand.
ATAGTTCCTCTTATAGAATCTTTTAACTCTTTTGTTGCCTGATCTGCCACGCTCTTATTAAGTGGATTGCCATAGAGTTTATATATTTTAGCACGTGCTGCAGTAGTTAATATATTGTCAGCCATTTCTGCCGCGGCTAAGTAACCTAAGAAAGAGTTGGTTCCAGCATAGCCTAAACCTCCAACTAATTGTCTAGTTAAGCCTTGGTTCTTAATTAAGATCTCATTTCTCCACTTATTAAGAAAAGCGTTGGCTTGTTTTAGTTTAGCATATTCTCTCCATATAACATCATTATCGTTAATTAGTTTATAGACATCATCGCCATACTCTATACCATATTTTTCAGGTTGCCCCAATATATCACCAGTTAATTCTTTAATAGCTTGGCTGATTGCTTTTGATTCTGGAGAAGTCCAATTAGCATTAGCGTCAGCGCGTATAGCGTTAATGTCTTGTAAAGATAGATAACCTTTTTTACCAGCTTGTGCTTTTAATAATTTATCTACAGAACTTAAAACTTTATTAGATTCAAGTTCGGTTTTCATTGGATTATTTTTAGCCACAATATTTAAAAATTCATTTGCAGTGGTTACGGTGATAGGAGGAGCGTCAGTTATCTCTTTTAATGTTCCATCAAAAAGTCTTTCTTTGTTTTTAATTGTATTAATTGTTTCAGCCCAATCAACTTTATTAGTGCCAGCCGTGTCAATACCATAAGATATATTATCTAACACTGTGCCTAATGTTTCTTTTTTCTCTGGAGAGTTTAACATATCAGCCAATACTGGTTGCATTGTTCCTCTGGATGAGTTTCTTAATTCCTCTTCAAACAGAGCAATGTTTTTATCTCTTAATAAAGCTCTCTTTTCTGGTGTTTCTGCCCCTATTCTTTTCGCAAAATCAACAATAACAGGATCATTAAAAGGATCAGCCCCCTCTTTAAAAACTTTAGTAAAAGCTTCTTTTATTCTAGGTTGTGTTATTACTTTATTGTATGCTGCCGTAGCACCACCTCCCAATAAACCAAGAACTGTTCCCCCAGCCCCATATAAAGCGGTCTTCCCTAATACATTACCATATTCCCCTAAATCAGAAGCGTCATTAACTTCTTGTAAACCAGTTGAGGCTCCCACACCAGCGCCTAAAGGAGCACCTGTTATAATCCCTCTTTTCAAGAATGGCAATATTCCCCTTTGTGCTGTTCTGACTACAGAAGCCCCAGCACTAGGAGCATATACATTTAAAAGACCCTCACCAACAGTCCCTGCCGTATTCAATAATGTTTCAGCAGCACCAAGTTTAGTTCCGTCTGGTCTAGTGTTTAAAGAACCAACATTTTTATCTGTAACGATATTTCTTTGATTTTCTAAACCAAATAACGGCATAAAAGTGTTACCTATTTTTGTTGGTGCGTCTAAAACACTCCCCGCCACATCTGTAACAAAGGATCCAGCTTTAGAAGCAAAACTTGGTTGTGTTTTAACAGAGGAAGTAGATAGTCCTGGCATATTTAATACACCAGATACACCAGTCGGTGAGGACTGATTGAATATCTGATCTAAAGAAGGTCTGTTGCCTTGTGTGTTTGTTTGGCTAGATTGATTAAATATTTCATCTAGTGATGGTCTATTAGTGCTCATATTATGATATTTTAGTGCTACTTTCTTTTAATGCGATAAACTTAACCAATTCATCGTGTGGTATTTTAGATAATGGTGTGTTTGGAGAAACCCCAAGTTTGGCAACAGCTTGATTAATATACTGTTTAGTATTATTTTCTGTAGGTGGAGCAAACTTGTTAATAAAACTTTCTAAAGTGTGTCCTCTATTAGTGTCTAACGCCACCTGATTGGATAATGCTTGTAATCCTTGCCAAGGAGATTGGAATCTTGCAAAACCAGACTCTCCTTTAACTGCCCCCTCCTGCCCAGCATATCTTAAATTACCTGGATTATTATTAACATAAGATAACCTTGATGTAGGAGGTATGTTTATGGAAGCTGTAGTATTCCCAACTTGACTAAAAGACAATCCTTTAGATTTTAAATATTCTTGTATTTCCTCGTCAGAATAGTTATTATTTTTAGCTTGTTGGATCAAAGACTGTAAGTTTGATTCTGGAGAATAAGCGTCTTCGTAAGTGTTTAAAAACAAATCAGAAACTTCTCTCCCAGCTATACCATTTATTCTATTAGTGGTATCTCTTTTTAAATTATCATATTGCTCTTTTTGAGAATTGTAAAGAGTATTTAAGCCCTCTATCATAGCCTTTCTTGAGTTCGGTGTCAATCTCCCATCTGGTGTTTCCTGATAATATCTGCTAAGAGAGAATTGGATATTTTGTGGTAGGTTTGAGAAATATTGTGCCACATTATCATACTCCGATTCCCTTACAACAGATTCTGGATCTTGAGCTTTAGCAAATAAATACATTAGTGCCATATCATCTCCAGCGTTAGCTTCTTGGTTTGGTCTGTTTAAAATGTTTTGAACGATATTATTTGCTTTTAAAGCAGAAGATTGAACAGTATTGAAGTTTTTAACAATAGGTGAGCTGTGGAAATCATCAGAGAATTTATAAACTAAATTAACAGCATTAGATGGTAAACCAGCCAAAGCACTATTAATACCATAACCAGAAGTCATCATTTTTCCATAACGATCAGCCTCAACAGCTTTTTGTGCTATTCTCTCGCCATAAACATCGTCTGCACTTCCCTCTATAGATCTCATTAAATCTGGGGACATAGCGCCTCCAGTACTAGAATATAAACCTCTTCTATTTATGAAGTCTTGAGCTTGTTGATTCTGTAAAGCCACCAAATCAGCATAAGGGTTTCCTGCTACATTTGCGGTAGGAGTTGTTTGATTTGTCATACTCATATATCCAGTGTCTGATATAGGTGCAACTACAGGTTGTTCAACTTGTGTTCTGGTTGTAGTGGCAACAGGTGTAGTGGTTGGTGCTGTTGCAACTTCTTTTGGAATATCTTGTGGGTTGGTATAATATGTATTAGCAGGGTTGTTTTTAAATCCTGGCATATTTAAAACAGGAGAAGGTGTAGATTTTGTCTGCAACATATTATTAAGAACTGTTAAAGGTATACCAACAGTAGGTACTGCTACTGTGGCAGCTTTTAATGCAGCCTTTTTTGAGGCAGAGTTATTATTTATTAATGATTGTATATAAGAAGGTAGTGCCATGTTAGAAGTTTTTAAAAGGGTTTTGATAAAGGTTTGATAATGTTTTGTTCGCGTAATTTCTCATTACGGCAGTTTTCTCCATGTTTTGTGCGCCAGTAAACTTAAATGGATTATATTGATAATTACCAAGAACAGATGAGGTTGGTGTAACAGATTGTATATTGTTTACACCAACTCTGTCCAATGATTGTTTACCGAAAACATCTCCAATATTATACTCTGCGTTTCTATATAAATTCTGTAAATTATATTGAGCTCTGTTATAAGCGTTTTCTAAATCTCGGTTATATTTATTACTTAGCCTATTTAATCTGGTTTGTCGTTCAGAAGAAGCCCATGTTCCTTTCTGCCCCTCAATATCATCTAATTCTGCTTTTTGTTGTTCATATCCAGCCAGTAATTCCTTTAACTGGTTTCTATAGTCGGAAGAAGTATATTCTCCTTGTGATTGAACATCGTCTTTACGATTAGCTAAAAGTTCATTATAATACTGTAAAACATCACTCGGTGTAGAAGTGTTAATTAAAGTATTGTATTGTTCTGGTGTTATTGAGGATCCAAGTCCTAGATTAATATTGTTCATAAATGTTTATAATTGATAATATTGACTATGTAATAATGTAAACCACGAAAGTAAAAGCACAATCAGCCCCAGCACCCACAGAATTAAAAGTATTAATCTGAAAAGATGTTGCTCCAAAGTTTGATAAACAAGAGGTATATCCTGCTGTATTAATGGGTGTTACAACAACATTATATTTACCATCTCCCATTTGGTGGGTTATTCTATATTGGCCAGATCCTATTTTAGAAATTGTCCAATTTTGTGGGAAGAAATATCTTGTTGTGTCCACTGCCCCCGCAGAGGTTACTGACCCAATACCCGCTATAGATGGTTGTGGAAATTCTGTAGTTCTTAAATATAAATAATTATTTGCGTTCTCAACAGGGTTGCGTTGTTTTTCTCCAATAGATTGTTGCACTGAAGAAGATTCAAATTCTTTTGCTGGCTCTCTATATATATTCCTGTTTATGTTGGCAGATTGATTAGGGAGAAATTGCCCAGTTAAATAAGATCTGTCAGAGTTCTTTTTTGTTTGTATATAATTAAATACAGGGTCGTTATCTGCAACAACACTAGAATCGTATGGTGTATTTATGTTTTTATTTGTTTCCATTTAATTAATTATATTTATAACCAAGATCATCCAGTCCTATAATTGTTATTTGTCCAATAGTAACTGGTGTTGTTACATTTCCAGTTATAATAAACTTTATTCTATTAAACTCTACAGATTGAAAATCTCTATATAGGGTTATATATTCAGAAGATAAACTCCCTATATGTTTGAGATTATTTGTTCCATCTTTATCTATTATGTAACCAATATCAATTCCTGCAGCGTTCTCTGAAGCTACAGATATTCCAGAGATACGCTTTAAATGTGTTTCAGATCCAAAAGTTTGCCAATTAGTTTCGCACCTTACCGATATTGGACTTAGTCCGCAATCATTAGGTGTGTCTGTGCCCCCACTAATAAGATTAATATTATTATATGTTCCACCGATAGTGTTACCAGAGGTGTCTGTTAAGAATAGAACTGTCAGAGGGCTAGAATCTACACCAGCACCAAGTGTTCCTGTATAATTAGGGTTAGTTGCTGCCACTTGATTAATGTTTGCCCCTAATATGCTATATATAGTCCAAGTTTGTGTTGATATTGTATATGCAGCAATATAACATCTATCATTTGGATAACCTAATATAGGAGCGTTCCCTGAAGAACTGTTTAATACTCCTGAGAAAGAAAAATAAACATGATTATCATCACTCCAAGCAGATATTTCAGTTGGTGTATATAAAGGGTTAACCCTATTAATAAAATCTCTAATTCTTTGTGATATTTCTACAGCGCTACCATCTTCAGATAATCTATATATACCAGATGTATGATAAAAATAAATTCCATCTTTTGCTTCAGTTACACTTTTAAATGATGGTGTTCCTACATTAGCGCAAGGAGAATTATCTACAGACTGAGTAGAATATATTCTATATATAGAGTTATTAGTAAAAACAAACAAACAGTTTTGTGTTCTAATTAAAGCCCTTATTGTGTCTGTATTATTTGGATTAACAGAGATATAGTTTGATCCCCCCGTAAGAGAAGCAAGACCACCAGAAGGTATAACATCAGAATAATAAACACGGTTGTTTGTATCTGCACTAGCCGCAATCCATACTCTACCAACAAAGCCCGCACTGATTAAATTAAAATCTGAAGTAGTTGGGAAAGAGGTTCCTGCTATAGTGCTTACTGTGCTTCCATTAAAATATTTAGGTTGTGATCCTGTACCATTAGCCCATATTAAAAGGTTTTGTAATATGTCCATGTCTTTCATAGTAGAGGTAAAAGCACTCGCTATAGATGTAACAGATCCTGTGCCATCCGCCGCACAATATTTTAAAGTTCCACTCTCATTCCATACAATATAAGCACTACTTGATGGTGCATATATCATAGCTCTACCATCACTACCAGAAGATAAGCCATGATTGTTTAGATTAGTAATTTGTCTTATTGGTTGTCTTGAGGTGATCTTTCCTATTGTATCGAAATGAAAATTTTCAGCATAACTAACAGCCCCCTCAGGAGAAACATAATGGGAGAGTGTTGTTTCTAATATAATACCTTCTGTAGGCACTGGTAATGGTATATCATTGTAATTATTTCCTTTGTTAGCCATGTTTTATCCTGTTATAGCAATAACACCTTGTCCAGTGTAAACATTGCCAATAATATTTCCAACCGCACCCATAAATCGTTTAAAGTCTTCGTCATCAGTTCCTATAGAGTCATCGCGTCTTCTTTTTACTGCATATTTAATATAATCAAGATATGCGTCTTTCCATGGTTCGTCTAAAGTATCAGACATAGTTCTAACATCATTTAGTTTTTTGTAGTAGTCAATATATAACATTCTCCCCTGCATTACAGCTGGAATAGGAGCCTCGAAGTAAAGTCTGTTTTTGGCTTCACCATTAACAGTTGCTTTAAACACGGTGTAATATGAAGGTACCGCATTTGTTTGGAAAGCCCAGATTTGAGTTCCAGCAGGAATAGCATTATATAATGTGTGTGTTCCTGATTGAGAACCAGAAGTAGTAATAACAGCTCCGTATTTAGAAGAAGCAACAGTGAAAGTGCTAGATGTTAAAGAGGTTGCTGTAACATAAAATACAGATGTAGCATTAATCCCTGTAGGTAAAGCACCTGTTGTTGAAAAACAAATTGCGTCCCCTTCGACTAATCCATGATTAGCACAAGTGAATACACCAGGTGCCGCTATTGTAACAGTAAAAGTTCCTATAGATCGTGTTAAACCAGTTAGTCCAGAAAGTGTGTTAGTTGTCAAGTTGTTGGCTGTATAAGTTGCAGAGATAATACTTTGTGCAGCTTTATTTGTTCCTATCAATACGCCACCTGTGGTATTAAAATCTCCTGTAGAGTTTAATGTTAAAGTTGTAGCTGTACCATTACCTAGAGTATCAGAAGCCAAGTAAGAAAAAGTATTCTGATAAGCTAATTGATTCCATCTTCTTTTATCTATGTATCTTAAAGGATAAGTTCCCATAGCTGATACACGGGAGAATCTTGCAGCTAATACACTTCGGTTAGTGTCTGTAAAATCAATATTAGATGGCAGGTCTATATAATTTGTTCCTGCTAATAATTGTACAGGATAATTAAACTCTGCTCTCCACGCATTAGCTAAACCAAAACCAAACTCTGTGTTTACTGTTCTTCTTGCCTCATTAATTGCACCTAAAAAGAAATCATTATCTAAAGAAACATTTCCTATAGCTCTCCTAGACTCTGTTATTAAATATTCAACAGTGCTCTCATCATAGCCATTAGCGACCTGTGCGTCAGATTGTCCAGAGGTAACTGAGTTTCCACTATTAGTAAAAGATATTTTATACCAAGTTGTTGGTAAGCCAGCAGTTGTGGAAACATCAAAATGGACAGTTTCGTTAGAAGTAACATCTAAATCTATAGTTGTTAAATAACTATAGGTTCCATTTTTAGTAGCACTATAAAATATAGTAGCGCGATCATATAATACAGTTTGTACAGAATCCCCTCTGTTGTGTGTAAAAGAACAACCTGTAGAGATTGTCATTCCTGTTGCGGTTAATGATCCTGACAATGTTGCAAATTCAGCGTTTTCTTGCCCAGCAGATCCCAATATCACACGTTGTCCAACAGCAAAATTACCCGTATTAGCTACAGTTAAAGAAGTTGAAGAACTTGCAACGTCTTTTGTTAAATTTGTTTCAGCCGATACTGCAAAAATATTTTGTATTCTTATAGTATTTCCGATTGAAGATGTGCTTGTTCCTGTTGTTACAGTAAAGAGTGGTTTAATAGTCATTTGTATTATTATACATTATTTTTTATAATTTGTCAAGGGAACATGTCTTTTTACATAGTTTCCTGTGTTTTGTGTTATATGGAATCCAACCAAACAAACGAACTGTATAATAAAACAAATATCTTATTAATACATTTGTGTCATCTTGTTCCATTAAAGAAAGAAATATCTTGTCGGCAAATTTTCTTTCTGTTTTTATGCGATATAAATAATCATGCACAATGGCCGCACGATTATATTTACCAAAAGGAGGAAATATTGCCCAGAATATACGAGGTATAGACGCTAAATCAGTTCTAAATCCTTCAGGGATTAAAAAACTACAACCATCTACTTTAACAGAGAATGTTTCTGCAACTCTCCATTTCTTTCCGCGATATTCCAAAACAACACCCATATTATTGCTCTATTACGATCTGATTAGCAACATTAGCCTCGACAGCTAGTTTATATTCTCTTGCTTTGTCTTCTAACTCTTGTTTTAATCTGTCTTTTTCTTTTTCAACGAATATATCAGTAGCTTTATTTTGAACTAAAGCAGATAATTGTTGCTGTAAGTATTGTATCTTAGTTACACCATTTGGCTCTATTATTGTAATTTCACCTGTTATAGGGGCTTCGTATGATCCTCCCTCATTCCACATTGAATCTTGATAGCCAAGAGCATACACTAAAGTGTCTAATTGCTCGTCTGTTATTGTTAAGGATAATTTAATTGTGTTCATATATTTTATATGGGTATATTATACCCTTTGTTTTATTATTATTGTTGTGATAAATACCCCGCAAAGAAACCAGCTGTAGGGCTACTTGCTGGGGCAGAGAAAGGGTAAGCTAATCCAGCTCCCCCATTATATAATTCAGTAATTTCAGACCCAGATAATGCTCTGTCCCAAAGGTAACACCTGTCTATTAATTTTACACCAGCGGTGTTGGAGTTTGCGGAATAATTGTTCCCTAAAGTAAAGTTTGTTCCCCCATTCCAATTTGTACTAGTCCCATTCACCTTTTCTACCGCGTCTAAATATATTCTAACAGTTGTTCCACTCCTGGTGTAGACAATATGATACCAAGTGTTTGTGGTCAAAGAATTGGTCCCAGCATTTACATCGTTACCAACATAAGCACGCAAAGAGGATGTCCCTCCATTTATATAACCAATAATTCTATTATTACCTCCAGAAGTTCCTAAATGATCAAACAGATAACAGTCCCCCATAGTGGTAATTTTTACCCACATAGACCATGTATAACCGCCGCTATCTGTTAAACCTATACTTGTCGAAGTGTTTGTTAATCTTCTATTCCCTGTGTCAAAACTTGCGGCGTTATCGAAAAGACCAGCAGCATAAGATACACTGTTATCGTTAGTTAAGGTTGTGGAACCTAAAACATCAGCTGCATTTCCAGAGCTTTCATTAAGTTCCCATCCAGCAACAAAGTTATCGATTAATG
>RXKB01000070.1 GCA_003963225.1 Candidatus Babelota bacterium
GTGTTAATGTGACAGTAGTTGTTGTCATTTATTTTTCTCGCTTAGTGTAGAGTTTTCTGCTAACACTTTTGAATATATTTTTAAAAGTACTTAAGCTAATTGGACTATTGATAGTCTTCTCAGGTATCTGTGGAAGACCTGACCCTTGCCCAGACGCATACCCTGTTCCTATAGAGAATACAGGAGCAATACCTGCGGAAACTGCACTAGCAAAGCCTCTAACAATGCCTGAACCAATACTAAAGCTAGACTGAACTCCTGTACTAACTGCTCCGGCATTACCTCTTGGAGTACCTGCTCCGATAGATACTGTTACCACCATTCCTGTAGAAGTTGCATTACCATTTGATCCACCAGAGGTGGCTAAGGTTAATGTATAAGACCTAGTAACATTATCTGTAGCATCTATATGCCAAAGAGTGTATACTCCTGCGTCTCCCTCTACGTTACCTTGAGCATCAATCAATAATCCAATTGGATATACAATTTGATCTGTTACAGCAGCAGCGGGAGATAGGTTATATAAAACACCAGTATTAGTGGTGTTAAGGGTTCCTGATAAGGTTACGTATTCATACCCAACTGGGGGATTTAATGTAACTGTCTGGTTGGCAGAGTTTGTTCCGTCTGTAGCCGTGGCTGTTTTAGAACCAAGTAGTGTATAAGCAACACCATCTGAAAAAGATGGCATATCAAACGTACCATCACCACTAGGAGCTGATAGATTGGTTACAGCTTTACCACCAACAGTGACAGAGGTAAGAGTTCCAATACCGCCAGTGGAGATTGTATTTCCTGTTTGTCCAACACGTAGTGTATTGGTTGTGTTAATATCGTATAATGTTGCTGGAGGTGTATTTAATGAATAGCCAGCTCTTAAAGGTATTACGCGAGCTAGCCCTGTTCCAGACCATGGAGATGGGAGAGTTGTAGTTGCTGCGCCAGCATCAGATATTTCAGCCCCACGAGTATGCCACACAGCAGTAGTTGGTAGAGCACTACCAATAGCAATAACTTTACCAGCGTCTACATTGATACTGAGGCCGGTAACTGAGTGCCAAACATATCCAGCATTATCAGATCGACTGGTTATTGTTGCAGAGCCTAGTAATGGGGGATTTGCAGGGCTTCCTGTAACATCATAAACACCAATAGCAACAGTAGTACCAGCTTGACCTGTAGCTGAATCCATCCCACGAGCTAATTCAGTGATTGTAATACCACCAGCAGGGACAGTCAGAACTAATGTGGCATCATTGTTTAAGATGCTTGTACCATTACCCCCACCAAACTGTGAATAGTTACTAGCAAGGTCTGGATTTGTACTACCAAAGTAAAAATCAGCCATTATGAGAAATCTCTAGGTATCCTGGTAGGGGCGATGAATATATTACCTGATCCATCTGTATCTGTTGGAGCTGTGAAGCCAGCAGCATTCGTTGCAATCATCACATCTTTCATCCAGAAATGTGATCTGTTTGCTCCGCCATCTGTATAAGGACAACCATTCCAATAATCACCAATACCCCATTGGGCAATAGAGTTCCCAGAGCTTACTGTGGCACAATCAACATACATGATAACAGTGTTATCTAACCATACACGAAGATAACCAGAGGTCGATATGAGTACTTCTACTTGTAATGTATGCCATTGATCTAATGGCAGTGCTATACTGTGGTTGTCGTCAGGAGTTTGACTCTCTTCAGAGGAAACACGCATACCAAGCTGTTGTGTCACTGTACGTCTAGCAGCTTTTGGTTGGACGTAGATACGAGCTGTTCCAGTAGTAGGAGCCAACACCATGAACTTAGTCCACTCATTACCATCACTCTCTTTACCACAGGCAACAGCTTCAGCGTTATCTCCAGAGTCGTAACAATATCCCCATGTTCTTGTGCTTGGATGGAAGAATCTGGCTGAATACCAAACTCGTGATCCGTAAGGAATAGATTGTGGGAGGTTAATACGCCCACCGTAGTTCATAGCACCACCACAAGTGGGTGGATTCATTGTACCAAGGTTAACTCGTAAGGCTTTACCACCTAAGTATGGATGGTCATTAGCATACACTGTAGAGGCGTGGAAACCTGTATAACCATTCCCAATTGTTCCGGAAGAGAAATCATCTTTGAACAGAAGGTTGTAATTGGCCGCAGGACGATTGCCTGCTGGATAAGAAGAAGAGAATGTTCTTCCAAAAGAGTTTGGCAGCAGAATCCCTGTTTTGTCTTGATTAGTTTGAGGCATTACAAGCCTCCATTAGGCTAAACGGACGATAGCATTTGATGCATCTGCTGTTGGGAAGGTGTATGACCATGTGCCATTAGTGGAGGTAATATCAGAGCCAAAGTCTATCAGAGCAACAATACGGTTAGATTTGGTAGTATCATAAATGGCAGCACCACGGGCAGTGATGGTTGAAGTGGGGATACTCACGTTGCTCCAAGTAATCCAAGCAGTGGTTCCTGAGCTTCCGGCAGCGTAACCAGTAAGGGTGACTCCACCAGCGGTATAACCAGTGCCTGACACTTCGTTAGTTGCCGAGTAAGTTGTAGTGGCTGCTGTCATGGTGGATGCGGATGTATACAAGGCAAACTTATAAGTATTACCTGGAGGATGCATGGCAGCTAATGCATCAATCTTGTTTTGTGTTTGGTACGAATTGGCGTGAGGCATTATAGCTCCGAGAATGGGATATTAGAATTTGGTATGAAACCAGGAAAACAGTTTTGTAGTAAACAAAACAACCCACAAGGAGTGGGAGATTTTATGGGGGGAGGTATTGGAATTCGAGGCCCATTTCACACACCAAAGGGCTGTTGGTTGCTGCACCAAAGTCTCCATCCGTAAACGTAAGGCTTTCAGAAGACAATTAAGCTAGCCATTATCTGAGTTGTGTTATGCCCATTTCGACACACATCAGGGCTGGATGTTATGTTCTTCTAGGAAGAGGAGGAAACCTAGTCAGTGTCTTACTTTAAGGCCTCTAAAGGCAACAGTATTCATTAGCACAAACCCGCTGCTATCGGGCATCTTCTATTCGCTCTTATCGCTGGCCGAAGTGCGCTCCGCAGACCGATTACATGTTTAAGGTCAGGACGGCTTTTAACCGGACATAAGATTATAGGCAGTTTTATCTCCACAATAGGATAACCTATAAAATATTACAACACCGTGCTAAATGTTGTGAATTCTTGCCCCTACGACAGTCACCACCGAGATACCTCAATAATGAATGCCTTGAGAAGAGGACTTTACCATCTGTACACAATGGCTTTCTCCAAGCCTGGTGCTTTCGCAGAGCAGGAACTCTTTAATAATTCATTACATCTATACAAATATTATATCACACTATTTTGACTTCGTCAAGCTATTTCTTCCTAAAACTTGATCTAGTTCACACTACGTGATAACT
>RXKB01000039.1 GCA_003963225.1 Candidatus Babelota bacterium
TTAGCAATTTGTTAATTAACGGCCGGCCATTTTCAGGTAATATGACCGGCCTGTTGTCAGCGCTACATCGTCATTGCTGATCCTGCGCGCTGGTTTGCCTGGTTATTCATTCTCCAAGCATGTTTGTACCATAGATAGTAATCTGCGGTATCGGAGAAGTGAGGTGCATTCTCCTGTGGGAAGCTCTCATCCTTCTCCATTGATTTATCCTTACTATAGTCTGCCTTGATATCACATCCTTGGATGGATGCGATAACGTTGGCACATGATTCGTGAATCCTAAGCTTTGGCAGCCTAGGATCCTCCTCATCCATAAGGCTTTCCATGAAGCTGAATCGCTCCTTATGATCCTTGGTGGCCAATCCTTCGGGCACCATGATCTCAGCCGCCCAACCATTGTGCTCAAATCGCTTACGTATTATTGTGAAGATATCCTCATCAATAGGATTACGATCCCGGCCCCTGGGCTCACCCCATAGGCGTACGTATTTGAATCCATGTGGCTTGTACGCCTTACATAGGGCGTCAACCAACTGCTTGATCTTCCCTTCGTCCTTGAGGAAGAACTGATCAATACAGCGCTCCACAAAGTCCTGCTCTTGCCACACGCTTACGCAGTTGAACTTACCAGAGAAGTCAAAGCTAACCTCCAGCATTTCAGAAGTGCGTACTATCTTTTCGCCAGAGTACACGTGCCTCCGATCATCGAAACGGTGGTACCATCCATTAGGGAGCTTTTTCAGCTTGACATTCTCAACCTCGATCATATAATCAAGAGGGCTACTGGTGGCTTTTTGGACCTTAAACCATTCATCGCCCAGGACAACACTGTTATCCTTTGCGCTTGCCCACATGAAGTAGAAATCATCTGGGAATGATGCTGCCTTTTCCTCCATTTCCAAAACCCACCGGCCTTCTGTTTTTCTGGGTTGGCTAGTTAAGATGAAAATGGAGTGGTGCATGTGCGTGTCAAACCGGTAAAGGTTGCCACGCACCATTTTGAGCAACACTTTTTCCCAGAATGATCGCTTTACAAAAGCGGCCTCATCTACGATCCCAGCATCGTAGCTACCACCACGCTGGCTGTCTGGCTTGGCAGCACTTAGTATAACCACCGTGAATCCGTTCCAAAAGGTAATTACGTTGTCATACTTTTTAACCGGAGCAATTGGTCGCTTGAACCACTTGCACTTGCTATTGGCTGACCATGGATCCTTACCAATGACAAAATGAACATCCTCTTTGATGCCCATCTCTGCAAGCTTGGCCAATACTGGAGCTAGCGTGCTGTTTTTTACCTGCTCTAGCGTCGTGCTGGAGAAAAACACCTTCGCCCTGGGCATAACCCGGAGCATAAACAACAAAATGAGGGATATCAGGGTAGACTTGCCAAATCCACGACCAGCAATGCAGGTTTTGATTTTTTGTGGTGCCGATACAAAATCAATCTGCTTTTGATTGAAGTAAACCCTGCGTTTTTTAGGCTTCATGCTCTTCCGCCTCCTCCGGATCATCCTCCTCTTGATCATCAGGCCATTCATCATAATCAGCATCCTCGATGTCAGCCTGAGCAGCCAGGAATGCTTGTGGATCACTGGTTACCTCAATTGCCGGAATCGTGATTTCATCCGGATTGAGCATGATTACCTCTGGCTGATCCAAGCCTTCAATTTTTGCTGCTTGGGCGTACAGCTTGCCAGCCAGCTCCATCCATTCAAGGTCAGCGCCCTCTTTTTCAATCTTGTTCCCCTCGGCATCTTGAGCCTCATATTTATACACGGCATTTTTCTGGGCTACATCTGCCATCATGTACAATTTCTCCAGAAGTATAGCACGCCGCAAATCCTTGTTTTTCTGCACGAATGGAGAGAACAGCGCATATATATCCCTTAAAATGCGATTAGCCCGGTGCCATGTGTCTGCACCAGGTACTTGCTCCATAATAGCCTTCATGGCTACTGATTCCCGGAGTTCATCAAAGACTAGGTGATATGCCTTTTGCAGCTGCAGGTAATACTGCTCATCAGAATCGTTCAAAACGAATCTGTCCGGCTCAATCATGTGCATACGGATCCTGTCCAGCCGATCAGCCTTGCCAAAATCATCCTGGCTGTAGATTTCTATCGTTGATTGCTTTTTGGACACGATCCAGATGGGTTTTTAGGTCCCGCAGCTTTTCTTCAGCTGCAGCCAACCTTTTGTCTTCATTGATTGAGTACTCATTACATTCTCTGACTTTTCGGCTGATGCTTGAACGCAATGAAGCTTGAAGTGTAATCAGCTTCATTGGATCAGCCGGCACCGGATACTTATCGTCAGCTGCAGGAATGACACCAGTATTCTTATAGGCACGTATTTGAGCCCTTACATGCTCAATTCTGCGCTGTACTGCTTGTATGGATTGTGATACCAGGCGCCGCTCACCATCTGTATCGCATTCGTGGAAGCTATTGCTTAGCTTTCTGCGATCTCCAAAAAAGGTTGCTTGGTCCCGGTATAAACCAACCAAAAATTCATCTACTCCAGGAGCTAATTCAGGCTCTTCAACCTCATCAATAGGCTTTCTTTTCAACTTTTCCAGCTGGCCATCGAGCAAAGCAGCATTGATGGCAGATTCACCTGCTTCCAGGATCCTGATAAGTACGTTTTCAGGATCCTGAGATATAAGGAGTTGAAGTTTTTGCTCGTAGCTCATGCAATAGTCACATCCTGTTTGCCAGCTGGATTATAATCCAGCTTGGTTATTTCAATATCCCGGAACGCCCACTTGACATCCGCTGGCCATCCATTCACCTTATGTACATACTGAATAGGCTTCAGCAGCAAATCCCGTTTCACAGGGGTTTTGATGGCCACGTACATCATGAAAGCATTTCTGATTTCACTCCCTGAGCTCAGTTTGCCCTGGGTTTGAATAGCTGCCAATGTTGGGTGAATACCCTGGGCGCTGATATTGGCATCGTTCGATTTTTCAAACAGGTCCAACAGCGCTTTATCTTTCAAATCCACATTAAGTGGCGTGATTTTGATACCAGGAAAATCTTTGTTTGCTGCTTTATTGATTTCATAATCAGTGATTATTGCCCTGCCAGCCTGCTCATAACCAGCTAAAAAAGAATTTAACCGCTGCAAAAACTCCTGCTTGGCCTGAGTCTCCTTTTGCTTCGCATTGTCTTTCTCTTTCTGGGTGGTAGATGAGGCAGTGTAATCCCAGAAGTAGTCCTTTGGGATCTCGATGTGCCATCGGATTGTGTAGCCGTTGCGCAGGTTATTTATGTGAAAAATCGGGATAGCATTGGCGCACTCAATCCAGGCACGGCCACCCCACCAGGTAGGAATTCCCAGGTACTCATCACTGAGCACATCATCCATGATGTGCATTACAAACTTGGGCTGCCTTCTGGCCTCCCCCGCATAATTCGCAATAGCCTTTGGCTGGAACTCCTCCTTTTTGATTTCCTTCCAGTTTCCACTCCAAAACCAGTTCTGTATTTTTCCCTTCACGTCCTGCTTCTGCGGCCGCACATGCCGGCACTCGAGCGCTCTCATACTGGCTATTTTATTGCCACCCAGATCTCTCACAAACTCGGGGAAAATATTGGCGTGGTAAATCAGGTTCCTGCAGCATTTGAGCAAAAAAGCCTGAATGTCCTGCCCTCCATTCAATTCCGGGAGTGCTTCAAACCAGGCTTTTGCTGCGGCAGGCATCTCTACCTCTTCAATGCGGCGTTTGCCCCCTTCAAAAATCTCCCTGTAGCACATAAGTCCACCACCCACCGTGATATCCCGCTTAGTGGCCATCAGCTCCGGTACAATGTTGTTATCCAGTACCAGGGCTTCCCTGTCCTGAGGAAGCAGGTTGTTTTTGCCCCAGGTTTGGATTTTCACGTCTTTATTGCCCACTTTTATGCGCAGCTCCTTGCCTCCATTTCCGGCACGATCGGTGACCTCTGGCGTTTGCCTGGCAAAGGTGATCAGCGCACTTCCACCCGGTAAATAATAGCTCTCTGGGGTAATTGGTATTGGGGTTTCCATCAGTGTTTTACTTTGTAAAGGTTGAAGCCAATAATGTGGCTAATGAGTGGTGATAGATACTGGCCATTGGTTGAATCCGTTATCGGCAAGGTTCCTTTTTCTGTGTGCAAAGCCGAAGCAGGCATTTTCCCGGCCGGCCGGCGCTTGTTGTAGCCATCCAACGGAGCACCATACACCGCCGAGCTAACGATCTTGATGCTTCCGGCATCCTTGCCGGTAGCTCGCACAAAAGCCAGCCAAAACCGGTTGGATGGATCATCACGCATCATCATCAGCACTTGCTGGATCGAGATCTCGCCTCTCCATGGTATGTTTTTCATGTTGGCAAAAGTGGCGGGTGTTCTCGCGTGTTGGTAGGACAGACCTATAATCCAGCCTCCACCCGCACAACACCAAGCTCTCCTCCCACACTTTCAATGTCCGTATAAGCTACCCTGAGACGGCTCTGCCAGGAGGTTATATCCTGTCTAAATGCTCTGAATTCTGCCGCCAGCATCATATAGGCTTCAATACTGGCCGCTGAAGTATCGCTTGTTGAATTACTGAATGGATTGATGGCTACAGTTGGAGTGGTAGAGAATCCTCCATCAGCAAAGCCTCGCTGACGAACTGCCTCCAGAGCAGCTATCTGGGCGCCGTAATATGGATGCTGTACCATCCATTTTGGGCCCACCCATTCATTAGCGTGTACTACGCCTACTGGTTTGTGCCCGGTACGGTCCGGACGCTGGAATGGAGAACCATCGCCGGTCATACCACCACCTGCAAATTGCTGAGATGCGATTACTGCAATCTGAGCAGCTGCAGCAACACCCGCTGCAATCGCTCCAACAATATTACCTGGAATAGTCAATGCCTTGACAACCGCCAATGCCCCTGCGATAATAGCTTCTTTAAGTGCTATTTGCCTTCGCTTCTCAGCAGCTTGTTTCTCAAGGGCTTCCTTCCTACGCTGATATTCCCGATCTATCCTTGAGAGCGCTTGCTGATTACCCTCAGAAAGTCGCCTTTTTTCAGCGAATTCCTTATCAAGTGCAGCCAAAGCGGCATCTGTGCTTTGCTGGACTTCATTTTGTCGGATTTGAAAGAACGCGCTAGATAAAGACTCAACTGCCGATATTGCAAGATTCTTTATGTTCTCTCTCAAGTCCTCCTCATCAGAAAGAGCTTGCTCACGAAGTTTCCTTTCTTCATCAGATAGCCCTTTTCTGTATTTCAACAGCTCCTCATTAGTAAGCCGCTCCTCCTCTAGTCTGAAATCATTGAACTCAATCAACTTCAACCTGTCAGCCGCCGTTTCATCACGAGTAACTGCACTGCTGGATTCCAGGCCAAGCTGCCTGGCTATCTCCTCTGCCGATGGAGGCGCTTCTGCCTGTGGATTCTTCAGCCGCTCTATTCTGTCCTCGAGAGCCTTCAATGCATCCTCTGCCAGCTTAAGTTGCTGTATAAGCGGCTCAAGGGCTTTAGATTGGCCAGGAGTAGACTCTATCTCTTTCTGCAAGTCAGCGATCTGCTTGCGCAGGAACGCCAATGATCCGGCAGCAGCTTCGGCTTCCTTTTTAGCATCGCTGACTACTCCTGCCTTACCAGCACCACCAGCGGAATTTGTTGGCGTAATCTGATCCAAGCCAAGAGCCTTAGCAAATTCAGTCTGTTCAGTTACAAATGCTCGCTGCTGCTCATTGAGCTTTGAAAGAGCTTCAGTCAATGCCTTTACTCTGGATTCAGCGCCTTCCCCCCTCGTTTGCGTTTGTCTAAGGCCATCACCACCTCCAGTTCCAAATGTAATCGGCCGTTCATTTGCCCGTCCGGATTGCGCTAAACGTTGCTGTTCCTTTTGTGCCTCAAAAAGTAACCGTTCAACCCGAACTCTCTCTTTGGCAAACTCAATCAACTTTTCCTCATTCTGTTGAAGGAATATTCGCTGCTCAAACAACTTGTTACCATTAACCAAAAGCGTGTTTAGCTCAGATTGTGAGGCATTCTCTAGGTTAATATTCCCAATGTAATCAGGGTAATTTTTCTGCAGCTCAGCTATGGCTGCATTCCTGGTAGATTCAGAGGAGTTTACATCCTGTAGGATCCCAACCAGGGCGTTGAATTCAGTCTGCTGTTCACGTAGACTTTCACTCAGTGGGATACGAAAGAAATCATTGGCCGCATCTACCAAACTGGTAAAGCCCTGCACTAGGGACTTCAAAAACCCGCCGCTACTACCTACACTGGCAAATAAGCGGGTAAGACTGTCGCTCATGTTGGAGAGCGCGCCATCCAGCGTTTGCGATACAGCTGCACTTGCACCGGCAATACCTGGAAGCTCTCCGAGCTTCAGCAGGTAAGCGTTCAGGTTTTCAGCCGTGTTCCGGAAAGTCTCAGACTGGCCACGGAAGGTTACCCGCACGTTATCCCCTTCTTTCTTGGCCACCACACCAAATTCCTTCAGGCGCTCAAACTCTCCGGTTTGCGCATCCAGAATGGCCTCCACGAACTGATCAATGGTTTTTCCGCTGGCTGCGGCGATATCGCCCATGGTGCGCAGCTGCTCAATGGTAGGGTTAAAGTTGCGCTGCTGCAGCTTGGTGAAAGCTCCCACCACCTCATTCAAGGCAAATGGCGTGGTGGCTGCAAATTCCTGCAGCTGCTCAAATACGGCCAGAGCCTTCAGCTCGCTTCCTCCCAAAGCATTTTTCAATACGGCAAAAAGCCGTTCTGTTTCCCTGGCGGCATTGGCAATGGCTCCAAAACCTGCAAAAGCAGCAAGAAATGAACCTACAATGGCCGCTCCTCTCGTAAATCCACCAAGCAATTTTTGGAAGCTGGTGGTTTCCGTGCGCACAGCCTGCATGGAAGACTTTACCTCCTTAATGCGCTTATCCAGATTCTGGGCCTCTTGAGCGGCTTCCTTAAAGGCTTCATCGTTCACATCCATACGGCTAAGCGCCCGGCGTAGATCACGCGCGCGGGCCTCCATATCCTTCAGTGTAGATGCGCTTTGGGCGGCATTGATCGTAAGGATCAAGTCTACCTTATCCGTTCTTATACTCATTGGTCTTTTGGGGTTTGGGGTTTACTTGCTGAGTTTCTCTACTGTCTGGGCCTGCACTGCTTCCTTCCAAATACGCAGCAGCACATCGTACTGCGTTTCTATATCCTTGGTTTTGCCCTTATTGTACCAGCCTTTTTTGGGCGCAGTGCCCTTATCTCTGTATCTGTTGGCAATACCCCAGGCTATTCGGTTAAGTACTCTGGCCTTGGGCTGATTGCGGTATATGCCGGAATAATCCCGCACGCCTCTCCTGGTGAAGTTCTGCACGCCTTCCCGCTCAGCCCACTCCTCCAGGAGCTTGATCATTTCCTCGCCACCGGCACGGGTGTAGCGCCGCCGCATATCCTGATACCGGCCATAGGCCAGCGAGTAGAATACCATGAAGTGGATACCACGCTCAGGCTGAGAGTTCACCTTGGCGCTCAGGCTGCTGATCAGCAGCTCAGTGTTCAGCAGCTTGCGCTGCCGTATGTCTTTGGCCCGGTTGGCCACAAACTCCCTGGCCAGTATACGCAGCCAGCCGGCTATTGCTTGATCTGGGGTCATGCCGTAAAGGTCTACGCAGCCCTGAATTGCCAAAAGGACATAAAGAAAGCCGCCCACTGCATACGTATGTGCAGTAGGCGGCTTAAAGTAAAATAACGATCTCCTTATGTTACTTTCAGGCAGCATCAGGCACAGCATGCGCCTGCTCGTACTCATAATCTCCGCGACCATACTCCACATCTGCCAATATCTCGCCCATATTGAGCAGCTGTAGCACCGCCCCTACCTCTTCCGGATCCTCCAGCGGATCCACACGGTTTAGCGCCATGCGCAGGGTGATGAATATACTTTTGATGGTAAAGGCGCAATCATCTTTAGAGGTAATGAATTGCCATTGTTCTACCGCATTGCGGTACTGTGCAGAAGCTGTGGATTCGTTAGAGAACATAACGAGAAAAAATGCGGCACCACCCGGAAGGTTCTCCCATTCTCAGCCGCATGGGCAGGAAATGGCAACCGGGCAGCGCCTTATTTTAATCAAGAAGAAAGTCGATGTAGATCGACCGAGAATGAGAGAACAGGGCAAAGGTAATAGGTTTGTCACAAATGTCAAATAAAAAAATCCGGCTGCGAAATTCATCGCAACCGGATTATATAAATCCAAATTAATGCCGCGTTAGTTGAAGATAATGGAGAGCTGGCCACTTTTCAAGTCTCTATCCAGCTGCGTAAGCTCCTTTCTCGTTTCTCCTTTACGTCTCTTCAGCTCCTGAATCTTCTTGTATTCCTCGGTTTCCTCCAGCGCTTTTTCCAGTTCAGCTATTTGGGTGGTAATGGTATCCTGCTCGGTAAGGATGGTCATGCGGGCAGTTAATGCGCCGTGGAAGTGGTTGTATAAAACATCATAGCACTTGAGCTTATATTCTTTCAACTCTTGGCTTTCAGAACGAATGGAAAACAGCCAACCGTAGATGTATTTTTCTGGCAGGCATAGCATTTTTCTTGCCTTTAAATCACTGGCAACCACCGTCTGAATGGACGGTAGTTGAGCAAGAATATTGTCATCTTGAATGTTCTTTCGCTGGGCCTCAAAATCAACATTTAGTGCTTCGCAGATAGGCTTTAGGGCTACCCACCAAACGCCATCTTGATTCAAGATAGAAATTTTTTTGCCGTTAAATTCAAGGAACCTTTCAATGTTTTTCATGCGTGTTAATTTGGATTGTGAAACAATGCACGAAAATAGCACATTTTGTTGCACAAAACCAAATAGAATGTTTGGCGGCTCACTTCACCTGCTTGAGCCAAAACCTTCCTCCCAGTACTACGCCTGGGCTTACGTTGTCCACCTCCACAATACTATCGCAGTAAAAGTACACCTTCCAGGCTCGCGCCGGCTGATTAGGCCCGCTACCCCCACCAATAAACACAGTATCGTGTCTGGTGCTGTAGGTGTACTCATGGCTGGCCAGCACGGTGTTGCCTACTTCCATGCGCTGCTCCATAAATCCGGATCCGGAGAATCTGTATTCCCAGTCTGGCAATTGCCCGGTGAGTGTAATCCAGTTGCCGGTTATTCTGGAGGCATCGTAAGGGTCTGGGTGATCGTGGCGCTCCCTGCAGCTGATCAGCAGGGTAAGTATAAGCAGGCTGTAAAACAGATTTTTCATTTTTGACTTACAGTTAGTGTTAGTTAAAAAAAACGGCGGTCAGTTGCCCAACCGCCGCCCATCACAAAATTCCAAACTCAAACAACCGCTCGCTGTTCTAATCCCAGCGCGCGCTTGAACTTTGCCCATGGGCTATTTGCTTTCTTGGCCTTGGTGGCCATTGCTGTCATGTAGTCGCGGTACCCCTGCTGAATTTGTTCCCGGGTAGCGAGGAGGTTTAATTTGCGGTATCCGAATCGAACGACCTTTCTTTTCCCACCCGGGCCAATCTGGCCAATTACTTCAAACTTCACCCAATCATGCCTGGTATCTACTATCAGGCCTTTTTGCTGGGTTGGTAAGTGTACCACGGCGTCTCCAATTCGAAATGGGTTCTTTTTTGCCACATTCGATTGCCGAACACGTTCGGTGATTTGCTCTGTTACAGGTTCCAGTGTCATAATGTGAGTGCGTTTTGATGATGAGTATGGTTAATCGCAGCAATCTGCATTTTCGCAGGCGCCGCCTGTCAATTCAAATTCAGTTCGCCAGCCCCAATCCGCATCAGCGCTCCAGGGGCCTATGTATTCGCTTTCGGCGCCATCCTGGTCAAACAGGAATGGCACCGGTACCGCTTCACTGTCTTCCTGCATTTTTTGTAGCACCTGAACAGTGAGTTCATACATCTCATCCATGGCAGTAATATCGCCATTGGCATCGCCTACTGGCTTATCGCTCAGGCACAGGAAAGCGCTTTTGAAGTGCGTGTGCAGCGTTCCGTTCCTTCGCCTGGCCACCATGGGCACCTCCAGCCATATCACCGGGTATTGCAAACCGGACAGCTCCGGGTTGAGGATTTTTTCCGAAGGCCCGTACACGAACGATACTCCCAGCGTCGAGGCAAGTTGTTCGAAATAAGATTTCAAGTCCGCTGGTGTCGTCATGTTCTACAATGGGGAATAAATGATCCATAGCACAAATGTGCGCGCCTCATGTGCGCGCGGGTAGGACACTGCTCAGGCCTCCTTGCCAAAGTCAGATCGCCTGAGCGCCTCCTGCATTTCTCGGGCTTTCTGCTGTTTTATGCGATCTACCAGATATAGGCATACCTCATGGAATGAGGCTTGGTAAACCTGCTTCACGTCCCGGCCAAATGGGCCATCCGTGGCCAGGCTAAAGTAAATACCCCACCAGCCCAGCGAGGGCGTTGTATTTGGGCTGGAAGCTTGTGCTGAATTTTCTGCGGCATTGTCAGCTCCTTCAAATAGCACTTTTCCGTAGGACTTATTGATAAACTCCTTCATGCCGGCAAAAAACATGGTTACGCCATCCAGTATGTAATCCGGCAACCCTTCAAGCTCCTTGCACCTGGCTGAAGCTTCAGAGCGGGATAGCAGCGGTCGGCGTTTGTCGCCGCGGGTGGTCACCTGGTCAGCGTCCGGGTTTAGCTCACGGCATATTGTAGCTACCAGCATTAGGCTGTGCGCTTTGTCGCCGGTGTCCACCCACTTCATAAAGGCCTCATCGGCCAGCGGGTATTCAAGGGCGCACATGTTCATACCATGTGAGCTGGGCAGGTAATAGGTTTTCCCCTTCCACTCAAATTGTGTGAATACGGGCTTTGGGCTTGGCCAAACCTTCATCCAGGGTACGGCATCCAGCAGCGCAGCCGCTTGGTCGTCTGTCAATCGTCTGAATATTCGCTTAGGTATTCTAAGCAGGTTTCTGATGCCCACCAGCCTTCCAAGCTCACCAGGTGCGCTACACAGATCCTCGTAAAGCGGCAATCGCCGCAGCTCCGCCACCTCATCAAATGAAGTGGGGAGCTCACGGCGATATTCGCGGCGAAGGAACCGCCATCGGCCCGGCACATGGATTACTACCGGGATAGGCATTAGGCTTCGTCTTGGGTGGTTTCTGGTTTTTTGAACCGGGCGGTCCAGCGTTTCACCAGTTGAACGTTTGCCCCCACGGCCGTAAGGGTGTCCTCGATGATCAGTTCCAGCTCTTCGTCGGCAATGTCAAAGCGCTCTTTCACGTACTGAAGCAGCTCAAAACGCTCATCGGAATTCAATGCCTGGAATCGCTCCCAGGGATTGCCAATGTTGTCAATAGCTGCCCGGGCAGAAGAGTAGAGCGGGAAGAGGTATTTCAGATCAGAGATGCTGAATTCTTTGTCTTCTGCGGCCAGCTTGAAGGCATCCATGCCGTCGAAGCCAAATGCAAGTACCTCTTTGAGCTCTTTCAAATCGTCGTTCATAATATGGGGTATGGGGTCTAATAGGTTACACAGCTCTGGGCGCCATGGCTACTTTCACAGCTTTAGTATGGCGCTTATTATCTGGCTTTAATTGTGCTTCTGTGCGTACTGGCTCCGCAGGCTTTTTGCCTATGGCTTTTTCCAGACGCTGAGCGGCCAGCCTCCGTTCCATGTTGGAGGCTTCCAGTTGCTTTTTCATGGGGAGGGGGTGGGTTTGGATATTTCCGAGCGCAGATTCACCAGCGCATCGCTCAGGGAGTCAAGCGCACGAATGTTGTCGTGGTTTGCATCCAGCATTTCACGCTGAATGGCCCTATTGTCCCGGTATAAATACACCACAGCGCTACACAGCCCCACCACCGCAGCGGCAAGCATGTAGAGCATGAGGCGCAGTATGGGGTTAGTGATGGCCTCGTATGTAGTATTTACGGTTTCAGGGTTCATATTTTTTCTCAGGCATCCACCAGTTCGAACGGTTTGGGTGGCGTTCTAAAAACTGAGCAACCTCAGCAGCACTCATTTCTCTGGGCCGAACCAATTGCGGCTCTCCATGAATTTTTATGCCGTGGCTGTAGTCCGGACCGATGTAGGCCAAATTAACTTCAACTACCTCCGCCCCGGAAGCAGCCGCTTCAACAAGCGGCGCTTCAGGGCTTTGGGAAGCAGAAGTGCGTTCTGATTTGTTCTTACGCATTTCTTAAGTCGTAATAGCTCCGGTGTAGAAGTAAGGGGCATGAGCGCTTTGCCACATGATGCTTACTTCGTATCCATTGCGGGTTTCGGTGGTTTCTTTCACCTTTACGCTGGCTCCATTGGTTTTAGAGCCAACAAGGCGAGCATTTCCGTTACGGTCTGGCACAATGGCTATCAGGTTGTCGCCACTCATGCCGTTCAGCACATAGGTTTTAGTAGCCTCCAGCTTCTGGATGAAGATTTTCACTTCCGTGTTCCAAAGGCCGTTATCGTCGCGTTCGCTCACCCAGCTGCCGCCGTCTTTAGCAAATCCCCAGGTAAAGAACTTACCTGCAGCTACAGCTGGAGGACCAACCGCCGAGGGTCTATAAGTGATATCGTCTGATATTACGTGCGTATCAGCATCTGCCGCTGGAATGGCGGCAATCTGATCCTCACACGTAATACTCAGTGAACGATCAAGGCCCGGAGCATTTACGCCACCGCAAAACGCCTCAATAGTATCAACAGTGCAATTGCAATCTGCCATGATTTATTTGGGGTTGGCCGACACAAGTCGGCAGGTTTTCAAAATGGGTTTATGCCAGCTGTACCGCGCTGGAATTGTTTTCAATCAGCAGCGCCAACAGCACCTCATTGGCGGCAATTTCGGCCGGCGTGTGGCGTTTGCCATCGTAGCTTACGGCATGCACAATCAGGTAGTTTACACCGTCATGAGTTGCCTGTACTGCATTGTTGCCAGCTTTTACAGGGCTTTTAGCCAGTTGGGCTTGTAGGGCAGCTATTTGAGCGTCGCGCTTCTCCATCGCAGCATTGGCGCTGGCTTGGAAAGCCTTCAGGGTTTCTTCCATGTCGCGCAGCTGTTTGTTTGCGCTAGTATCTTCCTTACTCATTGAATTGTTTTTTGAGGGTATGAAAAAGCTGAGCGGCTGTGCAAATTGATTAGTCACAGCCGCCCAAATGCAAGGGTTTACGCCTGGTCGTTTACCACCAGGATACCATCCTTCTGAAGCATGATTTGTGCGCCCATACGGAAGTCCATCCACAGATCAATCTGGCGTTTATCCTGATCAGTGTTGAACATGGTATCGTCTGGGCTATCAATACCCATGGCCAGGTTTTCGCGCGGAGTGATCACAATACGGTCGCTACCGGCCATACCGTTAATCGGGATAATGCGGGTATTACCATTGCCCAGCTCGTACAGAATACCCTGGTAGCCTGCTTCAGTAATCTGGATGTAGGCCGGGTCGATCTTGTAAGCATCCTTGTAAGCCTTACGGTAGGTATCGTACAGCTCGTAGCTCATGAAAATATCGGTACCCGCCTCTTTGTACTCAGAGCGCACCTCTGCCCACATAGTGCGCAGATTGGCAATAATATTGGCAGTAGTGCTGGCGCCGGTGGCCACGGCGGTGATATCGCCTGCAGTGAGAGCTTTGGCAATGATGGTCAGATAGCCGTCAAAGGTTTGGCGCAGGAAATCGCCATCTGAAGGAATAGCCTCTTCAGCGCCTTGCCATACAGCCACCTCAAATTCGGTTTTGATTTTGGCCATTACCTTTTCCATCACGTAGGCCGCAAGCGGCCAATCGGCAGGGTCCTGCCCTTTTTTGCGCAACATGCCCAGGTATGAGCTTTCGTACTCTTGCGGGACAACGGAGAGGTCTACTTTGTTGAGTACGGTTTTCAGCACACGTGGCTTCATAGCCACTGCATTGGCTACCGGCGCGAAGGTTTTACCCCAGCGACGCACCAGGTTGTCGGCTACTTCCAGCTGAGTGAATACTTTTTCACCCTTGATGCCCTCGTGCGTGGTAACGAGGTCGGCGGTTTTAAAGCCGTAGAAAAGTTCGGTAAACAGCTCTTCGGCGTAGGTACGTACATAGTCCTGAAACGCCTGGGCATAGCTGTGGTCAACAGATTCGTTCATGTTTTTTGGGAATTTAGCTTTGCAAACGCCCACGCATAAGGCAGGCGCTGCAAAGCAGGTTTTCGGGTTTTCTGGTTAATACTTCCTACTTCGCAGGCTTGCGCTTAAAGCGCTCAATGGCTCGCTGCGTAATAGGGTCCTTGTGGTAGGCGCGAAGCTCAGATTCTGGAGTATCTGTAGGCCCATCGGTATGAGTGGCCGCTGGTTTGGATTCCAGCTCCTTGATTTTATCCTGGGCAGAACTCAGTTCGTTGGTACGGGTTTCCAGATCCTTTTTCAAGGCATCGTAATCGCTCTGGAGCTTGTCAAACTTGGTTTGCAGGCTGGTGAGAATTTCCTCAGCTTTACCAAGCTTTGTGCGCAGCTCCGTGATTTCTTCGGCACTCATCAGCACATCTTCGGTGATGGGGTCTTGGCCGAATAATTTTTTCAGCAGTGACATTTTCTGTGGTTGGGGTTTAACGGGTGGTGTAGGTTCAAGCCCAAGCTCTTTCAGGAAGGAAAAAACCTTCTCCGGATTAGCCTGGGCAAATTCTTTTATTCGGGGGTTGTCTTCCAGCCAGCTGAGGGCTTTGGATACAAACAGGTGCGGGTTGGCCTGGGTACTGAACAGGCTGTCAGTCGCAGCGCCGGCCTCTACAGTGTCGGTATAGTAGTGCTCGCCATTAGGGCCAAACTCCACAAAGATTTTGCCCAGAGTTGGATCGCTTGATACCCATTCCATACCGCCGTCATCATGTTTCTGATACTCCCAGATGTAGCGTTTGTCGCCATTTTTGAACTTCTGGTAGTAGCGCCCAGGTTTGAAAACTATGGACTGCATAATGAATCCAGGATCCTCCTGGGCCATTTGCAACATCCAGCTTTTCATGTTCGGCTTGGTTGGGCTAAGCTCTGCGGCATCCAGCAGGTACAGATCGGCAATAGCCTGCATCTTGCCACCTTTTTTACGCTCACGGACGTTTTTAAAACGGCCCATTTGCGTGCCCATAGTGCCTTCACAACCGCCTGGGTGATCAAACCGGCATTTGAGTCCAGCTTTGCTGAAGTGCTTCTGATCGTAAGCCACCAGATCGGTAATAAACTCCTCCTCCAAATACACACCGTGGCCTTTGGCTTCGCCCTCCTCGCACATTACCACATCATACAGCACACCTTCGGCGGCATCAATGCGCGTAGTGTCAAACTCGAGGCTGTGCGGCATACTGCGCATCCAGCGGATTTGTTGTATTTGCTCTGGTGTCATGGGTTGTTTTGGGGTTATGAGGCTTAACGGCAGGTGACCTGGTAGAATACCTTGAAGTCGGCAGTGGATGCTGTGAGGGCAGTCCCGTTTGCGTTGAGCACGAAGGTGTTGCCGGTGGTGGTCACGAAGACTTTCCCGATCTGAGTGCTGCCAAAAGTGCTGCTAGGGGTGATGGTTACCAGGCATTTGCTTGGGCAAGCTACCGGAAGCGTTACCGTAGCAAGCACGCCGGTAGTGGTAGTGCTGGATCCAGTATCAATATCAATCTCGCCGGAAAGACCATTGCCGGTAATCGTGGCAGTACCTCCAGATCCGGAAGCAGCACCAACGGCAATAGTGGCCGCGTTGGCATCATTACCAATCAGGCGAGGCGTAGCACCGCGTACAATCTTGCGGAGTGCTGTAAGCCGTAGGGCTGTGGTGGTATCCGTTGCGCTGGTTTTGATGGAGTCTGCATGCCCAGCCCAAAGTGGCGTTTTGCCCTGTGTAAATCTGCCATGAATGTTGGTAGCCTTACCTGAGGTGTTGTACCGCACCGAAATACCGTTTTTGGGCAATAAATGGTTGAACTGTGCCGTGTTGGCTTTCACGTGGGTGTTCTCCAACCAGGCAATTTTTGCCGCAGCTGTAGAAAGGCCGGAAATGGTAACATTGGAGATGTTTGATTTGAATACGCTTTCACGCGTTTCAGCCAGCCGGGCCTCAAATACTTCAGTGTTATTATTGTAACTGAAGTATAGATCATCAATGCCGTAGAGATGGTTTTTGGTTGAACTGGCTACCTCCGCATTGCCTTGAGTGAAGGTGAGGGTTTGTGCGCCTACCGGACCAAGAAAGGCCAGCGCCAGGAGCACCGTGAAAATGGTGTACTTTTTCATAAATGTTTTTTGGGTTCGTGTAAGCTGTATGCTTAAATGCTGCACAAAAGTGCCGTGGCGCTATTCGCGCGGGTAGGACAATAAAAAAAGCCTGGCCAGGAATTACCCCAGCCAGGCCAACATTTCCGGAAGCGGCAGAGCGCTTCTATTACACATGCGGCACAAGGCCGCGTCAAAGAATCGAGCTGAATCCGGCCAGATGCAGAAGATCTGGCAGTAATCCAAATGAGTGGATAATTGCGAAGGTCATAAACAGCGCAAAAACTCCTACCACCAGCCAATACAATATTTTAGGTAGCGAAAGCTGCTGCTTTATGCGCTTCCAATTCGATGCTACCGAGGCCATTACTATCGCCCACAGTGCTATGGTATCAAATCGCAGCTTTCTCATTCTTTGAATGGGTTGGACCGCGGCTTTCTCGGCCGGTCCAGGATTATATTATCAGGGTTGAATCTGCGGCCATCCTGATCATACCAGTCAGATTTCCATCCTCCTGTGTT
>RXKB01000053.1 GCA_003963225.1 Candidatus Babelota bacterium
TGTCGCCTTCTTTGATGTAAGTTACTACGCCTGCAGAGTAAATGTTTTTCATGTAAAATTCCTTATGAATATTAATCAATAAAAAAAAGATGCAGTTTTGCCTTTTTGCGTAATGCCCATAAGAAAACTATATATAAACCGCAGAAAGGCAGTGCTATATACCAAAATCCAAATCGTGTATTTAATATAAAAGCAAAGCCGTTTTCATATAAAAACGTTTTAATACCAAAATATATAAAAAGCAAAGGCAAACCAACTGCTAGCAATTGTATCATGTATTTTGCTAAAAAAACAGCGCACTTTTTAATAGAAAGGTGGCATTTGTAATAATGCAAGGCGGTTATTAAAAAAATCATTTGAAATAATGCAGACAATGATGTTGCAAGTGCAAGGCCTGTTATTTTAAATCTATCTAAAAATAACATATTTCCAGTAATATTGACAAGTACCGCTACGCCAGAAATAAAAGGAGGCACATTAGTTTTGTGCATGGCATATAACACATTTAAAAAAAGTCTGTTCAGCGCCAAAAAAGGAAGCCCCAGGCAAAATGCTTGCAGTACATGAGCAGCTTTTTCTACGTGTTCAATAGTAAAAGACGGAGACAAAAATAAGGTATAAAAAAGGTGGTACGATGTGCAGATCATTAAAATCATAACAGGAATGGTAATCCAAAGTACTACTTTTACAGATTCAAATACATAAAAAGTGAGCCGTTTTTTTGAATGCAACGCAATGCGGGAAAATTGAGGAAGCAAAACAGTGGTTAATGATCCAATAATGACACCCAACGGAATACCCATAAAACGGTTTGCATAATACAGCAAAGATATCGCTCCAGGATCTAACAAAGAAGCAAAAGTAGTATCAATAAAAAGATTTATTTCAGAAAAACTGACACTTGGCCAGCAAAGCAAAAACTGCCAAAACATATTTTTTAAATAGGGAAGAGTAGTGCGATCTACAAAACTAAAGGAAAGACCATAATAAAAATAGGTCATGCCGATCATTACACTTTGTAAAAAGGCGCTACATAAAATGAGTAAACATAAAGTTGACACTGGCAGGTTAAAATACATGCAAATGCCAATGCTTATAAGAAATATAATATTAAAAAATGCTGGCCCAAATGCAGGTATAAGAAATTTACCTTTTGATTGTAATGCGCCAGACAGTAATGATGCAGTAGAAACAAAAAAAATAAAAGGCATAAGCAATAAAAGTAGCGAGCTTGTTATAGATTTTTGTTCAGGGCTAAACCCTGGTGCGATAAAATGAATAAATGGTTTGGCGTACAGCATCCCAATTGCTATAATTATTATGCATAATCCCTCAAAAAGAATAAATGCACCGGTCATAAATTTTGCTAACGAATTGGTGTGTTCTTGCTTGACAATTGCTGGTACCAAAACGGTAGAAAGTGCGCCTTCTGCAAATATTTTACGCAAAGAATTTGGTACTTTAAATGCAGTAATAAAAGCATCAGAAAGCATGCCAATGCCCAAATAACGGATCATTAAAAGCTCTCGTACCATGCCAAGCAGTCTGCTAATTTGGGTTAAAAAACCTATTTGCATGCTTTTTTTTATAATAGTTTTGCGATGTAACATAGTTGGTCCAATTGCAATAGTTATATAAAATAGTTTAATTATGTTCTAGTGTGACACAATGATCCATTAATGCTACTGTTTTTTGGTCATGTGTGCACATGATAATTCCTGTTTTATACGTGTTGTGTAAGTGCAATATAAGGTCAATGATGTGTGATGCGGTTTTGCTATCTAGAGAGCCTGTGGGCTCGTCCAATAATAAAAATGCCGGATTATTAAATAATGCTCGTGCAAGTGTTATCCGTTGCTGTTGTCCGCCAGACAGTGCTTTGACTGGTAAGTGTGCTTGGGCAGAAAGTTCAACATCTGCAAGTAAATTTAACGCTTTTTTATAACATTCTTCTTTAGTTTTTTGTTGAATAATGCCTGGTAGCATGCAGTTTTCAACAACTGAAAGTTCCGGAATAACGTACGGTTGTTGAAAAACTAGTCCAATGGTGTTGCTAAAAAATACCATTTTTTGTTGGGCAGAAAAAAAGGCGCTGTCTTGTTCATCTATATAAATAGTACCTTTGTCTGGTTTAATTAATAAAGCAAGCATGTGTAACAATGTGGTTTTTCCACTGCCAGAAGGCCCTGTTAGCGTATATGTTTTATTATTTGTGAAAGTAAGGCTTATATTTTCCAAAACGAAAGTGCCTAGTGTATTGTTATTAAACGATTTATACACGTTCCGTGCTTCAATAATTGTTGGCATAAGCATTCCTTGTTTAAATTCTTTAGAAAAGATATTCATTTAGCTTCTTTTAAAAAATGATCAGTCAACGGGTACTTTATTTACAGTGCATTAACTACCTATTATAGTCCATATTTTACTACATCTAATTAATAAGTCTTGAGCTTGTTGTTCAACTATGCATAGACTAACAATACAATAAGGGACATTATTGTTTAGCAAATTGCAAGACGTTATAAGAGGGGGAATGATGAAAAATCTTGTCAATGAGGCTATGCCCAAGGTTATACCAGATATTTTAGCTGTAGTGCCTACTATGGATGTGGTGGTGTTTCCCCATATCATAGTGCCTCTTTTGGTATTAGACGAGCGAATTATTAATGGCATTAATCAGGCATTAGATCAATCAAAGCTTGTGTTATTGTTAGCTGCAAAAGATACAGCTGAACAACAAAGAGCTATTGGTACTGAAGATTTATATCGCGTAGGAACTGTTGCATCTATTATGCGTGTTATAAAGATTCCTGAAGGAGGTATTAAAGTTTTGGTTCAGGGATTATACCGTGCAAGGGTAGAAACTATTGATACACAAGACCATGTTTTGTACGCGCAAATGGTTCCATTGCCGTTTCAAGAAAGTGATGTTGACGAACTTGCAAGAGTAGTCCGCAATATAAAAGGGTTAGCAGAAAAAATGGCTGCATCTAACAGCTCATTTAGTCCAGATTTTCATATTATTCTTTCTAAAATGCAAGATATAGAAAAGATTGCAGATTTTATTTTGTCTCATTTAACACTTAAAGTACAACAAGCTCAACAATTGCTTGAAAGTTTGACACAAAAAGACTTTTTAGAATCGTTATTTAACTTGTTATTTAAAGAAGTGGAAATAGCTGAAATTCAGGAAAAAATTCGTAATGATGCACGCAACTCCATAAACCAGTCGCAAAAAGAGTTTTATCTGAGGGAACAGTTAAAGGCAATTAAACAAGAACTAGGCGAAGATGATTTGGAAGAAATAGATGCTATGCGACAAAAA
>RXKB01000049.1 GCA_003963225.1 Candidatus Babelota bacterium
CGTTGTTAATACTAAACCAGTTATGGGCAGCAAATTAGACTTTGGGTGCGATCCTTATGTGCTAGGATATTGGATAGGGAATGGGACTAGCAGAGACGCAAGGATAACTTGTCACGAAGACGATTTTGAAGGAATTGTAGAAAACTTTAGTCGTCGAGGATATTCTTGCAGTACGGTCAGAAGAAAGAAGGGAACAAAGGGAATTTCTTTTAGGGTAAAATCTCTGCAGGCAGAGCTGAAGAAAATAAACCAGTTGAAAAACAAGCATATCGACCCAAAGTGGCTTTGTGCTAGTGACGAGCAAAGACTCGAGCTTGTAAAAGGGTTAATGGACTCTGATGGATCTGTTTACAAATCTGGAGTTTGTAGTTTTTCCCAGTCCAACAAACAAATAGTCGATCTATTTTACAAGCTTGTATGCTCATTAGGGATAAAGGCTACTAAAAATCTGAAAATGATTTCCGAGAACAATAACTATAAAGCCACAAAACCTCATTGGGTGGTAGACTTTACTCCAATAGGGGTAAATGTATTTGGCCTTAAAAGAAAAGCAGACAGAATTTTAGGAAAGAGAGGAACTCACTCTTATTGCGACAAGAGATACATTGTAGATGTAATACCTACTGGAGAGTATGTTCCGATGTTTTGTGTGGAAGTTGACTCTGCAGACCACACCTATTTAATCGGTAATTCTTACATACCTACACACAACTCTTCAATGGCGTCCCAGTGCGGACTTTTCTTTCTAGCTCTAGACAATCCGGCTGGAAATCAGATCTCATGCTTTGCCACAAAACAAGATCAAGCCAGAATCGTATTGGACTCAGCCCGAGCGATGGCCAAGAAGAATGGCTCATTCCTAGTAAAAACTGGAACGAAAGTTCTGGCGCACAAAATAACTCATAAAGACTCCAATTCTGAAATGAGAGCCATGTCCTCTGAATCAAAATCGCTAGATGGTTTAGCCGACGTACTGGCCATCATGGATGAATTACATTCCATGTCCAGAGCCCTGTTTGACGTTGTCACTTCGGGTATGAGTAAAAGAAATGACTCCCTTACTCTTTGTATCACTACTGCCGGAGATAATTTAGATGGCGTAGGGTTCTCCCAATCGGCCTATGCCAAAAAAGTGGCGTTACGAGAAATTGAAGACGATCAAATGTTTTCAATCGTATATTGCGCTGAAGAAACAGACGACATTTACGACGAGACCACTTGGAGAAAAGCAAATCCCAACTATGGCGTCTCAGTAGATCCGATCACATTTAAAGCCAAAGCCCTTAAAGCGAAGGAAGTTCCTGCCGACGAGAAGAACTTTAAGATCAAGCATCTTAATATGTGGGTGCAGGAATATAACTCTTTCTTTGATACAAATAGATGGGAAGTGGGCTCGGTGCCCGAAGCTAAACTTTCAGATTTTTATGGAAAGCGGTGTAAAATTGGAGTGGACATCGCAAGCCATATCGATTTGACCTCGATCGGATATGTGTTCAAAGAGGACGGGAAATATTTCGTGTTCGACCGAAGTTTTATCCCCGAAGAAACTGTACGAAAGGCCAAGTCTACTCTTTACGACAATTGCATCGGCCAAGGATTTCTAACTCAGACAAAAGGCGAGGCTATTAATCAAGACGAAATTAGAAATATTCTCCACGCCGATTCTAAACTTTTTAAAGTGGACGAATATTTACTTGATCCTTGGAATGCAGTAGCCCTCATTCAATTTCTAAAATTAAAAGGTCTTAATGTTTCGGAGTTTCGGATGAACGTGGCCAATCTTTCAGAGCCCACAAAGAAGTTCGATGCGGCAATCCGAGAAGGAAAAGTCTTTCACAACGGAAGCCCTTTGCTGAAATGGTCTTTAGGAAATGTCGTGGTAAAATATGACGCTGCAGATAATGTGTTCCCGAGAAAGAGTTCCGAGAAACTTAAGATCGACCCAGTTATCGCACTTCTCATGGCATTTGCCTCGTGGGTGCAAGAGGAAGATGTGCAGAAACCTTTGGACAGTTTCGGCATCAGATTCATTTAAACTCAACTAGACGCCAATTTTTTGTGTTTGACTTGTAAATTTTTCAAA
The DNA here is from genome assembly GCA_003963225.1 of Candidatus Babelota bacterium. Taxonomy (GTDB): domain Bacteria; phylum Babelota; class Babeliae; order Babelales; family Vermiphilaceae; genus AWTP1-30. Next base: position 2,084 of record RXKB01000049.1, read on the forward strand.
ACTAGCCTTCTATCAAGGGGGCTATGTGCCAAGAATTTTAAAACCAGAAGTTTCTACAAGTTCCATTGTTGTTAAAAATAAGGCCAGTGATACGGCTGAAATTTTAGTTTATGGAATTATTGGCGGAGACGGATTTTGGGAAGAGGGCATCACCCTTAAACAATTTAGCGACGTACTAAAAGGCCTTGATTCAAAAGTAAAAAACATCACTTTGAGAATTAATTCAGTGGGCGGAGAAGTTTTCACTGGATGGGCTATCTATAACTTACTAAAACAAAGCGGTAAAAAAATCACAACTTACGTCGATGGCGTTGCGGCTTCGATCGCATCTGTCATCGCCCTTGCTGGGGATAAAGTAATCATGGGCGAAGGCGCACAGATTATGATTCACTCAGCGTGGACTATCGCTGCAGGTAATTCGAGAGATTTCCTGGATATCGTAAACCGTTTAGAGGACATCGATAACCTATTAATTAATTTATACGCAAAAAAGACTAAGAAAACTAAAGACGAAATCCGCGCCTTGGTTCAAGCCGAGACTTGGTTCACTGCGGAGACTGCAGTGGACATTGGTCTTGCCGACGAAAAGGCAGAGGACACTTACGCTATTGCTGCTCAATATGTAGACAAAGCTAAATGGTTCAAGAAATCGCCATCGAACATTGTCACTAATTCTGATTTGGCAAAAGCTAAGATTAAGGAAATTTTAAATAAAAAATAATTTTTGAAGAACTAGCTCGCAGTTAGCGCAGCATCTTCAACTTTTAAATAAAGGGGAAATACAAATGGGAAAATTAGCAGAAATGAAAGCAAGACTAACTGCGATCGTAGCTAAATTGCAGGAACTAAACGGTTTAGAGGATTTAACTGAAGACCAAATCGGCGAAGTTAATGCTCTATCTGAAGAGCACGAGTCTTTACAAAAGAAAATCGAAGCTCAAGAAAAAATGGCAGCTATCACAGCAAAAGCTGAAACTCCAGTTCGTAAGACTGAAGCTACTCCGGTTGTGAACCAACACATCGAAGTAAAAGCTTCTCGTCAAGAGCGCATGGGTGGCTTCAACAACATGGGTGAGTTCTTAATGGCTGTTAAGAATAAATCTCAAGGTCGTCTTGACCCACGTTTCAAGAACACAATGTTCGAGAAAAATGCAGAAGATGGCGGTGTTTTAGTTCCTGAAGATATGATTACTTCAATCGCTAAGAAATTTGCGTCTGATGAATCATTATTAGCTCGTACAACTCAGTTCAACGTATCAGGTAACAACTTGACACTTCCAACTGATGAAGCGGCTCCTTGGTCTGGCGGTATCACTGCTTACTGGACTGCTGAAGGCGCACAAATCGCTCAATCTAAATCTAAATTAGGTTCTGCTTCTTGGAAATTACACAAATTAGCAGCTTTAGTTCCGGTAACAGATGAATTACTTGAAGATGCAGTAGCTCTTGAGTCATTCATGGTTCAAAAAGCTCCAGAAGCTATGATCCACAAAGCTAACTCAGCTATCATTTCAGGTGATGGTGTTGGTAAGCCAACTGGTATCTTGAACTCTGGTTTCAAGTTGAGAGTTACAAAAGAGTCTGGTCAAGCTGCAGATACAGTTATGGCTGAGAACGTAATCAAGATGTATTCTAGAATGATCCCAATGGCTCGTTCTCAAGCAGCTTGGTTCATCAACCCAGCGGTTGAAGAGCAATTACGTTTATTAAAAGACGGTGCTGGTCAGTACATCTACTTGGCGGCTGGTTCTCAAATGAATAACTCACCTTACGCATTGTTGTTAGGTCGTCCAGTTATTCCTATGTTGGGTTCATTGCCACAATTAGGCGACGAAGGCGATATCATCTTTGCAGACCTTAGCTACTACTACACAATCACTAAGACTGCTGGTATCAAACAAGCGATTTCAACTCACTTGTACTTCGACCAAGATATCCAAGCTTACAAATGGACTTTCCGCTTAGACGGTTCTTGCCCTTTCAAAGCTCCAGTTAAAACTGAGTTCGGCAATTACGAAATGTCAGCGATCGTTACATTAGAGAATCGATAGTTTTAATTAAAATGAGCTGGGTGTTGGGAGTTTCTCTCGGCACCTGGCTCCAACTTTTAGGAGATTTTTAACATGAATAAACAATTTTTATTTTGCGAAAATGTAAAACAGGCTTTTGAGCCTAAAGATTTAACAACATCTACAACAGGCGAGCGTATCAAGATGAACGCTGGCGAGAGAATCGTATTTGTTTTGTCATTAGGTGACTCAGTAGGTGCTTCTACTTTAGCTTTAGCTCTTAAGCAGCACAATGCGGCTTCTGGCGGAACTACTAAGGCTTTAGCGGTTTCTAACAAGCTTTACAAAAAGATGGCAGCGGCTACTGTTTTCACTGAAACAGAAATGGCTGCTACTGACGCTGTTAGCTTAGCGGACTTCGCAGCAGACCCAGGTCTAGTGGTAGTGGAAGTATTACCTCAAGATTTAGACGTTAATAACGGCTTTGCTTGGTTTTCTGTAGATATCGCAGCAGCAGGCGCAGCGAAAATCGGCGGCGGTGTTTACATCGTTGAAGATTCTAAGTATCAACCAGCTTACGCTGAGTCTATTTAATTTTACAATAGGCTCATTGTATAATAGCCTGAGCTTAATAAGCTCGGGCTTTTTTTTGAAAGGTGTGTATGAAAACAGTTAAATTAAAATTCTCAAACGATATGTTCTACAATTCTGAAGTTATTTTCCAAGCAGGAAAAGTTTACGAAGTTGAAACTGAAAAAGGCTGGGCTGATCGTTGGATTAAACGAGGCGCAGAAGTTGTTCAAGACGAAGTTAAGCCAGAAGTTAAAGAAGTAGAAAAACCAAAAGATAAACCAAAGAATAAGCCAAATAACAAAAAGAACGAAGACAAAGAAGATTTGTCTGTAGAAGAGTTATAATAGACCACAAATTTTAGGAGTCTCTAATGGCTGATAATTGGCTTTCAAAAGTATTTAATAGAAAGACAAAAGCTCCAGATGTTAGGGGCTCTCGAATCATACGACTAGGAGATAATGAAGTCCCAGTCACCGAAGATACTGCAATGCAAGTATCGGCATTTTACCGAGGCGTAATCTATATTGCCACTCAAATCGGTAAACTTCCGTGGAACATCAAAGATAAAAATAATAACATCCTCTATAACGATCTTTCCTACCTAACACGACTTGCGCCAAATCCTGAAATGAACTCCATGTTCTTTAGGATTGCGATGATCTTTAATGCCATTGTTCGAGGAAATTCTTACGCAGAAATCGTAAGAGCACCGAATGGTAAAATTAAAGAGATGTGGTTTTTAGATCCGAGAACAGTCGACATTGTTAGAAGTACCTCGGGTGATCTGCTATACCGAGTGAGAGGGTACCAGAAAGAAGTTATCCTTTTACCGAATGAAGTATTTCACATCAAAAATTTTCACACGAAAGACGGTATCACAGGCCTTGGAGTGATCGAATACGCCAATGAAACTATCAACATCTCAAGAGGTGCTGATAAATTTGCTGGAGCCCTGTTCAACAACGGCGGACTTCCATCTGGAACTTTATCGACAGACGGCGTTTTAACGGATGAAGTGTTCGAGAGAATTAAGTCCCAGTGGAAAGAAAATCATGGCGGTCGCAAGGCTGGAGGAATTGCGCTTTTAGAACAAGGCGTGAAGTTCAATCCGATCTCTCTTGGCCCTGATGTTCTACAGTTCTTAGATTCTCGCAAATTTGGAGTTTTAGAAATCGCAAGATTCTTGGGACTTCCGCCTACTAAACTTTATGACATCGACGCCAATTCATACAACACGCAAGAGCAATCAAATCTAGAAGTGGCATCAGACACTTTAGATACTTGGGCTCGTTCGTTTGAAATGGAAGCTGACATTAAGCTTTTAAATGGACAGTACAACGGCAATAAATCTGATATGGATATGTACCAACTTTCTCGTGGTGATATGACAGTTCGATCTTCATATTACTCAAAGATGATGCAAGTTGGAGCTATTTCTCCAAATGAAATTCGTGTGAGAGAGGGCTATGCCCCGTACGAAGGCGGAGACAGATACTATATCGCAGTCAACAACTACACTCCTTCTGACAGGTTAGACGAGGTAATCGATTCGCAAGTGCAAAAATCAGGCAACAAAGCTCCAAGTGGCGTTGTATCAAACGAATTGGAGAAAGCCGTAATCAAACTTTTAGAAGATTCAAGTGAAAGATGATATTGTATTAGCCCTCATAGTAAAGACCATTTCCGATAGACTCAAGGCTATCGACAGTGAGTCTTTGCGAGGCCCTCGAGGATTTAAAGGGGCTAATGGTATTGATGGCCGTGACGGGATCGACGGAAAAGATGGAAAAGATTTTTCGATCGACGAACACGCAGATACTTTAAAGTCTTGGATCAAAGAGGCTTCACTTAAATTCTCAGATTTATCCGAAGAGCAAATTTTATCTTTAAAAGGTAGGGATGGTCGTGATGGTCGTGACGGAAAAGATTTCCTATTCGACGAGCATCAAGAAGAAATTTATGGTTTTGTAAAGAACTACCTATCAGAGATTAAAACGGAATTAAAATTAAAGTTCTCAGATTTATCTGAAGAAGAAGTTTTCTCATTAAAAGGTGCTGATGGCCGTGATGGCAAAGACGGAAAATCATTTGATTTTGAAGAGTCTAAGGAACAAATATCCGAGATCATCGAAACCTCAGTACTGAGCAACAAAGACGTTTTAAAGCTTAAATTCTCTGACCTATCCGACTCTGAGCGAGAAGAGATCAGAGGTTTTAGAGGGCGAGATGGTAAAGACGGAAAGTCATTTGACTTTAATTCTTTATCTGAGGAAGAAAAGAGCGAACTTAAATTAAAATTTGAAGATTTAACTCTGGAAGAAATTTCTCTACTGAAGTTGAAATTCTCAGACTTAAGCCCAGAGGAAAGAGATTCTTTAAAGCTTAAACTGTCAGACCTAACGCCGGATGAAATATTTGAACTTCGAGGCCCTCGTGGTCAAAAAGGTAAAAAAGGAGACCAGGGAGAGCAGGGAGAAAAGGGCGAGCGTGGAGAAAGAGGATTAACGGGAGCTAGGGGTCAAGTCGGCCCTCAGGGCATTCAAGGTCTTGCCGGACGAGATGGGAAAGATGGACGTGACGGTAGGGACGGAAAAGACGCTCCTTACATTACCGACATCGAAGTTGAAGTCGATAAAAACTATATCTCTTTTATTTTCCAATTTTCGGATGGAACTGAATTAAGAACTAGAGAAGCGAAGATTCCTGTCAACACTATATACCTATCTCCGATGGGATTTGTTGGCGGCGGTTCGAGCAGTGGCGGCGGAACTTCTGATTTTGAATACCTATTCGGAGCCGTTCCACCTGTAGACTCTTTGGGAGTTAATGGAAATATTTACCAAGATACTTTTACAGGAAACCAATACAAAAAGATTTCAGGCACTTGGGTTCTCCAGCAAAATTTAGTTGGCCCTCAAGGTGTGTCTGGAGCTGACGGTGCGGATGGAGCCAACGGACTTTCAGCCTATGAAGTGGCTCTTGCGAACGGATTTGTCGGAACAGAGCAAGACTGGCTCGATTCTCTTGTTGGCCCTCAAGGTCCTGCCGGAACTGGGGGAACACAAGTCTATGAAAATGTCCCTTGTGATTCGTCTGTTTACGTTGGAGCCGTTGTCAGACTCACTCAACTAAGTCCCGTTCCTTCTGTCATGCACGACTGGACTTTGCTCGCTATGGTCACACAGCTCGACTATACAGAATATTCGACAGTGGCCGTGAACGCCAAGGCAGACGGCTACCAATCGGCAAACGCCATTGGGGTTGTTGTGAATAAGCCTACTTCAACGACTTGTGACATAATGGTAAAAGGTGTAACGCCAGAAATTTTTATTAGCTTGGATGTCCAAAAGGAATACTACCTAAGTGCGAATTTAGAAGGTCGCATTGTGGCTTCTTTTGGAGTTCCAAGTGCTGCAGGTCATGTCTATTTAAAAATCGGTAAACCAGTATCCAGCAAGAAAATGTATGTAGATATTGGAGAAAGAATTGTGAGGGTGTAGAGATATGTCAGACAATAAGCCGATAGTCATAGAAGAAGGTATATTAAAAGAGTCAACAACCTCTGGAGGCCCTAGCACCACAATTACATCTTCTGACCCAGCCCTTACAGTTTCAAACCCAGCACCAAATACCTATGTATTAGGTTTCGACGCAGAGTTATCAAAAATCCCAAACATGAAAGAGACTTTTGTCGCTGGGATGGTAATTAGTGCGATGAAGTTAGTTTATTGCGACATCACAGGAAACGTATTCGTTGCCGACAACGAAGATGTTTTCGACAAGGCTTTGGTCGTGGGAATGGCATTGAACGCAGCGTCTACTGGAAACAATGTAGAAGTATTGATTTTCGGTATCTATGAAAATCCATCTTGGAGTTGGACTGCAAATGATTTGCTTTTCCTAAATACCAATGGAAACATTACATCAGTGCCTCCAGTAGTCGGATACCAAACAACTATAGGTAAGGCATTATCGAGCACATCGATTTTAATTAACATTAAAGACCCAATTGAACTTTAGAGGAGAACAAAATGGCAGATAAATATCAAACACTACAAGGTGGGAGAGAAAAAATGATCGAAGCGACTGTTGTATCAACAGGTGTTTCACAAGCAGGGGACATTGTTGCTTTGGGCGCAGACGGTAAATTGGACGAATCAGTTTTACCTCTAGGCATTGCAGCAGACGTAAAAGTTTTAGAAGCTACTGAAGCTTTAACTGCTGGAAAATATGTAAACATCTGGAATGATTCAGGCGTTGAGAAAGTTCGTTTAGCAGATGCTACGAATGATCGTCCAGCACATGGTTTCGTAAAAGATGCTTTTACAATCGGCCAAAATGCGACTGTTTACTTCGAGGGTGGAAACTCTGACTTAGCAGGTATCACAGCAGGAACTCGTTACTACTTAGGTGCCGCAGGCGCAGCAACAGCTACAATTCCTGTATTACCTACTTCAGTAATTCACCAATTCCTTGGAGTTGGTATCGACGCAACAACAGTAAACACTGATATTGCAGACGAGATCGTTCTTTAATGGAAAGAAAGCCGCTTGTCATTAAGGATGGTCGTGTAACTGTGTTACCAGATGGTGACACGGTTGGCGGTATGTCGGGTGGCGGCTATCAAAAATATAAAATAGCTCCATTAGAAACTTACACAATCCCAGATGGGATTTCTTCAGTGATTACTGGAAATATGGAAATTGAAGGAATCCTCGTTCTCGAAGGGAGACTTGAAATTTTATGAGTTCTTATGTAACCAAATTAAAAGTGCCTTCTAACTCTGTTCCAAACGCTTCTACTGGTAAAATTAATGAATTTACTGACTCGTCTGATGGTCTTACAAAATCAAAAGATGAGTCTGGTAATATTCAAATTTATTCTGGTTCTGCTGCGGTAGCTGCCCATGAAGCGGCTCTTGATCCTCATCCTCAATATTTAACTTCTAGTGAAGGAAACGCAGCTTATGTACCGTTGTCTCACACTACGGGTCAGGTAAATTCTCATACACAAATTGATTCACATATTTCTAACATTTTAAATCCTCACAACACTACGGCTGCTCAAGTGGGGGCGGCTCCTTTGTCTCATGTTGGAGGTGGAGGCGCTGAACACGCAAACGCTACAACTTCTGTGGCTGGCTTTATGTCATCTGCTGATAAGACAAAGCTAAATGCGGTTATTTATAAGTCTGGACTTGTTGCAGGTGGTACGTTTGCAGGAAATCCAAAGAAGGCCACTATTACATTTTCGACAGCAATGCCTTCGACAAATTATTCTATTTTTATTTCTGGAACTTCGGCAAGAACATGGACTTATGAAGCAAAGACAGTAAATGGATTTGTGATTAATGCCAACGCGAACGCTGCTTTAACAGGCGAAGTAAGTTGGCAAGCTATTTTAAATGGTGAGGTTGGATAATGTCTCAAGTAATAGATAATTTAATTGTAGAAAACTCAATAGATGCTCCATTAAGTACACAAGTAAATAATGCTTTGGCTACAAAATATGATACCAGCAATCCATCAGGATTTCAAACTGCGGCTCAAGTGGCAACGGCAGCAAACAACGCTGTAACAACTGCGAACGCTTTTACTACAGCGCAAATTAGCGCATTAGTAGCAGCAAGCCCATCAACTCTAGACACTTTAGACGAATTAGCCGCTGCATTAGGAGAGGACCCAAATTTTGCAGCTAGTACAACAACGGCTTTAGGAAATCGTTTAAGAGTAGACACAGCGGCTCAAGGTTTAAGCGGTACACAAAAAACAAACGCAAAAACAAATCTTGATTTACAAAATGTAAATAACACATCTGACTTAAGTAAGCCTATTTCAACGGCCACTCAGTCAGCTTTAAATTTAAAATATGATGCTAGTAATCCTAACAATTACGAGACTCCGACTCAGCTAAACACAAGAGACACAAATAATAGGAATAGAGCTAATCACACAGGTGAGCAAACTGCTTCTACGATTTCAGACTTTGCGGCCACAGTTAGATCAACAGTTCTTGCTGGATTTTCTGCGACCAACGCGGTTGTCGTTGCTACGGATCAAGTGCTTCCAGCACTTGGAAAACTACAAGGACAGATCACTCAAACAATCGCCGATCTTGCTTCTGGTTTAGCTACGAAAGCTAATAATGTTTTAACTGGTCTAAATTTAACAGACTCGAGCGATGTCGTAGCGACTGACACAGTTCTACAAGGAATCGGAAAGCTTCAGGCTCAGAATAATCTTTGGATCGAACGGGTAGTCACTTCTCAAGTCAACAACACTTCTAATACGACTTTGGCATCACTAACAGAGCTTTCGTTTCCTGTAGTTAATGGAAAGAGATACAGAATTGAGGCAATGCTCATTTTCCAATCTGTTGCTACGAATACAGGCTTGGCTCTGACGATGGGAAATACAGGATCTACTGGGGAGCTTGCGCTACGTGCTTCAATGCAAGCTGGTGGCGATGGAACCACTGCTATATTTTCAGGAGCCATTACGTCTTTCGGTGACGTAGTGACAGCTACAGCATCAACCGCTGCCAACACTTCTTTGATCGCAAAGATTGAAGGTGTTTTCGTTTGTACTACAAGCGGAACGCTGACTCCTCAGTTCAGATCAGAGGTCAATGGTAACCAAGTGTCAGTAAGAATTGGATCTAATATTTTAGTGAGGGAATTTTAATGATAGCATTTAAAACCTTTTCCCAAATTGATGAATCGCAAAGACCGTCTGGGGTTCCTTTGCAATGGCCTTGCGAGGAGCTTTCAGTAAGTCTCGATAAGATTCCTTATTATGAATTACTCGGCTACTCTGTGGTCACGGACGAACAATATGCGGCTCACAAAGCCACACATCAAACAGCTTTTGATGCTTGGCTAGCACAGCAAGATGCGGCCACTGTTTATTATAAAATCTACGATTTCGTAGCAGACAAAAAGAAATACGACACAACAAAGCCACCGATTGATCTAGATTTTAGATGCGGACTAACACTTATGCTTCACAGAAAGTCACAAGTCGTAAAAGGCGAGTGTGTTAAAGAAGAATATTTTGAGACTTGCTCAGTAGATCAGTTTGGAAATCTTACTTATACAAATTTAATCGTTTCAGAGCATCACACATTTACAAGAGATCCATTGGGATTTCCTGTATATAGAGCATCTCATTTAAAGTATTATGATAAAAACGGAGTGGCCTCTCAACCTGTTAAATCTTGGGTTAAGTTTTATTCCTCTCTTGAAAAGATCGGAGAAGGCAAAACACGCAGAGCTAATTTAGTCGATAACCTTCAAATGCCTATGGTCGGCCTTATTTCAATCGCTCTTAATGGTACTCCAAATCCAACATCTCAAGTTATCTTGATCGGTAGAAACTTTCTATTCGATTACAAAAAAGAGTTTGATGCTTTTGTTGATGAATCAAATAAGGAAATTATTAGCTGCCTTCAAAACGCAAGTAATCCTAGATACATGAGTGCATCGAAATATCCTTGGATTAATTCAATGACTCCTTACGGAGTTACCATCAGACAATTTTTAATTGGGGAGCTTTCTATATGATGAAGAAATTAATCTTATGGTTTATGTCTACAAGGCTCTACGGATATTTGATTTTAAAGGTAGTACCATTTATTCGATTTTCGATGTATTACACAGACCTTCGTGGCGATAAATACCATGAAGGATATTCCTATCTAAAAGAAGGATGTATGATTGGAACTATCGACTATAAAAAGTTGACTGGAGTTCTAATTCCTAAAGTTACTGGGGGCATTCTGTCTCACGCAGCCTATTGTGTCGCCAAAAGAGATCATAAAGATTTCGACTTATTGTATTCGACAATCAATCCAGTAGAAGGACACGGCAACGGACTGGAAGTGGCCGAGATGACCCATCTCAACTATACGTTTTCAGATTTTTTCGACATTTGTAAAGAGTCCGATAGGGTTATTATTTTCAGATGTTTGGACTGGGACGAGCTATTTATTAAGAGGATGACAAAGCGAATATTATCTTTCCGTATATCCCAGTATGACCCAGCATTTAAGCTAGACGGAAGTCCATTAGAATTTTTGTATTGCAGCGAAATGATCTACCAAGCGGACAGATTAGAAAATGGAGGAAAAGATCCAAGAATTAAAGCGGACGTTTCCGATTTAATGGGTCTAGGTCGTCCGTACATTTCTCCAGATGGGTTACTCACTGCTGACAATGTTCTCGTTGTATGGGACTCTAAAGGAGAATTTACTGGTATGACCGGTAAACAAGTATCGGACATTGTTTTCGGAAAGGCGGTATAGATGTTAGCTACACTTGCAGAAGTTAAAAGTTATTTAGGTGAAACTACAACTACCTACGACGCATTTTTAACTCAACAGATCACTATGATTTCCGAGGCCATCGAACAATATTGCCAAAGAACATTTTTAGAAGATACTTATGTTCAAACATATTACAAAGACGACTTCACAACTCTTCCGGCCAAACTTCCTCTTTACCACTACCCAGTGGCAACCATTTCTCAAGTGAAACAAGACGACGCAATTGTTACGGAAGTTCCACGACTTCATAAGCCGACTGGAATGATGGTATCTGCTGATCGATTCTTCCTTGGATACAAAACATTGGAAATTACATATACGGCTGGATTTTTAGTGGCCGACGTCCCAAGTCCAATTAAGAATGTTGTTTATGCCCTTTGTGAGGAGAAATACAATCGCAAGAAATCAGGAATATCTCTTAATTTTGGAAGTGATGTGCAGCGTATCTCTATCGCTGGTTCTATTTCAATCGACTATGACTACAGTCTAAACAACAATGAAAGAGCTAACGGACTTGGCACTATTTTAGGTTCGCACCTAAACGTGCTAGACGCTTATCGATCTGAGAGAAGATTGATGGGCTCTTCTGTTATGGCTTTTGTGGAGTAAGTATGAAAGCCGCTTTTAATCTTTTAATCAGTATCCACTCTCGTCCGATGGTTCTATCTCGACGAGGTTCTGCTTTAACAGTGGACGTACAAGCGGCTCCGAGTAACTATTCCAGAAATATGGAAGTTGTAAATAAAGTAATTACCAAAGGCCGAGAATTTATTATCTCGGAAGATTTGCTATCCACTTATGGCATCCCGAAAAGGGGAGATGCTCTTCAAGACGCTACATTTGGAACAATGATTGTTACAGAAGTAATTGAAGTGTATGGAGTCGGAGCAGAGATTCTCGGCTACCGATTACGAGTGGATTAATGATTACAATTGAGTATGAGGTAAAAGAAAAATACCAACGTACTGGCTCTATGAAGAGCACGAAAACTGCGACCAACATCGACGAGTTCCAAGAACTTATTTTATTTCTGAAAGAATCTCTTGCTAGAATTGCCAGACAAGCTTTGAAGGAAGAACAAGCCAAAGGGTTCGACAAAAATCCAAATCTACTTGTCGACAATCGGATGGGAAGATCCGAGGACGAAGTAAAGCCGTTTGGTAAAATTGAGTATTATTCAAGAGCCGTTGCGGTAGATGTTTTAATGCCCATCTACAAGGCCATACTAGAAAGATCGCCAGAAGTTTCCGGACTATACAAAAGACATAATGTTGTCCTTTTAAATAAAAGGCTGATTGCGAGCACGGAAGTTGAACTAGAACAATTCCTTAAGAAATTCACCCCTTCGCCTACAGACGTTGTTCAATTCGTAAACGTCCTTCCATACGCTGGGAGCTTAGAGAGATACGGTGTAAGCAAAGGAAGGCAGTCGGGCAGAATGCTAAAGACCAGAGACGACCGTAAAAGGTCTGGCCTTATGATTAGACAGCCAAACGGGGCTTACTATCTGACCGCAAGGGCGATGATTCGTAAATTTAAAGGTAACGCCAATATAAAATTCGAATGGATTAATGGTTCTAATTTGACAGGAATACCTAAACCGACTTCTACTTTAAGTGGAAAACCATTGAGATATACTTTCGCAACTCGAAAAGGATATTACACACACCCTACTGTAACTGTAAGGTTCTACTCTGGAGGCATTAAATGAGTTCAGTTCACGTTAGAAGTTCTTTTAAAACATTTCTGGCTACCAACGTCCCGTCTGAAACAGTTATTGATTTGACGGCGCAGTTCGACGACATCCGAGACCTATTGGACGAGGCCGGAATTGGCATGGGCGATGCGTGGCTTGGAATTGACTTCCAAGCTGACGACGAAATTCCCATTTCCATTGCCGCAGGGAATAATCAAGGCGTCTACCGAGAGTCCGGCGTAGTCCAAATTCATATCGTGGATGTTGCAAAACTAGGAATAGGTGATAGCCTTTTAGCAAGAGCGGAAGTTCTTAGGGATCTTTTGCGAGGAATTAGGATTAATGACATTCGGATTGAGTCTGTGACTCCTCCGAGCTTCGCACAGGGAACGACATTGGAGTTCGAGTCTGGATTTATGTCTTGTACCATTATGATCTCTTACGAGTATGATAAAAATTTATAAGGAGAAATTATGCCAAATTCAGCTTCATCGAATCTAGTAAAACTAGCTTTCATTAAGGAAACAACTTACGGGGAAACTCCCGTAGCAGGAAATTTCAGCACAGCCAGATTTACTTCTGAAGCTTTGTCTGGATCTCCCCAAACAGTAGAGTCAAAACAGATTCGAGTAGACAGAATGAGTTCTGGACAGATCGTCACTGGTCTTGATGTCCAAGGTCAATTGTCATACGAACTTGCAAAAGAGGCTGCTCTTGAAGGTTTCATGGAGTCAGCTCTCTACAACACTTTCCAAACTCAGGCTTTAGTGACTGTGGATTTAGAAATTGATGTTGTGGCAAAAGAAATCACTCGAGCTACTGGAGACTGGACAACAGCTTCTTTAGTTAAAGGCGACATCATTAATTTAGCTGGATTTTCAAATGCAGTTAATAATGTCCCTGTGATGATTACTGAAATTGTTTCTGCAACAGTTATCAAATTTTCAGGCTCAGTCACAATGGTTGACGAAGTGGGAACTGGAACTACTTACAAGCGTCTAGATAAACTAACTATTGGAACTTCTAAGCAGTCATATTCAATCGAAAAGATCTTCACAGACCTTACTACAAAGGCAATCAACTATAAAGGTATGGTCGCTGGGACTATGGACTTGAATGTTTCTTACGGGGAATTGATTACAGGGACATTTGGATTTTTCGGCAACGAGACAAATATCGTAAATGCTGCAATCGACATGATTACAAATGGCAGAACGATTAATGCTCCGGCTACGACTCAGACTTTCAATGGATCTATTGATATGCCATATTTAGCTTCTGCTGCGATCGGTGCTTTCGGCCCTTCTGATTTTTCTATCAAGTCACTTGCTTTAAAATTAGACAATCAATTAACTGCTCAAACAGTTATCGGTAGAACAGCTCCTCGTGACTATACTACTGGAACTTGTAAAATCGACATCGATCTATCTGCATACTTAGACGATTCATCTTGGTCAGTTCTTCCTAAGAAGTTGACGCAAGACCCATTTGAATTAGGTTTCATGTTGAAGAACAGCGGAGGCGTGTATGGATTTTATATCCCAGCCCTTCAAGTTTCTTTTGACGACCCTAACTCAGCAGGCCAAAACCAAGATGTCATGCTTTCTATGAAGGGTACTTGCCGTGTCGGAGTCAACGGAGAGTCGGCTTTAGTTATCTACAAATTGTAATAAATAAACTTTAAAAAGGTTTGAGGGCTAGGATTGACTCCTAGCCTTTTTTTATTTCTACTTATGAAAACATTCTAGGAGGAATGAAA
>RXKB01000031.1 GCA_003963225.1 Candidatus Babelota bacterium
GCTTAGGCGCACCTACTTCTACACCTCCTTTGAATAACCTACCTGCTGGCTCGTTTTATTTAGACGTTACTACCTCTGATATTTATTACAAAGACCCATTCTTAGCTTGGGTATTGAAAGGTAAATTAGGCAACGCAGACGCAGCAGCAGCAGCAGCAGCAGCTCGTGATGCAGCATTACTAAGTCGTGGCATATTTGCAACAACAGCTAAAGCTCTCAGTAACGGCGTTATCAATTACTCATCGTTAGTTGCTGGCACAGGCGGTACAGACGGCACTTTTGCAATCGGTTTTAGTGGTGGTGCAGGGACAGGTGCAGCAGGTTATTTTACTGTTGCAGGCGGTTCAATAACATCAATCACGTTTACAGCAACAGGTGACAGTTATACATCTGCACCCACCATGTCATTTGCTGCGTCGAGTGGATTAACAGGTGCAAGTGCAACGGCAGTGATTGGCGCGAATGTAAACAGTGGCGAGTATTTTAGTGTTATTGCTTCAACGTCTGAAAATTCGCTGATTCTGTATCTCAATGATGCAGGCGTAGCGGTAGAACAAAAACGCTATCCAAGCAGCATATATGCGACATTATCAACTGAGCCATTTTATGTAAACGGCCAACAAGTCATGTATTCGGTTGTTGACAGTGCTGGCAGAGCATTGGCCTACATCGGCATGGATGGCGTTGTTTACGGAAAATTACCCGTGACAGCATCAAGCGGCATTGCATTAACAAGGCTATCAGACGGCACTTATACGCTCAAACTAGATGCCGCAGTCATTGACCCGTCCTACGGTGCGACTGACTATCTAGCAGCTATCGTAGACAGTGCAGGGCGTAGGCTACTTGCAGTCGGGTTTGACGGCACGTTAATCGGAAAACTAGGAGTCAGCGCAAGTGGCGGCGTATCAGCTACGCAGCTTTCTACTGGCGTTTATAATTTCGCGTTAGATTCAGCAATTATCGACACATCATACGGCAGTACAGACTATCTCACTGCAATCGTAGACAGTGCAGGGCGCATTTTATTTAGCATTGGCTTTGACGGCACGATAACGGGAAAACTGACGGCTCCAGAAGAATTTATCACGGCGCGTGGTAATCGCACAGATTTAGATACTCGTTTATCTCAAAATCTAACAACTTATGGTATGCCAAAACGCTATACATGGGGAGAGTGGTTTCTGCGTGAAACTCGCATGAGATTACGCAAACGTGCGTTGTCAGAAACAGCGCAATTGATAATCGCGATGATTGGCGATAGTTGGACTCATGCTGCAACGAGATATAGCGGCGTAGTTGCATCAACTCTTAAAACTGCGTTTGGTGATGCAGGTGCAGGGTGGACTGGGTTCGGGTGGGGTTTTGGTGGTACGTCTAGTGTTTGGTCAGGCGGTAACGGCAGTGCAAGTTCAGACATGGCAATTGCACTATCTGCAAACTGGTCAACTCATTACAATTCATCAGTCAGCCCTGATATTGCAGACATTTACACATCAACAGCAGCCGCAAAAATTACAGCCACATTTTCAGGTTCGGGCAACATATCAGCAGTATATTTGTACTATATCGCAGGCGGCTCAGGAATTGTGCGCTATCGCTGGAACGCAGGCGCATGGACTACGCTAGATATAAGCGCAGGCTCAGGTTTATTAACATCATCATTAGCAAGCGTACCGACTGGCACTTGGACTTTAGAAATAGAAAACGTATCAGGCACGACAACGATTTGCGGCCTAGACGTACAGAAAACAGCAGACGGCGTGAGAGTCCATAAATTGGGCGGCACTGGCAGCGCATCGAGTAGTTGGACGGCAGTAAATGCAGCTTATTGGCAGGCAGGACTAACAGCACTTGCTCCAAACCTTGTAACTATCTTACTCGGTACGAACGATCAAGGCGCATCTATGTCTCCAGCTACATATCGCACTAATTTACAAACAATGATTACTCGCGTTAAAGATGCACTACCATTTGCAGATATTGCGTTAATTATGCCGTGCGAAAACCAACGAGTCGCTAATACATACGCGATGAGCGTCTATGCAAAAGAAGCCTATGAATTAGCAGCTATAAATAATTGTGCTTATTTAGATTTGCAGTATGTTTTTGGTGATACAGCCTCACAATATGCGTATGGTTCTGCTAGACCGTGGTTCGCTGCCGATTTGATTCATCCTGACCCTAACACTGGCGGACGTGCAATAACAGACGCTGTTTATCGTTTACTGACTACTCAATAGGAGAGATTGCTATGTTAAAAATTACGTTAAATCAGGCGTGTACTGATACAGCCCTCGCTACATTGCAGCGTGACCAATTGTTATATGGTGCAAGCGGTGGCGTACTATCACTGTATGACATAGCTAACAGCTATTGCTACGACTCGACAACATCGCCAACAACCGCAAAAGTTTTAACTAACATTAACGAGTCGGGAAACAATGGTTCTCTTGTTGTTTTGAGTGGTCAAACGCTATCAAATGCTGGCGGTGGTATTAGTTTTGCGGCACTGACTGATAAAAACTCATATGCTAAAGGCAATGCCGCCCCATTAAGTAATTTGTGGGGTGCAGGTTCAGGGCTACAGTATTTTATGTACTGCATATATGTAAAACTCCCGCTACTGGCAGACTGGAACACTAGCAGTTCTGCATTTGCTATGCTGCAATTTGGCGCGGATACTGGAGACTATAGAACAGTTGCTGATTTGCTGGCATTAACACAAAATAACAGCGGAGGGCTGGCCTTTAGGCGGCAAAAAGCGATTAACTCGGCTGATGTGCTTGTGCTTACACCTGCCACAGCCGACTACGGTTCAGTCGTGCAACTAGCGTTTTGGCGTAATGCGAGCGGACAGGGTGCGCGATTAAAATCAGCAAACGGCACAGTTTTAACAACAACGACAGTTAATACTGCAAACTCTGCGGATTTTTCAGCTTGTACTCAAAAAGTTGGAAGTGTGGGAACATTTAACATTCCCGCAGCAGGCAATGGGAACGCCGTAAAATGGCGTTACTATCGTTCATTTTTAGAAAATCTAACAACTAGCGGACGCGACCCTGTGACTGTTTTAGATGCTGACTATACGCGCACAATAGCGCGTGGTGTTTTCTCGTAACGCTATTATCTTGATGAGCTTGTTTTTATGCGTATAAAACTAGCAACACCATTCATCGGCGAGTTTCCACGTTATGCAGACGTGAAACTGCCTGGCAATGGTTGCTGGGAGTTTATGATTAAACACTGAGGTGTTAAATAGCATTTCACTTATAGGTAATCAGTTAGTACAATATTGACATTATCTTTACCAGTACCTACCGTGACCATGAGAGTCAAAACGCTTTGTATGCTCAAGGTCGGACGATCAAAGGCAAAATCGTCACCAATGCTAAGGGCGGACAGTCTTTTCATAACTATAAAGTCGCTTTTGATATTGTCATCATGCGAAACGGCAAACCTGTTTGGAATACAACAGGTGAAGATGGTAAGCTGTGGAAGAAAGTGGGTGAGATCGGTGAGTCTTGTGGCTTAGAGTGGGCAGGACGTTGGCAAAAGTTTAAGGAGTATGCTCACTTTCAATACACTAAAGGTTTAACCTTAGCTGACTTTCAAGCAGGGAAAACAATCTAATGTATCTACTCCGTCTGTAAACTTACTTATATTTATACGCCTTCTATGTGTTATGATTGGTCTAAACGTGTGATTGATAAGTCGGTATTTTAACCATGTTTAGAGAAATCCCTCCTCCAAAAGACCCTAAAGAACCTGACGTTGTTTTAAACACCATGTTAGTTGCTTTAGGGTCTTTAAGTGTTTTTATTGTTTATTTGATGGTGGCTTATTTTTGAAGTCCCAGCCTTCCTCCTCTCGCTCCTTAAAGTGATCTACTCGCCAACTTTCTTGGTGAATACAACTACTGCAAAAAGACTCTTGGCTTAAACCGTTAGTCTTGCCATGATTAACACATTTGCTACAGTCAGCCATTTCAATTCTCCACATACTGTTGTAGTTT
>RXKB01000036.1 GCA_003963225.1 Candidatus Babelota bacterium
AAATCAACTGCTTTGCCATCATCATCTAAATACCTGTCGTCCTTAAAGGATTGTACCGTTACTTCGTGTAAATCGGTGCAGTCCTTTTTTTATTGCCTAACAAATCTCACACGTGCACACCTTTGGTTTATTATAAGTGTCGATTTAGCGGAAAAACATCACAAATAAAACAAAATCAATGCCTTACTACACCTCACTACCTGTCAACTATCAACTAAGAAAAGACATAATAATCAGTTATGAAGATTTAAGCTATTTACCAAAGAAAAAAAACCTTAAAGAAACAAAACAAGACAAAATAAAAAAACCAAAAGAAAACGAATTCACAGATAGCAGTAAAAAAAGAATGAAAAAAATAATCGACAAATGGAATTACTACATCACAAATAAACACAACAAAACTAAAACAAAAATAATATTCATAACGCTAACAATATCAGATAAAATAAATACAAAAATAGACCACAAAAAACTGTTCAAAAACTACATAGAAAAAATCCAATACACAATCGGAAAATTCAACTACATATCAAAAATAGAATTTCAAGAAAACGGCAATATACATTGGCACATAATGCAAGATAAAGAAGTAGATTGGAGAATAGTCAGAGGAATATGGAATAAAACACAAATCGAATATGTAAACGGCTATCAAAAAAAAATGCTAAAAAAATACAAAAATGGCTTCTTCTTCGATACAGAAATGAAAGACAAACAAGGCAACACAATTGACCAAGAAACCCAACTAAAAAGATACACAATAGGAAAAAAAGCAAATTGGCGAAACCCTAACAGTACAGATGTCAAAATAATAAACGAAAACGAATACAACAAAATCGGTTCATATATAAACAAATACCTAAACAAAAAAGAAGAAGACAAAAACATACACCAAATAAAAATAGACAGATATTGGACTTGCAATAAAGAACTAACTAACCTAAAATACATAACAATTACAGAAGACTTATTGACACTAGAAGAAAAACACTTAATATATATAAACCAAAATAAAATAATATACAACGAAAAAAACCAACCAACCTGCAAAATACATAGCAGAATAAAATCAGAAAAAATAGAACAAATAGAACAGACAGCAGTAACTAAAACAATCGAAGAATTGACACAAAAAACAGAAATAACAGAAGACAACAAAAAACGAATAGAAAAAAAACAAAAACAATACGAAAAAACAGTAAACCAAACCGCAGAAATATTTTAAAAAAAAAACAAAAAAAAACACAAAAACACTTGACAAACCAAACTAAATGATTAACTTTACATATCGGTCAGAGAGGACTTTAATGTAGAGGTGCATTAGGGAAGATGGCTGTACCGATGGCACAAGCAGTTTTTAAGGCTTTCGTCGACAAACGGGAGCCTTTTTTTTATGCAACAAATTAAACCAAACGGACAGCAGTAAACAAAACGGACAGCAGTTAATTAACGGTAGTAAAAAGGTGCATAATCAAAAGCCAAAAAAAAAGAAAAGACAGCAGTTGCAAAAAATCGTCATGCCAAAACCGAAACTAAAACTAAACGGACAGCAGTAAACACAACGGCAGGCAAGCAAAAAAAGAACTTTTGTACATCCGAATGCCTTAAGTAACATAATATCGCTTCCATTATGAGCCAAGAGCGCTCACTATGGACATCGGTTGCTCCACTTCGTTTTCCGTTCCCCGCCCTTTGCGTCTTACAGTAGTGGCTCTACTTGGGTTGGCGTCATAATTCATATTATGTTAAATAAGGCACATCCGACTAATACACCATTTCGTTTCGCTTCCACCATTGTTTGATTTTTTGCAAGCCCAGCGATGTAAGTAGCCACTTTGCAATACGTTTTCGGTTTTGGCATGGTTTTTTGCTCAAGCACCGATAGCAGTTTTTTTTGGCTTTTGCTTATGTTGATTTAGTTGCGTTTCGTCTGATTGAACATCCGACTATCTTCCCACATCACCCGACTAAAAAAAACAAAGTATTCCCCACCCACCCACCCGTATTTCCATTGATTGAAATCTGATTGAAACGGTGTGCTCTTGCGATATTTCAATCAGATTTCACTCAACGGTCGAAACAGCAAGCCACGCAAGAAAAATTGAAAATTGACAAAATATGAAAGCATAACAGCTTCTTTTTAACTCCGTTATAACTCCGACTGTTGACTTTACGGCACTTTATTACTATCTTAGCAGTATTATTCACCAAAAAAAAAAAATTATGTACAACGTAATTGAAAAGCGAAGCGACAACAACATCGGTATCCAAGCGGACGAAAACGACCGTCCCAACACCAAAGTCGGTAACGGATTACTCCAAATGTCAGGAGCCCGAAGAGACGGAAGGAACCCCAGCACAGGATCCAGAACTTCCAGAAGTGCAGGTATTTCCACCACGTTTGACACAGGCTACCCTAACAATTCTAACAGCCAAGTAGAACAAATTTATTAACCCAAAAAAAATCACTAAATCATGGCAAGAGTAAACAACCCCCTCATAGGTCACGCACGTGGCAGAGTAGGCAACGCAGTCTTCTCCACATGGAAAGGAAAGAATATTATAAAAGAAAAACCAGCAACGGTCGCCAACCCTCGCACCGCAAACCAAATAGCTAACCGCACACGCTTTACTGCTATGATCGGACTAGGCAAGCTGTTCCGTCCTGTGTTACCAACAGGCTTCAAAGAGTATGCAAGTAGTGTAACATGGCTTAATAGGTTTATGACAGTGAACTCGAATTCGGGTGCTTTTTTCTATAATCAGCCACAGCAAAAGTGGGACGTCGATTACCAAAAGTTAGTAATCGCAGAGGGAGCACTATACCCAACGCCTTTCTCATGCACCGGAAGCGCAGCGACAGACGAATTGACAATGTTGTGGGATCCAAATCCACACGCCAACCAATCCGCCAACGATGATTTATATGTGGCTGTCGTTGGTCCTGATTTCTCAATCATGTATCAAAAGGTAGCACCAAGAAGCACAGGCACGTTAGTAATAGATGTTACCACCGTAGCAGCTAATATGTCAGCTGGCGACTTAGTACAGGTAATTGCCTTTTTCCAGAGTCCAGAGGGACACATAGTGTCTAACTCGATTGGCGTAGAGGTAAACGTAGGAGCATAGTATACAAATCAACTGCTTTGCCATCATCATCTAAATACCTGTCGTCCTTAAAGGATTGTACCGTTACTTCGTGTAAATCGGTGCAGTCCTTTTTTTAT
>RXKB01000079.1:0-466 GCA_003963225.1 Candidatus Babelota bacterium
TGAGAGTTTTGAAATGGGAACAAATATGATCCACCATCTTCTATCATCAATGCCTACAGGGATAGCATCTTTATAATTGGTAAAGCATAAATAGTTAGCAGTATTATAAGTAACAAATTGTTTAACGCCTTTATCATTGATTTGAATCATTCTATCAGTAATCAGAGGTTTTAAAGCGTTTACTGCATCATATCTATTATGGCCTTTTACCCTTAGCTCTTCTAAGATGTTAATTACAACTCCATTAGCCCATCCATTAAATTCAGAGGTAACTTGAGTAGGAGCAACAACCCCTACATTTACATCTCCTAGACATTGCCTTAACAATTCTCCAAAAAAGCTCTTGCCAGTTCCTTCAATAGATTGAATTACAGGCGACCATAAGATTTGAATACCTGGAAACTGGATATTATGAGCAAGCCATTGAGTTAAAATTTTAGCATCTGATTTAGATCCACATATCATT
>RXKB01000079.1:516-16114 GCA_003963225.1 Candidatus Babelota bacterium
TGAATATTCTGCTGCTGCAATAGGAACAGTTTTAGGGTTAAAGGTATTCAGGATAGTTTTTCCTTCAAGCGTTAATATCCTATCTTCTAAAGTTGGAAGATAAGCCACGCTGTCAACCTTATTGATTAAGCCCCTATCAGCTACATATTTAGTTGCTGTAGGTTTATGCCCCATTTCAGAAGGGATATATTTTCCATTCTCCATGTTGAAACTCTCAGCCTTATGCAGTTGCAGATTATTCAAGTTCATAAACCCTGTATGGCTATTAACGTAAACCCATTTATTACACCATTTAGGCTTATCCTCATCAGATACAAAATGGCCTGAAACAACTTCATTAGAACTTACAAGCTGCCTGATGCTGCCAATAGATATAGTTAAGTCTGATGTTGATTTAATGCGGCTCTGAATAACCTTAGCAAGCTTTTCCTGGTTAAGCCTATCAAGCTTCATTTTTTTAATTTTAGGGATAATATCTATTTCAAGGGTTTTCTCATCTGCCTTTTTAATTTTCTTGATAAGCTTATTTACTTTCTCATTGGTTTCATCAAAATTTACTTCTTTAACCATGTGGGAGATAGTTCCAAGAGTAACCCCATCCCCAATTTCAAAGCTGCCCCATTTTTTCCTTGTAGTTCCATGAGTGTAATTGTTACCTTTTTTACTCCAGTTATCCCATAATTTAAGGCCCTTTTTAGAATCCCAATCATGCAAGGCCATCCCTACCTTAACCCAATCATCATGCTGCATAGATGGATCTAACCTATCAAGCATTTCTAAAACTTTCTCTTCAGGCCATCCTGAGGAGCTTCCAATTACCCCTAATAAATCATCTGAGTTCTTTGAGGCTTGCGGCTCATAGGAAACAATATCAAGTATCTCTTCAGGGGTTTTTATCTGTTCAAAGCCGCCAAAATCTTCATCATACCATTTATAATATTTGCCGTTCTTATCACTCTTGCCTCCAGCAATAACACAATACATTCCTTTAGTTAGAAAATCTATTCCTGGATATTCTTTATTTAAAGTTTTACGGAATTTTTTATCAAGCTTATCTTTGGGGATTTTAGTATAGATATGAAAGCCGCCTGAAGGTGTAATTACAGTAGGCTCTAACTCTAGGCCAGTTTCACTTAAAAGCTTTTCAAATGATGCCTCACCTCCGTTTTTAGGATCTATATCTATAACAAGATCTCTTTTACCTAAAACCCATCCATAGTTTCCATTATGCTTTAGTAATTCTTTTCTGCTCCATTCCCTGTCTTTCCAATCATCAACTGGTAACTTGCCTGATAATGGCATTAATTTTTTACCTGAAGATAAGTAATCCTCTAAAATATCTTTATTCATAGTGAAACCTTTAAAAATTTATTTGTGCAATTATATATTATGGAAAATATTAAAGGCTCTCTTCTACCAGATTTCCAGTTAAATAATTGCTAACAGTTTTTAAAGTTTCAGTAGTATAGTTCTGATCCTTTCCATCAGATAAGCTTTTTAGAGTAGGGTATGATAAGCCTGTTCTTTCAGCAACTACACTTAAACGCTTATCTTTAAGCCCTTGCTGTATTTGTTTTAGTGATAATATAGCCATATATTTATATCCTTTTTATTTGTTGTTTTGGCGGAATTGTAATATAGTCTATTTTTAAATAATGTAAAATGAATATTATATAGTTCAAAAATAATTTTGATTATTGTAAAAAACATTTTGCATAATTTAAAATCTGTGTTATACAGAAAAAATCAAAAGAGAAAATTTTGATTTAATTTTAACCTAAATATAAGGAAAATAATATGAGTAAACTTGAAGCAGAACTTGAAAAGCTAATAGCTAATGCAGTTGCAAAAGCCCTAGCTGATGCAGGTAAATCATCTAAGAAAGCAAAATCAGTTGATGAAGATGAGGATGAAGATTCTGAAGATGATGAGGATGAAGCTCCTAAATCTAAAAAAGGCAAAAAAGCTAAAATTGGCAAAGCTGATAAATTAGATGATGAAGATGATGAAGATGAGGAAGATGAAGCCCCTAAATCTAAAAAATCTAAGAAAGCAAAAGTAGAAGATGATGAGGATGAAGAGGAAGATGAAGATTCTGAAGATGATGAGGATGATGATCTTACTGCTGAATCTGTTAAGAAGTTTGCAAAAAAGAAAATTGCAAAAGGTGCTGATCGTAAAGCCATTAAAAAGCTAGTTAAGAAATTCGGAGGGGATCAAATTTCAGATCTTGATGATGATGGCCTAGCTAAACTATATAAAAAGTTGAAAGGGCTTTAATATAGGGATTTCCAGTAAATAAAAAATTTGGGAGTTACTGGATCAGTTGGAGAACTTTAAACTCAGAGGGGCAGGGGCTTAATTCATGTAAAGTTCCTGCCCTGATTTAGAAAGATAAAATTAGAAGGATAAAAAGTTATGATAACCAGATCACAAATAAAACAATTAAAAGAATATTTTGGAACACCTGAAAAAATACAACATTTAGTTCTTAAATGGGAA
This sequence comes from Candidatus Babelota bacterium, assembly GCA_003963225.1. Taxonomy (GTDB): domain Bacteria; phylum Babelota; class Babeliae; order Babelales; family Vermiphilaceae; genus AWTP1-30. The sequence continues at coordinate 3,019 of RXKB01000079.1, forward strand.
CAGGAATTAGATTTCCAAGAACTTAATAAGAAAGGTAAACTTGAAATAATTAAAAAACCATACAGAGGGGATGCTACTCCTGAAAAGGTTATTGCAACTGAAATTCTTGATGGGATATTTGCTTATCATAAAGGGGCTTTTGGCTATAAAGGTTATTCAATAACTCATGTTCAAACTGCTGAAACTCTCTGCTCAGGTAAACTTTCAGATATAAAATTAGCAATAACTTATCTTGAAAAAAATGCAAAAGGCTTCATTGAGGAAATCAGAACCCTTAATGAAGATGGCCTAAGAATATTATCCCCTGAGAAAATGGCTATTATGAGAAATGCCCATAATATAGCAAATGGAAATCATGCCCCTTTAGAAGAGAGGATAAAATCATGAGTAGTATGTATGACGGATGGAAAGAATTTGATAGGGTTATACCAAATAACCCTATAATTGAAGCTATATACCCTTTAAAGGTTAATGCGAAAACAGAAGATGAAATTAAAGAATTTGATGATTTCATTTCTAAACTTGTAATGAAAATAGGCGAGGTTGAAAAGGCTAAACTGGAAAGTAAAGATGTATGGGGTTACTCCCTGCTTCATATAGTTAGAGCCTCCGGAGCTAGGGAAACATGGAAAACTCAGGAGATATTTAAAACTTCAATGTATGGAGTTCATTTCAACCAATGGCCTACCAGAAAAATGAAAATCTTTTTAGGCTCTGCAATCTTTCCAAGAATGACCAACAAAGAGGAGAAATAATTATGATACCGGTTCCACAAATTAAAGCCATTGATTTAGCTTTTGGCAATATAGATCATCTTCCAGATATGAAAGATATTCCTGAAGAGTTTAATGATAGATTTGATAATATTCATTGCAGAGTTGTTTCCGCATGGTTTTTTAACGGGTATTCTAAAGCAGAAGCTATTGCTAAAATAACTCCAAAAGAAGGGGTTGATAAAGTGGAGGCTCAAAGAGCTTTAGCAACTATACTTAGATCATACGCTCCACAACATGAACATAAAATAGCAGGTTGTGGATATTTACTTTCTCAATGGTTTAATGTTGAGGCAAAGGAATCAGAAGATGAGTAAAAAATATAATATAATTTATGCCGATCCCGCTTGGAGTTATAAAACTTATAAAAGAGGATCTGGAAATGGCAATGTTTTAAATCATTATGAAACTATGACTATCCATCATATTAAAAGCCTCCCTGTTGAAGATATAGCGGCTGAGGATTGTGTTTTGTTCTTATGGGTAACTTTCCCTTGTTTAGAGCAGGGTTTAGAAACTATAAAAGCATGGGGATTTAAATATAAAACTGTTGCCTTTACATGGGTAAAAAAGAATAAGAAATCTAACTCATGGTTTTGGGGTTTAGGCCACTGGACTAGAGCTAATGCTGAAATATGCCTGTTAGCAACAAAAGGAAAGCCCTCCAGAGCATCTAAAGGCGTTCATTCTATAATTGATACCCCTATAGAAAAACACTCTCAGAAACCCTCAATAGTAAGGGATAAAATTATTGAGCTAATGGGGGGGGGATCTATGCCTAAAATAGAACTCTTTGCCAGAGAAAAAATTAAAGGATGGGATGTATGGGGAAATGAAATTAAATCTGATATTGATTTAGAGGGGTTAAATTTATGATTAGATGCCCTAGCTGCTTTATAAAGTTTGATCCTAAAGATTTAGATAGAATAGTTTTCTGCCCTTCATGTCTTACAGTATTTAACAGGGATCGGGTTAAACTTAAAAGAGCTTTCCAGAATTTAGGAAATGCTTTTGCTAAAGATATTAGGCTAAAAGAATTAAATGATAACTTAAACAAACTAGGAAAGATATTATGCAAGATCCAAATTATGAACAAAATAAACTTAAAGCTATGGAGCAGGAAAATCAAGAAAAGCTTAATAGAGAAAAACAATCAAGAGCGTGGCCTAATCGTAAAGCTAGAAGAGCCTTTAAAGCAAAAATGAGGGGTAAATAAAATGAGTAGATATATTGTAAAACAAGGATCTGAATCTGCTCATTGTTGTTTTGAAGCTTCAGTAATAGATACCAAGCCTAATCCTTTAGAGGAAAATATTATATGTGAATGTTTTGATAAGGAAGATGCAGAATTAATATGTAAATTACTAAATAACCAACAATAAAAAAAGGAAATATAAAATGGAAGTATTTAATAAAATAGTAGATTGGGCTAAAGATAAAAATTTAGTTGATATTAATAGAAGAGATAAGCAGATGCTTAAATTGACTGAAGAGGCAGGAGAACTTGCAGGAGGTATAGCTAAAGGTAAAGAAGATGTAGTTAAAGATTCTATTGGGGATTGTGTAGTAGTGCTAACCATATTAGCGGCTCAATCTGGCTTAACTATCCAGGAATGTATTGAATATGCTTACAATGAAATAAAAGGCAGAACAGGAAAAACTGTCAATGGTGTATTTATAAAGGATGAGGCATAATTATTATGAAACATGGGGAACTTTATATTTTACATCATCACAATAAAGGGGTTTTTACCTTACAAATTCATTCTACAGATCATGAAACTGTAACAGGAAATATTATAGCCATAAAGAAAGAGGGATCTGAGCCTGTAAGGATAGGGGAAAAACTCAGCCTGAGGAGAATGTATATTAGCAATGCTTATCAGGTTTAAATTATGAATTTTAAAGAGGGGCTGAAAGTTGTTTCTTTGTTTGATGGCATAGCTTGCACTCTTCAAGCGTTGAAACAACTCAACCTAAATATAAAAGAATATCACGCTTTTGAGATTGATAAATACGCAATGAAAATAGCTAAAAAACATCATCCTGAAATTATATATCATGGGGAAATTGACTTCCTAACAGATTTTACTGAGTTTAAAGATATAGATTTGTTAGTCGGAGGCTCTCCCTGTCAAGGCTTCAGCTATGCAGGAAAGAAACTTAATTTTAATGACCCAAGATCTGAGCTTTTTTTTGAATATGCTAGAGCATTAAAGGAAATCAAACCAAAACATTTTCTGCTTGAGAATGTGAAGATGAAAAAAGCTCATTCAGATGTAATAACAAGTTATTTAGGGGTTGAGCCTGTGAAAATAAATTCCTCTCTTTTATCAGCCCAAAATAGGCTTAGGAATTATTGGTGTAATTGGAAAGTATATCAACCTAAAGATAAGGGAATAATACTTGAAGATATAATAGATGAAGATGATTTCCTAGAAGATACCAAAACCTTCAGAGATGGAATAAATCTAAACTCTAATGACAATTCCCCAATGATTAAAGTTTGCAATGTGCATCCTTCAGGAAAAGGGATCAATGGAATTGTCTATCACGTTTTAGGAAAATCCCCAACTATAACCACTAATAAAGGTGAAGGCCCTAAAATTACTGGAGCTTGTGTTAGAGGTAGAAAAATAAATCCTATGACATTTAAGCGGGATGATAAAAACCCCGATCTTGTTTTAAGGCAGTTTATAGAAAAAAGAAAAGATCGCAAAAGCGGAACTTTAACAACCTTTCCTAAAGATAATATAATTCTAAATGGGGCTACATATAGGAAACTGAATGTAAGGGAATGTTCTAAGCTTCAAGGGTTGCCAGATTATTATTGCAAAGGCGTTAGCTCTTCTCAAGGATATAAGATGTTAGGGAACGCTTTTCAAGTTGATACTATAGAGTTTATTTTAAACCAATTATTAGCGGATTATTTATGAAATATATGGGCAGTAAAAATAAATATGCAAAAGAGATACTCCCTATAATTTTAAAAGATAGGAAACCTGGACAATATTATGTTGAGCCATTTGTAGGAGGTTTTAATCTTATAGATAAAGTTTCAGGTAATAGGATTGCTAATGATTCTAATAAATACCTAATTGAGCTTTTCAGAGCTATTCAGCAGGGATGGATTCCACCTGAATCAATAGATGAGGAAACTTATAATGATATAAAATTTAATAAGGATAACTATCCACCTTATTTAGTAGGTTTTGTAGGTTTTGGCTGTAGCTTTGGAGGCGTATTTTTTGCAGGTTATGCAAGAGGGGATAGTAATAAAGGGCATAAAAGAAATTACTGTTTAGAAAGCAGATCAAATATTTTAAATCAAAGAATAGGTTTACAAAATATTGTTATAAATAATCTTGATTATAGACATTTGATTATCCCTGAAAATAGTATTATTTATTGTGATCCGCCTTATCAGGGAACTAAAAGCTATTCTGATAAATTTGATAATAATATATTTTGGAATTGGATAATTGAACTTGCAGAAGGGGGGGGGCATACAGTTTTTGTTAGTGAATATAATGCCCCTGAAGAATATTTTGAATGTGTATGGAGTAAAGAGGTAATAGTTAATATTGACAATAACAGAAAATCAAAAAGAGAAATTGAAAAACTTTTTATTTATAACCCAATTTAAATTATGAGCAGAATTTATAGAAACTGGCCTGAAAAGACTGTTAGAAAATGGTTTAAATTAAGGCAAGGTAAAAAGAGAAAAACATATAAACAAATTGGAGAAATGTATAATCCGCCTTTAAAAGCGCATTTTGTGTTTTTAAAGATTCAACAATTACATGATGGAATTTTAAAATGAGAAAGATTGATAGATATGGGGAAGATGAGCTTTATATAGCTTCTGAGGAAGATAAGGAAAAGCTTAGAAATGAAAAATTGAGAAAGATTAAGGAATACCAAAAGAATTTAAATCCGTATAGTTCAAAATATGAAATTAGGGAATGATAAAATGAAAGCAAAAAAAGAGGAGATAAATCATGAAAAAAGGAAACATGCTCTGCTATCTGCAAGCGGCTCTAGCAGATGGATTAACTGTCCTGGATCAGTTGAGGCAGAAAAAAATTACCCTAGAACAGAAACAGAGTTCTCAAAAGAAGGAACTCTCGCGCATGAACTGGCTGATAATTGTTTCAAGAAAGGAAAAGATGCCGATTCTTTTATCGGGAAAAGAATTACAGGGGAAATTATATCTAAGGATATGGCAAGATATGTGCAGGAATACATAGATTATGTTAGAAGCCATGAAACCAAAGATTCAATATTCTTTGGAGAGGCTGAAGTTGATTTTAGCCATGTAGTGCCTGAAGGTTTTGGAACGCTTGATAATGCGGTTTTAATCCCCTCTCAGCGCATTTGTCATATCTTTGATCTTAAATATGGGGCAGGGGTTTTAGTATCTGCATTTGAGAATACACAAGGCCAATTATACGCTTTGGGAATATTAAATGATTTAGGTTGGTTAGGGGATATTGATAAATTCAGAATACATATCTTTCAACCTAGAAAAGAAAACATTTCATATTGGGATATAACAGTTGAGGAGCTTAACCAATTTGGAAAGTATGTTGAAGAGAGAGCCGCTTTAGCTTTATCTAAAAATGCCCCTAGAATACCAGGAGAGAAGCAATGTGAATGGTGTATGGATAAAGCTAATTGCAAAGCCTTATCTAAATTTACTGAGAATATTATTATGGCGGCTTTTGATGAAGTTGATGAAGAGCAGGAAGAGATTTTTAAGCCTGTTGAAAAGATTTCTGATAAAGAAAAGAAATTGATACTTGATAATAAAGATCTGATAATATCATTCTTTAACTCTATTGAGAAAGATGTTTATGATAGGCTCATAACAGGCGGGGAATTTAAAGGAATGAAGCTTGTATATGGTAAATCATATAGAGTTTTCAAACCAAATGCAGAAGCTTTTTTAAAGAAAGAATTAGGCTCTGAAGCTTATGAGAAAAAACTTATAGGAATAACCGAAGCTGAAAAAAGAATAGGTAAAAAGAAAATGGCTAAAATAACCAATAAGCCACTAGGAAAACTTACTATGGTTAAATCTACAGATCCTAGAAAAGCTGTAGTTGTTGAAGATGTAGCTGATAATTTTGAGGATTTAGATGATGAGTTATGATTATGCTGAAGAGCAGAAAGAACTTCTTGAGGATGAAACTTGGAAAAGTTCTGATGGAAAACTTATTCAAATATCTGATATGAGTGATAGATATTTGGAGAATGTTATTACTATAGTAGAATCTAGGAAGAGTAATTATTTTAATGATAAATGGCTTGAACTTTTATATGCTGAAAAGAAATCCAGAGAGAACGATCTTAAAAGGATGTTTAAATGAAAATATATGATAAAATGTTTCATGAACTGCTTAATAACACTGTTCAATGGGATGAGTATGAAGGGCTTAATGTAATTAGAGGCCGCTATGAAGGGCAGTTAGTAACAGCTACTTACAATGAAGATGTAGCTATAATTGCCATAAATGAGAACTTTATAAATTTCTTTTGCCCTACTTGCAGAACTCAAAATCATTCAATGGTTATAAGTGCAAGCCATCAGGAGCATAAGTTTATTTCTGAAAGAATAACCCAAATAGCTAAAAGCATGATGGATAAGAAGGTTGTTAAATTAAATAAAGAAAAAAGATGAAAAAAGTATTTTACATAGTTCAAAATATATTTTATAGTTTTTAAAATGAAATATTCCTGTTATGAGCAGGGATATAATTCAGAACTGGCAAGCTGAATCTGATGATTAGCCAATAAAACTAAAATGTAAAAGGATGAAATATTATGACTGATGATACTAAAAAAAGGGAAAGAGTTAAACTCAATGGAGTTAGAATCTCATTTCCTTCCCTAACCAAAAGGGAAAACTTTGAAGGAAAAGAAGGTAAATATGCCGCAACTTTTCTAATCCCTAAAGAGAATGTTAAGCTTAAAAAGAAGCTTGATAGAATGATACAGGAGGCAATAGCTGAATCTGGCCTTAAAATTAAAAGATCTAATATCTGCCTTAAAGATGGAGATGAATCTGATTATGAGGGCTATCCTGATAACTGGAGCATCAAAGCATCAAATAAAAACCGCCCTAAAGTTTACGATAGGAACAGGGATGAGGTTGATTTAGAAGATATTGATGATTTGATTCAACCTGGATATTATGTAAATGCTGTTATTGATTTCTGGATTCAAGATAATAAATTCGGAAAGAAAGTAAACGCTAATTTACTAGGAGTTCAATTCTTTAAGAAAGGTGAAATTCTAGGAAATGCCGCTCCTGATGTATCAGATGATTTTGAAGGATATGAAGATGATGAAGATGAGGATGATGATATTTAATCATCTCTTTCTAAAATAAACCCAACAACCTAACTTAACAAGGAAACTAATTATGCCTACAGTAAAAAAAGTAATAAAAAAACCAGTTTTAAAAACAGTTCCTAAAAAGGAAACTCCTAAAACTGAAACTAAAAAGACTGTTAAAAAACCAGTTATAAAAAATGCTCCTAAATCTGAGCCTGTTGATGAACTGGATGATGAGTTAGAAGATGAAGCCCCTGCAAAGGAAACTCCTAAAAAGAAAGGAAATGCTGCTCTTGAAGCTAAGAAAGCAAAAACTCAACAACTAAAAGAAGAGAACAAAAGCGGCAAAGGCCATAATGGAGGCCCTAACTTTGGAGGCATCTCAGGTGAACAGCTTAGAGGCTACATAACAAGAGTTGAAAAACTTGAGGAAGATAAAAAAGTTATTTCTGAAGATATTAAAGAAGTGTTTGCAGAAGCTAAGGCTAATGGTTTTGATGTTAAAATCATCCGTAAAATAATTGCACTCCGTAAAATGGATGCAGCAGAAAGAGAAGAGCTTGAAACTCTAATTGATCTATATAAACATGCTTTAGGTATGATCCCATCAGATAGAAATGATGAGGATGATTCTGAAGATGAGGATGAAAGCCTTTAATTGTAAATGTGGGAAACTTTAGAATTAGATAAAGAAATCCACATAATACCTATAGGGGATATACATCAACATGAGGAAAATTCTAAATGTTGGTGTAATCCTTCTATAGAAACAGAAATCAATAAAGATATAATAACCCATAATTCCCTTGATAAAAGAGAGTTATATGAAACAGGGCAGAGAAAGCCTAATTAGAAGGATAAGAAGTTATGAATGGAAAGAAAGCCAAAGCTCTTAGAAAAGAAGCTGCAAAATTAACTATAGGGGCTTCTGATGCAAGCTATTTAGTTAAACGTGATAACCCTAAAAAACTAGGAACTATTAAATTAGATCCTAAATCTACAAGGGGAAAATATAAGCAACTGAAAAAAGCTTATAAAGCTTAACAGATGAAAAATCTGGCTGTAAATGATTGTGAGGTTTACCCAAATTATTTTTTAGCAGCTTTCAAGGATCTTGATACTGGTAAAATAATTAGTGTAGAAATCAATGATGAGGATGAGGCTTTAGATGAGAAAAGCCGCAAAATCCTTAATTCTATGATGATAGGAAGGATAGTTTTTGGTTTCAATAATCATAACTATGACATTCCTATCATTACAGCCGCTCTTGCAGGAAAAACCTTGAAAGAAATAAATGAGATTTCCAATTTTATAATTAAAGGAAATTCTTATCACTATATGACAATGAAAAAATATAAACTGTTTAAACCTAAGCAGATGAGATATTTTGACATTGCAGAACCCTCTCCTGGAGTTATGGTTAGCCTTAAATTATATGGGGCTAGGATGCACTCAAAGAGGCTTCAGGATCTCCCTATTGAAGCGGGAACATATCTTACAGATGAGCAAAAGAAAATAACTAAGCTTTACTGCTTTAATGATCTTGATACCACAATAGACTTATACAGGAATATTGAGGATAGAATGAAGCTTAGATTTGAGCTTGCTGAAGATTATGGAGATGCAGTTCTTTCTAAATCAGATGCCCAAATTGCTGAGATTGTAATTAAATCAGAGCTTGGATTAGAAAATTTTAAAAAACAAAAACTGCCAAAAGATAAAACCTATAAATATAATGTTCCTGATTTCATATCTTTTGAATCTGATGTTTTAAATGAAACTCTGGATATAATTAAAAAAAGTAATTTTGAACTTGATGCCAGAGGATCTATTAAGCTCCCTAAACAGCTTTCAAATATGAAAATAAAATTAGGCCATTCTGTTTATAAATTAGGAGTTGGAGGCATCCATACTCAGGAAAGCCAGCAAACAATTATCCCTGATAAAAACCAGTTATTAGTTGATAGGGATGTTGCCGCATATTATCCAAATATAATTCTATTATTAAAATTGTTCCCTAGACATTTAGGGGTTTTATTCCTTAAAGTTTATAAACGCCTTGTTAAAAGAAGATTAGAGGCTAAAAAGAAAAATAGAAAGGTTGAGGATGCAAGCTTAAAAATCGTTATTAACGGAATTTTTGGCAAGCTAGGGAATAAATATTCAATCATCTATTCCCCTGATCTGCTGTTAGCAGTAACTCTAACAGGCCAATTATCCCTTTTAATGCTAATAGAACGCCTTGAGGATGCAGGAATAAGTGTAGTTAGTGCTAATACAGATGGATTTGTTTCCCTGCTCCCTAAATCAAAATATGAGCTTTATGATGATATATGTTTTAATTGGGAGCTTGAAACAGGTTTTGATCTGGAGGAAATCCAATATAAAGCCTTATATTCAAGAGATGTTAATAATTATATGGCTGTAACCAAAGATAACCAGATTAAAGGCAAGGGAATATTTCAGCCTGTAAATACCATTAAGAAACAGCCCTCAGATGTTCTAGGGAAAAATCCTCAGGCTGAGATTTGTGTTATTGCTGCAAAAGAATATCTTGTAAATAATACACCTCCAATTCTAACAATTAAAAAATGCAAAGATGTAACTAAATTTTTAACAGCAAGATCTGTTACAGGCGGGGCTGAATGGAAAGATGAGTATTTAGGAAGGGTTGTTAGATGGATATATTCAACTGATGGGGAGGCCATTCTATATAAGAAAAATGCTAACAAGGTTGCTAAATCAGATAACGCAAGGCCAATAATGGAACTTGGAGAATTTCCAGATGATTTAGATTATAAAAGATATGCGGCTGAAGCTGAGGAAATTATCTTTAATCTTGGATTAGGAGAACTTTAATTTAACCAATGGAGAAAAACAATGAGTAAAATAACTGAAGATCAATTAATAGATGCTGCTGTAGAACATGGCGGCTTATATCTAAGTCATAATGAACTTTTAAATCTACATAATGATGTAAGAGCTTCTGCTGTTCTTATGCAATCAATAAAAGATAATCTATGCCCTACTTTTAATGAAATTTATGATGCAGCACAAGATGCAATGCTTGAGGCTCAAAGAAAAACAGAACTATATAATAACCATTTTAAAGGTAAAAAATAATGGCTGAAGTTCAAGAAACATTAAAAGAGCGTGGATCTAGGTATGGAACTATTGAGGAGAATTTCCTTATAGTGCATGAGTTCAAAGAAGTAGTTAAAAATTCTCCTGCTTATAAAAGGGGAGATCTTTCAATTATACATCTTGAAAGCCTTAATATGATATTCTCTAAAATATCAAGGATGCTTTCAGGAGATCCTAACTATCCAGATAATGCTCATGATATTGCAGGATATGCAAAATTACTTGAAGATCATCTGATAAAGTTTAATGATGAGAGAACATTAAAATGAACAGGTAATAATGATGAAACCAAGAGTTGATATATTGATTAAAGGCGGGGATGTAGTAGGGAGATCTATTATACATAACCGCATATTTCAACTCTTAGGAAAAGATGAGGATGTTGAGGTTGTAAAAAGAGAAATTACAGAATCTCATCCGCCTTTACTTCATGTAATTTGGAAAGAATAAAATGTTAGAAAGTAGAATTGAAAAACCTGTTTGCGCTTATGCTAAAAATTTAGGATGGCTTTGTTATAAATGGGTATCTCCAGGAAACAGAGGAGTTTTAGATAGATTTTTCATAAGAGATGGAATTATAATTTTCATTGAGTTTAAAGCTCCAGGAAAGAAGCCCTCTAAACTTCAGGCAAGAGTTATAGATGCTTTAAAATATAACAAATGCAAAGTTCATGTTATTGATTCAGTAGCTAAAGGGAAATCTCTATTTGATAGCTATGAAGATATTTAAAAGATCAGATTTACATAAATATCAAAGAAAGGCCGTAAAATTCATTTTAAAAAAATTGAAATGCGGCCTTTTCCTTGACATGGGTTTAGGTAAAACTGCAACAACTCTTACAGCAATATCTGATATGTTGGATGAGTGCAGAGTTTCCAATGTTCTAATAATAGCCCCTCTTAAAGTTGCTAACAATGTATGGAAACAGGAGATAAAAAAATGGGAACATCTAAAACATCTAAAAGTTAGAATAGCTACAGGATCAGAAAAGAGGCGGTTAAAACAATTACAGAAATCAGCAGATATTCATATAATCAACAGAGAGAATGTTGCTTGGTTAATTTCCAATGTTAAATGGAAATGGGATATGTTGGTTATTGATGAGAGCAGCAGTTTTAAAAGTGCAAAGGCTAGAAGGTTTAGGGCATTAAGAAAAGTTCTAAAGTATCTTGAAAGCGTGGTTATATTGACAGGAACTCCAAGCCCTCAAAGCTATATGGATCTATGGTCACAAATATTTTTATTAGATTTAGGGGAAAGATTAGGAAAAACTATAACCAGTTTCAGGCAGAAATATTTTAGAACTTTTGGCTATATGAGTTATCAATTCAAAATAAAGAAAAGTTCAATTAACAAAATAAAAAAGCTTATTTCTGATATTTGTATAAGCATGAAAGCAGAAGATTATTTAGATCTTCCAGAGAAAATATTTATCAATGAATATGTAGATCTCCCTGAATCAGTAAGAAAACAATATAAGGAAGTTAAAAAAGAATTTCTACTAAAATTAAAGAAAGATGTTTATATAGAGGCTAGATCAACTTCTGCTGTAATGAATAAATTACTCCAGGTATGCAATGGATCTATTTATGATAATGATAAAAAGGCTCATATTCTCCATAAGGAAAAGATAGAACGCCTGAAAGAAATAATGGAAGATAATCCAGATGAGAATTTCTTTATTGCATATAATTATAAAACTGATCTGAAGATGCTTAAAAAAGCTTTTCCTGATGCTGTAGTTTTAAGCAGGGATGGAAAAGAGATTAAAGATTGGAACAAGGGTAAAATAAAAATGCTCTTAGTTCATCCTGCATCAGCAGGGCATGGATTAAATGCTCAATATGGCGGATGCGTGGCTGTATGGTATGGTTTAAACTGGAGCTTAGAATTATATCAACAGTTCAATGCAAGGCTTCATAGACAAGGGCAATTAAAGCCTGTTAGAATTATTCATATTGTGATAAAAAACTCAGTAGATGAAGATGTATTGAAAGCCCTTGAATCTAAAGCAGAAACTCAAGATGAGTTAATAGATTATTTAAGATTTGAGATAAAAAAGTCACAAATTTGATATAAATAGTTTGAAATAATCAAAATCTATTTTACATAGTTCAAAATATAGTTTATAAAGGGGTATCTCTTAGAGAGAAATATAATGTTTAAAAGGATAAAAGGAACTAAAACAATGACAAAATCAACTCCAGCTTTAGCGGCTACTCAGATCCGCAAAATACTAAAAGAGAAATTCCCTCAATATAAATTTTCTGTAACCAGTAGCTCATATTCTATGGGATCTTCTGTTGATGTAACTAACTTAAACGGCTTTGCTTCTCAGCAAGAAAAGGATGAAGTTAAAAAAGTTCTTAGAAAATGGGAATACGGCTCATTTGATGGAATGGTTGATGGATATAACTATGACAATAGAAATGATGCTATTCCTCAAGTTAAATTTGTAATGCTTTATAATGGCATTGCAGGAGTTTCTGGAGGTTATGGTAAATACGGAACTGATTTTGACAAACTACAGGGGGTTGCATAATGAGTATATTCTCCCCATCTCCATTATGCGCTTGCTGCAAAGGTAGAGGCGAAACCCAATTACTAGGCAGAATTAAAAAATGCCCTGAATGTGAAGGATTAGGAATTTTAACTACAGAAGATGATCCTCAGTTCTTTGATTCAGAAAACCGCTTTAATTTTGCAGGAGGTTTTTAATGACCTTTTTAGTAGTTGAAAAGAAAAATCATCTAGCAGTTCATGCTCATTGTATGACAGAGGAATCTGCTCTCAAGTGGATAAATGAGAAAGCCCCATTATATGCCTCCAGAGGTTATTT
>RXKB01000004.1:0-319084 GCA_003963225.1 Candidatus Babelota bacterium
CTGGTAACACTGGTCCAACAGGTGCTACTGGTAACACTGGTCCAACCGGCAATACTGGTAATACTGGAGTTACCGGATCCACTGGTGCAACTGGGGTAACAGGTAACACAGGTGCTACCGGCGTAACTGGTAATACTGGTCCAACTGGTAACACTGGAGTTACTGGGCCCACCGGCAATACTGGATCAACCGGTCCAACCGGCAATACAGGTAATACTGGTCGAACTGGAGCTACGGGTAATACGGGAGTCACTGGAAATACTGGAGTCACCGGGTCCACTGGTGCAACAGGTAGCACAGGTGCTATCGGCGTAACTGGTAACACTGGAGTTACTGGCAATACTGGTGCAAATGGATTAACCGGAAATACTGGTAATACTGGTCCAACTGGTGCAACAGGTAACACAGGTGCTACGGGAGTCACAGGTAACACTGGAAACACCGGATCTACAGGAAATACTGGCACAACCGGAAGCACTGGAGTCACTGGAAATACTGGAAATACTGGTAATACTGGTCCAACTGGTGCAACAGGTAACACAGGTGCTACGGGAGTCACTGGAAATACTGGAGTTACCGGATCCACTGGTGCAACTGGGGCAACGGGTAGTAGTGTAACCGGGGTAGTCACTTTTGCTCCTGGCGCTATGACTGCTACCAACAATACTTCACCAACCAGTCTTTTTAGTGTTTTTCCTTCTACTAATGCAACCACTAGCGCTAAAAATACTGTTGCCGCTTGGCGCTTGTATAGCGCATCTGGTGCTACTGGGAACTCATCGACATCAATGGCACCGGTTAATGTGAATTTTGGCATACCAGTTAATTTAACTTCTGATGCAAGCCCAACTGTTGATTTATACTTTTTTTCAAGAAAAAATAGCGGTTTAAGCGGTTCTCGGGCTAATTTTCAGATTTATGCTAGTTACAGCGATGCACCGGTAGAATTAGGAGCCACCTGGTCAGAAATTGTTTCTTCAGGTGATATTACTATTACAGAACCAGTCTCTTCTAACGGGATAATTGTATACAAAACAAGTATTACCCTTAATGCCACAGTGATAAAACCAGGAGCTTGGTGTCAGTTAACAGTAACTCGTATTGCACCAACTAGCGGAACGGAATATTTAAAAGATTTATATTTGTCGGCAATTAATTTTAATTACAAAATAGGCAGTTAATTTTAATTAAAAAAATAAAAAAGAAGAGCAAGTTACCTTTTTTAACTTGCTCTTCTTTTTTATTGAAAATTACTTGATGCCTATGATAGCTTTTATATTATTAAAAAAAAGAGGTAGGCTTGATGTTTTTGGTACGTATATATATTATGTTTTTTTCTTTTTTATCAATAGTTTTTCTTATAAAAGCAGATCTTTCAGGACCGATTACATCACAAATTATAGATCCAGGGTCAGTGCAATATTCAGCAGCATATTGGTATTCTGAATCAAAATCTTATGTCAATGGAGGGGTAACTTTTACCTTTCCGACTAATTTATTTTTGCAAACCCCAACTGTTGTGGCTTCTATTTCAATAGGAAGTTACAGTATTTTCACTACTTACAGCTGTGTTATCACTTCAATCAGCTCCAATTCAGTTACTGTTCGCGTTAATACAGGTACTCTTTTAACTATTGGTGAAGCTCCAACTAACTCTTGTACTGTCAATGTTTGGGCGATTGGTACTGCAAACTAACCAGGCTTCAATATCAAAAAAAGAGAGGCGATGATATGAAAAAAAATATTGCATTTTTAATAAACTTTATTTTTTTTTGTCTCAAGCCAATTTCAGGACCAATAACCACACAAATTGTTACTCCAGAATTTACTCAATGTGGCTCTGCATTTTGGTATTCTGACTCTTTTCCTTATACTGAAGGAGGAGTGTCTTTTAAGTTTCCTAATGGCTTATTTACAGAAAAACCCCGCCTTATTGTTTCACTAGAAATTCAAAAATATGAATATCAAGGGATATTAATTACACCCATTATTACTTGGACAGATCAAAATGTTGCCACCATAACAGTGAATATCATGAGGAATGAAGCATTAAAAATTTTTGAAGCGCCTACTGATTCAGTAATTGTAAACATTTTAGCTATTGGCACGGCTGACGGTAACTCTGCTGATGGTAGCATAGAAACTAAGCATGCTTAGTTTCTATTTTGCATGATGCATAATTTATGCAAGTTGTCCTTTAATAGCTTCTAAAGCATGTTCATAACATAATATGTTTGTTTGTAAAGATACTGAATCCTTTGGCCCGTAAGCTGCTGCCTTTAATGCTGCTTTGTACCCTCTTTTTAATTCATTTATATAAAATGCTGCACAACTTAATATATCATAACGAACCCATTCATAGATTTCTTTTTCAATAAAAAGCACATCGGTTTTTGGGAAAGGTATTTTTGTTGCCTGATATGCATATAAATAGGATAAAGGATAATTTTTTTGTTTCCAATATAATTGTGCAAGTCTAACTAACGGTTCGGCGCGAGTTGGTCTCATGGCGTAGGCATGCAACAAAAAATCTATCGCTTCGTGTATACAATTAAGTTCGCTGTATAAAATACCTAATCTATACAAGCATATAAAATCTTCTTCAGTATTTTGCGCTTGCTGCGAACGCAAAATATAATAGCGAACTGCATTATGTATATCACCTAAACATTCATATGTTTGGGCTAAATAAAATAAAGTACGGCTATCTTTTGGATTTTTATTATACTCTTCCAGTAATATTGCCTTATCCCAATGCCAACGAGCAAGTGATTTTTCCCGCCCAGCTTTTTCTGGCTTAAAATAAAATTCTACATTGCGTGGTACAAAATCTAAGCGCTCTGCAACAATAACTTCATGCACTTTTCCTACCCATTTATCATTGCTTTCTTTTCGTACCAAGCGAACTTGGTCTAGCACTAAATCACCAGCATGAAGACGAACATAATATGCTGTTGGAGATTTGTCATTGAATGGCTTTTGCAGTTCTTGGTGACAAAATTCTTTAAGATATTCTAGCCCTTTTCCGTAATATTCTGCATCAATCATAACAAAAAAGCCTGCATTGGGAAAATGTTGCCTTGCAATTTCCATTGCTCTGTTACGAGAATATTCAAAGTTCACAAAAGGCTCTTCATCAACATGACCAATAATATCAGGATATTGAGCAAAAAAGTCTCTGGTATTTTGTATAGTATTGTCTGTAGAGCCAGTATCAAATATTTGATACGCTTTTATTCCAGCATCGTAAAAAGGTTTTAACGTAGAAACAATCACTTGCTCTTCATTTTTGACCATTAATACAACAACAATTTCTGGATCGTATAAAACGGCTATTGAATAAGCGATTTGTGGGTGAGTGAATAGTATAGAAAATACTATTCCGTAATACTTTAATATATTTTTCATTAATAACCCTTTTTTATGGCATTACTCAAAATTATTTTGAAGCATAACGCAGATATTTATAAAATCAAGTTGTCAAGGTATAAAAATTATGTTAGTTATGATATTATTTACTTTATAAAAAAGAAATGTAATGAAAGCTAGGCTATATTTAGTTATATATATTTTATTTATATCATCTTTTATTTTTTGTGTTCCAAATAAAGATCTTTTGGTTGCTGTTTTAATGGTTAAAAATGAAGAAGCAGTTATGGCTTCAACGTTAAAACCTTTAGTTAGTAGTGGTATACAATCTTTTTTAATATTTGATACTGGCTCTACAGACAATACTATACAAAATACCAGAGACTTTTTTGCTCAATATCCTGCATGCTCTTGCGTCATTTTTTCAGAACCTTTTATTGATTTTGCAACCTCACGCAACAGAGCTCTTGATTTAGCAGAAGAAAATTTTCCAAATGCTTGCTTTATGCTTATGCCAGACGCTGAGTGGCATTTAATAAATGGAAAAAAGCTTTTAGACTTTTGCAATAAAGTGTCTGATCATGTAGATCCAGTATATTTAATACGCATTATCTCGGGCATAGATTTTTACACAAGTAGGCTTATTAGATGCAAAACTGGATCTCGCTTTGCAGGAGTGGTACATGAATGCATAGCCGCATCAGCAAAAGTTCCTTCGGATATATATTTTGAACTACACACCACTCATTACGGCGCTGAAAAATCTCGCCAACGTTGGCAACGAGATAAAAAGTTGCTTTTTGAAGCATTTAAAAAAGATCCTTATGATTCACGTTCGCTTTTTTATTTAGCTCAAACTTGCGAGTGCCTTGGTCAATATGAAGAAGCTTTACAATGGTATGAGGCGCGCCTTTCTTTGCTTGGATGGGATGAAGAAAATTTTATTACGCGTTACAGAATTGCGCAACTTTATGAACGTTTCTATACACAAAATAAGAAAAAAGATTTTTTTGCTCACGCTATTTATTATTATTTAGAAGCGTATAATTATCGCCCAGTTCGTGCAGAACCGTTGATTCGACTTGCGCTTCTTTATAGATCGCAAGATTATTTTGAGCCTGCTTTTTTATTTGCTAAAAAAGCAGCAACTATTGCATACCCAATACAGGATACGCTTTTTATAGAAAAGGAACTGTATGATTATGATCGGTACGACGTACTTGGTATTGTTGCTTGGTATTGCCAGGAATATGAAATAGGTGAATGGGCGGTATTAAAAGCACTTAAAATACATCCAGATTTTTCACATTTGCATCACAATTTACTTTTATATGTGGAACGTAAAAATGCTTTTTTACAAAAGGCCTTACCGTGAATAATTATTGTATTATATTATTTTTTTACTTAGCATACAAAAATTTTTTTTACCCTCGATTAACTTATGTAATAGAATTAGGAGATATATGAATTATTATTATAAATATTTTTTTTATGCCCAACTATTTGTTTGTTTTTCAACAAATGCGTTTATTAATCAACCACGTGTTTCAATTATCACTTCTGTTTACAAAGCAGACGAGTATATGAAGCGCTTTTTTGAAAACATTACTCAACAAACTATATTTTCAGAGTGCGAGCTTATATTGATTAATGCAAATTCACCAGGTAATGAAGAACCTATAATACTTAAATATATGGCTAAATATAAAAATATAAAATATATAAAACTTTCGTATGATCCTGGTGTCTACGGAGTTTGGAATATCGGCATTATTGCATCTGATGCCCCTTACATAACTAATGCTAATCTTGATGATCTGCGATATGCAGATTGCTTAGAACGGCAAGCTAGATTTTTAGACGAAAATTCTTCTATTGACTTAGTATATGCAAATTTTAAATATAGTGACGATCCAAAAAGCGATATTGACCATTGTACTATCATTAATCAAGTGCAACATGTCCCCATTATCAATTTAAAAAAAGCGCTATGGCAATGCATACCAGGCCCTCAACCAATGTGGCGGAAAGATGTGCATCAAAAAGTAGGCTTTTTTGATCAACGGTTTTTATATTCAGGTGATTGGGAATTTTGGAATCGCATGGTGCAAGCAGGGCTTGATTTTGGACAAATGAATGGGTACAGTGGGGTGTATTATTTTAATCCAGACGGTCTTTCTACTAATCAAGTACCTGAAAAAGTTAAGCAAAGAAACGATGAAAACCAATATATTATTGCAAAATATAGCAATATGTGGAATAATTAATAGGCTATATTTTTTTAAATATTTTTTATGCAAATTGTCAAAACAATTTACCTATTAGTAATATATTCTTTGTATCTTCCTTTCGCCACGGTTAGCGCTGAGGTTTTGCAAAAAAAATCTTTAGAAAGCGTCTTTAAAGAAGCTAAACAACATCCGTTTAACGAAAAAATAAAATTGTATAATACACTTTTTGAAAAAAGAAATAGCTTTTCTTCTGTAGAAAATTCTTTGCCCTTTAGTAATTCTATTAAAAATATTCCAAATTTTAAATTTGCCATTAGCAAGTATAATCATCTAATCAATGATGAAAAAACTCAAGCGGTACAATCTCAAATAGCACAAGATGCAATGACTACTCATGTAATTGTTCACCAAAAAGTACGTAATGCCATTAAACAATACATTGATTACAAAGTGAGTTTTGGTCCTCATAAAGATCTTTTTAAAAATTATCAAGATCATCCTGAACTTTATGTTGAGCGACTGATTACAAAAAGACCTATTGCTTTTTACGGAGCATCAGATAACACACTGTTTTCTTTTAATAATAATCAAGATTCTAGTATTAAAAATCAAATTACCGGTTTTAACGAACAACATATGTCAGCTGAAATTATAAAAGAATACATATCTTACAATGAAATGCCTTTTGCAGCACTTTGCAGTCTCTGCTCTGAAACTTTTTGTATAAACAAAGGCAATCGATATAATATGGCTGTCTTAGATGATACAGACAATCACGAACCTCGCGCATTATATTGTGGTATGGTTGGGCCTAGATTTGAACGACCAGGGCTTATGGAATGGAAACATATTATAATTACTGAAAACCAAAATAAAAACATAAACGGATACGGACAATTTGATCAAAACGTAAAAAAGAAAAAACAGCAATTGCTTAATATATGGGCAAATTTATATGGTATTGCCTATTTTCCTACTTTTGATGAAATTAATACAGCACCTGATAAAAATCCTCTATATATTACACTTTTTTCACAGGCTGATAACACAACCGCATATTTTAATGCTGACATATATAAAAAAAGAATGCTTTTTGTTATAGAGCCTTTTTTGTGTAATGCAAATGCATATGCTGCTCTTAAAAATAAATCTGCATATGTGCATGTTGTAGGTCTGGGGACTGGCGCATGGGGTTCAATTGGTAAAATGCAACCAATTAACAAAGATTTGTATAAATCAACACAATATATGCTTTATTCTTTACAGATGGATGCTTATGCACAATTTTTGAGTGAACATATTGATAGTCTAAAAAATATAAGCGATATTGATTTTAGCCATTGGTCTAAGCTGCACATGGAAGATGTATTAAAGATTTTTCAAAAATACGAATCATTAAGAGTTGAAGCAAAATATCAAGAAAATATGACTTACACTTTATTTTTAAAAATAAAATATACGATTCAAGCAATAACTGCCAAATTCAATACTTATTTAAATAAAATAGAAAAAATAATAGTAGCCCGAAGGCGTATAGAATACCTTTCATTAAAAAATGATCAAATTAAAATATACATTTCATTTCGAAATCCTTTTGATAAACTTAAACCAGAAGATCAAAACAAGGTTTTAGTTGCTAATTATGCGTGGGATAGCAATGCATACCCTGGTAATGAGTATTATGTGGGAGCTTTTTATGCCTCAGGAGATCCTGCAGCGGCATGTGCTACAACTATTTCTGAAATTCAAAATCCTCAAATAAATTCGTACGTAGCAAAAAATATCATTATTTATCCGCAGCCAAGTGAATAAAATAGTAATAGCCGTTATCGTTATATGGTATTTGGGCATATTGGTTTTTCGTCAATAGATTCATTAATGCATCATTTAATGCCGCTTGATGCACGCCTATACAATAATGGTTTTGCCAAATTTTTTCATCTATATATTTATTTTCATTGATAAGATAAAGATCTACAGATGTTTTTTCTGCTGTATTTTTTAACATCTGCCAATTCTTGTTAATATATAAAAAGGTAGCTGGATTGTAATTTTCTGTTGGTGGTCCTATTTCAATGATAGTACCCTCATTTTTGGAGCAAAATACAAACGTGTCTAAAAAAGAGCTTTTTTCTGGAATGTACTCATTAAAAGGCCATGCAGGATCCCAAATGTCAAGGCCCATGAATGCACGAATGCCATATGAGCTAAACCAGTTCATTGTCTCCTGTTCACGCCAATTTTCTTTTTCATGGACTACATGCAAATCTAAAAAGGCATTATAGTTTTCAAACCATTCTTTTGGTGCAGGCTTGGTGTTTATTTGGGTTTCGTCTTTCGAAGGTGCATATTCATTATTAATACTTTCAAAAGATCTTTCTGGATGCAAAAGGTGCTCCTGGCATCTGTACCAAGCTTGCTTTTTTAATAGATTTTCCCAATTAACAAACTGAAGATGTAACAAACCATATTCGTACCCTTCAACAAACCATATTTTCCCTTCAAGCGTTTCTGGCGTTCGTGATTCGCAAAGCTTTTTTGAACGATAATAACATATTCCATCATCACAAAATGCAATATCTTTATAATTATTGGTCCATACAGAGTTATCATATCTATATTGATCACAACTACGCCAAAGCTGAATCCACGCAAGAGCCAGTCTTTCGCCAGGCTTTAAATTTAAAATAATACGTCGTAATTCGTTTAAAAAATTTGCAGTTGGCAATTCATCCGCATCAATTACTAAAAAATGGGTACCTCCAATCGCCCTTCCAGCAGAAAGCAACATATTTCTATCTTGTCCTGCATGACGAATCCAGTTTTTTTTGCATAGTATCTGTTCAATATTGCATTCTTTTTCTAGTTCATGTGCAATCGCAACTGAATTGTCAGTTGAAGCATCATCCAAATAAACAATCGCATCTACATATTTTGCTAATATTTTAAAGCAGTTACGTAAAAAACGGCCATCGTTATGCCCGGGAACTAGCGCAACTATTTTTGGGTTGTTTGCGGATGAAAAAACATAATGTGTTGTAAAAATAAAATAAAAAATGAATAATATATAACAAGGTTTCATATAAAACACCTTTTTATTATTTTTTCATGTTGATATACACATCATCACAATTAAAAAGACGTGCGACTTTTCTAAATCCTTTTAATTTCATAAAATCTTCCAAAAGTGAACCAAAATACATGTTTTCAATAGTCATTGCTTTAATATACACTTGGTTAAAATCTATTCCTTCTAAAATAGCCATTTCACTACCTTCAGTATCTAATGAAAGATAATCAACATAAGTAATATTGTATTTTTCAAATAAACTTTTTAAAGTATACACCGGCACTTTTTCTACCGTAAACGAACTATGCGTTTGACTGGTTTCATACTCCATTCTTTTTTTGTGCAACGGATGGTAAGTTTCTACCAACCCACTTAACTGGTCTGGATCTCCATGCACATTAAAAAAATCAGCTTGACCATTTTCTTTTCCTGCGCACGCATTAATACATATAGCGTTGCGATTTTGTACTAGTTCTTGATAAGCATTATATATTGGTTCAATACATAAACCAGACCAACCTTTTTGCTTTTCAAAAAAATATGAATTGCTCCATTTAATGCCATCGTGCGCACCAATATCAACAAAAAAGCCATTTTGTTTATTTTTAAAAAGGTAGCTATGTATAAAAAGATCTTGCTTGTATTGACTTTTCATTTCTGTATCTTGTCGTAAAGGCAAAAAATCAAAAAAAGACCATGCATATTCCCACATATCTATAGTAATAAAAAAATCTATGCCATACGTTTGACACAATTGCATAATGGTTTGGTCCATTTGTTGGTCGGCTTTTAAAAACCGCTTCGCGTTAAAAAAATCCATGTAGCCGGCAAACCAACAAAATGGTATATGTTTTTTTTGTAATGCTTCTTTTGTCATTGATTGATATATTTCTTTTATTTTATTGTTAGTAAAATAAACCTTTTCCGTATCATTTTTTATTTTGTAAGCACAGGCTTGTAAAACATAATACTTAAAAAGATAGTCATAACAGATCATTACACCGTTTTCTTGCTCATCTTGCCAGCACCATTGCATGCCGTTTATGTTTGCTGGAACTCTATTTTCATCCCCGTTATTTTCATAAAAAGCATTTTGCACGTCAGCAAATGCACAGCCTAAAAAATTAGTTTTTTCTATTTCGTTCCCTCCAAGCTGCTCGTGATAACAAAGATAGTTATTTTCAACAGAAATAATTGGCAAATAAAGAGATTCGCCTTGTTTTAGATTATATATAGTCTTTTTTAATTGCCCAGATACAACATAGTCGGCTGTTAACATTTCATGCGCATAAAGCAAGAAAAAATGGGTCCCTTGCTTTTTGCGCCCTTCTTGCAAAAGTTGATTATATATTTCATCTATTGGCATATCATTGGTGTTTTCTATGACTTGCAAAGGGTATGTTTGCGCAAGGTTTTTGAGTACGGAAATACTATTATCTGTTGATTGATTATCATAAAAAATAATAGAGTCAGCACACAAAGACAATGTATGCACCGCTGTTGGTATAAAAACTTCTTGATTTTTACCAACCAAAAAACCAATAATTTTCTTTTCTTGCGTACAAAAAGCGGTTAAGTGTACTAGCATTAATAGTATTGAACAATACGTTTTTTTAATCATGTATTTGCAATTGGCTTTAGAAATATTGCAACCAAATGTACTATGTTTATATATTATTTGCAACGGGTAAAAAGCTGTGTAGGTTGGTTCATTGTTGCATCCGATTCTGGGGATATGGAGTCACCTTTATTCTCTGTCCGAACACATAAATCATTGAAATCAGTTGATGGTTTAATCCCAAATAAATTTGGATGGTTAAAGCCATTTGTAGTTGGCATATCTGAGGCTGCGTCAATTGATGATTCTGAATTGGCTTTTAAAATGGCATCTTTTATCAATTGGATATCATGTATTTTTTGTAATTCTTCAAGGTACTTTTCATTGCTCGGATAATTTTTTACTATTATTTCTATTATTTGTTTGGTCTTATTACTATTATCAAGCCATTTTATATTTTTTATTAATTGCAAAAAAATTGCAATTTCAATGGTATCAACTTTATTAAAATCATTAATCTTACCTAATATATCATTAACGAATTTATCTATACGCGGTAGATTCCGAACAAAATAGTTAATTCTTTGATTAATATACAACTTTTTAATTTGAGTTTTTTGGTCATCATTTAATTGCTTTGATGAATGAAGGATCTTAATAACACTCAATGTTATGTTGACATTTAAATTTGTTAAAACATTCGGATTAAATTAAGCGTTTTGATTTTTTGATGCGTATTTTTCTAATGCTTCTAGTCCCAATTCGTGCTCGCTTTTTTCATTTTTGCTTGTGTATATTTTTGCAACTCTATCTTTTTCCAGTATAATTTTAGAATCGCTTTCTTCACTTTTTTCGGAACTCCTATCACTTAAATTTTTATTGTTTTTATTGTTTCCTGAATCAGGATAAGGAGTTTTTTGATCATTGGAAGTAGTTTGCCCTTTTACTTCAGTAGGATTTTTTGGTTTAGGTCTATTGTTATAATAAAGTAGCGCAACAATGCCTGTCAACAAAGCACCTGTGCCAACAAAGTATTTTTTATGTTTTGTTATAAAATCAATATAAATAAAGGGGCCTTCAACACTCGCTTGCCCCATATTGTGCAATAAAAATATAAAAAGTATACAGGTTGCTTTTTTATACATTGATATCCTTGTTTACAATAATATTGTTAAATCCTTTTGGATTAATATGATGGTTCCCAAGGTATGCTATCATTGAGCAGGATGCGGCTGCTGAATCTGCTGTTGAACATTTAAAACCATCATAATATTCATTTCCAGGAAATGAATTACTATCCCATGCATACATTGCGACAATTTCTTTTTCTGTTGATTCTGGTGGTAAAGAAGCAAAAGGGTTTCTTTTTGAAAAATGAATCCTTAATATTTTATGATTTAAAAATGTTAAATCGAAAGATTTATCTTCTTTATATAATGTTTGCGAGATAGTATATTTACTTTTTGTATTTTCAAAATTATCCTTTAAATTAATATCGTCTTGCCACCAACTAAAGTCAATATCAGTAATATTATTGATTGTTTGATAATTTTCTATTAAAAACTTTATATAGCAGTCTATTTGGAACCTTTCTAAAACAATTGCATTTATTTCGGCTGGCTTTTTTTTGTTATTGATAGATGCTTCATTTACGAATGTATAATCTTTATCACTATACTTAATATTACTCCAAGCGCCTGTACCTAAACCAGTTGCATGTATATATATGTTTTTGTTAATAGCATTACCATGTGCATTAGCTTGATATAAAAATTGAAAAATACGGCATGCCATTATCTTTTTGTATGTTGCTACATTAAAAAACAATGGAGTACCATCAGTAATAATTTCTTGATTTTCATCTACTGGAAGTAGCTTTAGATAATTAATATCTGTGTTATCATTTTTTTCATATAATGATAACACATCTTCGTAAGTCGGAAGAATCTGTTTATAAAAAAATGAATTCCATATTTGCAAAAATTTAGCTGCATAAGAACTATTGTTTTCAATTTCCCCATATCCATTTTCTTTTGTATTTTGTTTTGGATCTATAATACAAAGTGCCCATTCCATAATGCCTGGTCTTTCAAAACGACAACCAACAATCCCACAATATAACGCACGAGGTATTTCTGGTTTATAGCTACAGGAATTGTTTCTAGCTCCGTCATTTATTAAAAAAGTCTGTGAGCATATCATAATAAAAGCAGAAAAAAGCATTTCGTCATAACAAATAAAGTTTTCTATGGTTGTTTCATCCATATGTTCTTCAACAAAAAAGTCCCATTTTTGTGTTAAGTATGTTTTTCTTTGTCCATGTTTATTCAGAACCAAGTTACTGAATAAATCGAACTTATCAAACTCATCTTTATTTAAAATGCATCTTTCCTCTTCAGTAATTTTTACGTTATGATTCCAAAAAGATAAAGGTCTTTTGGTCAATAATCGCTTTATGTACTCAGTAGGTTTATTTTTAAATTGCTCAAAAAATTTGAAATGTTTACAATTTTTTTCATTAGATTTGATATTAATAAATACGTTGATTGCATGCACTAATCTTTTTGGTACAACAGCATGTGTGGTTAGAGCATCTTTTGCTATTCGCACATGTATCTCTTCTCGTGTGTTATAAGATAACGTTTCTTTTAAGAATTCTTTATAAGGTGGATGTTCTGTGATTTTTTTAAATCTATTAAAATTATCCGCAACTAACGGCCTGACTTTCTGCTCATCTTGCGCAAAAAATGTTTCTTCGTTTTTTACCAATTCTTGATAATAATTTAATAAGACGTCCTTCTCAGTATTCTCTGTCTTTTCATATAGTTGTTTAACGCTATCATCTATTAAGCTTGAATCTTTATTCAATGGAACATCAGTGAAAGATTCTGTTTGTTGTAAGGTAAGTGATATATCTTTATCAGCTTTTTTTTGTTTGTCAGAATCAAAATTAGAAGCTTTTTTGTTATCGTCAACTTCGTTTATTTTTTTATCTGAATGATTCATGTCATTCATAAGACCTAACAAATAATCACTTTCGGTACGTTCATCCTCTTCGTTTTCTTTTTTTTCAACGATTTTTTTGGAATCGGGTGAAATTTGATCAAGGTTATTTTTTTGTTTATTTATTTCGGATAATTTGACTTGATCGGGTTTTTTTGGAGGATTTTGTCTACCGTTTTTATATTTATATAACAAGAACGCAATAATAGCGCACACTGGCACAGATTTGCCAGCTATAATTAATTTTTATTTTTTTGAATCTTTTGATTATTAAAAAACACGAATGGCCAAAGCTGTGTTTCTACTGAATGCACAGGTAAAACAAAAGAGAATAAAAAAAGTAAGAAAATATTTTTTTGTTTATGTTGTATAAATTTCATATAAATGCTTTTTGTTAAATTTTAAAAATATATAATTATATACTATATTATTTTTAAAAAAAGAACATTTTTTTATGACCTTGGGTGTTTTTTGTCGTACGCTGCACGCAGATGTGACGTTTCAATATGCGTATATATTTCAACGGACGAAAGATTTTGATGACCAAGTAATAATTGCAATGACCGTAAATCAGCACCATTTTTTAGTAAATGTGTTGCTAACGAATGGCGTAATTGATGAGGGGAGACATTTTTTTGTATGCCAGCTTGCGCACAAAGCTTTTTAAGAATAAGCCATAATGATTGACGTGAAATTGGTTTTATATGTTTGCCGTATAATACTGGAAACAAGGGCTCGCGGCCTGTACTTACTGGTTTGCGTAAAAAAAATGGCAGATCTATTTTTATAAAATCATGCAGAAGCTCTAATGATTGCTCTGGCAATGGTACCATGCGTTCTTTATTTCCTTTGCCAAGAAGGGAAAGTATTTTATCTTCAAACCTAATATTAGCAATAGTGATTTGGGCTAACTCACTAATGCGCATGCCCGTTGCATACAAAAGATGAACCATAAGATTATTACGCTTACCAAAAGGAGTGCTGTCTTTTTGGCAATAAGAAAGCAAGTTCATAACTTCGTCTTCTGTTAAATATTTTGGCAAGCGCATTTCTTTTTTAGGAGTTGTTATATACTCTGTGCAGTTTTCCAATAAAAAACGTTTGCTTATGTAGCCAAAAAATAGTTTTAAGGCGATAATTTTGCGTGCTAACGTAGTTGCTTTTATTTGTTGCGCATATAAAAAATCTATGTATTTGCTTAGTTGATCGCTTGTGCATTGTAAAAAAAGAACTGCATGCCTTTGCGCATACAGTTCAAACTGTTTAATATCTGTTATATAAGCAAGGTAAGTATTTTTGCTTACTCTTTTTTCTGTCAATAAAAATGCAGCCCACAGATTGGTTAAATCATTATTGTTGTTCATACCAATACATATCTTTTTTTAGAAATAGTGTATCATTTAATAGGCTTTTGCTACAACAATATTATGGTTTGCTTTTTCTGCGCATACAAAGCATGTATTAAACAATAAGTCTCCAGGCAATACGCATCGTACCGTTCCTTTATATTCTTTTACCTGGGCTTCGCATGTAGCATTGCCACACCAGCTTGTTTTATAAACTCCCTGTTGTGCATCCATTATTGGGCCAAACTCAACCAAACTGTTATTTGTTTTTATTAGAGCATTGATTTTTTGCTTTGCAGCTGTAAACATATTTTGGTGGATTGTTTGCAATAGTTTTTCAATAGATTCAACACACCCTTCAAGTGATATTGCTATTTTTTCACCATTGTAACGAGTAACTATGGTTAGTTGATTTGCTACAATATCACGTGATCCTATCTCAATACGTATTGGCACACCTTTGAGTTCCCAGGTATAAAACTTTGCCCCTGGGGTTTGATGTTCAGAATCGTCAACAAAGACGCGCATATTTTTTTGTGTAAGATCGGCTTTTAATTTTTGTATAACAGTTTGTAATGCAGCATTATCTTGGCCTGTTTTATAAATAGGAATAATCACTATTTGAATAGGCGCAATAAACGGTGGCAGTACTAATCCTTTTTGATCACCATGGGTCATAACTACCGCACCAACCAAACGAGTGGTAACCCCCCAACTTGTTAAATAAGGCACTGAAAGATTGCCATCTTTATCTTGAAATTTCATGTCAAAAGCATGGCAAAAACTTTGGGAAAGCATGTGAGAAGTTCCCATTTGCAAAGCTTTTCCGTCTTGCATAATCCCTTCAAAAGTGAGTGTTTTTTCTGCACCGGGAAACTTTTCAGAATCTGTTTTTTGACCGGTGATTACTGGTATTGCCAAATAATCATGGGCAAATGCAACATACTCTGCAAGTATAAGCTCTGCTTCTTCTTTTGCTTCTTGCAATGTTGCATGAGCGGTGTGCCCTTCTTGCCAATAAAACTCAGTAGTTCTTAAAAATGGTCGTGGCCTAAGCTCCCAGCGTACCACGTTTGCCCATTGGTTAATTTTTAAAGGCAGATTTCGCCAAGACTTTATCCAACGAGCGAACATATAATGAATAATAGTTTCTGACGTTGGTCTAACCACAAGCGGCTCTTCAAGTTCTTTCCCGCCAGCGTGAGTAACCACAGCCAGCTCAGGTGCAAAGCCTGCAACATGGTCTGCTTCTTTTTTTAAAAAAGATTCTGGTATAAAAAGTGGAAAGAGTGCGTTTTCGTGACCGGTTGCTTTAAACCTGGCATCTAAAATTTTTACCATTTGTTCCCACAATGCGCAGCCGTAGGGTCGAACAACCATTGACCCGCGCACTGGTGATTGGTCTACTAATTCTGCCTGATAAATTACTTCTTGATACCATTCTGCAAAATTAATTTTTATGTCAGGAAGGCGATTCTTTACGTCAGCAAAACGATTCATATACGATTCCGTTGTAAATATATATAGATGATTATAATAGAAAGCATCCTACCAAAAAATAGATAAAAAGTAAAAAGTTTAACACATTGCGCTATTATCTGTGAAAATTTTGTAAAAAAATACAAATTTGCTATTATATATCTATAATTTTAATTAGTACAATTATTCTGTTTTTATTTTCCTAGGTTATTATGATAAAAAAAATGATATTGGGTACTTTTTTTATTTTTCAGGCGATGCAAGGAACTACCCATACCTATTTTTTTGCACACGGCCTTGCAGCAAACAAAAAGCAGGCTCGTTTATTTGCCAAAAAATATAAATTAAAAAATGGCAAACTGTATTTGAATAATAATTATATTATGCAATCTCCAGGTGTAACTTTTGATTTTCCCGATTCTTTTAATATAATAGATCCTTCATGGATAGGCCCTATAAAAAAAATAGTTGCAAAAGTAATAAGAGGGAATTATGATCAAACCAGCTTTGGTCAAGAGAATGAAATTGATACACTGCATGCCAGATATATAAAAGCCCTAGCTCAAGCGGAGTATATTGTTTATGGGGGCATTTCTCGCGGAGCTTCTATATTTTTTACTTGGTCATGTATTAATCAACCTGCAAATGTTGCTGGCGCTGTTTTAGAATCACCATTTGCTGCTATTGCTGACGTAATTAATTTAAAAAGAAAACAGCTTGGCATTGAATTTTTATTATCAGAAGATAGCGGGCAGGCAATAATGGAGTTTTTATTTAGAAAATATAGTAGGCATGGATTAAAGCCGATTGATTGCATAAAAAATATACATAACAAAAGCCAATTTTTTAATACACCTATCCTTATTGTTGCTTCAATAACTGATGACCTAGTCCCTTGGGAAAGTTCATTTGCTTTGTATCAAGAGCTTAAAAACGCTGGGCATACAAAAGTGCATTTTTTATTACTTGAACAAGGAAATCATGGATTTTTATTAAGTGGTCCAGATGGCAAAAAATATCAGCAAGTTGTGCATGCTTTTTATAAACACTATGACCTTCCTTGCGATGAATTAATAGCTGAACAAGGATTGCAGGAGTGGGATAAAATAAGAAAAGAGCATTTATTTTAGAGTACTTTCTTGCGCGAAATAACTGTCAATTAATCTATTGTATAAGATATTTTGACACTTCCCATTGGTTATTTTGAAAATGATGCCATAAAACATATATATTTTTGTGATTATCTATAATGGCATCAGCTATCACCCAATAATAATTTGATTTTGTTATAAAAGAAAAGGTTTTGTTATTAACATTTATTTTAACTATAAAATCATTATACACTAATATAAGTTTACTATTTTGATTATCATAATCTATTTTAAACGGTGTTTTATATAATAAAAAAGTATCAATATTTTTATTTTTTTTATAAATTATTTCTGAAAGCTGTATTGTTTTAAAAAGGTCTATTCTATGTTCTGCTTTATTATTATTGGTCGTTGTAATATGTTGAAAAATATCAATCTTTTTGTACCGATCATTATAAATGGCTATTCGATCACCTTCAATCCAGCAAGCCGGTAAAAACGAATTTTTAATAAGCGGTACAGAAAAAACATTTTTGTCGATTACAAAATCATGGACATCTTTTTTTAATAGCAATGATTTTGAGTGTGGACCAAACTCAAAGCCTATGTATATATCAAGCATATTTTTATTGAAAAGCTGCTTTTTTGCCCAAACAGCATGTTTATTTTCGTAATGTAATAAAAAGCTTTTTGATATTTCTTTTATTTTTTCAAATCCACCGGGAGGAACAATTTGCCAAAAACGTATGTTGGGATAGGTTGATTGAGTAACAATAACATTATTTTCAGAGAAAAGACTTATTATTGGTTTATTGTGTAAACTATTTGTTTGAACAGGTGGGATATTATTTAATTGATGATTGTTTAAAGAAATTTTATTGTTTACAACTACGTCTTTATTAAGTCCTGTGTTAATACTATCCCGAAAAAAGGTTGCTTGTGTTGTTTGAGCTTTGATTGTTGCATTTTGATTTTGGAAATGAGCAACCGAAACCTGCACGAAAAAATGATTGTTTGCTGGATTTTTAAAAAGTATATCAATGCTGTTTAATGCATTATTTAGAACAGTTTTTTTCATGGTAACTAATGTACAATCTAGTGGCAAGCCTTGGATTATTGCGTTACCAGATATAAAACTGCTTTGCCACAGGCCATATAGCAGTAAAAGATACTGTTTTTTTAAAAGCATTTGACTATACCCTTTTATTCATTGGTGTTTTCTAATGAAATAGATTCCATAGTGTACGATTTACTATTGCCATCTTTTTGTTGTTTTATTAGCCACAGTGTATTGCCATTTACACAAGTGGTATGAATAACCGATCGACTTTTGGGAGCTTTACTTTTTTCAAGCGAAAAAATAGGATTACTTTGTTTGGAAGGTTTGAGATTAGACTCAAGCTGCATTGAAACTATTTCATCTTCATAAACTAATAGTACTTTGTTTTCAATATAATAGATCTGCTTTGCCACTTTAAAAGCAAGTTCTTCTGGCAAATCTTCCCTTTTAATAACCGTTTCTTTTATTTCAGATTCTGTTTTTTGTGTATGTATTAGCGATCTACTCCGCTGATCGTATACTAAAGCATCACCATTGTTATTTATTGCGCCAATATACGGACTGGTGTCTTCTTTTTTATACGCACCAATTTTGTTTTGGCTTAAAATATCTGCCATATCATCAATATATTTAACATAAAGCTCATTGCCAAAAAGAATGGTTGATTCTTCAAGAATAAGGCATTTGTTATAGTACAAAATAGTATTTTTGGCTTTGTATTCTGCTTCTGGATCAACTACTTTAGTGCCACGTGCAACATCGCCACGAATAGTAGTGGGCTTTTTAATATCATCAACAGCAAAAAAACGTATATTACCAGCTGTAGACTGAGAAAGCACAAAATTATCATCTACAAAAAGATTTTCAATTGGCGTTTTATGGGCATCTTGTACTTTATAAGGCGGCTGATTATTACTGTCAAAATCATATAAAAAAATAACCGATTCTGTATCTTCAGACTTTCCTATTAAGCTTTTTGTTTCCTTTTTGTAAAAAGTAGCGATAGCAAGTTTTTTTTGATACACCGCTATATCATTAATTAAAGGCGTAACATCTTTAAATATTTTTGTCTCTGTTACAGGCATTAAAAATTCAGACAAGGTATTGCCATTAAACT
This sequence comes from Candidatus Babelota bacterium, assembly GCA_003963225.1. GTDB lineage: Bacteria > Babelota > Babeliae > Babelales > Vermiphilaceae > AWTP1-30. The sequence continues at coordinate 19,325 of RXKB01000004.1, forward strand.
GTTTAAGTACAAATTTGTCATCCCCACTTTCTTTGCAAAGCAGTATTACCGAGCCATTTTGTAAGGCTACTATTTTTTTAACATCGGTGATTTGGTCAAGAGGTATACTATTTTTTTCTTTTTTTACAGGTATTTGTGTCCTTAATGAATAAGTTGATTCTGTTGTAGGTACTGTTGGCTTATTTATTACAGCTTCAGTTTTTTCTTTATTTGCTAGTTTTGCTTTTTTTTCTTCAACTATTTTTTCAAGGGTTTCTATTTTTTGGAGTAATTTTTTTTTTGCTTCTTCATCAATATTTCCCCTATATAACTTTATCTTTTCAGAGCTTATTTCACGATTAATTTGAACAATGGTTTGTGTATTCCATTTTTTTATATAGCCTTCTAGGTCTTCCATTCCAAATACATTAAAACATATACTCATTAATATCAAACATATAATTTTCATACTATTCCTTGTTTTCAATATATTGATAAAACAATAGCTTTTTGTATGTTACGTTTGCAATAATTTTTAAATCAATTTATTGATTTGATAAAGGCAATGTTATTAAAAACTGAGATTAACATTACCAGTATTGCTATACTTTTATATGCCATAGATTATTTATTGATTTTTCATGTTTCAATGATTAGCATTTTTATATTTTGCATCTTTTTTTGAGATAAAAATGTTTTCTTTTTTTCAAAACAACAAAACTATTTTTATATTTTTTTGCTGTGGTTACCAGAGTTGTATTTCACTCCAAAAATACCTCTGGCAGAGTGTTTTGGAATAATGTTGTTTTTACATTTTGTGTTGAAGTGTATTTTTTTTGCACAAGAAAAAGTAGAAAAATTTGTCAAATATTGATTTTTATTTCTGAACTAAGGTACTCTAATAATTGAAGTAAATGGTGTATACCAAAAACCTAACTAAGGAGAAGTGACCATGTCAGAAATGCTAAAAGTTGCTGAAGAGCTTACCAAGAAAAAGCCAGCTCGCCGTAAAGCGTCTTCAAAGAAAAAAGCAACATCAACACGCAAAAAGGTGGCCAAAAAAGCAGCTCCAAAGCGCAAAGCAACTGCCAAAAGGGCCGCTCCTAAACGTAAGGCAGCAAAAAAAGCAGCTCCAAAAAGACGTACTGCAAAACGGGCTACAGCAAAGCGTAAAACAGTAAAAAGAGCAGCCCCAAAACGCCGTACAGCTGCTAAAAAAACAACTGCTCGCCGCAAACCAGCAGCAAAAAAATCTGCCTCAAGCAGTACAGCTAAAAAAAGAGTAGCAAAGCGTCGCATGACCGTTGTTAAAAAACGTGCATCCAGCCACAGACATCACAGTAAAAGACATGCTTAAAATAGTAAAAAGAAGGATGAGTAGCGATATTCATCCTTCTTTTTTTTCTTGCATATAAAATAATAGTAAACTTACGCTTATTCCAATAAATGATGGTATAAAACCTTTTGGTAGTGACTCATCTAAAAAAACATAGCCCATTAAAGAAGCTATTAATGGAATACTGCCTCCTGCAAAAGCCAATAATGTTGCTGAGTATTGTTTCAATAGATAACTATATAAACTATATCCAATCAAATGACAAGCAAAAACCAGCCACCCAATGTATAATAAAATAGTTATCCAATAAGCAAAAGATGTTGGCACCAACAAAGAAACCCATGCAAATAAGTGATCATGTTCATTTGGTTGCCATACTGTTGGTTGAATAGCTTGATAAGACCCATCTGGCAATGAGTTTGTAAGCCACATTAATAAAAAACTTATTAAACAAATTACTAAAAAGCCAAAAAGAGTATGAAAAAAAATGGCATATTTTTGTTGAAGTGATTGATTAGGGCGACATAATGAATAGTATAAAGTAGATAGTGAAATAAGACCAAATGAAAATAATAATGGTATAGTTTTTATTGTCCATGCAATAAACATATGCAGTCCACTTAAAAGTCCTGCGCCAAAAAGACCAATACCATTAACCAGTAATAAACTATACTTTTTTTCTACTAACATATGCTGAATCAACAGCCAGCCCCATGCGGCCAAACCAACGGAGATGAGTAAGGCAAGTTCTGGTATAAAAGATACTGTTTGATTAGGGAACATAGCAGGTATCTTACTTAATAGTACAAAAATCAAAAAGGTTGAGCTCAATGCTAAAACCCACTGGTTGCGAGTGAGTTTTTTTTTCCACGTAATAAAAAAACCTATTGCTATGCCACAAGACCCTATTATTTTTTCTACAACATGCGAAAGTTTGAAAATAGCCTCTGGCAAGGCGTTTTCAGTGCCATGTTCAAGGATGGGCAATAAAGAAGTAAAACCAAAAAATAGTGCTATCCATTGAAAAGGTGATATCTTTTTTTTAAATGCAATATAAGCAATGCACGCAGTAAAAAGAGGCATTAAATTGTATATTAGGCAAGATTTTGACGATGAAATAAATTGAAGTGACCAGTTGTCTAAAATGAATGCTCCGTAAAACGGCACAAGCATTATGAAAAAAAATAGGTGCCAATCTTCTATTGGCACGTATAATGATTGGCGATCTTTTTTGAAAAGGTATGCAAGAAAGCAGCCTCCACTTATTAAAAATCTTATAGTTAGTAAAAAAAGTGGTGAAACATACCAAAGCGCAGCTTTTGAAAAAGTAAAAGTACTTGCCATAAGTATATTGAAAAATAAAATTAATATGATCATGTTTGTTTTTATCTCTTGTTTTCTTCAACCATTACAGTGATGTCGTTATCTACAATACGTATTCGTTCAATAGCTTTTGCTCGACCGGTTACCGCGTCTACAGTGACTACAATGCCGCATAATACCAGTGGCAAATGAGTATCAACTTCAAATTTGGTTGGCATTTGAGAAATAAAGTTTTGTATAACTTGCTCTTTTTTCATGCCAAGCATACCATTTAACGATCCGGCCATGCCAAGATCGGTTATAAAAGCGGTACCTCCTGGCAAAATTCGTTCATCTGCCGTTTGCACGTGGGTATGGGTCCCAAAAACGCAACTAACTTTACCATCTAAAAAATGCGCAACTCCCATTTTTTCTGCTGTTGTTTCTGCATGTATGTCGACAAATATACAGTTAGTTTTTTGTTGCAAATAGGGAATAAGCGACTCTGCTGATTTAAATGGGCAGGAAAGAAGCTCCCTCATGAACACCCTGCCTTGAATATTAATAACCCCTATCGTTATTCCTGATTGAGTAGTAAAAGTAAGAGCCCCTGTACCAGGGGCTGTAGAAGGAAAGTTTGCAGGACGTATAAGATCTTTTTTGGTATCGAGGTACGTATAAATATCTTTATTTTGAAAAATGTGATTACCAGAAGTAATCATGTCAACATCGTGATGCTGGAAAAAGTGGACATTTTTAGTGCTAATGCCCCTGCCTGTTGCACAGCTATTTTCGCCGTTAACAATAATGCCATCAAGTTGATACTCTGCTTTTAATTTTGCTATATGTTTTTGAAATATGGCCCTTCCAGCGCTGCCAACCACATCACCAAAACAACCAATTTTAATATCTTTCATAAGTTCACCGTGCATATTCGATTGAACGGACTTCACGGATAACATTGACTTTTATTTGTCCCGGAAAGTTCATTTCTTCTTCGATTTTTTTAGCAATACTGCGGGCTAATATCATTGATTGCTCATCATCAAGCAGCGACTCTTCAACAATAATACGAATTTCCCGACCTGCTTGCAGTGCATAAGCTTTTTTAACGCCCGAAAAAGTATTTGCTATTTCTTCTAGTTTTTCTAGCCTTTTAATATACGCAGTTAATGTTTCTCTGCGAGCGCCTGGTCGAGAAGCTGAAATAGTATCGGCTATGCATACAATTATAGCATATAAACTGGTAAAAGGCACTTCTTCATGATGAGCTGCAATAGCATTGACAATAATATGGTTTTCACCGCACCGTTTTGCAATGTCTGCACCAATTTGTGCATGGGGACCTTCAACTTCGGCAGTTACGGCTTTGCCAATGTCATGAAAAATGCCTGCCCTGAGGGCAATCGCACCTTCAAGGCCAAGTTCTTCGGCAATCATGCGAGCAAAAAGCGCAACTTCTTTGCAATGAACTAATACATTTTGAGAAAAACTTGTTCTAAAATGCAGTCTTCCTAAATTAGTAATCATTTCAGGATGCACACTTTGCAAGTTAAACTCAAGGACAGCATTCTTACCCATTTCTTGTACGATTTCTTCTACTTCTTTTTCAAACTGTATTACGGTTTCTTCGATACGTGTTGGATTAATACGCCCATCATTTACAAGCTTTTCAAGTGTTCTTTTTGCGATTTCTCGGCGAATGGGATTAAACCCTGAAATGGTAATATCTGGCGTGTCTCCAATAATAAACTCCATGCCGGTAGCCATTTCTAAAGCTTTTATATTGCGTCCTTCTTTGCCTATAATACGGCCTTTCATATCTTCACTTGGCAAATGTACAATGCCTGAAGAACCTTCCATGACTTCATCTGCAGAATATCTTTGCATAGCAGTTAATAAAATGCGAATAGCACGTTCTTTTGCTGTTTGTTTGCTTTCTTCTTCTACTTTTTGAATCCACTTTTGGCAGGTTAATTGTACTTCTGACTCGAGACTATTCAGTAAAGTGGTGCGCGCTTCTTCTTTGCTCATGTTTGCTACGTGCTCAAGCTTTACAATAAGTTCACTAGTCATATGTTTTAAGCGTGCATCGTTGATGCGTAAGACATCTTCTGTTCTTAATAGTGTGCGTTCTTTCTGCTGTAACTCACGTCTCATTTCATCTATTTGAAGTTCTTTTTGATCGATCATCTCTGCTCTTGAAGCAAGCTTTGATTGCAGTCTGTCAAGTTCAATGCGATCTTTTTTAAGCTCTAATTCAAAGTCTTTACGTTTACGGTACAGTTCATCTTTTAATTTTATAGAAGATTCTCTACGTTCAGTTTCTAATTCATGCTTTATATGATTTATTTTTTCCTCTGCATGTTTTAACAGAGATTTAGCATGGTTTGTTTTTTTATAAGCAAAAACGAGCAAACATAATGAAAAAATAGTTAGGGTTAGTAATACTGCTATGGTTAATAGGATAACACTTACCATGATACTTCCTTGTTTAAAAAAGTTTTAATCACGAAAATACTCTAAGTGTTTATCTTATTAAGGATGTTGCTCAGAACGAATCTAACATGTGCAATGTTTGATCAATTTTATGTATCAGTACCTGTTGACTAGCTGCTTGATTGTTTGACTCTAAATGAGAAACATGTAAAGAGTGAGCTAGTTTAATTGCTGTTAATACAGCAATTAAACTAATATCTTTAGATCCTGTTTTTGCAGAAATATCATGCATATGCATATCAACAAGCTGGGCAACATTTGATACTGTTTCAAGTGAGTCATCACTTTTCAAGGTGTACTCTTGGCCAAAAATAGTCACTTTGTACTGTTTGCATTGAGTGCTCATTGTTCATTTTCACGTTCGATCAGAGCATCGATACTCTTGATTAAATCATCAACTACCAGTTTTGCTAAAGATTTTTCTTCGCTTAAATCGTGCAGTTGTTTATTTTCTTTTTGAGTAAGTTCCTCTAAAGATTTTATTTGAGTAATAAGCTCAGCATTATGTTCAGCAAAATTAGTATTTTCAGCCTTTGCCAAATTTAATTCTTCTTTCAATACGTCAACATCTTTTTTCAAAAGCGTATTTTTTTTTGCGAGTTCAGCTGCCATATTGATAAGTTTGTTTACGCGATCTTCAAGCACTTCGAGTATTTTCATTATAGGCCTCACTTGTTAATAAACTAACAACTCAGGCCTAAGTTTATTAATTGTTTTAAGCCAATGTCAAGAGTGTGCTTTTTCTACAAGAGAAGCTATCTTTTTAAAGCCTTCTGGTTCTAATATGGACAGCTGTGAAAGCATTTTTCTATTGAGCTGAATATTAGCAATCTTTAATCTGTGTATAAACACATTGTAAGACATGCCATACTGACGAGAAGCAGCACCAACGCGAGTAATAAATAACGATCGCATATCTCGTTTTTTCAACCTGCGACTTTTAAAAGCGAACGCCCAAGCGCGCATTAATGTTTCATGAGCGCGACGGTAAATATTTTTTCTTTGTTGCCAAAATCCTTTAGTCAATTTAAATAACTTTTTGTGTCTACGATGAGTTACAACACCGCGTTTTACACGTGACATATGTTTTCCAATCCAAATATGTAAGGTTAAATGGGTAAGTAAATAATTAATAAGGTAATAAAGCTAAAACGTTTTTGGCATCTACAGCGCTAATATAACACTGTGAGCGCAATTGTCGTTTTCTTTTTGGGTCTTTATGAGTAAGAAGATGTCTTCTATAAGCACGCCCGCGTTTTACTAATGTTTTTTTACCTTTTGTTTTTTTGAATCTTTTTTTAGCTGAAGAGTTTGTTTTTAATTTATACATAATAAATCCAATATGCTTATTTTATATGTTTAAGATAGTACATGCGAGACCATAATTTAGATGAAATGTCATCTTTTTCCTGCACCAAATTATCACCAAAACCTTCTTTTTGAAGGCTATAGAATATTTTTTGAAATAATTCACCGCCTCGTTCTTCTTTAGAAGCGTTTTCGCGCCCCCTAAAAGAAAGGGTTATTTTAACACGTTTGCCTTCTTTCAAAAACTGTATTATTTGCTTTAGTTTTGTAAGATAATCATGTTCACCAATTTTTGGACGAAGTTTTATTTCTTTTATTTGAATAATTTTTTGATTTTTTTTAGCATCTTTTTGCTTTTTTTTGCGTTCATATAATGATTTACCCAAATCCATAATTTTGGCAATAGGAATGCCGTCTTGGCCTTGCTCAGAAATTAATACAAGATCTAAATGAGCTTCGAAAGCCATTTGTTGAGCTTCTTCACGTGTTACAACGCCAATGTTTTGTCCTGTATGGGTTATAAGTTGCACGCGAGGAGCTTTTATTTTATCATTAGCTATATAAATTTGTTCTTTTGGTTGAGGAATGGTACTTTTTGTGTTATTCGCCACTTGTTACACCTTGTTCTTCATCATCTGACATAATAGTTAATATTTTATTTCCATGCATATTCATTGCTTCTAGTACTTGTGTTTTCATTTGCTTCATAATATCAGAGTTTGCTTTTAAGTATTCGATAACCTGCTCTCGTCCTTGGGCAATTTTTGAGCCATTGAAAGCAAACCAAGCACCTGATTGTTGTATTATGTTATACGCAAGCGCAGCATCAAGCAAATCTAATTCTGGACTAATTCCCTGATCAAAAAGTAAATCAACCTCAACTTTTTTAAAAGGAGGAGCAACTTTGTTTTTTGCTATCTTAATAGATATTCTATTTCCAACAGCAACTTCTTTTCGTTTAATGCTTGCAACACGCCTTACTTCGATACGCAATGATGCGTAAAACTTTAAAGCCTTACCACCTGTAGTAGTTTCTTTCGGTGCGTGAGGCATCCCGCCAATAGTTTGTCTTACTTGGTTTATGAAAACAAGAACTGTTTTTGACTTGTGGACCACAGGGGTTAACTTTCTAAGCGCCTGAGACATGAGTCTGGCCTGAAGCCCAACATGCGTGTCACCCATATCGCCTTCTAACTCAGCTTTTGGCACTAAGGCCGCCACAGAATCAACTACAATTAGATCAACCACACCAGACCTAACAAGCATTTCTGCGATATCTAAGGCTTGTTCTCCGTAATCTGGCTGAGAAATAATTAACGAATCGGTGTCAACACCTAGTTTTTTTACATGTATTGGGTCAAGAGCGTGTTCAGCATCAATAAAAGCACAAGTACCGCCGTTTTTTTGAGCCTGTGCGATAACATGCAAGGCAAGAGTTGTTTTTCCAGAAGACTCTGGTCCATAAACTTCTATAATACGCCCACAAGGAAAGCCACCTACACCAATAGCTTGGTCAATTAATAAAGAGCCTGTTGATATGGTAGCAATAGATTCATGAGACTGTGAGCCAAGAAGCATCACTGCGCCTGTACCATATTGTTTGTCGATCTGCGCAAAGGTAACTTCGAGCATTTTTTTACGCACATCGGCGCTTTCGTCACTTAAAAGCCCCTTTGTATTAGTCGCAGTGTTCATTTTTTGTTTCATATCATGTAATCTTCTAAAGGAATGGATAATGATTCATTTGTTTCTATTTTAGCATCTCTGTACAAAGAAGCAATCAAACCTTCAATAATTAGCTGTTTTGTTGCTCTTTCAAGGGATTCTTTTTCTTGGGCTGAAATATCTGTATGTTCTTTTGGTAGTTCAGACGCAGTACAAATAGCAAAAAACGCAGTATTGGCAGTCATAGAACAGCAGAAAGAATCTTTCTTTTCTAAAGACAAAATATCTTCATAAGTAATGCCGTATTTTTCAACATTTTTGAAAGCATGTTTATCTTCTGAGCCTTTAAAGGTAACTTGTTTCAAGGGAAGATTAAATCTTAGAGCTATTTCACTTAAAGAAGTGTTTGCAATATCTTTTTGTATTTCCTGATATGCTTTTTGCAGAGCTAGAGCGCCTTGCAGCTCGTACCAGTCGTTTTTTACAGTGTCTGAAACGTCGTTAAATTCAGGCAAATATGTTGGTTCTATGTTGTCAAGAAGTACTACTTGTGCTTGATTTTCATGCAAAATAACTTTTCCTTTATTTTTTTTATCTATCGAAAAAGCTGTTTTAGCGATATCATCTTTTTTGGTATTGGTAATTCCTTTTACAATTTTTTTTGAACCGCCGTGTATTTTGACTAGTTTTTGTAGTTCATTGGTGTCAACAATACCATCTTTTAATATATTGCGCAGTTGCTTGCCAAAATGAGACTTAAAAAGCGTTTTTTTAATTGATAAAGCGATATCTCTTTTTACTGTTTCAAACGATTTATATTTTTTTGGCTCTTTTTTAACTAGTTGTACTATGACAAAGCTGTTATCGACGGAAATAACAGGAGAAACATCGCCAGCTTCTTTTAAGGCAAAAGCCGCCTTATACAAAGGCGAACTGCTAGCACCGTATATAAGTGGATCAGTTAATCCCCCTTTTTTTGCAGAAGGTTCATCTTGGGAATATTTTTTTGCATATTCTGCAAAAAGAGCAGGTTTTTTCGCCAGTTCTTCTTGTAATGTAGCTATGGAAGGACCATTAACTGGCTGTTCTTTATAGACAATTTTTCTAATAGTAACTTGTGATTGTTGTTCTAAAAATTCTTTGTTTTTATTTTTTTCATAATATGAAAAAAGCTGGTCATCAGTTACGGTCTCATCATACAATCCTGCTTCAAAGGTCCAAACGGTAACATCTCTTTTTTCTGGTACAAAGTATGTTTGAGCGGTTTTGTTCTTTTCGTCAAAATATTGTTGCAAAACTTGCATTGAAGGAACTGTTTTTTTTGCTTTTTCTACGAAGTCTTTCCTGTCAAGGACAAGGTAATCTATTATTTTGGTACCATGTTGATTAAGAAGGAATAGGTTTTGTTCATACAAAGGAATGTGCATTGTGTGTTCAACAAGCGCTATTGCAATCTGTCTTTCTATGCTTTCCTGCACTTTGGATAAAAACATGTCAGATGAAAGTCCTAATTTTTGCAAATAAACGCGCACCAACATGGTTTGGAATGAACCATCTTTGTCATACAAAAAAGGTGGTACGGTATCTCCAAGAAACTGTTGCGCAAAGGGTTGGTCTACTACTTTTTGATTAGCATACGTATGTGCGATTTTAATACTGTTACGGCAGGCAAAATCATCAAGCAATGTTTTTTTGGTTAGCAAGTCTGTAGCAAGTGCTTTTGGATCTGTGCTCATGCCCATAGATTGAAAAAGCATATCTGCAAACTGGCCGTATTTATTTTTTATCTCAGCGATACGATCAGTTTGTATACTAACTTCTCGTTCGAAAATTATTTGAGGAATAGTTCTACCGTTGATTTTTAAGGCCCATGGTTTTGCTCCTTGTTTGACAATCATAGGCAAGGAAAAAATGCCTAAAAGCCCTAAGACGGAGACAACGAGAAAGATATGGGTGAGCGTCCCAGATAATTTTTTTCGCAATTGAGTTATCATGAACAAGGCCTTTCATTTTCTATATTATGTAGGTTATTTTGAAGCGATACAATGTCATATTTTATAAGGTTTCCGTTATTTTGTAACAGTTTGCCTAAGTCATCTGCATCTTTGTATGTATTGATAATAGAAGAGATCATATATTGGCAATAAGCATTTTTTGATTTTTCATCTTCAACCAAAGAGAAAGTAACTCCGTATTTTTTGCCAAGAGCCATAATAGCAGAAAGATCTTTCGTTTTGTTTATTGTGCATTGCAAGTAAAATCTATTTTGATCCGCGGGGTCTTCAAGGGATAATGTTTCATGGGCTAGCGATGCATATATTTGATCCGAAAAAGAATTTTTTTTGGAGTCTTCAATAATAATGTTACGTATTGCAGTTTTGTAGCCAACTATATAAGAGAGAAGCATTGCAATACAGAGAAGTGCTATTGCTAAAAAAATACACCAGGAGATCTGTTTTTCGCTCGCACAGAAGATGTTATCCGTGTTATTTTTCTGCTGATTCTGGTTCAACACCCTAAAGTCCTTTAGATAAAACTATTTGTTCAAGGTATAAATCAAACGAATGAAAAGTCAAGTTGATTTCGGTTATAAGCACTTGCTTAGTATGGTTAACAAGATATTTTTTTTTAAAGTATAACCAAAAAGCTTTTTGTCTTTTGGCATATTGCATTGTATTTTGTACAATTTGCTTTTTATCTGCATCGTCCAATTTTTTTTTATTGTTATTATAAGCATCTACAACAATATTGTATCCACATAGCCGTTTTTTATGTACATATTCTTTCCAAGTCTCAGGTAACAAAGCGACTTCTTGTAACCAGCCTTGCTCAGACATGAGCTCAGTGCGGCTTGTTATTCTATTTTGCAAATCTTGTTTTTCTCTAAAAAGCCATAATAAAGACATGCTGGGTACGATAGGGTTCCAGTAAGGTTTTTGATCGGAAGGTTTTTGGCCTGTTTTATACCAAATGGTAAGCGCTCTTTGTATCCGGTAGGTGTCTTTGGGGTGAATGCTTTTTGCTCGCTCTGGGTCGACTTCATATAACCGTTCCCAAGTATAATCTTTTTTTGGTATACCCTCTTTGTTGCCAATATGTTCTTTTTCCTGGCGCAACCCAAACAGTAAAGATTGCAAGTAAAATAGAGAGCCTCCAACAAAAATAGCAGTTGCACCTTTTGCATGTATATTATTCAATGCTTCCACTACCTTTTCTCGGTAGGCTACTACCGAATAATCTTTTGGTTCATGTATTAAATCAAACAAGTGATGCTTTATGGGATTTTTTTTCCAGTCCAATGGCTTTGCAGTACCAATGCAAATAGGGGCGTATAATTGACCCATATCCATATTTATTATTTCGCCGTTTATTTTGAGCGCAATTTTTTCAGCAGCCTCAGTCTTGCCAACACAAGTTGGCCCCAGTATAAATATTGTTTTCATGTACCATTATGTCTATTTTATAAGCGACCTTACGCGTTCGATGACTGCCTCTTTTGCTATATTTTCCACTAAAGCAATTTCTTCTACAAGTATATTTTCTGTCTGCGTGAGCACTAGTTTTTCACCAAAAGAAAGTTCTTTCCTTTTGCCTACGTGTTGCAAATAATGATATATTATCCCCAATTCTTTCAAGTCTCCGGTTCTCATTTTGCCCATATACTTTTTGCTTCTTTTATTCCAATTTTCTATTGCTGCATCACAATGGGCAGGAATATACGGACCTGATAATATTTTGTAAACTAATGCCACATGATCAACAGTACATAACGATCTTATGCCAACCGCGTTCGCTTTCTCAACAGGGACCAGTACCGTAACTTCTTTATTCACAAATCGCAGCTCATAATAATGCGCTTCAGACTTCCCTACTTTTTTGCTCTCGATGCTTTTGATTACTGCTACGCCATGTCCTGGGTATACGACCCGCTCCCCTACATTGAACACGTTTCTCTCCTGTTTTTCTTTAATCGCTCCTTTTTGTTATCTTATTGTAGCATAATATAATTTCGTCTTCAAAGACCCTTTATATATTGTTAGTGGTAAGCAGCTCAACAATTTTAGTTTTGCCATAACGATTAGCTATTTCTACTGGTCTATCGCCATTATTATTTCTTCTATCAAACGATATTCGCTTGCTCTGTTTTTCTTTTAAAAAACAGAGCAACGATACATAATTATTACGCGTAGCGATGTGAACTAACGTGTCTCCATTTTTATCACCAATATCTTTACAACCTTTTTCTAACGCTATGTCTAGCAATTTTATTTTTTCTTTTTCGCTTAATAGTTGGCTTCCAACAATAATATGCAAAACCGTTCTTCCCCATAAATCAACATGACCTAAACCAATACCCCCCCTTAATAATCGCTTAGCCAGTTTTTTTTCTCCTCTTAACAGCGCCAAAAACAGCACTGATAATTTTCCATACCGCTCTTCAAGAACAATTGCAAGCTCTCCTTCTTTTTCTGCCTTATCAATAATCTCTTGCCACTCACCTTTAATAACTTGCAGAAATAACGTAGGCAGCCCAGTGTTCTTTTTGTTTTCTGCAAGCAAAGCATCTTTCCCTAAAGAACCATATTGCTTTATTGTTTCATATATGTCAGTATAACCCAAACCAACTCCCGCAGAATTGCCTGCAAGTTCTTTTGCCTTTTCAATAGAGTCCCTAGACAACAAAAATCCCCAATGCCTCATAAAATCTGCAATATTATCCTTACTTTGCAAGGTAACAATATCAGAAAGCACATCTCTTTTATTATTATTTATTGCAAGTATGTCGCCACCATGTAATAAAAGCAATCCTACCGTTTCATTCCTTCTATCTTTATTTTTTGTATTAATGCATGATCTATGCACAGCCGTTCTTCCCTCGTGATCTTTTACTGTTGGATTTGAAAAGTATGACAAAAGCTCCTTAAGCAAGCCAAAGCTTTCGTCTCCGGGGCTGTTCAACGCTGCTAGATGCAAAGGTGTAGATCCGTCAGCCAGCACTCCTTCTGTACTTACCCCTTTTCTCAAGAGATCTTTACACAATTGAACGTCTACTTTTTCGACTGCCACCGCTAACGATATCTTTTCTTTTTCCATTATTCCTTGTTTTATTGCGTCATCGCTTTCAATAAACCTAACAAAACAGATCGATATGCAAAAAAAAAGCATTAGCATTCTAATGCCTATCGAAAAATAAAATGCTTTTTTTGGGGTCATCTTCACTCTCCTTCTTCTTGCAAAAAGCTTAATAAAAACAACCCTGCAATTACAATAAATACTTTAAACAATTACTTTATTGAATAAAATTTGACCATGTATTTAATTCTTGGCCTCCGCTTTTCCTCTTATGGTTTTTGTTTTTCAATTCACCATAAAAAAATTGTATATACTCAGAGATTTAACTGGAAAGTTAAAATGAATAAAATGTTCGTTCTATTGGTTGATGTGTTTTTTCTGTTTCGTGCGTACTATTGGTGCATCTTTTTATATGATCAAAATTTGTTATATAATTCACATAATAAGCCATAATGCAATCTTATCATAATGTAACATTATCATATCAGGAATGGCCTTACTAAAATTCCTTATGAAAATCACTTTGCTATATAAACAGTATGTCAAGCACTTAACTTCCAAATATTAAGATGTTTAAAACAATAATCATTAATCATTTCCTTAATCATTTCCTTTCCTTAATCATTAATCATTTCAGTCATGATTTCCGTATTTCCGTGCTCTATATTTACTTATTTTTTGACGGAGACGACGCCTGCGAGCCCAAAAAAACATGATTTTCAAACGCCATTGATTGCGAGAAGCGGAGGCGGAGTCTAGTCAGGGCTAAGATTTCTTGAGCAGGAAAGACTAAGATTTTCTAAAGTTTTATTGACAACATTTCTGCAAAAAATTATAATCATGTTAATAAAAGAAACAGCTCTTAAATAAAGGAAAAAAATGGCCAAAAAAATAATAGGCATAGACCTTGGGACAACAAACTCAGCAGTAGCATTCAATGAGGGTGGGCAAGCAAAAATTATACCGAATAAGGACGGTAATAACACAACTCCTTCAATAGTAGCATTCACCAAAGAAGGAAAAAGACTAATTGGAAATATTGCAAAAAGACAAGCAGTAACAAACCCAGAAAACACTATATTTTCAGCAAAAAGATTCATTGGTCACAAGTTCGAAGAAGTCTCACGCGAATCACAAAATATACCATTTAAAATTAAAAAAAGAAGCAATGGCGATGTAAGCATTGAAGCGCAAGGCCAAGAATATGCCCCAGAAGAGATCGGCGCAGCCATTTTGGCTGACCTGAAAGCAGCAGCAGAAGATTACCTAGGCCATCCAGTAACTGAAGCTGTAATAACAGTTCCGGCTTATTTCAACGATGCACAAAGACAAGCAACAAAAGACGCAGGTAAAATTGCAGGGCTTGAGGTGAAAAGAATTATAAACGAACCAACAGCAGCAGCCTTAGCTTACGGCATGGACAAAAAGAAAAATGGGACCATCGCTGTGTTTGACTTCGGCGGCGGCACGTTTGACGTATCAATTCTAGAAGTGCACGAAGGTGTAATTGAAGTAAAATCAACAAACGGAGATACCCATCTTGGCGGTGACGACATCGATACAAAAATTATTGAATTTTTAGTTACCGAATTTAAAAAAGAAAACGGCATAGACCTTAAAAATGACAAAATGGCTTTACAAAGGCTAAAAGAAGCTGCTGAAAAAACAAAAAAAGAGCTTTCTACTTTAATAGAAACAGACATAAACCTCCCTTATATAACGGCAGACGCATCCGGTCCAAAGCATTTAAACATTAAAATGTCTAGAGCAAAACTAGAAGCATTATGCGCAGATCTATTTGAACGCTTAATAACACCTTGCAAAAATGCATTAAAAGATGCCAACTTGCAGGCTTCGCAAATTGATGATGTTATTTTAGTTGGTGGATCAACTCGCATACCAAAAGTACAAGAATTAGTTAAAAATTTCTTCGGCAAAGAACCAAACAGATCTGTAAACCCAGACGAAGTAGTTGCATGCGGTGCTGCAATTCAAGGCGGGGTTCTTGCAGGGGAAGTTACAGACGTATTGTTACTTGACGTAACACCTCTTTCTCTTGGTATTGAAACATATGGTGGTGTAACAACCAAATTAATAGAAAGAAACACCACTATTCCAACAAAAAAATCACAGGTATTTTCAACAGCTGAAGACAATCAAACAGCAGTAGACATTAAAGTTTTGCAAGGCGAACGTGAATTTGCAAAGGACAATAAAGTTTTAGGCCAGTTCAGATTGGAAGGAATCCCTGCGGCACCACGCGGCATACCACAAATTGAAGTTACCTTCGATATTGACGCAAACGGCATTGTACATGTAACAGCAAAAGACAAAGCTACAAACAAAGAAACTCGCATAACCTTAACATCAAGCAGCGGCCTTTCAAAAGAAGAAGTTGAAAAATTAGTACAAGAAGCAAAAGAACATGAAGCTGCAGACAAAAAACTACGTGAAACAGTAGAAAAAAGAAATCAGCTCGACAGTACTATTTTGCAAGTTGAAAAAACAATAAAAGAAAACAAAGAAAAACTTTCTGCAGAAGAAGTAAGCGCAACAGAACAAGCCATTGAAAAAGCTAAAAAAACATTAACAGAATGCGCAGAAAACGGTGAGGAACTGCAAAAAGCACATGATGAACTTTTAGCTTCGTCATATAAAATTGCCGAAAAGCTATACGCTCAAACAGCACAAGAACAAAACAATCAAAATGATAAAAACAACCAAGACGCAACAAGAACAACCAACAAAAGCGAAGAACCAATAGAAACTGAAATAAGTTAAGCTTTTTAAAATCTTCAACTAATAAAAAGAGGAAGGAAACTCCTTCCTCTTTTACGTCATATGCAGAATTGTACTTAAAACAAAACTACATGCAAAAAGAAGCAAAACAATGGATCAAAGAAAAAATTAACAAATTATTAAATGAATGCTTAGCAAATAAAAAAGAATACAAAACAAACAAAATTGTACCTTTACCATTCAACAGCTCATTAGAACAAAAAGATTGTAATTTAGAAGAAATAAATAAAAGAACCAAAAAAACACAATCGAGCAACTAACCTTTTCATATAAAAAAAGACATTTTTTACAAAGGAAAAATTTTTATTGAAATAAAAAAGAAAAATGCAGTAATAATAAACAAAAAAGAGTCTTCTTTATGGCACCATTTTTCTTTTTGGCAATACTATCATATACATTTTGTATATTTTCAATGGATAAAAACCCCATTGAAAATATACTTATATTATGTATTAAAAATAAACTAATCGATCACCAAAATAATCTTGCAAATCAAAATGAAACACTCCCTGAACCAAATAATGTCATTGAATGGATTACTATAGCTCAATTGGTTTGTTGCACTCAAAAAGAATGCAATATTATATTTCGGCAACTAATAATTAATACAAAAAAACAATTAGCAGAACGCATAACACATTTTTTTGCAATACACCCAAGTGAAAACATTCAAGCAATATACTCGCAACACAATGACAAACTGGCAAGAGCATTAGGAACATTTTTAACTCATAAAAATTCTCAAGAAGGCCTAAAAAAAGTACTGAAAAAAAAGTTTTTTGCATTACTAGAAGAACCTGCAGATGAACAAAAAAAAGATACCAAACCGATAAAAAATCTAATTTTAAATTTCTTACCAACCATTCTGATAAGCAATATTGCACCACAAGTAGCAACAAAACAAACCCAACAAAACACAAAAAGCCTGTTTGTTGAAAATTTTTTTGCCGGCATGGTTCAATACTCGAAAAATAAATATGCGCAAATCTCATTAAACCCAAAAGAACTCCAACAATACCGCAAATATGAATCTTACAATACACTTTCAAATATAAAAATATATTTCACAACTGGCCATTTTAATTCATCTGAATACGCTACAATGCATATATATGAACGATAAAAATAATATATTTAGATGAGAAGAGTTAATTGCTTGACCACCCCAAAAAAACGAATGCGTCTTTTTTATTCTCACATGTTACCATCTTAAATAAACTTTTTTAAAAATTGACAAAAAAAATAAAAAGTTGATAATTACCTTACTGATAAACATTTTTTATTTTTTCGGAGTTTTATATGAAAAAGACTTTTTTATTTCATTGCATTACGATTATCTTTGCATCAACAAACATGATCTTGGCTATGGAAGAAGACCCAATAGATACTTACAGAAAATATGCAGAACAAGAGATTATCAATTTAATCCAAGACCCCAATACTATAACTTTTAATCACGAGCCAACTATTGAAGAACAAGAAGACCCGGCAAACATTCTATACTGTGACAGCAATAACAACACTTGGTACAATATTTATCAACCCCTTCAATATAAATTTGAAAATTATAAGGATCCATTAGGTGCAACTACCTTTTTCACCAAATTATGTGAAGGCAACTCAAACATATTGCCGCTACTAAACAGAGGAATTAATTTATATTTTGCTTACAAAAATTCTATTGAAAAAACATTATTTGCAAGAAAGATTTATTATAGTCTGTTTCCAAAAGTAATAGGTTTAATTTTAACAGGACACGACCAATTTATACCTGCACAAGATTCTAAAGAAGCAAAACTTGTACGCCAATGTGGCAAAATAGCATTTAAATTAATTTCCTTAGCACCACTGCATGAACAATGTGCACCACAAATTATACATTTTATTTTAGCTCTAGGAAGTGCTGCAACAAACAATAAAGAATCAAGCACATGCAACATAATAATGCCAATACAAACATTAAATCTCAAAAATGAGTATCCATTTGCAAAAGAAGATGAAATAATTAATTTTGTAAACGATCAAAACGCACAAAAAGAAAACTATATTCTCAAAAAATGTCGAAAAAATGGATTATTAATTTTCTTTTTGCCTGCGGGAGATCAAATATCCAAAAAATCATCTCTCACTATTACACAATATACAGACCCAAAAAAAACAAAAGAATCAGAAAAATCAAATTGCATATTACAATAAATAGTAAATTAATAAAAAAGCAAAATAAGGCGGTTATTGTCAAGTATACAATAACCGCCTTATCATTTAAAATAATATTATTTGCAGCTACCTGCATCATTTCCAGAACTAGTAGATTTGCCAACACAGCCACGTTTATTCTTTGCATGAAGAAAATTTATAAAAAATATGGAAAAGACATATCAAACCGCAAGCACCAATAACATAACTACCTATCATCATATACTGGCCACAAGCTCCAATAAATGATTGATTAGCACATACGTTATATCCTGACGGGGTAAGCGCTACATTAATCGCAGATAACGCCACAACAAGATGCGCGACTTTAGACAATAGCCAATACATCGAGACTCCTTTTTTTAAAACACTGTTCTTTATACCTAATATATAATGCAAAAAAAAAACATATTGCAACAGTCAGACAAAAGAACATCCAAAAGAGTTGCAAGCAGACACATTTTAAATAAAAGTAAAAACTGAGTAATTTCATAATTATGTACGTATGATATACTTTATAAAAATAAATCACATCATAATAAAGGACTATTTTTATGTCAATAAAAGCTGGCCTTGTTGGATTACCAAACGTTGGAAAGTCAACATTATTTAATGCACTAACCAAATCAAGCGCACCCGCAGAAAACTATCCCTTTTGCACGATAGATCCGCACGAAGCAATAACAACTGTTCCTGATCAAAGAGCAGTAGATTTACAAAAAATATACAAATCGAACAGCATTATACCTGCGACAGTAACCTTTGTTGATATCGCAGGACTAGTAAAAGGTGCTGCCTCGGGAGAAGGCCTTGGAAATCAATTTTTAAGCCATATTCAAGAAGTAGACCTTATTTTACACATTTTGCGATGCTTTGAAGACCCAAATATTGTATTCCACTCAGGAGAAACGGTTGATCCACTGGATGATTTTAACACTATTACGCACGAACTTATGCTCAAAGATCTTGACCGCATAGAAAAAAGATTACTAAAAATAGAGCAACTCATAAAAAAAACCAAAACTCCTCAAGAAAAAAAACAGTTAGCACAAGAAAAAGAGCTTTTGGTAAAAGCCCAAGACCTTGTAAATAACATGCAGGCAGAAGCACTAAAAAAACTCTTTACAAACAATACTATAGAAACAATATCATTACTAAGCACTAAAAAATACATGATCATCGCCAATGTTGGCGAAAACGAATTAGACAGCCAAAGCCTTGCAAATAACAAACCATTTCAACTACTTATACAAAAATTTGGTAAAGAGTTGGTTGTTCCCATTTGCGCGAAAATAGAATATGAACTTACCCAAATGGAACACGCAGAAGCAGAAGAAATTATGGGTCTCTTAGGCATGACTAATCGCGGCCTTGAAACCATCATCCAAAAAACATATAAAATGCTTAATCTAATAAGCTTTTTTACTTGCGGACCCAAAGAAATTCACGTATGGCCAATCATCAAAGGGGTAACCATAAGACAAGCAAGTGGTGAAATACATTCAGATTTAGAAAAAGGGTTTATATGTGCAGAAATTTTTAATACGCAAGATTTACTAGAAGCAGGTAGCTTTGCCAAACTAAAAGAACTAGGCAAAATAAGAACTGAAGGTCAACAGTATATTGTACAAGATGGTGACATTGTAGAAATTAAATTCAACGTCTAAAACTAAAAAGGGGTCTTGAAAAAGACCCCTTTTTAGTTTTAGGTATTATTTTGCTATTTTTTTGCGCAAAAAACCAATTTTAAACCGAGGCGTAGAGTTTTTAATACGTTTGCACATTGCAAGCAAACGATTTTTGATAACCAAGCCATACTTTTGGTATACAAGTAAAGCACCCAAAATAACTACACTACCCAAACCCAATGTAAATATAAGACGCTTATTAAAACCAGCATCATTTATTTCAACATCAGCAGATTCCTGATTTGCATCTAGCAAAGCCGTAGGATCAGATTCTGGTCCCGCCGCATTTTGCTTGTTTTTATTTAATTTTTTTACGTTACTTGCTAAATCTTGGATTAAATCATCTACTTCATCTTTTTG
Source organism: Candidatus Babelota bacterium (assembly GCA_003963225.1). Lineage (GTDB taxonomy): Bacteria > Babelota > Babeliae > Babelales > Vermiphilaceae > AWTP1-30. Next base: position 39,530 of record RXKB01000004.1, read on the forward strand.
AGTTGCATCTGGTTGTTCAAAAAAATCTTCTGTGCTGTGAGCTTCTGTTTTGGCTATATTTTCTTCTTCAATCTTAACAGTTTCCCCAGCAATCTCGTGATTTTCAACATTTTCTGTATAGCTTGGTTCAGACTTGATAGCATCTGGTTTTTCAAAAAAATCTTCTGTATTCAATACATTGTTTGAATCTTCTGTGCTTGGACCTTCTGTTTTTGCTATATCATCAACAATTGCCTGTATTGAATGGTCCTGCTCATTATTTGTATTTTGACCATCAGGCTCACTTGGCAAATCTAATTGCTCGTCACCTACCATTTGCACTTTAACTACTGGATTTGGATTTTCCTCACTTGGTATGCTATGGGGCTCTGGTTGTTTAACAAGCTCCTTTTGCAATTCAACTGACTTTTGCTCATGTATCATTTCAACATTATCACTACCAAGAACAGGTTGACCATCTTCATAAGATTTTATACCCAAAAAACTTACCAAACTTAAGAAAACTAACTTATTCTTCACTATTTATTACCTTTTTTAAAAAATACCCTCTTATTTTTAAAGCAAAAGTCTTCAATGTATGGCTATATCGATACAGCAAATACGGCAAACCAACACATAATAATCCGACACCCACTTTTTGCATTAACCGCCCAGTTACATAAGTATCCGTAGCCAACAGGCCAGGATTTCTCTCTTTTACAGCAATATCTCCCAAATCAAAATCTTTATTTTTTTTAAACTCAATAAACTCAATCACCTGTTTTTGCTTTTTTTTATGCTCATTATATTTATAGGCCGGGCCATGCTGATCAATTTTTTCCTTTAATGCATACAAAGCATGTGTGCCAGCATGTGCAAGTAATCCGCCAACATGCACAAAAAGACTGTTTAACTCGTTTAAAGCTTTATTAAAAAAATTCCTTGCCTCAGGCGTCTCTAAAAAAACTTTAACCTCTTTAACACCTTTAACAAGATGACCTGCCGCATTTTTAATTATACGTTTCGCATGCACCATTTCTGCAGGTATTTTATCAGCATTTTCTTTACCTTGACTAATTATAGCATCAGATTCGCATGCATACTGATCTAACTCTCTGTCCATGTTATCTTTAATATTGTTATATATGATTTCTACGTTTATATCTCTTTTCGTATTAATCGAATTACTCAAATTATCTGAATGAAGTTCATTTGTTCCAGAAGAAATAAATTTTTCATCTGTTGTATGTAATTTTTTCTCTAAATAAAGATCATTAGTATCGCTTTCTAGATCTTGCATTTTTTGATTACCATTCATTCGCTCAGTCAAGCTATTGAACTGTTCAGAATCAAGATTAGGTAAAAATTCATTACCAATTGGCATTGAATCATGTTTATCTGGCAAGGCATACAAAAACCCGTTGCCACAAAAAAGTATTATTTTTATTAAAATAGTATGCACAAAACTTTTTTTATCTATCATTGTATTTGTAACCACCTAGATTTTTAAAATTATCATATAAGAAAATTATATAATAATTTTAAATTATTAAAAGTTTTTATTAATTCTTTTATTATTCTTAATTATTAAAATAAATTTTTTTTATTTTGTGATACGCTGTATACAATCCATACCCAATACCAGCTACACAAACTAAACCTGCCGCTCCTAAAGCAAAAAATGCTACTGGACTTACATCTTTATTTTGCTGACTTAATAAAGAGGGCTGATTTTTATAATTTGCAGTCAAATTAAGTAGGCTTCTTTTAGAATTATTTTTTTCTTGATTCAATATAGCTTCATTTACATTTATTTTTTCTGTTTCTTGAGATGCTATTTTTTTTGACGTTGTGCCTTTTGACTGTGTTACATCTGCATTGTCTATTGTTATATTAGGAAGTTGTTCATTTTCTGAACCGACCGGTTTAAAACAATCTTTTACGTTTTTATAAGCATCCGCAGTTAGATTTTTTACCCGCTCTCTTTGCTCTGGATCAGCAACGGTACCAACAACACTTCCACCAATAATGCCTAATACTGCACCTACAATATTTTTCCGACATAAAGAACATATTCTTGGCCAATTTCTTGATACAACACCCATTAAAGAAGTATTACTTTTTAAAAAACTATTTTGCACAAATGTTAATTCTTTTATTTTGGGTACTATCAACTCCTTAGACCCAGAATTAATCATAAGAGTACTTCCAGGAACTACCATTAGACTATTAGGTTTGCTAACTGCTGCCATGAACGGTTTAAAACAATATACTATTGGTGTATTTTTTTTCGGCCGACCAGGTTTTCTTTTCCAAACACCTTCTTTTATAGAACTACGCTTGTTTTTAACCAAAGGCTCCTGGCTGACTATATTTTTAGATAGCAAACTACCTATCAACAAAAGAAAGAAGACTATTTTTTTGCTCTTCATTATAAATTCCCAATATTAACACAGACTATATTTTACATAATATAAAATTATAATTTTTAAATAAAAAATCAAATTTCTAATTTAAAATTAAAATTTTTGCAAAGCATTATTTATCACAGCAATCCTATTCAATAGGCCTTTTTACCGTAATAAATAGAAATAGATATAAACTGAAAGAAATATATATCTATCTATATAAATTGACAAATTGAAATTTTTATATATACTAAACAATAAAATGAGAGGTTAAATTTATGAAGCAATATGCAAATAAATGCTTATTATTGGCAATTTTATCCCTTTTTACTACGCAAAAAACCTATCCAATGGGGCTTTTCAAAATAAAAACTCTCAAAACCCCTACTGGGTTAACCTATGCAAAAAACAAAAAGCTTCTACCTGTGCATAAAGTTAGCAAAAACAATATCCATATATTCGCTCACAAACATACAAAACAACCGCTTGCCTTTGATATACATCAAAAAGCTTATAACTTATCATTGAACCATGAATTTCCCACTGCTCCCCATTACAATACGCAGTACAATCCCACCATATGCCAAACCAAAGCGCTACAAGATGCTTTAGATCAAGAAAACAGTGAAATCGAAGCTCTTTGGATACCAAAAACATTATACGAACTTTTTATAATACATGAATACGAAAACAATTATACCAAATATAAAGGTTATACGGGCGACCTTGACAATAGCGACCTTAAAGAATTATTAACAATCAATCAAGACGCAGACAACATCACTCTTCACAAACAAGTAAATGAGGCCATTTTATTATTTTTGCACCAACACCCTTACCAAGAAACGCAACCCAAAGAAGCATATTGGATTAATCTTGCAGAACATATTATCAACCAACTACCTATTGAGATTAAAGAATTAAAAGAAGAAATTCTTAATGCAATTAAACAAGAATACCATTATCATAAACATCATCCAGAGACATTTTTATTGTACCGCAGTGGCCCATTAAATCAAAAAGATTTTAATAAAGAAGCAAACTATGCATTAAATCATACAAAAAACGAAAAACCTGGACTTCCAAAACATATTTCCCTTTCTTTTGGTGCCGGTTTTTTAAGCGCTTATTGTACCGATCATGGAGCATGCAGTGCAAAAATACTTTGCAAAGAAACAAAACCATATGCATACACACTTCCAATTAATAAAAAAGACACTATTGACCACAAAAACCCTTTCTTTGTGCCGCCTTTAGCTGCAATACCTTCTTTTTTTTCAAAAGGTGAAGCCTTTCATGCAAGAACCAAAACCGCAGGTTATGTTGCTAAGCCAGATGGCTGGTGCACAAACAAAAGCCATTTTCCTAAAATACTCAGCACGCCCATAAGCTTAAATCCATTTCACACTGCACAAGCAAAACATACTTACTATAAAAATCTCTATAGGTCTTTGATACAAAAAGCAATACCTCTTAATAAACCCACCGAAAATCTTATAGCAAGCATCAAAAAAGAGCTTCCTGAATAATAAGCATTATCAAATAGACTTTTTTAAAAAAAGTGATATTATTTTATAAAAATACACATACTAACGAAAAAGCCTGATTATGAATATTTTTAAAAATAATTTTTATTTTGTTTTTGCAATTGCACTGCTGTCCGCAACAGAAATATTGCCCAAAAAAAATAGCCTATTTTCACTAATAGAGCACAGCAATATTAGATTTCAGAAAGAATACGAGCTGAATTGGCAAACCCTATTTGCACAACAAATGCCTCAATCTGCCATCGAGCTAGCAAATTTTTTTAAAAAAAACTTAGAAGGCAATATTTTTCTATCTCAAAAAAAGCAACCTTTTTACCTAGGCCTTTCTTCTTCAGCCTATCAGTTTGAAGGAGGGATTGGCCAAGAGTCTTCTTGGCACCGATTTGCACTCAAAAAAGACCATGCATTGCCAGGCCAAGCGTGCAATTTTTGGCAAAACTATAAAGAAATGATCAAGCAAATGAAAGAAGAATGTGGCATTAACAGTTTTCGCCTTTCGATTTCATGGGAACGAATCCAAGAATCAGCTGATACTTTTAATTATAAAGCCCTAAAAAAATATAAAAAAATCATCCTTACGCTAAAAGAATATAATATCGAACCGCTAGTTGTGCTTCATCATTATACAGTGCCAACCTGGTTTGAAGATCTTGGTGGCTTTGAAAGAGAAGAAAACATACAGTATTTTGTTAATTTTGCATTACAAATATATGCAGCTTTAGCTGATGAAGTAACTTTTTGGTCAACATTCAATGCTATAGAAGGATATGCTTTTAAAGGGTATTTTACCTTGGATGGAGCACCGGGCACAAAAAAAAGCATGCAAATGACAGCTGAAGTTATGTCCAATATGCTTAAAGCACACGTAGAAATATACAAAGCTATAAAAGGGGTTCGTAATAGAATTGATCCTTCGACAAGCAAATGGCAAGAGCTTGTAAAAACTTACCCAGACACTTATTTTCCTTGCCCACAAATAGGCATTCAAAAAAATATTATCTTTCTTGATATAGCATATGATACCATAATGCATTTCTTATGCGCACCTACAACTTGGGCCCTTTGCTGCATAGGAAATCTATTACAAAACGAAGGTTTTTATGGTTTTTTTAATCATGGCGTGTTTAAAACATATATTCCAGGGATGGTTAATGTAATGTATAAAGATCCAATAGCTCCATTCACTCTTGATTGGATAGGAGTTAATACGTACGCAAACCAAAAAAGATTTTTAATGTCTGTGGTACAAGACCAAGATGAACAATTAACAACAGAAAATCCAAATTATAGATACTATCCACAAGGACTTTACCGAGCAACGCACGAAATCAATAACCGCTTAAATAAGTACGCGCGCAAATGCAAGCTTTGTAGAGGCAGCATTCCTATTTGGATAACAGAAAATGGAATCGCTGCGCACTCAAACGCACAAAGAGAAGATTTTTTTAAAAAAACATTATTTGTGGTGAGCAAACTTCTTGAAGAGCAGATTCCTTTAATTGGATATACCCCTTGGGCTGCGTTTGACAATTATGAATGGGGATCAAAAAAATTAGGTGAAAAACGGTATGGCATGTTTTATGTTGATTTTAACAATGTAGGTAAAAGACCTATACTAAAAGAAGGTTCACAGTTTTTTGCTGCATTTGTTAAAACAGTAAACACATAAAAAATAATCTCAAGGAATTTTTATCTCATGCACCCACAGCAAATGTATTTATTATTATTACTACTATTTTCAGCAAATGTACAATGCACAAATGGAACACAACTTTGTTTTAATACTGTTTTTATAACGAAAATAAGTAGATTAATACGTAAAAAATTACAAGAAATTAGCAAAAAACCAAAAAAAGTTGATGATATAAAAAATAACATAGAAACCATAAAAAATAAAGTAGAAGAAACTTGTGAAACATTAGACGACATATTGTCTAATAAGAAAAACGACCCATCTGCAAATGAAGAAATTAATTAACCTTATAAAGTAAAAATTATATGAAAAAAATATTATATCATTTAAGTTTTTTGTTTTTTATTCATATTACAAATACAGCGCAATGTAATTTTGCAAAATTTTTTAGTTACAAAAAAATTTTTAATAAATTATGTGGATTAATCATAGCAGCGCCTTTTTATGAAATAGCCATACAAAAAATAAAAAATCATCTATTGCTCAAAACAATCAAAAAAAGCAATAAAATATCAAGAGAGCTAGATACTCAGCTAGATATTTATAATCCTAAATTACATACAGAAGAAGAAAAAAAAAGCATGTATAATGCTTATATAGAATTTCACTATGAAATTAAAAAAAAGTTATATGCTATACAAAATAGTGCACCACAAAAAACTATACGTGAGCATTACAAAAATACAAAAACAACAGCGTATGAAATAAATAAGATGTACAGCAAAGCTATTAATTGCTTAAAAACAACTAAAGAGAAAAGATCTCTTGCAGAACATAACAGATGTTTATCATTATGGAAAGACAATAATAATTAGTATATTAACCAGTTCATTGAAAGTAATTATATGAAAAAACTATTTATAACCAGCACATTAACTTTTTTATTAGTATTACAAACCAGCATAATGGGACTACATCCAAAAAGTATTATATACATCCCATACAAACTGCTTTTTGGCGGGCTTTCAGGAATACAACAATCTTCACTAGTTGGACCTTTGTATACATTACTTTTTGGACCTTTGTATACATTACTTTGTGGAGCAACAATCTATGCAGCCCATGTAGCTCAAAAAAACATAATTCATAGACAAATTAACACAAAAAAAACTCAACCTCAAATTCAAAGCTCAACAAGTTGCTCTTCCAAGCAAACTCCTCCTATAGAATCTGTTAAACGAAGACCACGCCTATCTGACTTTGGCGACCAATACCAAAAACCAACAAAAGAAGAATGGGATGCTTTTATGAAATATTTTAATAAAAATAGCAATATCGTTGTAATACCCGAAAGCAAAGCCAAAGCGTAATTTATTAAGAGGTTTGACTATACAGTAAATGAATCAAGCAAAAGAAAAAATAATTGATGCAGAACCAATTTAAAATAAAGCTATTTCTTTTTACTCATTGCATCGCTCAAAGAAATTAATGCTTTTTGAACATCACTGTCTGCTTGCAACGTAGATCCTTTTGCATACTGAGCGGCATTTTCTTTTTTGGTAATCTTTTGTAACACATCTGCAAACGCAGCAGCAACTGTTCCTTTTTTAACAATTATGCGCTTGCCATCAATAATAGCGTTTATTTTAGCAATGCTTTTGTCAATAACAGTGCATACGTCTTGTAAAAACAAAATCTCTTGTTGAAACAGTATAACTTTATCAACTGGCAAGGTTTTCATGTGGCCTAATAGAACATTAAACAACGACTGCCACTGGTCAATAAGCTCATTTAATAACCCAACATACGCATTATCTTTTACGGTATTATCTATTAAAAGATTAAGCTGCTGCAAAAAAGCATCTAACGTATTAATAGTCCCTTCAACAGATCTATTTTTTAATTCTGTTAACTGATACAAAGACAAAGTCCACAAACTATTAATAGCTTGTATGCGAGTAATACTATTTTTTAATGCAACATCTTTTTTAATACCTGCAACCTTTTTTGGATCATCTGCATACGTTTTTAATACTTTTGCAAGATCTTTTATAATGCTTTTCAGTTCAGCATTACTTTTTTCAAGTACCGTTTTGCCAATACTAAACGCCTGCTGAAACCCAAATAATAAAAGCTCTTGATATGCCTTTTCTACTTGTGTATTTTCATCAGAGCTGACTGTAGCCAAAGCACTATCAAACTCAAACGCGTCTTTACCTTTTTCTATAGAGGTAAATAGACCCTGTATACTTGGTATTACCAGTTTTGCAAAATCTATTTTTGCCACATTTTGTATAAAATCAGCTTTTACTTTTGCAAAATATGCTAAAGCAACCTGTGCAGGCGAATCTTTTTTTACATCTATTTTAGCACTATTTTGTTTTTTTTCTTTTGGTTGCTCAACAGTTGACACAGTGTCAACTGTAACTGGCGCTGATTCTAATGGTTTATTATTTTGAGCCTCCTGCTTCGCCTGCATAGTACTTGTATCAATAGAAGAAATAACCAATGATTGAGCTTGCGCTGGGTCTACTATTTTTTGCACTGCGTCAACAAAAGTAACAGGCATGTCCGGATGCACGATTGGCATAGTGGTAGCAATAGTTTGCAATATCATTGCTATATCTTTGTAGCAAATTAACAAATCTAATGCAGGCTTTAATTGAAGCTGCTCTTTTTGAACTTGTGCAACGGTCAATTTTTGGACTGACTTTTGCCATTCTTCAAAAAACTTAAGCCAGGTTGCTACAAGCTTATTTAACAAACCAACAGGTGCATTATTTTTTTTAATGTCTAATGAACTATCATATATAGTATTAAGCAAAGCAATTAATTGAGCACTGCTTTTTTTAACCATATCAAATTGCAACGTAATCGGATGTATATTTTTTAAAGGTAATAAAGCCGCATCGCAAATGCTTTTTATACTTTGCGCTTGCGCAAGTATTGTTTTAAACTCTTGCGTGTTGGCAATAGCAAGCAGACCTTTTTGCCCTTTGGTAAAATTAATATATAGATTAGCAATGTATGCAAGCTGTTTTTCTAATAACCCACCTTTTTGCATAATATATTCAAGGGCTTTAAAAGCCACTTGCACAACAGCAATATCAATAGACTGAGCAGCATGGACTGACTTATTTTTATACTCATCTTTTTCTTTTATACTAAAATCTTTTTTCATATCCTGATAAAGTAACTCCGCTTCACGAAGATGATTATATTCTTTAGCAAACGAAGGAATACTGTCAGGCAACTTTAATGCAGCAAGCTTACTCACCACGTCATTTTCTATGCTTTCAAGAAGAAGCAAGTTATCCTGAGCAAAAGACGGAACCGTTTGAACCGAATTTGCAGAAGAACTGTTTAGCGCTAATGCAAACCGCTGTGCATCCGCAGTGTTAATAAGTGCTTGCGCCTCTACAAGAATATCACTACTTGAAAAAGGGTTAGGTACTTGTTTTTTAACAAATTTCTGCAGCTCTGGCTCAACTAACACATTTTCCATAGCAAAAAGACTTGCAAGAAGTTGCACAAGTGGAGCAATCTGGGCTTGGTACGCCTTGACTAATAATACATCAAGCGAACTCATATATTCTTGAGCCAATAACAACAAACTATCGATCGCTTCAATCGCTCTGCTAACCAATCCTTTAACAACTCCATTGCCATCTTTAGCCGTATTAAACAGCATATTAATACCAGATTCGCATTCGTTCATAATTTTTGCATCTACAAGACCCCGTTTTACAATATCCTTAAAACTAATAGCCTGCCCTTTTAACCCAACTCCTTTTATAAAAAGATCGGTCAATACTTTTATTAAATCACCATACAGTTTACATTTGGTTGCATCATCTGCCACCAAGGTGTTCATTTTTTTGACCCCTTTTGCATATGAAGCAACCGTTGCTTTTAACCAGTTGTTTATTTCTGGAAGATTTTCTTTTTGCATGATGTATGCAAGAATCTTATTAATAAACTGTACTGTCTGCGTATCAAGATCTTTAAGCGTACTGTTATACTCTTTTAAAAATATATCTTGCTGACTGGTACCTATTTTTTTACTTTCAACTAAATTAAGGTACTTATCATACGTTTTTTGCACTTGGTCATATAAGGCACCAATATTAGGAATAGTATCCTGCAAAGGATTGACAAACGAACTTATAACTTTATGAATAGCAAGCGATGCTGCCTCAAAAGTTAGCAATAAATTATCTAGCTCACTTTGTTTACGCGTATCACCAGCTTGTATATGATCGTTTATTCTTTTTTTAATACTATTCAGCAAAGTAATAAGGCTTTCCGCACCATGCAAATCAACAGATTCAAGCTCAATTTCTTTTTTATTATAATGCTTTAATAAGACTGTTTCACACTCAAGCATGCACGCTACATAATCAGTAAGGGTATCACATTTTGCATGTATAAAATCATAATCTGTGCTTGTCAAAGATGCATCTTCAAGTATACGAGCAATAGTATCAAGAATTTTTTTTACATGAAACACTAGTCGATCATACAAACCAGCTGGCAAACCGTTTTTTTGTGTATTATTTACTAGTGCATTCAACGTTGTTTTAATAGAAGTAACGGTTGCTTTTTCTACATTGGGCAGCGCTTTTATTAATACATCATCCTCTTGCCAAACACCTGTTATCAATAGATCATTAAGCGAAAGAAAAAGCGCTATATAATTATCCATTTCTGCCCATGGGCCTGAAGAAAATGTCGCAAATGTATCTAATTCAGCTACTTTCCCAAGCCATGCAACTTGCGCTTTTAATCCACTAGCATCGTTCAATGAAAACAAAAGCACCGCATGCGTAACTTGAGCGATTGCATTGCTTATACTTTGGATAATAGTTTCTTTTTGCTCATAAAACTTTTTTTTAATTTCCGGTGTTATTAACCCCGCTGCCAAAAGCTCCACAAACAGATCTTCAACTGTATCAACTTCTTGCAAGTTAGCATAAAATAACGGTAAAGCATCTATAGTTACTTTGAACTGAGCTAACTCTTTTTTAATTTGATCAGGGAAAGCTGTTATTTTAGCCAACTGATTATTAAAAGCAACAAGTTCCTTATTTTCTTTAGCTTCCATTTGCATGCTAGTCGCAGTACTTAAGCTCTCTTTAGTTATATCAATTGTGTTGTTATTTGACAGTTCTTGCGCAAGATTATGAGCAACACGATACGTTTCTGCTTTTAACTCTACCGTTTGTTCATAATTTTGCGTAATTAAGGGAAAGGTTTTCTTTAAATATGCCAATCCGTCATCTACCTTTTTCTTCCAAACAGTATATTGTTCTGGGGTCATTACTGCCGTATTTTGGGCTAACAAAACAGCCAATTCATTTTTTATAATATCTGATTTTCTAACAGCACTTTCTGTAAGAGCGTGTACAGCAATTGGCGTATGCAGCATAATAAAAAAACTAAAAAACAATTTCCAAATAAAAATTAAAAATATGTACATGTGGTAACTCCAATTGAAGATAAGTATCGACTAATAGCACTGTATCATCGAACATAAAGAAAATACAATAGTTAAGGCTAGAGATACCTATTTTGTATTTTTTAAAGAAATATATGCTTATTTTTCAAAAAACATGATAGAATTATAAAGCTTTGTATTTTTTACCATAATCAGTATATAAAGCAGGAATCAAATGAAATTAAATCGTAAAAAAGGCTATTTTTCAATATCAGCTGTTGCTAAAATGTTTTCTGTTCATCAACAAACAGTACGCCTTTATGAGCGAGAGGGTCTTATTAATCCAAAAAGATCTTCTGGCAATACAAGGCTATTTTCTGAAGAAGATGTAGATCGACTTGAAGAGGTAATTTACCTCACACACGAGTTGGGTATAAATCTTGCAGGTGTTGAAATGATCTTAAAACTAAAAAAACAGCTTAAAAAAATGCAAGACGAAATGAACAAACTATTTGAATCAACCAAAGACGATCTTGACAAAGAGAGAATATTGGCAGAAACTATAGCTCATAAATCTGCAAAAAAAATAAGTCTTTTAAAAACTAATGCTTTAAAAGACAGTAATCTTATTAAACAGCCTAACGATACACACCAAAAGCAAGATGAACCTGATACATGGGAAATCGATTATGAAGAGTGAAAAGTACTATTTTTTTTAAAAGTATATGCACAAACATTCATAAGATGGTACACCATGTATTAGCTGTTCAACCTAATAGAGTAAAGGATACGTTATGAATAAAACGAATACAGAAAACACCCAACTTACCGTATCGTACGAGATTCTTTTATTATTGAATTGGATTATGACGCATGAGAAAGACCGTTTTAAAAAGATTATAGATAAGTCATTAAAAACGGGATTGCTAGTTGAATTGGAAAAAACTAATAATACTAACTTTACCAATGATGCCCTTATTAATAAGCTGCAAGGTAATGTGGCAGATTTTTTTAATCTTCTAGAACTCTTGCTACATGACGCAGTTTCTGAGTCATTAGAAAAAACCGCATCTCAAAAGCAGTTAATGGACACTATTGATCATATTGATGGAGCGATGTGCGATGCCGAAACGATACGGACTAGTATGCACACCATATCATCAACACTTCAAAATACAAAAACCATTAATGCTAAAGAACTTCTTTTAAAAGAGGTTTTAAAAAAATGGAAGCCAAAAAATAATATAGTAAATTAACAATTGATTAGCGGGTTTGTATTGATAATGCACAAACCCGCTAAAAAAAAGAGCCCGATCTTATAGCAAAATACAACATCATGCATATAAAAAAAATATTTTTTTATAGTATTATTTATGGCATTACGCATCTTAGTCAAACATGTGTTATTGAACAAATACCTGAAGAAATTATTCTAAGATATATTTTTAAACATAATTACACAGAAAACTGTGCAATTTTCGCCAATCAATTTAAACAATACTGTTTTGATAATACAAAACAATACATTATCCACGCCCCTTCATTAGCCCTAACATGCAAACATTTTTACACAATATTTGAGAAGTATTATTATGAACTAGCCGATTTTTATTTAGAAAAGTATTTTTTAATCAATTTCCTTTTTTGTCCAGAGTTTACGTTTGATTCTTATACTAAAACAACAGAACTTTTTACTGATTTTAATCGAAACACTCAACATACATTAAACTTAAAAAAAATGCTTGATAGTGGTATAAAATATTGTTTTGATTACGTAGACAACATACCAAAAGTATATAAAGCTGTTTTAAATCGCATATCAAAAATTAACGATACGTTAACCCTAGATAATCTAAAATCATTTGATTATAATACTTACATACACATAAATACGATGATAGATTATTACCATAATATGCCTTTTTTTGAAAAGAAAAACAATTCGATTACAATAGAATGTTTAAAAACTATATGCAACATTTTTATTGAAGAAGAACGATCACTCTTTTTTAGTGAAATGAATACTGCTTCTTCTAATCATCCAAGAAAAAATCTTTTTAGCATTTTATTTACCAGCCTTGCGTATTTAGATTTTGACATTTATAAACAATGTCTTATAAATGAACTAAACATCCCCTATAACACAAATATAGATGAAGATATTTATCTACCAGAAGATAATATTTTTTGCGATCCAACATATTATGTTTTTTTACATTAATGAATATTAATTTAAAAAAAACTTTTATTAAAAATGATAATAAAACAAATAATTTATCAATAGATGATTGCAATATTAACTTATATACTTTCAGAACTGTATACAGGTGTCGCGATCTGGATATCGTTGGATTTATAAATCAAATACCATTATTGAACAAAGAAAATACTATACTATATATATATTACGCGTTTCTAAAAAGTACATTCCATGAGTTAAATACATTGTTTTGTAGAAATAAAAAAGAATTTTTTGTTTCTACAATTATAATAAATAAATATAATCTCAGGGATTTTTTAGACGATATAATTAAACAAGAAACAATCAATATATCTAGGAACGAAAAATGCCCTGAACCCAAAAATTTAGTACCTTGCAAACAGTTTCTTGTTAGATGTTATACTACAAATATTGAAAAACTGTATAGCACTTTTTTTTATATTATAAACATATCTACCAATAATTACATTTTATATTTTCCAAAGACTAAAGCCTTTTTGCCTGTAACACAACAAAACTATCGCCTACAATTAAAAGAAGAATCAAATGATTTAACAAAAGCATTAGAACATGAGTCTATGTACAGCGGAATTACGACAGAAATACCATTATCCGATGATCAGCTAACTATCATCATAAATCAATATCAATTAATTAATACAGACACGATAAAAAATCCAAGCAACAATGATCCAATAAATAGATTTGATCAACAAGATTTTCCTGCAAAAAGAGATGCACACAATCATAAACCAAGCTATAATCCATTAAAAAGCGAATACCCTGTTATACAGGAAGTCAAAACATATCCACAAATAACAGAAAAAAGTTTAAAAAATCTTAATCATAATATTCTTAAAATGAACGCATTATTAAAAAAAAATAGCGGGAAAAAATCAACATTATTTTTCCCCGCTAAAAAAAACTTATTCTTCTTGCTTTCTGCGACTATCATTATGATTTTTGGATACCATATTCAGTTCATCCAGCCGTTCTTGGTCAGAATCTTACGTATATTTTAGTCATAACACCACCACCAAAGGCGGTGGCTTGATGGGCCCAAGCGTCTCAAAGACGCTTAATGGATTTTAAAACCTACCGTACTCATCAGACTCTTGTTGTTCACGTATATATTTTTGTACTGCTTCAAGCTCATATCCTACTGTCGAAACTGCTTAGCCTCTCGCCCAAAAATTTTCACCAGAAAAATTCCTGCTTTTACCTTGTATCCTTGCTATTTCTATCGCACTTTTTCCTTTTAAAAATCCTACTAACAATGCTACAGCATATTTCGGTAGTATCGCTATACAAATATGCACATGATCTGTCTTTAAATGCCCTTCTATTATTCTGCATTCTTTTTGCCTTACCAACTCATGAAATATTTCTCACAATTCTTTCCTCAGTTCTTTATATAATAGATGCTTTCTTCTTTTTGGTATAAATACTATATAATATTTGCAATCCCATTTAGAATGAGCCAGACTATTATACATTAAAATGCTCCTTCGGTGTTTTCTTGACCAATCAAGTTCACCTTGGAGCATTTTATCTTTTTTTACTTCACTTGTGCACCGCTCAAAGCTTTTCTAGTCGCACTGGTTTACCCAGTGGATTATCTTTTTCTTATTTTATTTATCGGCTTTTTGATACGGCACGCTTTTATCATTATTCTGCTTTATTAACTCTTCTAACGTTTTGTTAGAGTGCAGCTTAGCTCGCTCTAATGCATCTTCAACATTATTAACAATAGCAATATCACTAGAAAAAGGGACACAAGACTGCTTTATATCTATTTTAGGAAGCTGTTTCAACATAGGCAGTTCAGGTCTTAAAAGCTTTTTCCATTTTTGCCATGTATTATTAGAGCCACTATATTGCCTTTGACAATAATAAGAATTTACTGAATAAACACGAGGCAAACTCCTGATCGGCTTAAAAGGAGCCATCATATTAACCGTGCTACATGATGATAATACCCAAAATAATAAATTCTCTTTGCTCAAAATCATATAACCTCCACAAAAACTACTTTATACTGCACATTTTTTATTTAAAACTGATAACAAATGCTGTTTGCACTGTTCATTAAATTGCTTGACAAAGCAACGCCGTTTTTCTCGATCATCACTATCACCTGGAATATTAATAATCAATTCATTTAAATAAGAATCCAAACTGTAATAATAACCTTCTAACAAATGCATATTGTTGAAATCGATTGCCTCATCAGCACGCTGCTTATCTAACCATTGCATAAAATTTTTAGATTGTAAAAACACAGAATCTTTGTTTTTAACAGTATAATCAAAAAAATCTCTAAGCACAAATTGTAATACACATTCTATACCTGGGACAGACAAAGCATCTTGTAAAATACTATCAATACCCGCTAGCCCATTTGCTATATAGTCTTTCCAAACATGTTCTGGGCTATACTCTTGCGATTTTTTATAAAGAACATTTTTGACAGGCTCGACCATAACGTTATTAACAAAAGCAGCTGAAGTTAATGGGACTGCATTGGGCATTTTACTATTATATTCAGCTTTCAAAAGGTCAAATAACTTTAACATATATGCTATGCGCAATCCCCAAGTAGGATGAGTATCTTTGTCATCATTTGTAAATACATTAGTTGCATTATAAGAATCACCAGACTCTTCATGTTTAATTTTTTCACACAAAAGCCTTATTAAATACGCCTCTATCATACATGAAGCAATATCTAATGCTTTTTGAGTATCATGTAAAGACAATATAACTTTAGTGTCAGCGATCATTTCACAAACTTGTTTCAAGCTATTATGCAGCCTATCAAATTTTTTATGATTCCAAAGAATCCCTAAAATAGATCTTTGCTCATTCCATACTTGATGTGCAGTACGCAACAAATGAGGATGTAAATCAAGCAAATGACCCACTTCATGCACAAAAATTGCTGTTAATTCATTAATATCTAATGACTGCGAAAGCAAGATATCATAAGCATTATTTGGATGCTTTAAACTTGGTGTAGTTGCACCAGGCATTTCTAACGGATCTGTTTTTGCTGTAGTTATCTGATATATTTTTGGTATTTTTTCCAATGAAGATGCTTCCAATATAGCGTATAATAGACCAGACAAATACTTACATTGATCATCTGAAAAATCTTTTGAAAAAATAATATTTAAAGCATTTTTCTCTGTCATATAAGATTGCGTGTCTAATGCTAATCGAGCAAGAAAAGTATTGTTATTGGTTATACCAAGATTAAAAAGTTTTTGTTGTAATTGAGCTTCTATAAATGCACCATATGCTTTTTTACTATCAACGTTTAGTATGTTTTTAGCGTCTCTTGAGTGTTCATTATACAAAACCCCTACATTAGAATGCGCATCTTCCAAATTTCTACACAGCCTGTTTTTTGTTTGCTCTAGTAATTCCTGCCAAGCACCAGAATTATTAGTGTACTTTTTAACAGTTTGTTCTTTTAAATGGCTCACCATATATGTAGGCAATGTACAGGTAACAGGATGTAAGCGCAATAAAGTACCATATGAAGCTTGTATTGCCAAAAAATAAACATTGCTGAAAAAAAATACTTTTAAACAAAACATCGTATCATGAGCCATATAAAATCCTAATAAATTTAAAAACAATTTGAAAAAAAATAATAAAAAGTATTATTTTAAATACTTTATTTTTTAAAATAATACTTTTTATTAAAGCAAGGAAATAATAAAAGTCAAGAAATAAAAAATGCTTATGCAACATATTTAGAAAACAGCTTAACTGTATAATGGAATAAACCTACACATAAAAAACAAGGATTTTTATTTGATTTTACAAAAACTACATTTCTTTTATCCTAAGAACATAGTAATTACCATTCACCTTCGTTTGATAGATCATTATGGACATTAAAAATAAAAAATTAATAGACTTTTCACCCGACAAAATACGCAATTTTTCTATTATTGCGCATATCGATCATGGCAAATCAACTCTTGCAGACAGACTTTTAGAAAAGACAGGCACCATTACCAACAGAGACAAAAAAGAACAATTTCTTGACAAACTACAAGTAGAACGGGAACGGGGCATAACCGTTAAAGCACAGACAGCGTCGATGTTTTACACCTGCAACGGCACAACCTATCTTTTAAATCTTATTGACACTCCTGGACATGTAGATTTTAATTATGAAGTCTCTCGATCTTTATATGCATGCCAAGGAGCATTATTGTTGGTTGACGCATCGCAAGGTGTTGAAGCGCAAACGCTTGCAAACTTTTATTTAGCATTTGAGCAAGATTTACATATTGTACCAGTTATTAATAAAATAGACCTTCCCACAGCTGATGTAGAACGAATTGAACATCAACTTGAAAAGCTGTTTGATTTCCAACCGTCAGAATCAGTAAAAGCATCTGCAAAATCAGGCATTGGTATTGAAGATATTTTACAGGCTATTATAGAACGCATTCCCCATCCTAAAGGATCTGTACAAAATCCGCTCAAAGCATTATTATTTGATTCTTGGTTTGATGAGTACCGTGGCGTTATTTGTTTGCTTGCACTACATGATGGAAGTCTTAAAAAAGGTGATTTTATTTCTTTGGCGCAGGCAGATGTTGAGTACGAAGTGTTAGAGCTTGGCTTAATGTACCCAGAACCTACACCAACAAATGAGCTGTACGCAGGACAAGTTGGTTACATTATCACGGGTATGAAATCAGTGCGTGAAGCACGAGTTGGAGACACTATTTTTCATACTAAAAAGAAAGTCACGCCATTTCCTGGCTTTAAACCGGCAAAGCCTGTAGTTTTTGCTGGTCTGTATCCTGTTGAAGCTAACGAATTTGATCAACTACAAGAAGCAATAGAAAAACTTACTCTAAACGATGCAAGTGTTACGGTTGAAAAGAAAACATCGGTAGCTCTTGGACTTGGTTTTAGATGCGGCTTTTTAGGACTTTTGCATATGGATGTTTTCAGACAACGACTTGAACAAGAATATGGATTAACGGTTATTCCAACAGCCCCAAGTGTTTTATACAAAGTACAACTTGCAAATGGTGAAACTATTTCCATAGAAAGCCCTGCAGAGTTTCCAGATCCGCAAAAAATAGATATTATTTTTGAACCAATAATCGATGTAACCATTATTGTACCGCAAACATATCTTGGCGGCATTTTAAACTTATGCCAAGAAAAACGGGGTGAACAAAAAGACATGAACTTTATTGATGATCAACGAGTAATGTTAAAATATAAACTACCATTGAACGAAGTTGCAACCGATTTTTACGACCAACTAAAATCAATTAGCTCGGGGTACGCAAGTTTTGATTATGAAGAAGCCGGCTACCAACCTTCTGATGTCGTTAAAATGGATATTTTATTAAATGGTAAACCAGTAGACGCGCTTTCTGTTATTGTTCATGAAGATAAAGCATATTATATCGGTAGACAGTTAACCGAAAAATTAAAAGATAAAATACCACGACAACTTTTTGAAGTTGTTATTCAAGCAGCGATTGGTGCAAAAATTATCGCAAAAGAACGGGTAGCACCGCTGCGCAAAGATGTAACGGCAAAATGTTACGGGGGCGATATTTCACGTAAAAGAAAACTATTAGAAAAACAAAAAGAGGGCAAAAAGAAGATGCGCCAAGTGGGTAATGTAGAAGTACCACAAGAAGCCTTTATTGCATTGCTTACAAAAAATTAAAGGAAGCATTCATGGAAAGCAAAAAAAATATATTAAGTCTTGATGAAGGCATATTTTCAGGAAACATATATATTTTTCACGCCTTTGATATAGGTGATGATATTAATATATCTGCAATACAAAAAATGGAAAACGTCAGCGTTATTGATCAAAAAATACCTAAATATTTTAAAGAATACCATGTGCCACTTACTATTGAACTTAAAAACAAAAAGAAAAAAAATACTCTTTTAAGTACCAAAATACATAATTTTGGTGGCCTTTCTTTAACCTATAAAATTCCTTTTAAAAATAGTTTTAAAGATTTACGCAAGACATGTGCTAATTTAATTGAGCTATACAATGAACAAAGCTTGCAAGATGGAGCAACCATCTACCATGTTATTCAACCAGCCATTACCCAAGCATCATTTGCCAAGGCTCATTCTTTTTACATTATGTTTCAAGTGGATCCCCATCCTTCTATTGTTGAGCCATCAGCATTACAAAAAACACAAGGTGAAGCTATTGCAAGTATACTACGCTTGGAAACAGAAACACTTTCTGAACATCAAATTTCAGAAATTTGGGACTCTGCGATTGGTTATTTTAGAGGGGAGCTTATGGTTATTGATACAGACGCTTCTTTTATTTACACCAATGATTATGAAGACATTATAAACTTGTTTGAGTTTGTTAATATTCAGCAGCTTGAACTACGTTATTTTGATCGCACTTTAGACCAAAAACTTACTGATATTTATGAAGGCAATGTAAAACAGATCACGTGGCATTCATACGTACCTTTTTATACCATGTTTGGGGATGACCCAATTGAGCGTTTGTGGAAAATGAAAGTTGATATTTCTGTAATAACAGAAAGACTTGAAAGCAGCATAAAAATAGCCAATGAACCTTATCTTTCTGAATTATATAATTTATTAAATGAACACATGGACATTAAAGGGTGGAAAGACAGCATTGAACGGAAACTGAAAATTATTGAGTCAGTCCAAACAAGCCACCAACATAAAATAGAAACCAACCGTGAAGATATGATCTCTATTTTAATTTCTATGCTTATTTTTATTGAACTGGTGGTAGGACTTTTAAATTACTTAGGTAAATAGATATAACCGGTACATATAAAAGGGTAGCAATTACTACTTTTCAAGTAATCATTAATGCCTGTGTATTATTTTATACAAAAACAATCCATTACCAAGTAACGAAAATAATAAGAGCCACTTCAACGCATTGTTAGTATAATTTTTTGAATTATTGTGTATTTTTTGGTCATTTTTTGGTAATTCCTGATTTGTATTATTTATTGTCATAGGTTGTGGATCATTAATAGTTAGGTTTTGTTGAATTTCGTTTTGAGTCTGACCCATCTTAATTTTTTCGGTCAAATCATATAATGTACTTAATTGGTTAACTCCATTTATATTTAGATTACTTTTTTCTATAAGATATAATATCAATTCTTTTAGTGCGTCACGTAAAAATAACTTTACCTGATGATGATCATTAATATTAATTTTCTCTTCACTTAGCTTCTTTTTAATAATATTGCCGTTTGTACTGCTATACAAACAATTTACTATATCATTATTGGCAATAAGGGACCGAAGGATAAAATCAACATGCTCCCACGTTACATTTTGTATAGTTACGTCTTCCCAACCTTCAAACTCTTGTTGCATAGATTGAGAGCAATGCATATATAAAGCAAAAATATTGAATAAACTCTTTATTTTTTGTTCATTCGCTAAACAGATTGATTCTTTTGATTTGTTATCCAAGTGGGCATACCCATTGTTACGAAGAAAATCAAAAATAGCAACATTTGGTAACACTCTTTCAAGTTGTGTGTTCAATAAGCTGAAATAATAAGCGTAAAAAAAGTCACTTTTTATTAATTGTTCGATAGTCATTTGATTTGAATTTTGTATTTTTTTTACACAATCTACAAGCGCACATTCTTTATATGCGTTTTTAAAAAAAGTAAGCACAGTCTCAAAAAAAGAACAGCCTCCTTTTATTGTTTGATCAAAGCTCTGAAGAAAAACACCTAAAATACGAAAGTTGTTTGTGTAATCATCAACAATCTCATTTACAATAAGGTTAAGATGTTTTGTAGTATATACATTCTCTTTCAAATCTTTGACACTTTCTTCTTCCTCAAAATTTTCATCAAAAATATTTTTAAAACTATTCATTAATTCTTTATAATTATTATTTTTTGTAAAGAACTCTTGTACGTTTTTTTCAGCTTCTACTTTTAATGGGTTTAACGGCGAGGGTGAAATCTGGATGTTATTTATTCTTTCTGCAGCGCAACAAGCTGTTACTGTAAAAAAAATAAATAAAAATATTTTTATTTGTAAAATATAAAAATTGCGAAAACATAATGTTATCATACTTGTACCTGTGCAAAATTGGTTTAAAAATGTTAATAGCATTACACTATTGTAAAAACGTTTATAATAAAGCAAATAAACATTATTGTTTGACATACAAAAAGCTTATTCAAAATTTTTTCATATGTTAATATTTTACTCTATTTATACATTTTTCTAGCATGCCTTTTCATATTTATGGTGGGCAAGACACAAAAACATATACATAGCAATCCCCTTATTTTTTAGACACAAGAGCAACTCAAAAATTAAGCTTTTTTATATTTTGTACCATTTATACCACAAAATAATACACAACAAGGTTATAAGCCCTCCAAAAAAGACTCTTTCCTTTTTTAATTGTGTTTCTTGAGCTTTAAGTTGATTTTCTAAATCTTTTTTTAATTGTGTCTCATTACTTTCGGCCGCTATACTTTCGGCTGCTATTTGTTTATTTTCAATTTTTTTTCCATAACTAGCCTCCCGTGATGTATTGTTTTCTTGTTTAAGCTGTTTTACGCAATCTTCTAAGATCGTTTTAAATTTTCAACCTGTGTTTCGAGATCAGCTAATGTTGCCTTTGCGACATTAACAAAAAAAATTATTTTAGAATTTAAAGAACACAAAACTTGTACAGGAAATAGACATTTCCATGCGTCTCTTTCTAAATAATAATCTACAACATTCCGTATATACAGATAATCGTCATAGTCATCTATTTGAAGACTATCTATTGTCCAGGAAAACTCATCCCAACTGATATCCTCAATGGCTTTATTATCTTTAAACAATATATTACATAATCTTTTGTTTTTATTTACTTTGTCTAAAAAAATCTCTTTGCAGGCACCATCCATCGCTGATGAAAAAGGAAAATAAAAATTTCTATCAACAATACATTGTACTCTACCAATAACTTGAAAGAACCTATAAGCGCGGGGTATCGCCTTATTTCTTACACTTATTTTAATTTTTTTTATCAATTCGTTTTTTTTGTTGGTTGCGTTTTAATAGTTTGAAAATCTTCCATTGTTAGATTACTAAATTTTGGACTGTTTAATATGTTCTTGCAACTATCTTTTTGTGTTAATAAAATGTATGCCCCAAGATTTTTAAAAAAAGTTGCCATCAAAGACAATTCTATTTGAACATTTTTAATGAAGCAATCAATAAGACAAGTTTTGTCTCTTGTATTGGCTTTTAAAAAAACAAAGACTACCGAATAATCATTCTTCTCGAAAAACATAAAATCAATTACATCTATCAAATGTTGCTTTGTTATGTTAGCACTTTTCCAATCAGCCAAAATCTTTTTGCCATCCATTTTTGAAACAAAAATATCTTTAAGCCCAGTAATAATTTTACTATTATCATATAAAAATTTTTCTTTCTCTAATTTAAATTCATTTTCAAGAAAGGCAGCCATTTGATTTGTAACGTTATCATTTTGTAAAACCCCATCACAACCATTTAAAACCTGTATACCGCATATAAAAAAGCCTATATATAAAATGGTACAATGCGCATTCTTAGTAAGTAGCATATATTTAGATTTCATTTTAAACTTATTTTTAATTCAATTAAAAAGCGATTAAAAATAATTATATAAAAAATAAGTAAAAAGTATATTTTTATTTTTTATTTTGGCCTAAAAAAGAGGGCCTGCTGGTATCCCAATCATTTAATAGGACGCTCTGGGCAATAGTATGAAAAAATAACATTCCTACAAAACTAAATCCAAGTTGCTTTTTATGCTTCACTAAAATCCTTTGCATATGCCAGATATTATATTTTTTAATTTAAAAATAATAATTTACTATACTTGTAAAAATATACCACATAAAAATAAGTTAAGCTGCTCTATAAAAAAATAATTTTATAATGATTGCTTTTGCTCACGTATTTAGCGCATTATATCTTATTTATGCCGGGCAAGACCCATCTTTTTTTATCCTTTTTTCAAATTTCTTTTACAAACCCTAGTGTTTTATGTGTCACTTGATTATACTAATTAACAAAAAATTAAAAATAAAAGATTTCTACAAATGACAAAATGCCATATTAATTTTGTGCCATTATTTATATTTACTGTAACGTCTTCATGCTTATTTTATATGAATGCGGAATATATAATTACAGATGAAAATTATAACCAAATACTTACATCAGCCCCTATCATACAACCTTTACTTGCGATAAACAATTTAGATATTCACGACATAACGGAAAATAAATCAAATAATACTAATATTGTACATTATCATAAAAGCGAATTGCATGCCAAAACATTTAATAGCTACATGACCACATTTTTTACTGGTTTTAAAAAACTTATTGATAGCTGCACGAACAAAAAAGATACCTGGTTTTTTTTAAACGCAGATACAATAGGAAATCCATTTATTTATAATTTACAATTATACTATTACCAGAGAGATAAAGAAATCACCTTGAACTTTATAAAAATGATGAATGAGGCATTTGATTCTATTGAAAATGACATAGATAGAAAAAATGCAAAAATTTTAGCTTGCTATGCTTTATATAGTAGTCGATTTTTTGCTCGCTTAAGAACCTGCGACCAAGTAAGAATTTATTGGGATGAAAAAAACAAGCAAGCATTTTTACATTTGATTCCAAATGAGTACCATCCTATTGATTTATTCGAGCATTTTACTACAAAAAAAGTTACAGAAGAAGATTACACATTTACAACAGAGTCAAAAAAAATAAATAGCAGAAATGCTCACAAGGATATGTTTTTATATGAGATTTCTTTTCAAAAAACGACAACACCACATATTTGTTTGGCTATATGTGGAGATTTTTGGGAAAAATCATTAAAAGCAATAAATGAAAATAAGCAAAAATTTTCAGCAAAGCCTCAGGCCCTTTCAAACACAGATTTTTCTTCTAGCCGCAATGTTCAATCAACAAGCACAAACGAGGGGAAACATGAAGCAGCTCAACCTAATCCTGCTCAAGTTGGACTTGGCACACGATTTTTACAAAAAGTAAAAGCTTATGCAGCTCCCATTGTTTTAGGCACTGCAGCAATATCGGCTACTATATATTTTTTTCGTGCATATTTTATGTAAATTTTGCCGTTTATTTTTGACATTCCTCATAAAAAAACGCTGCTTCAGCTTGCGGATCATTTGCTTTTAAAATAGCTGATCCAACAATAATACCATCTGGTTTTAACGTATGAATAATAGGCAAAAAGTCACGGTTCAACTTTCCTCCAATAAAAATTGGCAGTTGCGTGTTGCCACGTACCATTTCCCATTTTTCCACCAAAGGCATAGAATCTGCTTCATTTTGCGTATTATGAATTACTAAACCATCAACACCAAACATTTTAGCATCCATGGCCGATTGACCTATTGAATTAGTATCAAGCAGATCTAGCACTGTTTTTATTTTAGCATCTTGTGCATACGCACTTACTGACTGGATAGTGTCTTTTGATGCCCCTGCCATAACTGTAATCATATCAATATACAGTTGACTGAAAATGGCAACCGATTCTTTTGGCCTATCAACTATTTTTGTATCTACAATAATTTTTTTGTACGGGAACGCATCTCTAAAATGCTGTACAGCGCTAATACCATATTTATATATCAAGACCATGCCTATTTCAAAAATATCTGCGTGCTGATCAACCGCCTTTGCAAGCTCAATTGCTTTTTCTATGTCGGTAAGATCAAAGGAAATTTGTAACTTCATAAACATGATTCCTTTATGATATAATAATAAAAATTGTACTTATAATAGCATATTTAATAACAAGAGTATAATGGACGCTTATCAATTAAGGTTGCACGATTAATCGGTAGGCTTTTTGGCCAGTGCGAATAACCGGTTGTAATGGTGCAAAAAAATGCCTAATTGATAGTAAATGCAAAGAACTTTTAATAGCATTAATACCTTTTTTACTTATTAAAGGAGGTAAAAAAATATTTGGATTAATATATGCAACATATGCCGCAGTGATATCAAAATAACAGTACGTAGGGTTTGCAAAAACAACTATTGCTTCTGCAGGAATAATTAAATTATGTGGCACTTCCATTTCTTGTATATGCCAAAATAGTTTATTTTTTTCTTTATCAATTTTTGGTTCAAGTTTATAAAAGAGGACAGCCGCATTTGGGACAAACTGCCAATGATGAACTGTATTTTCAATCCGCATAATAGGCACAATATCCTGAGTAATGGCAATATACATAACTGGCTCAGTATGCTTACGCTGAAACCGTATGGATCCAGCATTATCAGACATAGCAAGCATACCTGCATACATACCAAAAAAACCGGCTACCGGACTGGCATCAACAAAATGATTAAATCCCACTTTGCCAACCGAACCTTTTTGCTCTATTTTTTTTTTAATTCTGATAGCTTTTTCAGCGCTATCTTCTACAATGTTAAGCTGAATTATGGGCTCTGCTTTAATTATTGGCCAAAAACAAAAACATGTTACACTAATATAAAGTTTTTTTATATTCATATCTTGCCAGTGTTAAAAAATGTTTATACCGTTTCTTTACTGGAAGCCTACTAAGATTTGGTAATAAAAATCCATAGTTTTGATTTTGCACAAGCGCATATTACAAAAAGAAAGGTTCTCCATGGCTTATAACTGGAATGCATTTAAAAAGACACATAATCTTTCAGAAACAGCAATACAAAAGCTAAGTGCATATGCAAACATGATTATAGATTGGAACGAAAAATTTAATTTAACAGCTATCACTAAAGAAGAAGATATTGCCAAACTACATTTTGAAGATGCGTTGGCTTTACAAAATATGTACTCTTTACATCATATAAACAGTCTTGGAGACATTGGAACAGGAGCCGGCATACCCGCTATTCCTTTGAAAATATGTTATCCGCATCTTTCATTAGTACTTATTGAGGTAAAAAGTAAAAAACGCATTTTTTTACAAGCGGCAGTAGATTCTTTAGAATTAACTAATGTAGAAATAGTTTCTTGTGATTGGCGCACTTTTTTACGCAACACACACTATCAAGTAGATGTCTTTTGCGCACGTGCTTCTCTTCCACCAGAAGAATTAATACGCATGTTTAAAGATACAAGCTCTTACAAAAACAGTTTGTTAGTATACTGGGCTTCAAAACATTGGATCCCTGACAATACAATTGCACCTTACATCAAACAAACTTATCCGTATACGATTGGCGAACGAACCTATAGTTTAATAAAAATGGCAAACATAAAAGCTCAATAAGATAGTTGGCAGGAAAAATATATGAAGAACAAAAATGTGTTTCAAAAATATGTACATGATATGACCAACAATAATAACGGTGAAAAATGGGGTACTATTATAACTTATTTTATGCCTGAATTTATTACTAATCTTATTGTCTATTCTATGCCATTATGGCTTGATTCTTTTTTTATTGCAGCCCTTGAGTCTACCGCCACTTATGCAACGCTTGGGGTAACTAACAATGTTATTCATTTAGGCATTAAAGTTGCAGAAGCACTTTCTGTAAGCACTGTGGTTTTAAGCGGCCAGTTCAACGGGCAACAACGGTACGAAAAAGTTGGCCAAACATTGCGCGATGCTTTTTGGGTAACCTGCTTAATAGGATTGTTGTTTTTTTGCGGACTCTTTTTTGGCAGCCGTGTTTTATATAGTTGGTACGGTGTTTCTGATGACATTATTGCCATAGGCATACCGTATTTACGCTTGCGTGCATTGGGCGTTTTTTTTATGTTTATTTACTTTGCGTTTGTTGGTTTTTTACGTGGTATCAAAAACACCAGATCACCTATGAAAATATTTATCTTCGGCGCACTAGTATTTATAGGTGCTGACTACATACTTATTTTCGGCAAATATGGCTTTGCTGCCCGAGGACTTGAAGGATCTGCGATTGCAACCATTTTACAATATAGTGTTATGAGTATAATTGCGTCTCTCTACATTATATTAAATAAAAAAAATAGAAAATATGGCGTTAACCTATTGTCTATTTTCTCTGAAAAACACGAAATAAAACGTTTTTGCATTACAAGCTGGCCAATTATTTTAGACAAAGCAACCATTGCTTGCGCTTACATTTGGTTAGGTAAAATGATTGCACCACTTGGCACAAATGCTGTTGCTGCATTTGCAGCCATAAAAGATATGGAACGTGTTGCTTTTTTGCCTGCCATTGCTTTAGCTCATGTCATTACTTTTTTAATTAGCAATGACTTGGGAGCACAAAATGTACAAGCAATTAAAATTAATATAAAAAAAGTATTAATGCTTGGCATGGTTATGGTCTGCAGTATTTTAGGCTATATGGTTTATAATACGGGATTTTTCTTAGCGCTATTTGACAGACAAGGCGATTTTACAGAATTAGTCATGCAAGTATTTCCGTGGATTAGTTTGTGTGTCATATTTGATCTTGTGCAAATTATTTTGTCTGGTGCCCTACGAGGTACTGGTAATGTGCATACAGTAATGATGGTTAGATTAAGCGTGGTAGCTTTCTTTTTTATACCAGTATCATATATTTGCACGTACAACCCATTAATTCAAAGCATTCCGGTAAAAATAATATTAGTCTACGGCTCTTTTTATATTGGCAATGGCATTATGAGCCTTTTTTATATAAAACGGTTTAAATCTAACGACTGGCAAAGCCCTCTGCAAAAATCTACTTAATCAATAAATCCATATACTCTAAATAATATATTTTCATTTAAAGAACTAAGATGTACATAATATTGTTGGCATGTTAGTTCTTTTTTTACCAAGCTCACAACAAATATCTTTAATACATAGACACACAGAAATCAAATGTTTATTAACAATAATTTGCAATATAAAAAAATTGCATAGAACCTATTTAAGCGAAATCAGGTTACATTATATCAACTCTGCAATGTATCATGACCCTAAAAATTAAACCTATTATACCTGAGGTATAATAGGTTTAAGTAGTATGCTGTCGAGTATTATATTTGCAACTATTTAAATATAATTAATTGGACAAGGTCTTTATTAACCATTTTATATTGCTTTACATTACGCCTTTTTAAGCTTGCAAAGTTCAAAAAATAATTTTACTGGAAACGGCGGCTTCCAATCGTTCAAAGACGGGTTGTTATCTATGTTAAAAAAAATATCAAACACTATTGTATTAACATCATCCCTAAAAGGGCTATGCAAAGAACAAGTGTCAGAAAACTCACATGTAGCAAAAGTTAAACCTTTAACTTTTTGTTCTGATGCCGGCTTATAAAAATCAGTCGTTCGATAACATGGTTTTGTAAAAGACCACGTATGAGAACCGATTTGTTCCCAATCATTAATAGACCTTTTTTTCTCAATACTTGAACCCCATGTTATAAATGGTAATAATGAATTTTTTGATTTTCCTGTAAGGCCCTCTAGATAATCAGGTAATAATGAGAGCGGATCAATACTTTGATCAACATTATAATGTGTAACATTATCAGCAAATTGTAATGTATACCTACAAACCTCATTAATCTTATTAAAATTTAAACATGCGCCTTTATTGCAATGCACAAAGCCGTTTTCATCCTCAGTAAAAGAAAACAATAATTTACAACATGGCACTTGAGCAAACTTTTTTAAATCTTCATAAAAATCTGCTAAATTAATTAAATCTATTTGTAACGTACGCCAATATTTTTTCAAAAAACAATTATTAACCATTGCCTTGCTGGTAACCATAAGATTAACAATAGGATTATCATTTTCTTGTGTTTTGTGTTTTTTTTCATAATGCTCCAACGGCCGTCGTATAATGGTATTATTCTCTTCAGATTTAACAAACAACAAATCTTCATTAAATGGAATAATTATATTTTTTTGTATTGTTTCATTATAAAATCTACCGACTATTAACTGCAAAACATCGGCAGGTAGCTGTTCAATATTGGATAAAGCATTGTTCATGCTAACAATATCTACGATATAACATAATACAAAACAACTTATTATTTTTTTATTCATAGAATTCTTTCATTGACAAAAAGCCAAACATGTAAAAAAACTTTATTAATTAAATATTTTTTATATTTTAATTTTATACAGAAAGAATTGTACATTAATAAACTAAAACGTCAATAAAAAATTCTCAAAGTGAATAGAAATAGTTTAATCTAGGCAAAACCTTTTTTTTATTTTATAGTTAGAAACAATAAAAAGTTCGTCACAGAAAGAATCAAATCATGGCACATATTTCTAAAGAAGAAGTATTAAAAATAGCTGCTATATCAAATATCAGATTGTTGGAAAAAGAAATTGAACCCCTGCAAAGGGAACTCGAGTCAGTTATAAACTATGCCAAGCGAGTATCGACCATCAAAGGAGATGCGCAGGAGATGCAGTTAGCGTCGGTCAATGTAGCCCGCAAAGATATAGTAGCTTCTACTGATGCAACTGTATTTTTACAGGGCTCGCCAGAAGCAACAAACAACTATTTTATAGTGCCACTTATTATTGATCAAGAATAATCATTATTATAGCCAGGACATAGTACATGAATCCCTTTTCCTATTCATCTATAACAGAGATTAAAAAAGCTTTAGAAAGCAAAAAAATATCATTGCAAGAACTGTTTGCTCTTTTCAAATGCCATGCTCAAGTAGCAAACAGCAAAGTAGATGCTTTGTTAGAACTATTTCCATATGAAGAACAAGAATATAATGCCAATAATCCTTTGTCGGGCATACCTGGTATTATTAAAGATAATATTTGCATTAAAGATAAAGTTTCATCTTGCAGTTCAAAGATATTACAAAACTTCAAAGCCCCCTATGATGCTACTGTGATTAGCAGGTTAAAAGCAGCAGGTGCCCAACTGTTAGGACGCGCAAATATGGATGAATTTGCCATGGGAAGCTCAACAGAAACTTCAGCTTTTTTAAAAACAAAAAACCCTTGGGATACAAACCGTGTACCAGGTGGTTCAAGCGGCGGTTCAGCAGCTGCAGTTGCAACTGGCATGGCGCCGTGGGCATTGGGCACTGAAACTGGTGGCTCAGTAAGACAACCTGCAGCTTTTTGCAATTTAGTCGGCTACAAACCAACATACGGTCTTATTTCACGATACGGCCTTATCGCCTATGGTTCTTCTTTGGACCAAATTGGTATTTTTGCCCGATCTGTTGAAGATACAGCATTAATATTATCTACTCTTGCAGGTCAAGACAGTAATGATTCTTCATCCCTTCCTATTGAACCAAAAAATTATGCTAATCATTTGTCTGGCTTTTCTATAAAAGGATTACGCATTGGATTAGTAGAAAACGCTTTGTCAGCTGAGGGCATGGACGCTGAAGTTACGCAAGCAATATATGAAGCAAAAAAAGTATACGAACAGCTAGGTGCGCACGTAAGCTCTATTAGTTTGCCCACCCTTGATTATGGCGCTGCTGCCTATTTTATTATAAGCCGTGCCGAAGCAGCATCCAACCTTGCTCGTTTTGATGGAATACGATACGGCATGCGATCAGAAGCTACAAATTTATCTGACTTGTACCAAAAAACAAGGCATGATGGCTTTGGCCCTGAAGTGCGAAAACGCATTATGGTTGGCAACTATGTACTTTCTGCAGGACATGCAGGCCAATTTTATGAAAACGCAAAGCGTGCTGTGCGTTTAATGAGACATGAAATATTAGAAACATTTAAAAACACCGTTGACATAATCATGATGCCTACTTGTTCTATGCCAGCATTTAGATTTAATGCTTTTGATGGAAATAAGTTGCAAATGGATTTACAAGATTATTTTACCTGCCCTGCAAATCTTATTGGTATTCCTGCCGTTTCTATTCAAGCTGGTTTTACTAAAACGCAGTTGCCTATTGGCTTACAATTAATGGCAAAACATCTTGACGACCAGCTGCTTTTACAAGTTGCACATGCCTATCAACAAGTAACAGATTGGCACACTAAAACACCGACTGGTTATTAAAGTATGCTAACCAAAAAGTTAATTTTATTTGTTTTGTCACCCTGCTTTTTAATGGCAATCGAGCGACGCATTAGCCTACATCAATTTCCCAAAATTGCAACTATTGTTCATGAAAATAGACACAAGCCTCATGGTCTTTTCATTAATCAATACATAGAACTTATACCAGAAAAAAGCCTTGAAAGATTGAACATACCTCAAATAAAACAACAATATATTATGCTTGGTGTATATCT
The DNA here is from genome assembly GCA_003963225.1 of Candidatus Babelota bacterium. GTDB lineage: Bacteria > Babelota > Babeliae > Babelales > Vermiphilaceae > AWTP1-30. The sequence continues at coordinate 71,078 of RXKB01000004.1, forward strand.
CTATTTTTATGCTGTCTCCTGTGCTGATCCTTGTGAAAAAAAACGGATATTATTAGAATCTAAATCTGTTTTGAAAGGTACGTTTAACGGGGCAACTATATCAATAAAAGATGGGCCTGTGCCATTTTTACAAGCAGTAGAAAAAGCATGCTTGTGGGAAAACAGTTATAATACAATGCCATGGATCTCTAATTGCATTGCATATGTTTTTAACTTTGCAAAAGCAATAAAAAGTGTTTGCAATAAATTTATCTAATTATTGATTTATTCTGATAACTGCGTGTTACATTTTTTACACTTATAACCAAGCATCCATGTGATATTCTTCAGTTGTTATTCTGCTTTAAAAATATATATCTGCAAGTATTTTTAAAAAAAACTTATTTAAAAACATTTTAATAAAATTTTTCATTGACAATAAGAATAATATCTTTATAATTTTTGCTTGTTAAGATCTTAATAATCAATAACATCAATAAAAGTTTAATTTTAGGAAGCTACATGCAAAAAAATAGAATAATAATACTTACTGTATTTGCCCTGTCATTAGACAACACACTTTTGCCCATGCAAGATGATTTTAACCCAATTACCAAATTAAATACCATTTTCAAGACAGATCAGCTAGAAAAAGCCGAACTTTATTCATCCGAAGATAGTACTGGTTATCCGGTAATCCAATCACACGAAAATCAATATACGTACTATATAACAGGCAAACATCCAAAAAACCTTGGTGAATCTTTTCAAAGATATCGAGCATTAAATAAAAACTACGATAGGCCTGGAAAATATCTAGCCGTTAATGGCATTAATAACAGGGATAAAGGTCTACCCCTTTTATTCAATTGGCAAATGGAAGCGATTCGCAATATCAAAGTAATAAAAGCACTTTTTGATAATGGCATGCCAGTTGAACTTATTGAAACAATGTGCTATGGTTTTTTTTCTTTAGCTTCTACACTATACGGCCTACAAAGTGGAAGTTCTGAAGCTGTAAATTTAAGAGGTAACTTATTTATACAAGATTCTGAAGCAGGCGCAATTCTTGAAAAATTAAAACTTATTATTATACAATCACCATTGTTAAGCACACAAAAATTATTGAATCATTTTGTAAACCCAAAGATTGAAACATGCATTAGCGCCAGTTCATTAATAGCTTCTAGCGTTAGTGGATGTGCTGCAATGCTATACAATCAACCTATAAACCCATGGTCATTTGTACATCTTCCATTTGTAGGTCTTTTCAAAAGTAGTATAGCATCAACCTTAAGTTATTATGGTATTCATTATGTAACATCAATAGATCAAAAACGAGGAGAAGGCTTACAGCTGTTATATGACTTATCTACTAAAGAAAAAAGACCTTTACACAATACAACAATTTCATTGAGTTGGCAAAAAACGGATAATCTTGTTGATACCATAAGAGCAGACGAATTGGAGTGCTTTCAAAATACTTTCCGCGTGTTATGTGGTATGGGATCACCTTATAATGATCATATGGCTAATGATACTCGCCAAATAAGAGTTATAAATTATGCACGTTATTTAAATCGTATGCCATATTACGCTATTCCCGAACTTTTAAATACAGGCAAAAAACATCTTAAAGAAATAGAACCATATCACGCAAACCAAGATTGGGAAGGATTAAAAGAATACACAGAAGATCCTATGAAGTATATTTTGTAACAAACCAATCTAAATAATAGTTGCATAAAAACTCAAAAAAATAATTTGTATTTTAAAATTTTTAAATTTATTTTAATATTTAATAATAGAGAACACCATTATGAAACATACTTTAATTCTCATACTTTTACCCTTGATGCTTTGTAGCTCAGAAAAACCAGTAATGGACGCACATAAACTTTATTTAGCTACTCTCAATCAAAAAAGCTTTTTAAATGATATATCACCTAATAGTGATAAAAAATATCTAAACACTATTCATGATACATTTCAAAAAAATAACGAAATATATATTCATACAGATTCATCTGAAACAGAAATTTATATACCTCATGATAATGCTTATACGTATGCCACGCCTGGAGGGTTAGAATTTAATGTCGGTTTATGCTTTGGACACTTTAGAATGGATGAAAGGGCATTGTACAGATTTCCACACACATTTAAAGTAGCCAATGGGATAGTAAATAGACCAAATGGTTTTAAAAATGCTTTTAATTGGCGGCTTGAAGCCATAAGAAATATACAAAATTTACAAAACGAACTCGCCCACAATACACCTGTTGAATGCTGGCAAACAATATGTTACGGATTTTTTAGTTTAAGTTCAACATTGTTTGCACTCCATAGTTCATCTCGTGAAGCCGTAAAGCTGCGAGAAACACTTTCATTATCTACAAATGATACTTTTGCTATTGTAGATTCATTAAAATTATGCATTACAAGCTCGCCCTTATTAAGTAGCACGCGAATGCTCGATGAACAATATAACCCAATCGTAAAAAAAGCGTTACTTGGCGCATCTCTTTTACCTTTATTATTAAATAATTATTCTAGGGATAGTAATTTGCTTTGGTATTCATTGCCAGTAATTACTTTTTTAGCACAAAACAAAATAGCTCCTATGCTAAGTTATTATGGAATGAAATTTAAAACAGCCGTAGATGAAAAACAAGGCGATGGCCTAAAGTTAATATATGAGTTGTCTAAAGAAAAAAAGACTAGTACAAGCACTTTATTAATAAATTGGCAAAAAAACGATCCAATAGCAAGCACAGTAAGACCAGATGATTTAAAAATAGTAAGTAGTTTTTTTAATCAAGTCATTGGTATAGGATCGCCTTTTGAGAATCACGAACAAGATGATGCACGTCAAATTGCCGTAACCAATACAGTACGAAAAAATCTTGATTTACCCCATTACAATGAAAAATATTTATTATATATAGGTAAAAAATATTTTGAAGAAATCATGCCATTTCATATTGCACAAGATTGGCAAGGATTAAAAAAATACACAGAAGATCCTACAAAATATATTTTGTAATCATATATAGCCACAAATAAAAACGATATTATTTAATTATAAATAATATTATGGACTGATTAATAGCTTACAAACTGAACGCATATTATTTACTATGATTATTTTTATAACATTGCTTTATAAAAAACAATCTGTTATATTAATTTTAAAATTGAAATAAAAAATTTAGGTTTATGAACTATACAAAACAGTTTTTATTTGCGTATGCTGCTTTTTTGTGCTTTTACTATCCAATAATTGGCCAGACACAAACAACAAAATGGAGCAAAAAAGAACAGGTAAAAAAACGGAATGCATTTGCAAAAAACAGGCAAACGCCGTCTAAATATGTATCTGAATTTGTAACCACATTTGCACGGGATATATATTTATTACATAAAAATTTAATAGATTGGGATACGCTTAAGGTTGCTGCAGCCATTGTACCAGCAACCTTAATTGCACACCATTACGATGAAAAAATTCAATGTACTTTTTATGACAAGAATCATCATAAAAACATTCATCAAATGCCTCATTGGACAAGAGAATTAGCAAGACATATCACAGGACCCGTCATTGGTCTTTTTGCCATACAAGGCTTTTTATCTAAAAACGATGATTTTAGATTTACCAATCAAATTATGTTAATAGGCGTACCTATTTTAGTATTTATGAATCAATTTATTAAAAAAATGAACTTTGAAATGTGCTACCGACCATGGCATGAACAGTTTAGTTCCGTGAAACGATCTCTTGGCGGATTTCCATCGGGGCATTTATCTCATGCAGTGTATTTAACGGTATTATATGGCGTTCGACACGGGTACCGGTTCGCTTTGCCGCTAGGACTGATGTCAACGTTTATTGGCGCTACTTTTTTAAGCTGCAACAGGCATTATCTTTCACAACTTATTGCTGGCGTAGGCTTTGGAGCAGTATACGGTCTTGCTGCAGGCAAAGTGGTTGATTATAAACTAAAGCATAACATAGATATCATGATACAACCACAGTTTGCGGGGGGCAAGCCTTCTTTAAGTATCACGTGGAAATTTTAATTACCATAACAAATATTTAATTTAAAAGAATTTTACAGCTAAAATTAAGTAACTGCTGATTGACCTTATACAATGAGCCTTTACTTTTATGGGAATGTTCCACTTAAGCAAGGAAGCGATCTTTTCCAGATCGCTTCCTCTTTAGATCTTTTTAATTAAAACCTATTTTGTTTCATCTTCATCCATCACTCTTGCATATGACTCTTTTGCATAACTTTTATGTGGTTTTGCTTTTTTAGATTTATGTTCTTGTTTTTTATGATGTATTTTTTTGTCTGATTTTTTTGTATCTTTTTTTCCGCAAGCAGGCAAAATTGAAATAAGCAATGCAAGACTTAATGCAGAAATAAGTTTTTTGTTCATAACAATCTCCTTAAAAAGTAATTATACGTTATAATAACTATATTCTTGCACCTTATATTACCTTTTAATATAAAACAAAAGCAAGAAATCTAATCCTTTTTAACTTTCTTTTTTGCCCGAGTCACCTTTTCTTTTTTAAGGCTTATTTTCTTGGCCAAAACAAAAGGATCTTCTACAAATACAATTTTAAGCACCTCATCCATAGTATTTACTTGTTCAATAGCCATGCCACTTAAATCTATTTCTTTTTTAATCTCTTGCAAATCGTCAGCATTTTCCATCGGAATAATAACCGTGGTAATACCGTGCTGTTTTGCTGATATAAGCTTTTCTTTCAATCCACCAATGGCAAGAACCCGTCCTTGCAAAGTGATTTCACCAGTCATTGCTAATGCAGATTTAGTAGGATTTTCTGTTAAAGCAGAAACCAATGCTGTACAAATAGTAATACCGGCAGAAGGACCATCTTTTGGCGTTGCTCCTTCGGGAATATGCACATGAATATCTTTATTATTATGAAATGAAGCGGGTAAACCAAGCATTTTGACTCGTGCACGAATATAACTTAAAGCCGCGTGAGCAGACTCTTGCATCACTTCACCCAATTGCCCTGTGAGACTAACGGTACCTTTTCCTGGCAAGACAGCCGTTTCAATTTCCAGCACATCTCCACCCACCTCGGTCCAGGCAAGACCTACAGCAAGACCAATGCGCTTTTCTGTTCTGCTAAGGCTTGTTTTTTTAAACATAGGATTACCTAACCACTCTCTCATGTATTCAGGAGAAATAGTTACTGACTTACATTTGGTATTTTCTAATAATTGCTGAATAGCTTTACGCATTAATTTTGCTAGCAATCTATCTAACTGCCTAACGCCAGCCTCTTTAGTATATTCATCTATTAATAAACGAATAGTATCAACAGCTATTTTAAATTTCGCTTTTGTTAAAGAATATTCTTTAAGATTACGCGGTATCAAAAAGTCTTGCGCGATGCATAGCTTTTCTTCTTCAGTATAACCAGAAAGCTGGACCACTTCTAAGCGGTCAAGCAATGGATATGGAATATTTTCCATAACGTTTGCAGTGGTAATAAACATAACCTGAGAAAGATCATACTCTATATCAAGAAAATGATCCATAAATGTCTTATTTTGTTCAGGATCCAGTACCTCTAAAAGCCCTGCTGCTGGATCTCCGTGCGCATCACGTGACATTTTATCAATTTCATCAAGCAAAATAACTGGATTTTTAGTCTTTGCTCGCTTCATTGCTTGAATAATTTTGCCTGGTAATGCACCAATGTACGTTCTGCGATGCCCACGTATTTCGGCTTCATCACGCACACCACCAAGAGAAATACGTACAAATTCCCTACCTAAAGCTTCTGCTATAGATCTTGCCAATGAAGTTTTACCTACACCCGGAGGCCCCACAAAACATATCACTGGAAACCGAGTCAACGTAGCAGCATATTTTTTGGCTGCTAAAAATTCAATAATTCTGTCTTTTAATTTTTTAAGACCAGCATGGTTTTTATTTAACAGATTGATAGCCTGTTCAATACTTAGCGTATCTTTGCTAACTTTATGCCACGGAATTGATATAATCCAGTCAATATAATTCCTGCTGACAACCGCTTCTGAAGACATCGGCTGCATTTGTTCCAACCGTTTTAACTCTTTTTCAGCTTTTTCTTTAGCATCTACAGGTAATTGTAATTTTTTTATTTTAGCACGAAGTTGCTCTATTTCAGCTGCTTGATCATCCCTGCCCAGCTCTTTTTGTATCGCTTTTATTTGTTCTGTTAAATAATACTCTCTTTGGTTTTTTTCTACTTGATTTTGAATGTGCCCATGAATTTTTTGTTCTATTTTAACAATATCGATTTCTTTTTTAATTGCGGCACATACAGCAAGTATGCGGGGTTTTAAATCAGGAATCTCTAAAATTTTTTGCCTATCTACAAAGCCCAAAGTATTAATTTGTATAGCTATGGTATCGGTAATATAATCCATATCTTCAGGTGTTTTAACCATTGCCGTTAAGTCTGCGGGAGCTTTTTCATTGTATTGAGTGTACAGGGCATATAAAGAAGTAAGTTCACGCCATGCGGCTTCAAGGTCTAGAGAATACACAAGCCCTTGAGTGGGGACATCCTGACAAGTAACGCCAATAAAAGTTGATGTTTCTTGCAAAGAGGTCATTTTAGCACGACATATTCCTTCAGCCAAAACTTTAAGACCACCATTGGGCATGCGCATAACTTGTAAAATAGTTGCTCGAGTACCTATTTCATAAAGGTCGTTTTTACCAGGAAGTTCAGTTTTAGGATCTTTTTGAGTGGTAATAAAAACCGTACGATCATGTTTTAACGCATACTCAACAGCAGCTATGGATATATTTCTACCTGCAATTATCGGGATAACACTTTTAGGCAAAATAACTACGTTTTTGAGAGGCAAAAGAGGGAGAAAACTCTCTCCAAACCCAGTTATTAAATTTGCTGCTTCAGTTACTTCTGCAGCTATTTGCTGTTCATTTTGTTCTTTTTTAGGAACCATATAAAAGCCTTACGATTTTACTATCAAATATAGGTTATTATGCCAATGTTATTGTATATATTATGCCTATATAATATAAATATTAATATTTGTGGTACATATTACTTATTGTAAGTATAATGCTTTATTGTTTTTAGACAAGAAAAAGCATATGGTTTACATAAATTTTATTTTCAAATAAAAAATTTAAAAAAAGGACTAATGCAATATTCTTATCAAAGTTGGCATAATTTGATCTTAGCAAAAAGCTTTTTAAGGCATATTCAGCAAGTCAATATTAATACTTGCTAGATATTATTAAAATAAAATTACAGAAAGATATCGCTTTTTTTGAGTTTTTTATATAATAAGGTACATATTGATTAAAATAAAGTTACTTGAAAAAGAAAGGGGATTGCAACCTATATGTACACATAATTATTTTTGTTTATCTTTATATTAAGCAATTAAAGCGTAATAATTTAATAAAATGACTAAAACTTTTATAGTTATTTTTAGAAAGGATTTTATCAATGTTAAAACGTATTGCAACAGCCTTGTGGGGAAATTTTGAAAGTGCGCAGGAGGTTAAAAAATTTGCTTTTCTTGCAAGCATTTTTGGTCTTATTATTGGTGTATATTGGACACTTCGTCCTATTAAAGACAGCGCTTTTGGCTCTATTGTAGGCGGAGGCTATCTTCCTTATGCAAAAATACTATCTGTATTAGTTACTGTAATAGTAGTACTAATTTATGGCAAACTAGTTGACATGTTTTCTCGTTATAAAGTTTTTTATGGTATTGTAACGACCTATGCAATACTAGCAGGAATTTTTTGGTGGTGTTTTATGGACTCACAGATAGGGTTTGCCAACACGGTTGCAAATCCTAATCGAATTATTGGATGGGCATTTTATGTATGGGTTGAAAGCTTTGGGTCTTTAATAGTTGCTTTATTTTGGGCTATTACTACAGATATTACACTTCCTGAATCTGCAAAAAGAGGATTTCCTATTATTATGCTGCTTGGTCAGTTAGGTAATATTTTTGGGCCAGGTATTTTAAACACACGCCGCTTGGGCTTATTACACAGCGGACCTATTATTGGTATATGCTCAGTATTAATGTTTATTATTGTTGCATTATTCTATGTATTCTGCAGCAACATGTCTAAATCAGAGCTATCTGGTTATCATCAAGATGAAGACACTCCAGATGGAGAGCCTGGCTTTTTTGAAGGCATTAAACTATTGCTAACCCATAAATATCTTTTAGGCCTATTCTTTATTGTAAGCGTATATGAGCTAATTATTACTATTCTTGATAATCACTTTAAACAAGCAGTCTATGAAACATTTGCCTCAGAAGGACTACGTAGTGCTTATCTCTCTGATTATGCAGTATGGGTTGGCATTATTTCAAGTGCATGCGTATTGCTTGGTATTAATAACATACAACGACATTTAGGTATTGTAGTCTCGCTTATCCTTACGCCTTTATTGGTATTAGCTGCTGTAGTTTGGATAAAACTAAACCCATCCTCTATTGTAAGTTCATTCTGGATTATGACCTGCTCAAAAGCTGTTAACTATGCTTTAAACGCCCCTACCTTAAAGCAGCTTTATATTCCTACTTCAAAAGATGCTAAATACAAAGCTCAATCATGGATAGAAATGTTTGGCTCTCGGGCAGCTAAAGGCTCCGCTTCGTTTGTAAACATTCAACGTACAACGTTTGTTGCGAAATTTGGACCTATGGATGGCATCTCAGCTTTCCTTACCATGACCACCGCAGTTTCTTTTGGACTTGTAGTCGTTTGGTTGCTTGTAGCAATGTTTGCAGCAACCGCATATAATAAAGCAATTAAAGAAAACACTATTGTATGCTAAAAAAAGCTTTTTAGTATATCAAAGGTATGTTATGGTACTTGCTTTGGATAACTGACTTATGTAAAAAGCCCTACTGTATAAAAAATGCAGTAGGGCTTTTTTTAAAATTAATATATTATACATGCTTGCCAAGGAAAACAGTATTATGCTTGCAATAAAAAAGCTTTTCAAGACTTTATTTGATGTTGAACCTCATGAGCGCTTAAAAGTATTTTTTTTGAGCCTCACCTTTTTTTTGGTGATTGGTGCCTATACTATTACTAGAGAATTAAAAAGTTCAATTTTCATGGGAATTGTTGGCCGTGAATATGTCCCGTGGGCTAAAGTGATTACTATGCTTTTATTAGTACCTTTAATTTTATTTTATTCAAAACTAGTTGACTCAGTAAAACGATACCAATTATTAATATGGTATAGCACAGCATTTGGCATAGCAGGACTATTTTTTGCTTATTTTTTAGGTGATCCAAGTATTGGCATTCCCAATCACAATACCTCGCCGTATCGATTATTGGGCTGGCTTTTTTATTTTTTTATAGAAGCATATTCTCCATTTGTAGTAAGCGTTTTTTGGGCTTTTGCAAATTCCATTACAAGCCCTGAAGGAGCAAGGAAAAACTATGGCTTTGTAGTCTCTGGCTCAAAATTAGGTGGCATGTTTTCTGCTGGGTTTGCTTGGTACTTATTTGGTATCAGCGGAACTCATCCTGAAGCTGTTTTTTCTGATGTACTTGCCCATCAAATTATATTAAGTATTTCATCTTGCATGTTACTTTGTATTCCCTTGGTTCTTACATTACTAATTTATTGTGTTCCTAATAAATATTTACACGGCTATGAAGCAGCTTATCAATTAGAACATCAAAAAAAAGAAGACCATGAAACAAAAACTAGTATGTTTGGCGGCATTGAAATGCTTATACGCTATCCTTATGTGTTGGGCATTTTTTTACTCGTCTTTTTTTATGAGCTGATCAACGTAGTTTTAGGCTATCTACGGTTAGGTGTCGCAGAGGCAAATGCTACAAATATTGCAGATGTAAGCAAACTATTATTTGAAATGATGTTTAAAACACATGCGATTGGCCTTGTCATTTCAACATTAGGAACAAGAGCTCTTTTTGAAAGATTAGGTACAACCGTATGCCTTATGTTAGTACCATTGCTAAATGGCTTTTTTCTTCTTTATTTAATGATTGAAACTACCCCTGATGTACTAGTAAATGCTTTTGTATTATTTAAAGCCGTGCATTATGCTTTTTCTTGGCCTTTAAGAGAAAGCCTTTATATACCAACTGTTAAAGAAATTAAATTTAAAGCTCGCTCTTGGATTGATGCGTTTGGAAGCAAAATTGCACGAACCAGTGGCTCAGCTTTTAATGTATTAGCTGCAGCAGCCGGAACACAGTTAATATTACCAATCCATTCATTCTTTTTTGCGGTAGTAATAGCAGCTTGGTTTATAGTTTCTCTATTATTAGGTAAAAAGTTTGAAACAGCAATACAAAACAATCAAGTGATAGGCAGATAAAATCTGTATTGTGAAAAAAATCTACATTTACAAGAGCTTTTGTTTTTGATACAATTGCTCTTGTAAATTTTATGTTTCGCACATTTTTTCAAGAAAGGTTATTCATGATCAATTTTCGTGAGTTGGTCAAAAAGGGAGTACATTTTGGCCATCAAACTTCACGATGGTGCCCTAAGATGCGTCCTTATATTTGGGGCGTACATAACAAAACTCACTTGTTTGATGTTTCTAAAACAGCATATTTAGCTGAAAAAGCAAAAGTGTATCTTGAACAGCTTGCTTCAGAAGGTAAGACATTTTTGTGGGTAGGAACAAAAAAAGCAGCACAACTACCTATGCAAACATTAGCAAACGAGTTTAACATGCCTTACGTTGTTCAACGATGGGTAGGCGGCACACTGAGTAACTTTTCACAAGTAAAAAAATCTGTTACCAAATTGCTTCATCTTGAAGATGTTTTAGCTAAAACAAGTAAAAGCACTTCTCATTATACAAAAAAAGAACTTAATAATTTGCAAAAAGTTGTATCTCGCTTAGAAAAATCTGTTGGTGGCTTACGAAAATTAAGCTGGCCTGTTGCAGCTATTATTGTAATTGACGTAACTAAAGAAGTTTCGGCTATAAAAGAAGCTCGAAAAATGGGCATTCCTGTTATAGGTTTGGTTGATACTAATGGAGATCCATCATTAGTTGATTTTGTAATTCCTGGCAATGATGATGCAACCCAATCAATAAGCGTTATACTTGATTATCTTGCAGAAGGCGTAAGAGCTGGAAAGTTAAAAGCTGCAAATGTTACAAGTGGAACTTTTCTTACTGGTGAATTTAGCGAAGATGAAAACACTGATATTGCAACAGCTGTCCTTAACTTAAGCTCTGATGAAGATGATTCAACGGAAGAAACAAAGAAAAAACCTTTAAAAAAATCTTTGAACAACACAAAAGCTCCAAATAGTGTAATCAAAAGAGTCTCTAAAAAAAATGATGACGAATAAAGAACTAATTTTTATTCATTTGGAGAGGTGTCTGAGCGGTTGAAAGAGCATGATTGGAAATCATGTATGTCTTGAAAAAGGCATCGAGGGTTCGAATCCCTCTCTCTCCACCATTACATGCTTAGCTTATAAGTTTGGATGGGGAAGCGATTTTTTTTAATCTAATCCGTCAGGTCTGAAAAGAAGCAGCGTCGGTTATTAAAAATGTGCAACCCCATCCTTTTTTATGTATTTTTAATAAAGTAATGTATACTATATATAGTTTTATATAATATGTTGTAGTACTTTTTTATGTCTATATTAAACCTTACACGTAAATTTCGTATACTTTCTTTTGAAGAAATAGTTGGCCAACAACTTGTAATTCGTATGCTTAAAAATAGTTTATATACAGACAGACTTTTTCCTGTATATCTTTTTTTTGGCCAACATGGATGTGGCAAAACTTCTATTGCACGTGTTTTTGGCATGGCCGTTAATTGTAAATCGTTATCTTTATTTAGAAAAACGCCAAAAAAGCAAATTATTCCTTGTCTTCACTGTGATTCTTGTCTTGCAATGCAAAAAAATAGTCACCCTGATTTTATAGAAATAGACGCTGCTTCATATACCGGAGTTGACAATATTAGGGCAATTATTGAATCTGCATCTTATTTACCTGTTATAGGATCAAAAAAAATTTACCTTATTGATGAAGCCCATATGTTAAGCAAAGCTTCTTTTAATGCGCTGCTTAAAATTCTTGAAGAACCTCCTGCAAATGCTCTATTCATGCTTGCAACCACTGATGTTGAAAAAATTATCGATACTGTCCGATCACGCTGTTTTCAGCTTTTTTTGCGTCCAATTGCAAGCCAAGATATTCAGAATCGTTTAACGATTATAGCACAAGCAGAACAGATTCAGTATGATACTGAGGCATTATGGGTTATTGCTGAGCAAGGAAATGGATCAGTACGTGACGCTTTAAATTTAATAGAACGCGTACGATCAGCGTATCCAAAGATTAGTTTGGACGCGGTATACCAAGTATTAGGTAAAATCAATGACCTGCTAATGAAAGAATTGTTTATTGCGCTTTACCAAAAAAACAAAAATGCAATTGTTAAACTGTTAAGTTCTGAAGCATTTGCTCACACAACACCTACTGTACTTTGGCGACAGGTTTTTCAATTTTTGCGTGCTGCTTGGTATGCAAAACAAGGCGTAGAAATTGATAAAGGAATTGAAGCAGCCATTATCAGTGAGCTTGCCAATATATGCTCTACTGAATTTTTAGGCTATGTTACAGCGTTATTATATAAAAATGAAATACAGCTTTTAAAAACTAATACCCCTCGTTTTTTTATAGAGCACCTTTTTATAGCAATTGTTACAAGGACAGAAGCATTAGCGTATGAAAATGATCATACTAATATCCAAAAAAAAAAAACTGATCCTGTATTATCCAGCGCTGTTGATACCACTGAAAAAATAATATGCGTTCCTAATACTATTTCTACTTCATCTATAGCAGATCATGCAAAGCGTTTTTTAGTAGAGGTACAACAAGCTGTTACTCCAATGATCTATTCTTTGTTGAATCAAGCACATTTTGTGGTTAAACAAGAGGTAGTACTGATTATATTACCTCAATCTTTAAGAATGCTTGAGGATGTATTAAAAGAGTCAGAATCAACTTGGATTGACATATTTAAAAAGGTTTTTGGTTCAAAAATACATTATGCCTATCAATTTACCAAAGACACAACATGCATAGATGAAAAAAAACCGACTATACACAAAAATATGGAAACTACTACGATTGATTCTCTTGAAAACAAAACAATATCGCTCAACACAACAAACACCCGTTTATACAATGAACAAATACAAACAAAAAATAAAACAGATTTTACTGATGCCTCAAAATGGCCTCAGGTAAATTTAATTTTAAAATATTTTCCTGGGACAACAACCTTTATAGAATAGCAGGTATAAAACAAATGAATAAGTATATTTGGCCACAGGTAGTACTAGTTGGCCGTACAAACGTTGGCAAATCAACCTTATTTAATCGTATTGCAAAAGATGCAAAAAGTATTGTTTTTGATCGCGAGGGAGTAACTCGCGATTTAATAAAAGATATTGTTTATTGGCAAGATAAATCATTTGAACTTATTGATTCAGGCGGCATAGGCTTTGAAAAAAAAGACGACTTTATGAATAAAGAAATTCGCAAGCGTGCCGAACAAGCAATTGAAAGTGCTCATATTATTTTATTTATGTGTGATGGGGCTATAGGTGTTTTACCAGAAGACCGTTATTTGGCTAATCTGTTGCATAAAAAAAGAAATAACACCGTGTTAGTTGTCAATAAATCTGATACACGTACATTTACAGAACATGAACACGAATTTGCACAACTTGGTTTTAACTATATAATACCCATTTCAAGTTTACATGGTAAAGGAATAGCAGATATACTTGAAACAATCGTACACCTACTTCCGGCACAAGCAATAATTGAAGAGGAAAAACCGACCTGCAAAGTAGTTTTGCTAGGAAAACCAAACGTCGGGAAATCATCTTTACTTAATATTTTGGTCGCAGAAGAACGTTCGATTGTTTCTGACGTTCCAGGAACTACTCGAGAACCTGTTCATGAACGCATTACCTTTTATCAGCAAGATATTTTACTAACTGATACAGCTGGGGTGCGTAAAAAAAGCGCTATTGAAGATCCGCTAGAAACATTAATGACAAAATCAACATTGCAAGCGGTTAAACAAGCAGATATTATACTGCTTATGGTTGATGCAAACGAAGGACAACTTTCTGATCAAGAACTAAAGCTCATATTTTATGCTTTTGAATCTGAACACAAAGCTGTGATTATTTTATTTAACAAACAAGATCTTTTAACATTAAATGAATATGGTCAACAAAAACTTTCTGATGATCTAGAAAAATATAAATTTGTAGTTAGCAAAGTAGAGAAACTATCTATATCTTGCATTACCAAGCAAAATTGCGGTAAAATTTTGCCATTAATAAATACGGTTTACAAAAGGCTACTGCAACAGTTTACCATTGAAGATTTAACTATTCTTTTTAAAAATGCGTTAGAAAGAACACCGCTTTTTTGGAATAAAAACAAATTAATAGTCTACAGAGCTCAACAAATAAAAAGCTCACCACAAATTATTGCTCTGTACGTCAACAGTCCTGAGTGGTTTGGCGATTCACAAAAAGCTTTTTTTGAAAATGTATTACGAAAAGAGTATAAACTTACAAGCGTTCCTATCAAATTTGTTATTCGTAAACGATGATTAAAGCTCATATTTTGCTTGACTCAAAATAATTGCATAAATATAGTTTATGATTTAATATGTAAATGTTATTTTACATTAAAATAAAAAAGGGGAGATACTATGCTTTTTATAATGTTATCTTTGTTTGTTTTTCATTATGTTAACACCATGGAAATGGAACATTTATCTTCAAACAACCTAATACAGATTACTTTAAATACTTATCAAGAGTATTACAACAGAAGCAAAGAATATTTTACAGAAAATAAAGTATATTTTTATGATCCAATAGAGATGGAAAATAAAATTAAATCTTTTGATTTAAATGATCCTTTGATAAACTATTGTAACCAAATAAGCGATCTAACTCTTGATATTATACCAAAATATAGCCCCCCTCTTAAAAATAGTGAAGAGTATATTGAAAACTGTTATGATGCATTCAAAAAATTAGCCAAATTAAATTGCACAACATTTGATAAAAACAGTATGATCTATTATTTTAAACTATTAGTCTGGACAATGCATAATAATAACGATGAACAGGCAAAAAAAAATGTATACAATAATTTTTTAACATTAGCAGAAAAAATTCTTATGCATTATAAAAAAGATCTGACCCTATTTAATAAATTAAATATTTTTTCCGGCACCACTATAACAACGACTTTTTTTATTCCTGTAGTATACATGGTATTTTCACAGTTTAATTTTCTGCCTTTGGAAATCTTTTTTTCTTTGCTTGGTATTACCAGCACAACAGTATCGACAGGAGCATATCTATATTATAATACAAATTATACCAATTGTGTTAAAAAAATAGAAGAATTAAAACATAACAATAGTAATGAAGAAATTAATATTTTAATTGATTGAAAAAATAGTTATCTATAGCAAACCGAAAATTATTTTAATAAATTTTTAGTTTAATTATGTTTTGTTATATAATTATTTAGGATAAAATCTACCAGTTGATCTTGAGTCATATTACTAGTATCTATACTAATAAGATTATCGCTCAAATTTGGTATACTCAGCCAACGCCCATCACGGGTGTCTCGTTCAATAATAATTTTTTTAGCTTCTTCTTGCGTATACATTCTACCAATCTTTTTTTGCCTTTTTATATAACGCTGTATACGTACATCAAGAGATGCTGTCAAAAAAAATTTATATTCTGCATGCGGAAATACTATAGTACCAGCATCACGCCCATCAACAATAACATTACGCTCATGGGCCAATTTTCTTTGTACATCAGTTAATATAGTACGAACATTATTATTTAACCCAAGCATAGAAGCTGCACGATCAATTAATGGTGTCATAAGCAAATCCTCTTGTATAACACCATCATGTATACGTATTTGGCAATTGCCATCTGCCATAAAACAGTATTCTAAAGCAACCTGTTCCACTACCGAATCTAGATCAGAAATAGAAAGCGTCGAAAAAGTATTAATAGTATGGTTGGTATGTTCTAATAATGCATATGCAATTGATCGATATAAAAAGCCTGAATACAGATAATCAAAAATTAATCTTTTTGCAAGCAATTTACCAACTGTTGTCTTTCCGCTAGCAACCGGACCATCAATAGTAATAATCATACTAATTATCCTCCAAAACCATTAAATCAACTCCTATTAACTCAATACTAATACGAGATTGCCATATGTTTTGTGTTACTCGAACAGCCATACTAAAATATTTGTCTTTATTATCTAACAAAACTTCAAATAGCTCCGGACGATTAAAAAAAATAACAGGCTTGATAATCCCATCATTAAAAATCATACATTTTACATGAATATCTTTTAAAAGTTGAGGGGACTGTAAAAGTTGAACTCGTTCAAGATAAAATAAAGGCGCCTCATTTTCATTGCCAAAAGGTTCTAATAAAGCAAGATCATTAATTAACTTTTTATTAACATCTTGTATAGTCAAATGCGCATCCAAAGATAACTTTAACTGTAAATCAATTTCTGTTAACATGTTAGTCGCTCTTTCTTCAAGATGATTCTTTAACAATGGAATATGTTCTATAGGCAAAGCAAGACCAGCTGCTTGAGCATGCCCACCAAACTGTGTTAATAAATGTTTAGCAGACTCAAGCGCTTCAAACATATTAAACTCTTTGATAGACCTACATGATCCTTTTGCCAAACCATTACTAGTTTCATGTAGTAATAAAGTTGGTCTTCCATACAAACCAACAATACGAGAGGCAACTAAACCAATAACACCAGGTGGCCATGCTTTAGATGAAAGTAAAATAATCCGATCAGTGGTTACATTAAGGTCACCTTTTGCAACTCTTTCTTGAATTTCAAAAACAATTTTTTTTTCTATTTCTTTGCGCTTTTCATTTAATTGCAATAATAACTGTCCAACTTCTTCTACTTGCGCTTTATCTTGGCCAATTAAAAAATTAACCCCACAACGAGGATCTTCTAAACGGCCTAACGCATTAATTTGTGGCGCAATTGAAAAACCAATGTCAGAAGCAGAAAGTTCTGGCTTTTCTACTTTTCCATTTTTTTTTAGCACTTGCAAAGAATAACTATGCGTTTTATTAACATAATTCAATCCATGCCGTACCCATAAACGATTTTCATCTACTAACGGCACTACATCAGCCACTGTGCCAAATAACATAAGTTCGTACGCTTTGGTTGGAAGTTCTTTTTTATAATACTCATACAATAAAGTAAGCAGTTTAAAAGATACACCAACGCCAGCAAAATACTTAAATGGATACAAACACTCTTTTTGATGAGGATTAATCAAAGCAAAAGCATCTGGAAGATGATCATGAGGCTTGTGATGATCAGTAATAATAAGATCTATACCTAATTCTTTTGCTTTTTTTGCAGGAGTAAACGCAGTAACACCATTGTCAACAGTAATAACAACTTTATAATTATTTTTTGCTGCACGTTCTATAACTTTTTCAGAAAGACCATAGCCATCTTTAACACGATGAGGAATAAAAAAATTCACCTCCGCACCCAAGGGAATTAAGCAGATCATCATTAAAGCACTTGAGGTAATCCCATCTACATCATAATCACCACAAATTAATATTTTTTCTTTTTTTTCAATAGCTTTAACCAATCGCTCAACAGCTTTTTGAGCATCTTTCAAACCAACAGAAGCTTTAGTTTCATAATCAATCTGACCAAATAAATACGTATCCAACATTGCACCGGGAAGGAATTTTCTATTTTCTAACGTTTGGGCAACAGGGAAAGAAAGCATATAATGAGTTGTTATCTGCTCAACAGCTTTTTTATTATAAGTAGGCAACTTCCAAAGATATTTTACCCCTTGTTTAAACACTATATACCTCTACTGTTTTAATACATGTTTATGCGTAGGAAATAAAATAATATCACGAATTGATGGTGTATTGGTCAGTACCATAACTAATCTGTCGATTCCAATTCCTGCACCAACAGTTGGAGGCATAGCATGCTCAAGAGCCAATACAAATTCTTCGTCATAATAATGTGCCTCTTCATCGCCACCAACCCGCTGTTTTGCTTGCTGGCTAAAGCGCTCTGCTTGGTCTGCAGGATCATTAAGCTCAGTAAATCCATTACTTAATTCCATATGAGCAATAAACAGTTCAAATCGGTCGACAAGCTTATGATTTAATGGATTTCGTTTTGCAAGAGGTGACACTTCAACAGGAAAATGAGTAATAAATGTCGGCTGTATTAAATGCGGTTCAACTAATTTTTCAAACAATCCATATAATCTAAAGCCCCAGCTCTGTTGTTCGGATGTAAGATAAATATCATGTTGTTTACAAAGTTCTTGCAAAGAATCATATTCAATAAACTCAACAGTTTTTCCAACAGCTTGTGCAACCGCATCAAGCATTGAAACACGAGCAAAAGGTTTTGCAAAATCAATAATATACGACTGATATGAAATGCTCATCGTGCCATTATGAATTTTTTCCACCGCTGCTTTAATAATAGACTCAGTAAGATCCATCATAAAAATATAATCATGGTACGCAATATAGTATTCCACTGAGGTAAATTCAGGATTATGACGAGTGGAAATACCTTCATTTCTAAAACAACGATTGATTTCAAAAACTCTTTCAAAACCGCCGATAACTAATCTTTTTAAAAAAAGTTCTGGGGCAATACGCAAAAAAAGATCCATACTTAAAGCATTATGATGCGTTTTAAACGGTTTTGCAGCAGCACCACCAGGAATTGAGTGTAACATAGGTGTTTCTACTTCTAAAAAATCATTTTTTAGAAGCTGTTCACGAACTGTTTGTACAATTTGAGAACGCATAACAAAACGGTTTCTGCTTTCTTTACTTGTCATAAGATCAAGGTATCTGTACCGTTGCTTTAGCTCAACATCAACTAATCCATGAAACTTTTCTGGCAAAGGATGTAGGCATTTTGATAATAAATGAAACGTTTGCACGTCAATAGTCAACTCGCCTTTTTTGGTAAGAAAACTCGTACCAGAAACCCAAATAATATCACCTATGTCAATCATATTTTTAAAGATCGTAAAATGGTCAATGCCAATTTTATCTTCTTTAAAATATAGTTGTATAGTACCAGTTCTGTCCAACATTGTTGCAAAAATAGATTTGCCATGTTCACGAATAGAAAGTAACCTGCCACCTATATCATAATGTTTAATGCCAGCCTGTTGAGCAAATTCCTGCGCAATTTGTAATGCATTACTATTCAAAGGAATATTAGCTGGCCAAGGGTCAATACCACTTATTCGTAACTTATTTACTTTAGCACAACGCACAGCATATTCTTCTGAATACCCATTACGATGTTGTTCATTACTTACAGAATAATCTTGTTTTTGATGATGATCTGCCATACTATTACCTTTATTGTATTCAGATTAACTTTTATCAATTATTTTCTCAGTGTAGCAAATAAATAGTTATTTCCCACTATTTATTACTGTATTATAGTTGTGTTCAACCACCCCCCAATCAACAACCTGCCACCAAGCTGCAATATAATCTGGTCGCTTGTTTTGATATTTTAAATAGTAAGCATGCTCCCAAACATCAAGACCCATAATTGGTTGCATATCAAAAATTAATGGACAATCTTGATTTGGGGTAGTAATAATTTTAAGAGTTCCTTTTTCATCAATACATAACCAAGCCCAACCGCTACCAAAAACCGATTTTGCAGCATTTTCAAAAGCAACTTTAAACAAATCATACGTTTTATAAGCATTTTCTATAGCTTTAGCACTATTTCCTACAGGATTTCGAACGCCTTTTGGATGCATCTGCTGCCAAAAAAAAGTATGATTAAAGTGGCCTCCTGCGTGGTTGCGAATGACTAAGCCAACTTCTGGTAAAAACTGGTTATACGAAACAATCAACTCTTCCAATGTATACTTGTGTAAATTATGTTGCTCTACAACTAAATTTAGCTGATTAACATATGCTTGATGATGCTTGGTATAATGTAACTCCATTGTTTGAGTATCAATATAAGGTTCAAACGCATCATATGTGTATGGTAACGTTGGTAATGTAAATGACATGTAATACCTTTCTTTTCTGTTATTGTGTTTGAATGTAATATACTATATCATCTTTATGTGCCATATGTAATTTTTCACGAGCATTTTTTTCTTTTAAAAAAGATGATTCTTGCCACAACGAAAGCTCCTCTTTTAACCTATTCAGCTCTTGTTGGTGCATAACAAGCAAATCAACTATTTTTTTATTTTCCTTGCCTAACTGATAGAGCCTTACTAGTCCATATGTGCCAAATATACATAGATATATAAAAAACATAATAGCTACAACAAGCAGAATACGCGTCATGAACTGTTTAATATGACGTTGCATTTAGATCCTTTTTTAAAAGAATTATACGAAGTATTGACTACTGTATTCATATTATTGAGAAAATAAACAATATAACAGTGCCATTAATTGTTTAAAGGAATAGCAATGAAAACTACCTACAGTATGAATGCTCTATCTACCATAAACTCTTGTACCATTTTTTTATGTATTTCTTTTTTTACGCACTCCCTTTTATCTAATACCAACAACCAGCAAACAGATCAATATGAACAAATAATGTTTGATTGGACAAAAACATGGGCAGAAGTTATGCATTTAGTAAAAGAAAAACATTATAAAGTCTCAGATCCAAAAAAAGCTATGAGTCGAGCAATAGACGCTTTTTTAAACACATTAGATCCGCATTCTAATTTTTTAGATCCTGAAACATACAAAGGAATCATAGAGTCTACAACAGGCGAATTTCATGGCGTAGGGATTATGATCAATAACATGCGCAAAACAAAAGACAAGTTTCTTACTATTGTAGAAACCATACAAGATGGCCCTGCAGAAAAAGCTGGCCTTAAACAATATGATAAAATAGTAGAAATAAACGGTAAACCATTAGAGGGAATGACAACAGAGCAAGCAACAACATTATTAAAAGGCCCAAAAAACAGCAATGTCAACCTAAAAATTATGCGTGAAGGCACAAACGAACTACTTTCTTTTACAGTTGTTCGTGATATTGTTAAAGAACAACAATCATTATGTTTTTATATAAAAAGCAAAGATATCTATTATCTTTCACTGAGTATGTTTGCAGAAAACTCTGCAATCCAACTTGAGCAGCTATTAAAAAAAACAAATGAAAAAAAATGCAAAGGGCTTATTCTTGATCTGCGCAATAACTCTGGTGGCCTGTTAAGCTCTGTAATTGATATTGCCGGTCTTTTTTTAGAAAAAGAAAGTATTGTTGTTGAAACAAGGACAGTTGATGCTGAAAAAACAGAATTATATAGAACTTCCCGTACACCAATTGAAAGTCGCAAAATTCCATTGGTAATACTGATCAACAATTATACTGCATCAGCAGCAGAAATTTTAGCTGGCTGTTTAAAAGTACATGCAGAAAAAAACAGCGCAAAAAACTCTTTATTAGTTTTTATTGTAGGGACAACTACATTTGGTAAAGGATCAGTGCAAGAAGTGATTCCAGTAAGCCAGAATAGCGCTATAAAACTTACCACCAGACTATATTTTTTACCATATAACACGTTAGTGCAAGGGATTGGCATAAAGCCGGATATTACTGTTGAGCGATACACACCACCGTCAGAACAAATGCTATGGCTCTCGGAAACATACGGACATGAAAATACTCTTGAAAATTTTATTAAAATAGATGACCCTAAAATTAAAAAAGAGACTAAACAAGCGACGCCGCAAAAAAGTTCTAAACCATGGGATATAAAAGTACAACAAATGCTTACACACGACAATCAACTTAAAGAAGCAATCAATATTGCATCTTTAATTGCCAATGCTCAAGAACATTTTCCAGATCTTATAACAAATAGAACAACAAGCCTTGCATATTTACGTGCAAACTATATTACCCAAGATACAATTGACATTGTGCAAGTAACTTTGTAAAAAAATTAAGATTCTTTATAAATAGGTTTGCTGGGTATAGATTTCTGCAAATGGACCTTCAAAAGATTCTTGTCGGTCTAACAAGCCAACAATCATACATTTTGATTTTAAAACATCTGATGAAGATTTTATAGCCAAAGCTAGCATTCTTACGCATTCTTCACGCTCTGAATACTCAGTACCATCTATTGACAATAAAGAAACTGAATCAATATATAACAACACAGGTCTATTATTTTTATGTATAATATGAGAAAGTTCGTTCCACATATCAATAACAGTATTTTTTTGTAACAGATTAATAGATGGCACTGCAATAAAATCCATGCCAAGCTTATTGGCAACATTACCCAATAACCGTGTTGATTCATTTTTAGCAAAATTATTACTAGAAAGACGCATTAAACAGTTAACATACTGTTTTTTATTAACATTGTGAGTTATGCAATTTTTAGCTAATATAGATGAAATAGATTCTAACTGTGCATCATTTGCTCGTTTTTTTAATCCATAGAAAAACGTTTTTGCTTTTTGTTTATACTGATCAAATAACCCTATTTTAGAAAATGGAGATATATATTTTGGCTTGCGAGTTGCTAAATAATCTTTTAGCGTTTGCTGCACATAATAAAAGCCGTTAAAACCAATAAAAACAGCAGAACCAAAAACAAAACCGTAATAAGCCAAATCTAACGTGCTAGGATAAAATCGAGCACGAATATTGTCAAAAACTTTGTAATCTTCTGCTGCTTGCCCAACATTATTTACCAAATTATTGGTCTCTGTCATTAGGTTCCCCAAAATTATTTTCTTTTCATCTTCAGAACCGTTTACATAATCTATAGCAATTTTGGGTACAAATTTAGCGGTAGAAGCATTTTTTACTAAATCGGCAACTTTTTCTGCAGCAAATCCAATAACCTCTTTTAAATCTTCTTTGTTTTGAGTTGTATCTAAGGTGGCTGTCAAAAGGTTACCTAAAAACGATTTCGCCTTCTGATTATTTTTATTAGATGCAGTTTGAGCCTGCTCTTCAGCCATTATCAGGCTAAAAAAACATGCTACAAAAAATATTTTTTTACTATACTTAAACATAAAAATTGTATTTCCTATGTTATAAAACGATTTTATTTTTAAAACAAGACTTTTTACTAAATACAAACTACTAGTATAAAATATATATTTTAATTAAAAATAGTCAATTTCAGCTTATAAGGTTACAAATAAAAATATGGAATAGATGCGGTTTTTAACTATTTTTACATAACTAAAGAGCCTTTAATAATTTCAAAAAGAATTATCAAAGGCTCTTATTCAGGTTTACATAATCGAAAGATGTTGTTTACGCGCCCGCATCAGCAGAAACAATAGGCACAGAACTTTGCACATCAAGATTATTACCATTGGTAGGACAAACAGTAAGCTGGACCACAGCACCTTTGTTTTGTGCCATTTCTTTGCGTTTGACAGCATCATTATCTTGATCTTTCCGTTTTTGAACACCTTGTTTTAAAGCTTTTATTACATGATCAACAGTAAGCTGCTTATTTTTAGTTTGCAGCCCAAGGTTTTGAGCCTGCGCAATAATATCTTTAATTTCTGCACCAGACAGACCTTCTGTTTGCTCAACAAGCTCATTTAATAAAGTTGGGGTTACCACTTCTTTTGCATGCTTAACAAATACAGCACCGTTGTCTGTCTCTGCGTACAATAATTTTTTGACATATAATGCAACCAATTCTTGTCGTGTTTGTACATCTGGCAACGGCATATAGACGCGTTCTTGGAAGCGTCTACCCATAGCCTCATCAATATTTTGAGCATGATTAGTGGCTGCAATAAGCATAAAATTGCTAGATCCATCACCCGTAAGCGCAAGCAAATGATTCAATACTTTATAATGCTCAAGCCCTTGTTCTGTGCTGATGTTAATGGTATTTCTGTCAACAAACAAAGCATCAGCCTCATCAATAAACAGTATCATACCATAGCGGCTTTTGCGAGCCATTTTTTCAAACTCATTCAAAAACTGTACACCCACATCTTTTTGAAGCAATGAACCAGCTGTTACTGAGCAAAAATCCATATCTAATTTATCTGCAAGTACATTTGCAAATAAGGTTTTACCCGTTCCTGGAGGTCCCCACAACATAATGTTACGATAGGTGCGTTTTAATCCAGCTTTAATATCATTTTTTATCATTTTGGTGATATCTTCTATATCACTTAATCGCTCTTTAACTTCTGTTGGAAATATCATGTCTGGTGATTGATACTTATTCCTCCAGCGGCTGAACCGGTCCCATCGACCAATTTTTGACCCTGGCAATAATACTGTTGGTCGAGGCGTAATAAATGTTTTCATAATATATTCTTTAGCAATACCTGGGGCATACCATGATAAAAAATAAGTTGCTCCTACTCCAGATCCAATTATAGATGCATATTTTGCAATATCATATGGGTGCAAAAGATTCCAAGTAATCGCCTCTTTTATTCTGCGTACTGCAGGGCCAATATTTACTTCAAAATTACCTGTAAAACGATTTAGGACTTTATTTTGTGCTTCAACTAATTCATCTGTAATACCATCAGTTTGTTGATTAAGCTCTTTTGCTGCATTTTTCATTACATCACTGGCCAAAGCGGCAGCTTCTGTACCTGCTGCTGCTGCTTCTTTACGTGCTCCTCTTATTCCTTCAGTCAATACTCTACCGATACCCTCACCAACACCCTGTGCGCTTGGCAATTCTTCTTTAATAGATCTTTTTATTGTTGATAAAGCTCCATTTTTATTGTTAGCATCATTTGCAATCGCACTAGTCACACTATGCATGACTGCTTCTATTTCTTCTGGTGTCGGAACAATCTTAATATCTAGCCTCAGATTCTGAAAAAAATTTTTAATTTCTTTTATGTCAGCATCAGATAAATATTTATTGATTATACTTGGTAAAGCTTGCCCTACAAAAAATCCGAAATATAATATGAAAAATATATTTTTTCTCATTTAAATCCTTACAAAAATATAGCATTTTTAATTGACATGACAAATCGTAATATAATTGATTTTATTATTTTACTTAATTTTAATAATTTAAGCAAATTTAAGACTAAAGTAAAAATAAATCTTAATCAAATCTAAACGAGATAAATTTTAAAATTTGTAATATAAATATAAAAAATTATTAAAAAAATACAATTTAAAAATAAGATCTCATGGTTGCAGATAAGAAATAGAAAAACCAAGCTTGCAAAGAGCTTGCCGAATTTCATATAGTGGCAATCCCAGAATATTGGTATAAGATCCGTTTACTGAATGTAAAAACTGCATGCCAAAATCTTCAATAGTTGCAGCCCCTGCGGAGTTCATGCTATCCATAGTGTCAATTAAATAATCGATAAGTTTGTCAGGAATATCAAACATGTATTGGGAACTGACTACATCAACAACATGGTCAAGCGTAGTCCACTGCTTTCCGTCCCAATGTTTTTTTTCAATACAAAAACCTGTACTAACGGTAAACCCTTGGCGGCATTCCTTGATCATTTGATGCGCATGTAACCGATTTTCGGGCTTACCAATAATAGCACCAAGCCTGTTTTGACACATGGTATCGGCAGTCAGCACAAAAATAATAGAATTAGGATCAATTGTTGGCAATATAACAGCCGCCATTTTTTGTTGAGCAATTTGTTGTACTTGCTGCTGCAAAGTTAAGCCAACATCACAGACCGATTCATCTGCGTACTGTTCAAGTAAAGAAAACTTAATGCGGGACAACCGCATGAGAGATAAGCGAGATTTTGATTTAGTTGCTAAAAAAAGTGTATCTAAAATTGTCATAAATTATTAAAATGGCTGGGGCGGCAGGATTCGAACCTGCGCATCACGGGTCCAAAACCCGTTGCCTTACCGCTTGGCCACGCCCCAAAATAAAACTGCTACCACTGGCGCAGCACTCAATGTCAAAATTACTCCGCATCCTCATCAGCATAACCTGGACTATCATCCAACTGTGCTACTCTGTTGAACTCTCCAATAACCGCATCTTCAATCATCTGCCTAGTTTCAACATTTAAAGGATGTACAATATCACGAAAAGTACCATCTCTTCTTTTGCGTGAAGGCATTGATACAAACAAACCTTTGTTACCCTCAATGACTTTTAAATCACGAACAATAAAACTGTTGTCAAAGACCACCGTTGCATATGCTTTTAAACGCCCAACTTCTTTTGTTGGAAATACTTTTACTTCTGATATCTTCATTACGTCATCCCTGAGGGCATCTTTTTTGCGTGCCTTTTTTTACTACTCTAACACGAAACTTATTGTATACAAACTATTTTCTTTGTCAAATGTATTTAAAAATAAATAAAAAGCCCATCATATTTTTTCATAAACCACTACCTAAAGCTATGTTGCTTTATTAAATAGCTCAATATCCCATCTGTAAATCTAAGCTAATATTCTTTTTGAAAAAAAACTAATGAAACTTTTTGAAATGCAAGATATCCAATAACACTTAAAAAAGAAAGCATTTATATTTTCTCTAAAACACGTAATTTTGCAGACCGAGCCGATGGATTATTTTTAAGCTCATCTTCTGATGCTATAACTGCTTTTTTAGTAATAAGTATTGCTTGACCTAAATCAGCTTTTTCTTTAAAAAAATGCTTCACTTTTTCATCTTCTAATGAATGAAAGCTTATACAAACCAATCTTCCTTTTAGAGCCAATGCATCAAAAGCTGCAATCAAAAATGAGTGTATATTTTCCATTTCCTGATTAACCAAAATACGCAATGCTTGAAACACTTTTGTTGCTGGGTGAATGGTTGATTTTTTATGCCAAGGCACAACTGAAAGTATTACTTCAACTAATCTACCTGTTGTTTTAATTCTTTTAATCTTTCGGGCTGCCACTATTGCTTGTGCTATTTTTTTTGCAAAACGTTCTTGTCCATAATCCCAAAACAGCTTAGTTAACTTATACTCAGAAAAACCGTTTATTACATCGGTTGCTGTTTGACCAAAATGTCCTGTAGACATGCGCATATCAAGAGGGGTGTCTTGCGAAAAAGAAAAACCTTCTTTTTCATGAATTTGCATTTGCGAGGTTCCAAAATCAGCCAAAATACCATCTACATGCTCTATTTTTTCTTTTTTAATTATTTTATACAAATGAGCAAAACTACCCCACACAGGCTTAAACGCATCAGGATATTGCTCTTGCAATAAAGCGCCATATTGTTCTATGACCTGCTTATCCCAATCAATACCATACACATAAGAAACATGTTTGTTTTTTAAAAGCTCTTGCGTATGTCCACCCCCACCCAATGTTGCATCTATGTAAACGCCATCTTCATGCACCACTAAACAATCAATTACTTCTTTTATCAGCACTGTTTTATGAGTAGTTTTATATGCCATAAGAAATTATCCCTATTAAAAGTAAAAAAAGAGCCACTAAACTATGTGGCTCTTTGATTGTATATTGTTGTTTTAATTTAGTCGAATGAAAAATAGCTGTTTTTAAACGGCAAACTGTTTTACTAAATTATCAAGACCAATAGCACGAGAACCTTTTACCAAGATGACCGGCTTGTTTTTTATGTCCTGTTCTAATACCGCAACTGCTGACTGCCAATCTGCCACTACAACCACTTCACAACCAAAAGGCGCAGTTTTTTGTACCCATTCAACTAATTTGCCTACTAAAATTACTTTTTTAACTGATGGTACTTTGCGTAAAAATCGCCCAATTTGTCTATGCCAAAAAGGACTATTAATACCAAGTCCCAACATATCACCCAAAACAACTATTTTTTGTTGTGTAGATTCCATTTGTTGCAATGCAAGCAATGCTGCTTTAACACTTTCAGGATTGGCATTATAACAATCATCAATTAGCGTTGCCCCATTAAATTTACACGAAAAAGGCTGAAATCTACCTGCAACAACCATGGGCTCCTGAATTGCTTTTACCATAACTTCATCAGGAATCTGCAATAAATAACCAACTGCAGACACAGCAAGTACTTGGTTAATAATGCCAACATGAGGTTTTTTTATTATAACAGGATATTTTTTACCATATATTTTTAAAATAAAATGTATTTGTTCACCAGAGATACGAGTTTTCCTTGCTTGAATTTGGTTGCTCATTTTAGAACCAAATTTAATGATAGGATGCAAATAAGACACATCACTTAAAATTGCTTGATCTCCATTGATAATACCTATGTTATCTTCAGCAAAATATTTAAAAATATCTCTTTTTTCAATAGCTATATCATGCAAAGATCCTAATCCATCCATATGCTGATGGCCAATATTTGTAATAACACCAATAGTAGGCCTAACCAAATCGGCAATAAGAGCCATTTCACCTCTATTTGATATACCCATTTCAAAAATGGCAACTTTGTGATGCTCACGCAAACGCAACATATTTAAAGCGCTGCCAATAAGAGTATTTTGATTGTCAATTGAAGCAATATGATGCATACCATATTGGTCTAATACATAAGACAAGCATTCTTTTGTGGACGTTTTACCCACAGAACCTGTAATGCCTATAACAGGACACGAAAATTGCTTTCTCCAAGCCGAAGCCAACATGAGCAACGCCTCATGCGTATCATCAACAAGAACAACTAATTTTTCATGCAACAAGTTTTTATCTATTTTTTTTAATAAAGATAATTTTGATCTATTAATAATGCACCCGGAAGCACCCTTAAGAAAAGCATCTTTAAGAAAATCATGCCCATCATTTTTGTGTCCAACCATCGCAATAAATATATCTTCTGCATTTAATGTTCTTGTGTCTATAGAAAACAAAATATCTTCAGGAAAATAATCTTGTTCAATTGATACGTTTGATAAAGTTTTAGTTAAAAATTGTCTGTCAAATTGCATCTGTATCTCCGTATTTCGTACCACTACTACTAATCTTTTTTATACTATACATTTGTTTATATATATTAACTAATATTTATTATTGCAATACTGATTACTGTTATTGATTCGGTGAACAACATGTCTTTTTTTTGATCATTTGTCAAGGAAATGTATTTAAAATAAAAAATACAAAATTTTTCTATCGAATAACACGGCGCATTTTTGAACCATCTGCCGGCATAATTAAGCCATTATGCTCTAATGCTTCAATAATACGCGCAGATCTATTATATCCTATTTTAAATTTGCGCTGCAACAAGGAAATTGATATTGCATTTGTTTGTTCTATAAAAGCTAAGACTTGCTGATACAATAAATTATCTTCTTGCTCAGTTAATGTTGGATTTTCATTTAACACAATATCTATATCATAATACATTGGTTTTGCTTGCCGACAAAGATGAGTCACAACTCGTTCAATCTCAGCTGTTGAAATACACGGGCCATGAATTCTTTTTAATTGACCAGCCATACCATCGAGAAAAAGCATATCTCCTTTTGCAAGTAATCGCTCCGCACCATTAGTATCTAAAATAGTTCGCGAATCAATTTTAGATGCCACACGCAAGGCAATACGTGATGTAAAATTAACTTTAATCAAACCGGTAACTACATCAACTGAAGGCCTTTGTGTTGCGATTATCATATGTATTCCAGCTGCACGAGCCATTTGACTAATTCGAGTTATAAGATTTTCAATGTCTTTTTTTACTGTAATCATAAGATCAGCAAATTCATCAATAACAACAACAATAAATGGAAACTGTTCTTCTTTGTTAGATTGTTTTTTATTATACTCTTTGCAATCACGCACTCCTATTGCTGACATTTTTTGATAACGAATATCCATTTCTTGAACTAACCATTTTAATACATCAATCGCTTTTTTCGGATGAGTAACAATAGGAAATATAAGATGTGGTATATCTGCATATGACATAAATTCTAATCTTTTAGGATCAATTAATATTAACTTCATATCATAAAAAGATTTTTTACTAAGCAAACTAATCAACATACTATTCAATGCAACAGACTTGCCTGACCCAGTTGATCCTGCAATAAGCAAATGCGGCATTAATGCAAGGTCTGCAATAATTTCATTTCCAATTGTGTCGGTTCCTAAAATAAGCGGTAATTGTTGCGTCCCTTGTTGATACGCCAATGAAACAAAAAGATCTTTAAACCAAACCTGTTGTCTTTGCGTATTTGCCACTTCAAAACCAACCACAGATTTACCTGGAATAGGTGCCAAAATACGCACGCTCACAGCTTGCAAAACCATTGCTAAATCATCTTCTAATGTTATTATTTTACTTAATTTAGTATCAACAGCTGGCTCATATTCAAAAACAGTCACCAAAGGGCCTATATGCATATTAATTATGTTACCACTGATGCCAAACCTTTTTAATTTTTCTTCAAGTCTCATTGCTTTACCTTGTACTTCTTTGTTTAAAAGATTTGTTAACTGACTATTAGTACTTGAATCAAAAAATACTGCAGGAATAGAATTATACTCATTGACAACATCAGCCCCTACTACTTTTTCAGCATTATCATTTGCTATTGGCTCCTCATTTTCTTTTGAATTCGCAGAAACCAAAGAAATGGAGCACTTATCATCAATTAATACTTGAGAATGTTGATTTGTTATATGTGGCACTATGTATCGATATAGCTCAGACAAGAGTTTATTATACTCATGAACAATTGTTTTTTTTCTTGATGAAGCAGCTTTTGCTTTAATAAAAGCAAGTAATAAAGAAATAAATTTTTTGCAGTTCTGCAAAATAGGTTTAAAGCAAAATTCGACTACGTTGCAACATAAAAAACTCATCCTTATGCATAAAGGTAAACATCCTATCAAGCCTAGTGAAAAGGTAAAAAAACGCATTATTTTTGAAAACCATGAAAATTGCACTAACACTAAAAAAGTCGCTACAAAAAGCAATTTTACTATTAAACTATATATAAAAAAATGATCGCTCATTATGGCATTAAAAGTATAGCCTAAAAAACCACCATATAAAATAATTGAATCACCAGACTTTGCATGCAACGCCATCAACAAATTAAACAATAACATCACAAACCCAGCGGCTATAATACGGTCAACAAAAATGAAAAATGCATTTTTAAAAAGCAAATAGCTTACACAAACAAAATATATACCCAAACACCAAGACCCTATTATCCCAAAAATATAAACCACTAAAGACAACACACTATAAAAAAAATACATATACCATTGCATATCTATACTGTCTTTTGTAGCATATAACCATGTAAACCACATATAATTATCAGTACTCAATCCAATTAAAAGGATCACTCCACTTAACAATAAACAAAATGCAACTTTTTTTTGCACCATGATACACCTTTTGACAAATATTGTTTTTTAAATTGGTAAAAAATCCACAATACAATTATATTAAATATATTTTTTATACTAAGATTGTCATTTTTATTATTATCTAAAATAGATTTTCCAAAAATAGCAACTATTCGAAAAAAAAATTAAAAAAAAGTCGAAATAAAGCTTTGAATAAATAAAAATGATTGATATATATTACAAAAAGACCTCCTGATGGTCAGTTCTGCACAATGATCTCTTTACAATTAAAAAAAAATCATTATATATTGTAACTAAGTTGCAAAAAAATCATTGTTTAATTGATTTGATCAACTATCCAGTTGCAATTGATCAAAAACATTCTAAATTTAAACAATATTTTTGATTAATTGCATAAAGCATACAACGAAAGGAGGAAACTACTTACACAATACACAGGTAATATTGTCCATCTTGTCGTTATAAATGCACATCTATTTATAATCCATGTATCTAGTTCAGAGTAATTAGGAGTTAGTTTATGAACATAATACACAATAAATTTTTTCAAACAGCCTTAGTTGCAAGCAGCGTTTTTTCGCTTATTGCAGACAATAATAACAGCGTCGCGCCGTATCTTTCGATACGACCTGCATCCAGAGATCTAGCAGGCCGCGTTGTAGGGACTGGCCCTCATCGCCATTTATATGGGATGGAGTCATACTACGGTGATTTAGGAATAAGATTCAAATATGGCCAAACGTTCAGAGGCAATCATATTAGCGAAGCGTTATTTGGTCCTGCTCTATTAAACTCAAATACTACAGGAACTAATAATTGTGATAGCTCAAAACAAATAACAGTTGCTGGCTCAGCAGTTGCTGGTCGTAACGGCAGCACAGATTTAATGGCGGAGAACTTTTATTTACCAAGAGATTACAAAAGTACTTTAACTTTTAGTCCAAAAAGACAGTACTTCCAACTTGACCTTGGATTTCATATGAATCTTGACGAATGGGTACAAGGCCTTTCAATTGGTATCTACGGACCTTTTGTACACACCCGTCATGATTTAAAATTTGAAGAATCAAATGTTACCAAAGGGTCAACAGGATATGCAGCAGGCTATTTTGATTCAGCAGCAATAACCGTTGATAATCTTAACAGTTCATTTGCAGCATACGCAGCAGGTACCAGCACAGTTAAAACAACTGACGTTAAAGCAAATACTTTAAACTATGCTAAATTTAACAACGAAGAACACTCAAGAAATGAATTTGGTGAACTACACTTAGAAATAGCATACGATTTCTTGCTAGCTGAAGATTATCATCTTGGTATTGGATTTGAAGTTACCGCTCCAACAGGCCATCGCCCAACAGCAGAGTATCTTTTTGAACCAATAGGAACCAATGGAAAACATTGGGGAGTAGGCGGTAGTGTTTCAGGACATTACACATTATGGCGTTCAGAAGATGAAAACAAACGTTTTGATTTTGTTATGGAAGCAGATTTTGTGCACTTGTTAAAAACTCGTCAACGCAGAACATTTGACTTGGTAGGAAAACCATTAAGCCGATACATGCTTGCAGAAAAAATGCAAAAAAATGATGGAACTTTAGCAACCACTCAAACAGGCAACCCAAAACCTACGTATCAATTTGCTAAAGAATACACTCCTGTTGCTAATATCTCTACCCTTGATGTTAAAACAAGCGTAGGCGTACAAGCAGATGTAGTGGGCATGTTTACGTTTACTTGCAAAGGGCTTACTTGGGATTTAGGTTATGAATTTTTTGGTGGAAGCAAAGAAAAAGTTCATGATCTAGACAGCAGCTGTGATAATGATTGCCAAGCAACATTTGCTGCAAATACCTGGGCATTAAAAGGTAATGCGTCTGTATACGGTTACACATCAACTATCACACAAACATTGTCAGCAACAGATAGCAGCGCAACCGTGTTTAACTCAAAAATAGCTGCCACTGCCGTTAACAACGCTGGCGTTGACACCCCACAACCGGCAGCAAATGTAAATGGGACAACCATCACTGCATTAAATACCACAAGCATTAGCACAAACGCAATCAATACTTCAGCAACACCAGTTTTACTTGCGCTAACTGATTTAAATATTGAAGGTGCTGCAACAAAAGTGCAATCACACAAAATATTTACTCACTTAGGCTATACCTGGATTGACCGCGAAGACTGGGTGCCATTTATTGGTTTAGGCGCCGAAGTTGAATTTGGCAAACATAGCGGCAACGGAGATTGCAATGACACAAACACCTCAACAACAACCATATGCTCATCATCTAGCAATACTGCATTATCACAATGGGCTGTCTGGCTTAAAGGCGGCGTGTCATTTAACTAACGGAATACGCAATTTTTAATAGTTGTGTAAACATATGTAAAAAAGTCCGTTTGGTAAAGTAATAGTACTCAAGAAGGCTTGATAAATACTTATCAAGCCTTCTTTTTTATTATCGATTGTATTTTGATTCATAATACGCTATACATTGACAAGAGTCTTTTTATTGCAAAAAAAGGAGTTTTAATGTTGACTCTTCCAAACAAAACAGTGCTATTATTACTTACAACAACGATACCGGTTATACAATACACAGCTTCTTATTTTTCGTTCAGATCACCAAGTAGAAACTCTGCTCGCCAGTACGCCCTGTGGCAAAAACCGGCAGAGCAAAACAAAGAAAAAGTAAGCGGCAAATTGAGCTTAATTGGTCAGTGGAGTGAAAATTTTTCTTCTGACAATATAACAAAAACTCTGTTTAGAGGAATACCATATACAAAAGAAAATGATTTGACACTAACATTTGCAGGCAGTTTATCTGAAAACAAATCAGAAAATTCCTTTCTTGCTGATTATTTTTATTTGCCAACTGATTTTAGCAGTGCTGCAACAATTAAGCCACGCGTAAAAATGTTTGTTGCATCACCTGCATTTCGTATAAATCTTGATGCTTGGCATCAGGGATTATATCTTGCAATTAATAGTTCTTTTGTACATATGAAAACAGATATACATTTTAAAGAAACCATTGTACAAGCTGGTGTTAACAATTACAAACAAGGCTATTTTGTGCCAGATGAATCACTAAAAAGATTTAGGCTGCTAGAAAATGCAACTTCGTATTTTAATGGTAATAGTATAGAAAACGATAGCGCAACTGTTTTTGAGCCTCTTAAATTTGCACAAATTCCTTCTGTCCAACAAAAACATAATGGTGTTGCAGAGACCTATGTTACCTTTGGTTACGACCATATGTTTCAAAACAAATGCAGTATTGGTATTGCAGGACATGTGGGGCTACCTACCGGTAACCGTGTGCATGGTAAAGCTTTGTTAGAACCAACTGTTGGCAATGGCCATCATTGGGAATTGGGAGGTAGTATTAATGGCAATTACACCGCATGGGAAAATGAAGAAAAAAAACAAACAGTATCTTTTATTGGTGATATATATATTGGACATCTTTTTAAATGCCAGCAAACACGTGTTTTTGATTTACTTAACCGACCACTTTCTCGTTATATGTTAGCAATGGTATTCGAGCCAACTACCCTTTCTGCACAAACACTTGAAACATCATCTGCTCCCGGTTCACCAACAGGATCTGTTGTTCCGTATCAGTTTGCACAGCATTATATGCCGCTTGCCAACGCAACCGCATTAGCCGTTGACGTTTGCGCAAGCATTCAAACAGACATCGTTGGCATGATACAGTTTAAAACCTCCCAATGGTCATTTAATATTGGGGCAAACGTGTGGTGCAAAAGCAAAGACAAGCTATCATTTGCAACACCACCAACATTTAACATAGCGCTCAAAGGAGACGCTCAGATCTATGGTTATATTGATGATAGCGATACGCCAGTTGTTCTTTCTGCAACACAAAGCAAAGCTACAACTTTTTCAGGGTTGCGGTTTACCAAAAGCAGCACCCCTTTCGATATCTCTGTTTTACAAAACAAAGCAATTGACAATGGAAACTTCGCCGTGGTACAAGATCGTGAAAATTTTCCTATAGCCCCTACACAAGGCCTCACTTACGAGCCTAATGTTGGAGCGCAAACAAACACTTACATTTACACGTCAAACCCCCCTATTTTTGTCACCATGAATGATCTTGATCTTGAAACTGCAAAAACTAAAGGCTGCTCTTACAAACTATTTTACAATGTGCAGCACGCTTTAGAAACAACCTCAGCATGGAAACCAATTATAGGAATCGGAGGAGAAGCTGAATGGGGACACCGATCATCAACAACGCAGTCATCATTGTCTCAATGGAGCGTTTGGGCGCATTGTTCATTTTGCTATTAAATAAAATTGTTTACAAGAAAGATTGCAAATGCTTAGAAAACATGCCGTTTGTTTAATTAGTATTCTAAACATATTTTCCACGTTTGCTCAACAAGACTCTGTAAAAAACATTAGTTTTTTGTCAACCGTCCCTCAATATCTTACAAGCGGCAAAAATATCAAGATATGGCATGAACATCTTTATAAAAATAAGTATAAAAAAATAACCTGCCATGTTGCATGGACTACTGCATACAAACAATCATTTAAAAACGCTCAACTTGCAGAAACATTATTTGGAACAACTATGCTTTCTATTGCAGGAAGCGACATACAAGGACGCACAGATACTAGTTTAATTGCTGACTATTTTGGATTATCTCCTTTGTATCAAAGCACGGTATTTATTCGACCATCAATAAAAACAGGGGTTATCACTGGCGACTTTATACTTTCACTAGGACAAATGGGCAACAATATATAT
Organism: Candidatus Babelota bacterium; assembly: GCA_003963225.1. Lineage (GTDB taxonomy): Bacteria > Babelota > Babeliae > Babelales > Vermiphilaceae > AWTP1-30. The sequence goes on from RXKB01000004.1 coordinate 107,351, forward strand.
GTTAAAACCGCCTTACCACTTTGTATAAGTAAATGGTCTTTAGATCTTGAAGAAATAATTAATCCTGAATCACAAACAAGCTCTTTTCCTGCAGGGTACATGAGCACAAGTACAACAAACATAAAACCATTCGCTACATCTTTTAAACAAGCAGTTAAAGGGAAAATCAATCCTGGCAACTTACAACCGCTTATTAAAGGAAAAATGAAAAGGAATCATAAAATAGGCGTAGCTGACATTCCTTTAACTATCGGTTGGCACGCAAAGCAATCTAATGAATGGGGACTTTCTTTCGAAGCTGTTGGCTCAATACCCACAGGAAATAGCCCAAAAGGCAACTATTTATTTGAACCCATTATTGGCAATAGAAAAGAACCTTTAATTGGATTGGGTTTGGTTGGCTATATACAACTATGGCAAGATTTTGCACAACAGATGTATGTGTATCTTACAGGCTACCTTTTTCATTCATGTAAAAGCACGCAATATAGATCGTTTGATTTGAAAAAAAATGGCTTTTTAAGCAGGTATTTGTTAGTCAAAGAGTTTGACGCACAAGAAAACGCAACAGGAACTATCATACCTTTAGTAAATATCAGCACGTTAGCATGCAAAGTTAATCAGTCAATACTATTTGATGGAACGGCATTATTTGCTTATTCTTACAACAATTTTTACACTGATTTAGGATATAATGGTTTTATTAAAAGCAAAGATAATATAAAACTTATAGAAGCTATTCCTTTAAAAAAATACGGAATTAAAGGAACACAGTATGTATTCAATACCACAACACAAACCATAGACAGCTCAACTGCAAGCAGCATTAGCATTACGCAAGGATCAATTGCAGATCAACAAAGTTTTGCTGACCCTTCTACAACATTCATTACAACAGAAGATCTTTCTATCAATTCGGCACAAATGCCACTTAGCATTATACATACTTTTTTTGCATCTATTGGTTATCGAGCGCAGGAAGAAACAAAATCCAAAAAATGGTTGCCTTTTTTTGGGGTTGGAGCTGAAGTATCACTTGAAGGTTTAGACTTGGAGCATTTTAGCAATATTACAAAACACAGCATTTCGCAATGGTCGCTATACCTAAAAGGCGGCTTTACGTATTAACCGGGCTTTTGTATTTTACACAAATACTTAATGTTAAACAGGTTACAATGCTTAACTTAATTAAACAACCAAACGAAAAAATTATATAAGCCAACAAAAGGCATTTTTAACAATCCATAAATTATTTGAGCCCAACTGGGTGTATTTTGCGAAGGATTCGCCTGATGATTGTTTAAATTACCAAGACTCTGAGCAAGCTCTTTATTGCCGTCCGCAATAATATCCATGTTTTTTTCTCTTTCTTCAGGATCATCAAGTAAATTTGGATCAATAGCATACTGCTTTTCTATTCCTGTTATATTCGAATTAAAATAGGCATAGTTATATTTTGCATCAAAATAATGTTTTGGAAGACTTGTTTTTGTGAGCGGCGAACGCTGCGTTACAAAAAATAGATCTTTTACATGAGCAAGTCCAGACAGCATCTCAATTCGATCTAAAAAACCTTTTGGTAATGATAGATAATTCTTTTTTTTAAACTCTGAATATAAAAAAAGCAACAGTTTTTCAGCATACTCTTTGGTACGTTCAGTATTTTGCATATCAAGTATAGAATCTATTGACAATGCATCTCCCAATTTTTTTACTGAATCAGCCAACATATTGTTAATAATTATACCAATACTTATTGTTTGCTGTTGCAAATCTACTATATCATGCACAATATCATTAAAATGCACACCATCGCCACTAACGTTTTTATAAACAACTGGATTTTGGTTTTTGTAAGTATGTAACAGTTGTATAATTTGCTTTTTTTTTTTCAAAGTGGGCTTTAAAATAATAAAGTAACTATTTGTTAAAACATTCAAAATTAATTTATTTTCTTGTGTATCAACCTTAAATTTCTTTCCAAAAATAATCCTGGCAAAATAATTTTTTGACATTCTATTTTTTACTAAAGTAAATGCAAAAACATCCTCTTTGTTATACATTTTATTTTGTTCAAATTCATAAAGGTTGGTTTGTTTCTGTGAAAAATTAAGATCGCCTTGGGTAATTGAATCTTTTGCAACTTGCCCCTGGGACATAATACTTATCCAAGCGTGCAACTGGACAGTATCAGTGAATTTTATACCAATACTTTTACGTTGCCATTTAACTCCATCAAATTGTTGCTCCAAAGCATTTTTCAAAAAAATAGCTAATTGCAATGTATATTCTTTTGTTCTGATAGAATCAAATTTTAACTTTTCATCTTCAGAAAAAACATTAACTATATCAATAGCAAACCTAGGTGTTGCAAGTACTTCAGAAAAATTTTCCTCAATATTCACTCGAACGTTAAAAATTATGTCTAATAAACGAACGTCTTGATATTGTGAATGTTGAAAAACAAGGGGATTTTTTTTGCATAGCTCTATTAAAAATGTAAAAACGCTGGCTTGATATTGCATAGCTGGAGTCAAAAAAACAGTGTATCGATCTGATTGTTTAGAATAAAATGAAATCTGTTTTGCCAATATCATTCTTTTAAAGATATCTTTATCAGAGCTTTTTTCAGCAGTATAAAAAAACATTAACGATTTATCGCTGTCAAAAAAAGGATTAAAATACCTTTTATTTTGAACAGGCATATAATTATTTACTAATTGATTATAAAAAGACTCTTTTGACTTGGCTACAGGTTTTAATACACTTGATTTTTCCATACCATAGGAATAACAATGTGAAAAAAATAAAAAAAGAAAAAACAGTAGATGATTCATAAAATCTCATGTTTTTAACAAATCATATTAATAGTATTATAATAAATAAAAAAATTACAATAAAACGTTTATTTTTCTATTTTTGATTTAAAAAGCCAAACAAAACTCTCAATTTAATTTCTTAATAACGCCATCAATCATCACTTCAATATTAAAATAATCGCTATCCTACTGAAACTCATATCCATCAAACGATTGCATAACAGGCATTAGATGAGCAACTTTGCGCTCCATCATATTTTTAATACAACATGCTCGCGCATTAAAAGCGTCATTACGCTCTTGCCCCATGGTTTTGTTGGTTCCGTCTGGCAAAAAATACTGTGCAAACCCAAACTCAAAATCACCAGCTTTTGGCACAATAGTTCCGTGCACTTTGCCTTCAAAAACATATACCAAACCTTGCTGTGCAAAAGCCATTAAACAAGTCCATACGGCTTTTGTACCAACTGTTTCAGGTTTTGCAATAAGATCAAGCAAATATTTTATATGAATACCCACCTGGTGGCCTTCAAGATCTAGTGACGTATCTTCAACTAATATTCCTTCGCCAATAACTGATGCTTTATGAACAATAACTTCAAGTGGCGATGCAACTATTTCTTGTACATCGTAATCTGCAAAAGAAATAGTAACGTTGTATTGATCAAAAAGACGTTTAAACTCAATCTGTTTTTTTATATTGCTTGTATTGATAATGGATGGAATATTCACACAAAATCCTTTTTTCTATTATTTTTTTCTATTATTATTGAGCAACACTCACTTTTGCAGGGCGCAACACAGCACCATGCAACATATATCCCTTTTGTAAAACAGACACAATGTCACCAGACGCATGCTCTGCTGATTGCACTTGTAATAAAGCCTCATGCTTTTGCGGGTCAAAAGCACCTTCAACCGGCATTTCAACTACACCTATTTCTGTCAAACATTTTTCAAAAGACTTACGGATAAGTTTAAACCCTTCAATATCACTATGTTGTTTATCTGCAGCTGCACATGCACGATCAAAATCGTCCATAATAACAAGCAAAGGTTTACAAATACGCGTATAAATATCTAAACGCATTGCTTCATACTCTTTAACCGTTCTGCGTTTAAAATTCTCAAAATCTGCATTTAAATAAGCATATTTTTGTTTCCACTCTGCAACTACCTGTTCAACTGTAGGTCCAGCCACAGGTTCCTGCACACTGTTGTTTTCATTTTCATGCACAGCTTGATTGTTTTCTTCGTTGTCATTAAAAAAAATACTCATAAAAATCTCCAAAATAGAAAAGTCTACTATTCTTTTATTATAAAGCATTTACCATGTTTTTCTATAAAAAATAAAAACAGACTTAAACAAACTTTTGCGCGCCTCTTTTTATTATGTTATTTTTACGATATGTTTGCTCTAACAAACCCCTGTAGATCGGATCACAAAAAGGAATAGGCTGTATGCCAAAAAAAAATAATATTGAATTTTTAGCACTTATAATACCCCTAGCAATTTTAATTATGCCTATAAAAGGTACCTGCGATATACATTTTTATAGAGCTGTACCTTTTTTTAAAGAGCCTCGACTTGAAAAACCTTGGTTACAATCTTTTGATGTATGGATTGGCGGAGGTAGGACTAAAAAAGCACACGATGGCAGCAAAACTAAAGTTGCATTATTTGATCTTTATGGCGTACATCAAATGCAAGCTGTTGGTGATGGCATTTGCAAAGACTTTGCCAAGAGACTTGACAATTTGATCATCAAACTTTCTCTTTTAAACAGCTCCCCAGGCTTTGCAACATTTTCTATAGAAGGACAGTTTAGCTCTATTGAAGCAGGAATCCGTTATGCACAAAACTTCGATAAAGGATTATTTTTAGAATGCTATTTGCCTATCCGATCACTAAAAATTGATAACCTAACTTTTTTAGATTTATCCAGTAATGACACCTATCCAAACATAAACGACCCCTACTGGATAGCGTTTAAAAACGAGCTGCCAACTATCATGCAAGAGCATGGCGTTTTTGTAACAGATTGGAAAGATCATGGCTGCGGGGATCTTGTTGTTCTTGGCGGCTTTACTATGTCGCACCAAGAGACGCAAGAAATTGATTTTATTGATGTAACAATACAAACAGGCGTAAGCATGCCAACTGGCAAAAAACAGGATTTATCATACGCTTTTGCACTGCCTTTTGGATATAATAAACATTGGGCAATTCCCGTACATTTTGTAAGCAGCATCGGCGCCTACGAATGGCTTACGGTAGGCATGAGTATCGACGCTTTATTTTTACTTGCTAAATCACACGAAGAACTACGCATGAAAGTATCTGCACAACAATCATCCATTCTGCTTTTAAATAAAGGACAAGCGCGCGTTCATCCAGGCACCATTTGGAGCGTTGCTCCTTTTATAAAAGCAGATCATGTCATACGAGGGCTTTCTTTAGCAGTTGGTTATACCTATGCACATCAAAAAACTACCTACATTACTCCATTTGACAAAGAACAGTTTAACTATGCTATTGTTAATAGCGATGAACGGTTTGCAGGGTATGTATTGCATACGTTACACGCTACTGCCGAATACGATTTTACTCAACAAAACTGGCAGTACGGGCCGCGCATTGGCATTACCTACAACCATCAAATAAGCGGCAAACGATGTTTTAAAACATACATTGCAAGCATAACAGCTGGACTTGAAATTGCATGGGATTTTTAAAAAGAGATGGCAATGAAAAAAAAAATAGTATTACTACTACAGGTATACTGCACCCATATATACAGTGCAATAATTATACCGGCAAATGGTACTGAAGAAACTAATTTTGCTTTTAATGTTCCCGTTACAGCAAAAGCTTTTGACCCCCTAAGCGGGTCTTTTATAGTAGGACTTTTCCAAGGAGGCGGAGAATTTGCAATAAGTATCGCATCAGAGGATGCGCCAAAATTTATTCCCATCGCACAAAATAATCTATTAACAGACGCTACAGTTGAAATGCTCACTTTAGCCGAAAATGAAAACGAATCAACCAACACAAACGAACTTTTGATAGGAACTGTTCTTGTAAAGAATAATAATATAAATAATAACAATGTTGTTATTATATTAGATACGCAAGGGACACAAGTAATTGCATCAGATGCTTTAAATGATGCCAATACTTTTGTTCTCAGTCAAAGTGCAGGGATTGTCGCTATTGCTGGTGCAAATGATACTGTATTTGCTGCAGTTAAAGATCGCATCAACAATCTGTTTGGCAACGGGGACAGCGGTATTGCTGTATTAACAATCAATTCATCAAATACAGGTGCTTTGTCTTTTAAACCCATAGATGCCGTAACTGGTGGTGTAGGAAATAGAGCGTTTCCTATCAATGTTGCCAACACTGCCTTATTTGGTGGCCCTGGCATAACAACATATATAACAAATACATTACTAAACCAATCTCCAACAGCGCTATATTGGGATGAGTACCTCAATCTGCTATACGTTGGGTTAAGCTGCCAAAACGACGCCGCTGGCAATCCTTTTATGAGCACGGTGCGTTGCAGTATTGATAAAACAGTGGGCAACTTAGTTGCACAACCCATTACACAAACAACGGCCATAGACAATAATAATATTGTTGCAACAGTAGGCGCAAATCAGGTACTTGCAACAGAACAGGTTGCTGTAATGCATACTTCAACAGGATTAAGTTATTTAATTGTTAAAGCATTTATAGCAAATAGCAACACTAGAAATATATACGCTTTGCCCCTAGTTGATAATGCATCAAGCAATGACCACGGTGCATTAGCTAATAAAAATGCCGCTCTTGTTGACGGAGTTTTTCAAACAGCAGCCACAGGCCCTGGTGAACTACCAACTATCAATGACCCTGCTGCTCAAGTTGGTGATCCTGCCAATATTCCTTCGGATTTACAAAATTTTATTGGCAGCATTACAGACATGGTAGTGACTGGTGATACCGTTTATTTAAGTATTGTCGGCGGAACAAACAATCAGTTTGGATATGTGATCTCGTCGCAAGCATTATTTAATGCAGACGGCACTATTGCCCGCTGGACCCCCTGGGCAACCCGAGCAGCCCCTGTTAATGCATTTCCCGGGCTTACTATGCCTGACACTAACAATCAACACTCGGGCAAAGTAGCTTTTTTTGCTGTTGATTCTGTAACAGGCAATCTTTGGCTTGTTGAAAGAGACACCAATAGACTGGTAGGATTAGTTTCATGGACTAATACTTTTATAAAAGATTCTTTACCATATACATTAAACAAATACTTTAACAATGGCTGTTTTAGCTCACTAGACCTGCATCATAAAACCTCATTAATTGGTCTCAACAATAATAATTACTCGTTATTTGGAGGATTATCAACTATTGCATTTGCACGCACACGTGACGAAGCATTGTCAAATACATCACCAGCAGGGACTATTACCGATTTTTCCGATCCAGCAAATTTTTTGATCACTCATCTTAGCCAAGCCAATATTCCCATCACTAGCTTAGAATATACCTCAGGCAATAGTAATAACTATTTTATTGCAGGTAGCCAAGCGGGGCTTTATATTTTTGCAGATCAATTAACAGGCAAAGGATTTGCCCCCGCAGACTTAGCACTGCTTAATGAATCACCGTTCAGCAATGGGTCTTGGCAACTAGCTCCTGCAAAAGAGCTACAAAAAGCAATTGTTCAAGTTATTTGTGCTGAAAACAATATTTATATCATAACTTTTGACCCAACAGATACGACAAATAGCTATAATCTAATCGCAATTAATCCTGCTGGCAAAACATCTATTCAAGACACATTTAATGATGCAAATATCAGAGTTCTTGCTACTAGCAATAAAGATAGGTTTAAAGGCACTGTAAGTTTTAATAACTGTGCAATTATACACAACGGAGCAGAAACAACACAGGCTTTTTTAATGCCAGAACAAATAATACTTGCTACTAGTCAAGGGATGTGGATTACTAATGCTTCTACATCAGCAACAAATAAAGGAAGTGCCGATGCTCAAAATGAAGAAGATGCGAATTGGCAACCATTTAACGAATTAACAAATCAATTTTTTAACGGCATTGGCACTATAGATACACCTATTCAACATACTATATGGCCCTTTTATGTTTCCAGCTCATCCTCATGCAGCAATAGCTTAAATAGTATTTTGACTCAAACAAGTCAAAGCATTAAAACCACGCCACCTCCTCCATTTGATCCAATAAACTTCAATCCTAATATAAGTCCTTTTTCTCTAAACACGCTTGATCCTATTGTATATTTTTGGACTGATGGCGCGAGACGATTTTTTATTTTTACTATTTCTTCTTTCCAAACCAATTTATCCAGGATAGCAGTTATCCCATTTAGCACACCACAACAAACAATTAACCAGCCATATTTTATTAATGATCCTGCAATCAATAGTGATGGTAAATTTTACTGGGTACGAGCAATTGGCGATCTTGGCATTATTCTTGCAGGCACTGATAGCGGAGTAACTGCTTTGCAATAATACAATTAATGCTGCTCTACACATTGTTTTTGAATATAATGAACTGTTTTTTTAAGAAAAGGGACCATCTCGCTTGCTATTGAAGCTTGATAAAAGTGAATTAAAATATGATCCGTTACGTGAATCCAGAATCTAGCATCATGATGAATTGCTGTTCTAGCACTTTCTCTTGCTTGCTCAAAAAAGTATTGCACTAAAACAAGTCGGCCAATGACCTCTATAACTTGATTTTCTTCTGTAATTCCCTGCTCAATTCTTTGCCATGCAAGCAATACATGCCGAACAGCAGCTTGATAAACCAAAAAAATATTATCTATCGGTAACTCTGACTTACTATCATTTCCAATAACATTTAAAACAAAAATTATCATTAAAAAAAATATTACTTTATTATTCATGTATTGCTACTTGGTATTCTATGACCTACCATTTAGCATACATAATTTATTTTCAAATTGTAAATAAAAATGAGCTTACAATATAAAAATAATTTTTTCACTTTGTAAGCTCATTGTGCTATTACCTATCTATAAAATAGATTGCTAAAAAGGCAATTCATCTTCAAATGGCGGCTGATCTTTAAAGTCTATTTCGCCCGTCTTGGGCTGCCCAAATACATTTGAAAGTGCCTCAGAAAGCCCCTCAGTATTAGTTGATTCTTTAGCTGAACGTGCAGCTTTAACTTTTTTTTCCGCCTTTGCAAGTTGATCTAAAAGATCTTTTTCTACTTTGTTATTCGGGTTAAGCATTAAGTCTCCGCCACGCAAGGACTGCGGTTGGTCTGATAGCTCATCGTCCATTACATCGCTATTCAAGTCGCCCGCTTCCTTCCCAGATTGCAAGAAAACAACACGATCTGCCACGACGGAATGCTTACTACGCTGAGCCCCTGTTTGATCTTGCCAGTTGTCCAGCTTCAAACGACCTTCTACCAATACTGAACGCCCTTTTTGCAAATACTGCCTGCAGCTTTCTGCTTGAGCACCCCATACATCAATATCAATATAACAAACTTCTTGCACCATACTACCAGTTTGACGATTCTTAAATTGTCTATTAGTTGCTATACTCAGCCTACACACAGCTTGCCCAGAGGTAAGTTGCTTATGTTCAGGATCCCTTGTCAAATTGCCAATCAATACAATCCGGTTATAACTTGCCATAAATTTTTTCCTTTTATTAAATAACAAACTGCTTATGTTAATCTAATAGTATCATCCAAAAAGATCTTTTCAATATTTAAAAATATTTTTCAACTAATCATGCTTTTTAAATTATATTTTTTTATTATCAACTCAATCATCTGTATAGTATTATCAATTTCATCAGGTACCATATGTACTTTCTTTAAATCTTTTAGAAAGGCTTTATAAGCATTTCTGGATAATAAGCAAGAAGCAGATTTTTTTGCATAATACTTTAAAAAAAACAACTTGCCTTTGCTATAATTAATTTTATCTTTATTGATTGAATATTTATCTGTACCATCTATTATACATTCTTGCATATCAATTAATATGGTATGGAGTGGTTCATAATTTGTATGTCGCGCAAATATGTACATACACCGTATAGTTTTATAAGCAGCATAAACTAATCCAAGCGCAGGCATAATTGCAATAACCTTTAAAATAAGATCTATCTCATGACTCATATTTAAAAATGTTAATAACGTATCTGACTTAGCGCTTAAAAGCTTGTACAAAGCGTATCCTGCAATTTGATTAGTTTGAAAAAATATTTTTTTTTCTTCTTCGGTCCATTCAACAGCAGTAGGAATAGCTACCTGCATATTTTTTGATTCAAATTCCAAAGGATTTGATGTAAACAATTTCCATAACAATTGATACCCTTTAAGATCATTCTTAGGCCACTTATATGGCACAACTATCTCTATATCAAAATTGAATGGCAACTTATCATAACCTCGAGATGCCAACTCAAAAGCATCACGATGATCTTGATTATAAACTTGAACCAAAGAATCAAATCTTTCAGGGTAATTACCTGCTATATCTAACGGAACGCCAAACAACACATTGCCCAACTGTTTAAACGGCAATACAACATGCTTTTTAAAAGATTTAATAAAATTTTGTTCATACTGAACCAAATGATGCTCTTGTATAAAATTATTAAGCAAACTGATTGCATTATTTTTTTGCCTAAACAAAAGATATCCCAACCCAAAACCAATAAAGTAATGCAACCAATACCGTTCAAGATGATTTGGTACACTATGTTCTTTGATACGCTTTAGCAAAAGGTCTTCCGTATACTTTAGATCATCTGCAAGCATAGATAGCGCATTCACACAAGATAACTGCTGCATATTATTATCATTATTTTTTGCTCTACAGTTAATATAATATAACCTCACTTCTTGTACTACTTTACTTATATTTTCCAAGGAAACATCTTTGCTGTCATTCAATAGTAAAGAACTATAATTTATTAAACTGCCAAGTTTAATTGTGTATTCTTCTAACATTCTTTCAAGTATGAGCAGGTGTTCATGTATTTCATCGTTAGCAGATTGTTTAGCAAACCATTTTAGTGGGTTTTTATAGCACGCATACAGCCAAGGGTGTTCATACTGATACGACCAATATGATATTGCTTTTTGTATAGTCAACATTACATGCGCATATTTATATTGCAAAGAAACAATACTTAATCGACAGATTTCTTGAAAAAATAAGCAAGTAACATACTTATAATGATCCCCCAATTCTGCAGTTGTAATTGCGTTTAAAACTTGATTACATTCGCTTGCATATTCTTGTACAAAATACGCTGATGCATACAATTCATATTGCTCAATTAAAAATTGAAGTGTATTGACTGCATGATGCTTGCTTTTTAGAGTTGCAAACTCTTTTTTAATATTGTATATCGGATTATGAACACGAGCGTGTACCGTTGTACTAAATTGCGCAATACAAACAAACAAAATGTTACTAATAACCTGCTTAATATATTTACCCATACTAAATTAACATCCCTTAGCCTGGGTACTGCCATTATTAATTTTTAAAATAGTTACTAGTTCGGCAATATACCTTTCTAAGTTAGTCATTGCATTATTAACCATGGCAATATGTTCTTTATAAAGACTTTTAGATTTAGAATCCTTTTTTTTTGTGCATGCTTGCTTGTCGCCATCAACACAAGCTTCAATATGGGTATGTAACGCATCTAAAAGCTTTGCCATTGCATGCAACAATTGAGGAACTCTTTTTTCTAAATCAATTAAGTCAGAAAGCAAATCTTTCGGTTTTATCGATTTATCAAACACAGAAACATTTTTTTGTATAACAAACTGTTGTCCAATAATAATAACACCCGTCATAATTAATAAAACTATAAAAACTTTTTTCATCGAAATATCCACTTTTATTTTCTATTTTGATATTCATTTATATAGCAATACGCCACAATAAAATACTGATAAAAACTTGCATATGCAACAAATGCAACAAATGCGCAACAATATTGTACACCATAAAATGGAATTTTTTTAATATACATATATAAAAAAACAGTAATTAATATAACATACAAAGCCATAGTACATTTCCCCAATAATAATGGCTTTATTTCAAAATGATGAATATAAAAATAAATATAAATAGCCCCCATAAGCTGTGCTATTTCTTTGATACTAATAGCAACTAAAAACCAAAAAGGAATTGCAAAAGTAGCGTGGTTAAAAATAACCAAAGAAAAAAGTGTTGAAACAATCATAATCTTATCAACACAAGCATCAAGAGCTGCTCCAAAAAAGGTACACTCATTAAATCTTCGTGCAACAAAACCGTCAATACCATCTGTAGCTGCTGCAAATATAAAAAAGCAAAAAGCCATGGTCCATTGTTGTATTGCTATAGCAGATATAACGGGTACCACACATAAAAGTCGACCGCATGTTATCAACGTTGCGTAAGTATATTTTTGTTTCAAATGTATCATAATTACTTGCTTGATATATAAAAAATAACAAAATGTTTCATACTGCTCTTTAATTTACTTGTATAATACCGGCGCCTAAACACTGATTATTATCATATATAACAACAAACTGCCCACTCGCTATACCCTGATCCTCTTTATCTAATGTAACGTGCATCGTATTACTATCTATCGCACGTACAAATCCAGTAGTAAATGTAGGACCATGTCTTAATTTTAAAATATAACGACCATCTATTGGCCGCATTTGATTAATCCAATTACACGAGGTTGCTAAAAAAATCTGCTTATTTTTTTGGATTTTAGTATAGTTACGGGAAATATATACCTCATGTGTATTTATATCCTTTGCCACAACATACCAAGGTCCTTGACCCAAGCCTATACCATGTCTTTGGCCAATAGTAAAAAACCAAGCGCCTTCGTGCTCACCTAGGCATTTGCCTGTTTCATATTCTATAAAAGAACCTTTACAAACACCTAAATGATGCTTTAAAAAATCTTTAAATTTAATGTCCCCTAAAAAGCAGATGCCCTGAGAATCTCTTCTATCTTTATTCAATAAATCAAACTTATTTGCATATGCTCTCACCTCTGTTTTTGTAAGTCCACCAACAGGAAACATAGCCTTTTGTAGTTGCTTTTGTGTCAAATAAGAAAGAAAGTACGTTTGATCTTTTACCACATCAGCTGAAGTAATAAGCGATACAACGCCCCGGGAATCTTTTGCGGTCTGGGCATAATGCCCAGTTACAACCGCATCAAACTGATGGCCTACTTTTTCTACAAAAAACCCAAATTTAATGTGCGTGTTACAAAAAACATCTGGATTAGGCGTGTAGCCTAATCGTGCCTGAGTAATAGTATATGATACAATCACTTCATGGTACTCTTTTTGAAGCGATACAACGTGCAAAGGAACACTTGCTTGTTTGCAAATATGCTCAACAAAAGCAAGATCCTCCTGCCAAGGGCAATTTCCTAAATAAGCTAATTCATCTTCTAGCCATATCTTCAAATAAAACGCAGTGACTGTATGGCCTTGCTCTTGGGCCAATCTAAGAGCAACAGCGCTATCCACACCACCTGACACTAAGACTGCAAGATTCATTCTATTACAACCTGTTTTACTAATTATATTGGTATAACCTATGCGTTACTAGCTTTTAGTATACAATATTTACTTAAATTAGATATCAAGATTGTAGTAATTTCAATTTGTTAAAATTTTTATTAAATTTGACTTTCTTTTTATTTATTTAATTAAAAAGTATTTCAATTATTTTTTAATTAAATAAATAAAACAGATGATCCACTGATTTGGTAACCAAAATACACTAAGAAGCTTTATCAAATAGATGACAATCAAGAGCATACAAAGTATACTTGTTGCATTAACATAATATGGTACTTGGCACTAGGAAATAAAAAAATGAATATGCTCGCTACATTGCAAGATGCGTTTAGTCAATTTATTATAAAAAAGTTTTCTGCTTCAGACGAACTTATAAAACAATGTCAATTGATTCTGAATACAGATCAGCAAAGACAAGCTTTTGGAGACCTTTCTACATCAGCCGCTTTGATTATTGCCAAAAAATGTGGCCAGTCACCAATGCAAATCGCTAATGAATGCATAAAAGAGTTTTCACATCAATTTGTTAAAGATATTGCTATAGCAAGACCAGGATTTTTAAATATTTCTTTAACAGACCAAGCATTTAGTTTATTAACGCAAGAGCTATTTGAACAACGTGCTGCATATTTTAAACCAGGCTTTCCTATACCAAAAACAAAAGTTTCACTTGAATTTGTAAGCGCTAACCCTACAGGTCCTTTGCACTTTGGTCATGGCCGCGGCGGTATTATTGGTGATGTTCTTGGCAATATTTTTACTTTTTTTGGTTATGCAACAACAAAAGAATTTTATATTAATGATGCAGGCACTCAAATAGATAAGCTCGGCATGTCTCTTGTCGTCAGATGTCAACAAATATTGGGTATCGAAACAGCCATGCCTGAAGATGGATACCATGGTGAATACCTAAAAGAGCTTGCCAAACAATGTATCTCAGAACATGGTAATCACGTGCTAGAAAAATCAGAAGAATTTTTCAAACAATACGCACAAGATCATTTACTTTCTCATATTAAAAATACTCTTCAGGAATATGGGATAGTTTTTGATATTTTTTTTTCAGAAAAAAATCTGCACACAAGCAATGCGATTAATCACATAATAGACGTTCTACTGCAAAAAAAATTAATATATGAACACGAAGGCGCCCTTTGGCTTGCTTCAACAAAATTTGGCGATGACAAAGATCGCGTTGTAAAAAAAGCGACTGGTGAATGGACATACGTTGCTGCAGATATCGCTTATCTGAAAAATAAAGCTGATAGAGGGTTTAATAATATTATTATGGTCTTAGGGCACGATCACCACAGCTACAGTACTCGTCTTCAAGCGGTACGCGCAGCACTTGAAATCGAGGCTAAGCTTGACATTATTCTGTATCAGCTTGTAAAAATTAAAGACAACGGAAAAGAAGTCCGCATGTCAAAGCGCAAAGGAACAATGATTTATCTTGAAGATATAATTGAAGCCGCCGGAAAAGATGTTGCTCGTTTTTTTTACCTACACCGTAAAGCTGATGCTCAATTAGATTTTGACATTGAGTTAGCGCTAAAAAAAACAGAAGAAAATCCAGTATACTATATTCAATATGCGTATGTTCGTATTACTAGTATTATAAATAATGCAATAGATCTTATGCCTGTGATAGTCAATTTCAATCAGCAAGACGCATTGCACATTACAAATAACGAACATCAGCTTATTAAAAAAATAGCTTCTTTAAAAAACGTACTCGAATCTATTGTTGAACATTATCAAATACATACGCTTACTTACTATTTGGTAGAACTTGCGCAACATTTTCACACATATTATGGTAATGTAAAAATAATTGATCTTGCCGATACACAAAAAACAAAAGCCCGCTTATTGCTTTTGGTTATTTTAAAACGTACATTAGGTATTGGTCTTGATCTACTAGGAATAAGCAAACCTGAACGAATGTAATGACAAAAAAGTAATAAAAAAGTACCTTCTAATAAAAGTTAACATGAACAATACCAACAAAAATTTCTTTATTGGATGCATTTTTATTTTGTATATCGGTACACTCTTTTCTTCTAACCCTTTGCAAGAAAACCAAAACCCCCTTGCAAAATGGTTTCCTATAGAAAAAGCTTATAAAAATGTAAGACTTTGTTCAACACAATATAATGATCAATTATTAAAGCGAACAGAACAATTATTAAAAGATACCCAATGGCGCACTTATGGTTTTTGCCTTCGAGGAATAGTTGAAGATGACGACGAAGATCCTCGCATTGCTGTTGTTACGCCTCAACCAGGAACTGCTTTAAGTTTTGAAATTTATTCTTTTTCATCAGAAAGATTTGGCATATTGATAGGATCAATAGCTATGGATCCTACATTTAAAGACGGTATGTTATTAAAAAAAACAACTACAAAAGATCTAACCGGTTTTTGGTTTACAAGATTTTATCGGACCAAGATAAACAACATTTTGATTCAACCATCCTGTTCTTTTTGGGGTCCCTTTTTTGAAAAACCAACAAAGGTTTGTTGTTTGTTTTTCACTAGCTTAAAAAATTACAAAAACAACAAAACGTTACGTAACAATAGATTTAATATGGATTACCCTCCATACACCATCTTTTATTATAATCTTTTTATACATGGATATGCATATTATGTGCCTTGTTATATCGCTTACTCACCCCTTAAAGAATCATTATTAAAAGGTAAGACAAGTAAATATTTTGCATTAGTATTAGCTATTTTTTTCCCTTACAAAGACACGAATGCAAAAAAAATATTTTTGACTTATTACTATACCATTGAACAACTTCAAGCATTGCAAAATTATTTAAATGGTATGCGCAATAGCGATCATTCAATAAACCCTCCCGCAACAATTTATCAATACATTACTAATCAAAATTTGTATTCCTTACTTATGTATTTCTTACGTACCACTAAAAATCTACCGACAAATAACTCTTTTTATAAGCAAATAAATAATAAAATGAACTATCTTATAAGAAACTATAATCCTGCATTTGTACCATTTTATTATTAAACAATGTTTATTATCAAATCATATATAGCTTCATTAAAAACTATACATATCAAGCATTTGCCTTCTAAATAAGAATTGCAAAAAAAAGTTGAATATTACAAATAGAAAATGTTATAATGGTTTTTACTGAGCAAAAGGCCGAAAAAAATGGCTTTACTTTGTAATCTTTTGAACCAGAGTACGTTACTAATAGAAAGGATACCCATGAAAATAAAAGTATTAAGCTTACTTTTATTAGTATGTATTACATGCAATATACAAAGCTTCGATAAAAGCTTATCAAATCAGCAACAGCAATTTTCATATTTTTGGCAAAAATCTTTAGATAAGAAAGCAAAATTTATACCAAAACGAATGACAGATATCGAAAAAGAACTACTGGCAAGTTACATTAAAAAAAAAATAAATGGCGCTCAAGGGCAAAATAACATAGACCTTGTAGAAAAATACAAGCGTCTTGATGCAGTTTTATCAAAATTAATTTCAGATGATTTAAGCACCGATTCTTTAAAAGACGAAAAGATATACACTGATTACTTTAATCTCGTTATTGCGGAACTTGAATCTTTGGGCGAAAATACTCAACTTATACTGCAAACAACAGGATTACGTCAAAGACTACTTGAAGGCAAGCTAGAAAAAGCACCTTGGTTTGTAAAAGAAATTGCAGGATTAGCTTGGTTATTTGAACAAGACGCAAAACAAGCAGCACTTAATAAAAAACGAATAGACAAAGGGCTACAAGCACTACGTCCATCACAATCACAATGGCCTAAGCCTAAAGATAAAGCATTATATATTATCAGCCTGGTAGATCAAATAGAAAGAAATTATCAACGTATAGATACTGAAGACTTGGCAACTATTATTGAAACATGTGAGCAATATTTAATTTCTTTTCTACCAGACATACCAGCGGTTTTAAAACGCATAACTCAGGAAGCTATTAATAAATTACAAAAAATAAAAAATATCAGATCGATTTCACAATTAAAAGAATAAAATGTTACTACCTCATTATTATTCAATAGAATCCAACATGCATTATATAAAAAGTACTTCCAACAATAGGATATGTGCTCTTAATTGGGTTCAATACCGTACATAGTAATAAACACATAATTTTAAGTAAAAGCGAAGTTGCAAAATTAAAAGATTATTTAATAAAAACACGCGATAAAGCTAAAACCAAAATTGAGAAAGCAGATGCTCGTATTGGACAAATGCGTGAAGAAAAAATGGACTTACAAAGCGATGCAGTAAAAGCTGTTAGAGATGAAAAATACCGAACTCACGATATCGTCGATAGCAACAACAAGCTTTTAGACCAGCTGCGCACTGGCAAATATTTATATTCTCTTGTTATAGCTTAACTCAAATCACTCGGAACAAGCGCTCAAAATTTGCAAGCAACAGGCATACGAGCAAAACTATTTGCAGGTGAACAAGTGCATCCATTATTAGTAGAAATTAACGCTATTCAACCTAATAAATCACCAGAAGAGCTTGATAACGCTTTTAAAAATATAAAATATGCAAAGAAAATGATCAACGTATGAACTATATCTTAACCGATCTTTTAAATAAAGTGTTAAACAAACATAGAGAAATTATGAATAAAGTCTGCCTAAAAGTTAGCTCGACTAAAAGTTGGCATTGAAAGTATCGAAGCTTGGGTAGAGATATTTTAGAACGATCCTAAGTTAGCAAAAGTATTAAAAACACGTGTTATTGGTGACCCTGTAAAACGAACAAGAGCTTATACTACTATAGATAAAATTCGACAAGAACATGATTAATAATCAAATGATACTCAAATCATTAATTGAGCAATGGCTTACTTTATTTAAAAAGTAGTTAAAAACAATATTTGTATATCAAAGAAGGGAAAAAGTTAATACACTTCTTCCCTTCTTTGAATTTTTAAAAACTGTGCTAAATCAATATATGTTTTTATAACACTAACATTTACAATATTGTCATCTAATAGGCTAGCTTAAAAATTGATTGTAAAAAATACTCATTATGGCAAACTAATGCTAAACAACCATATATATTTCATCCTTTTAGGAGCCTATATAATGATAAAAATAGACAAGGAACTGATACAAGAACTACGTGATCGCACTGGCCTTGGCATGATGGATTGCAGAAAAGCATTAGAAGAAACACATGGTAATGTTGAAGCTGCAATAGAAGTATTGCGTAAAAAAGGAACCCTTGTAGCAGCAAAACGTGCAGCTCGAACTACCAGCGAAGGGATTGTACATACCTATATTCATCCAGGTGATAGACTTGGAGTTATGGTAGAAATAAATTGCGAAACAGACTTTGTTGCTCGCACAGACGCTTTACGCACTTTAGCAAAAGATCTTTGCATGCATATCGCTGCAATAAAACCATTGTATTTAAATCCTGAAGAAGTGGATCCTACGTTTTTAGAAAAAGAAAAAGCAATTTTAAAAGAACAGCTTGCAAGCTCTGGCAAACCAGAACAAATGATTAATCAAATTGTAGAAGGAAAGCTTAACAAATTGTACTCTGAAATTTGCTTGCTCAAACAGCAGTTTATAAAAAATGATCAACAAACTGTACAAGATGCTATTAATGAAGTCATTGCAAAAACTGGTGAAAATGTTGTAGTAAAAAGATTTGCACGCTTTGAACTTGGTGTATAAATAAACTAATCGTCAGATAATAAAGGACTTGTATGAAAGACATTATTTTAGAAGAAAATAATATAAAAAGCTTTCAAGCTCCCATGGAAGAAGAAGCTCAGCAATCAATAAAACATTTTGAACGAGAATTAGCTAAAATTAGAACAGGACGGGCACATACTTCTCTTGTAGAAGATCTTATAGTTATGTGCTATGGCAGCCAACTAATGCCTCTTAAAAGCATAGCTTCTATTGCTGCTCCAGAGTCAAGGCTATTAACTATTCAGCCGTGGGACAGCTCTGTAATTCCGGCTATTGAAAGCGCTATAAACAGTTCCGACCTTGGCATTACACCTTTGAATGATGGCAATTTAATCAGACTGCAGCTTCCTCAAATGACTTCTGCTCGTCGAGAAGAACTTTTAAAAATACTTAATAAAAAACTTGAAGAATGCAAAATAGGCATAAGAAATACACGCAAAGAATTTAACAATATACTTAAAGAAGCAAAACAACAAAAAAAAATATCTGAAAATTTCTTTAATCGACTAGAAGACGTGCTTCAACAAATTACAGAGAAATTTTATAAGATTGCTGAAGAACATTCGTCTAAAAAAGAAAAAGATATTATCTCTGTTTAATTTGCAAAAATCGCTTTTCTTTTAAAAAAACTCTGCTAAAATGAGTTGAGTAAAAAAAGGGTTGCTAGCTCAATTGGTAGAGCAACAGACTCTTAATCTGTAGGTTCTTGGTTCGATTCCAAGGCAACCCACCACATATTATGTGCAAGAGTGGCGGAACTGGCAGACGCACTGGACTTAGGATCCAGCTTCCGAAAGGAAGTAGGGGTTCGACTCCCCTCTCTTGCACCATTTTCGTTGATAAAGGAGAGTAATATGGATGCTTTGACAAGCTCCTTAGATTATGAACTTCTTGACACTAATCAACAAGCTGGTGATTCTGATCAGCTATTTTTAGAACTATATTCTAAAGAATTTTTATATTTCGAATTTATCCCAATCGCAAAAGATAAAGGACAAGCTATTATTAATGTACATCAAGACGTAACAGCTTTGTTTATTGAACTTGCGTTGCAAGATCAACAAAAAATATTACGTCCATCCGGGATTGATCAACAGAACGTTACCCATGCATTTATAAAAGAACATTACACAAATAGCATTATAAATCATCTTAAAGAATTTTTGCTTAAATTTTGCGTAATAGATTTTTTGTATCAACAATTAGAAAAAAATAAAATTTCTTTTGGCGGCAACCCTATTTTACACAGCTGTTCACTCATACATAATTCAAAGGCGCAATATGTTTTTGATCTTTATTTAACAGAAGAAATTTCTATTGGTGAATGGAAACTATTTCCATTTAAAGCGCCAAAAAGAAAAAACTATAAAGATCTTGATAAACAAGTTGAATACTTTATAGCAGAAGAATTGGCAAACGCAGAAAAAAGTACTGCCGATACTGTATGTTTACATGACTGGATCTTGTTTAGCTTAACACCTCTTGTACAAGATGAACAACCATTAGCCAAATCATTAACAACTTTATATTGGTTTAAAATGGCTGATGAGGAAATTGAAAGCCCATTAAAAGAGCTTTTTTTAGGGAAAAAAGTACACTCAACCATGATAACACATAATCAAGGATTACAAAATTTTTTAAGTAATTCATTAGTGTCAGATTATGGATTTAAGGTAACAATAATAGCGATAGTTCAACATCAATATGTTTGCTTTAATCAATTGAAATCATTTTTTAAAATCAAAACACAAAAAGATTTACATAAAAAACTTATAGAAATTTTTTCATATAGAAATGATATATCACAGCGCAGAGCAACTGTTGAAGAAGCTCTCAAGATACTTATGAACAAACATATTTTTTCTATTTCCGATCAGCTGGTATCAATCGAAAAAAATGAAATTTTAAGTAGCATAAAACAAATTTCTGATTATAATGTATATAAAAGGCAAGCAGATTTTAATACACGCGTACATGAACTTGCCTTCAAACATGCTCATGAAAAAGTTCTTATTGACCAGATCATTTATAACGAAAAAATTACAGTGAACCTGCAAGATATGAAAGACTACTTAAACCTAACCAAGCGTCCAAGATTAAAAGACTTTTTATATTTTGATTTACCTAAAACTGAGTTAGATGGGCAGCAAATCCCTATTTCTCTACAACAGTTAAAAAAATATTGCGCTAGAGAGAAAGCAATAAATTATATTATTTATCATTTAACAAAAAAATAAGTGTGAATTTTTTATGAAACATCCTGTTGCTGATCTTATTATTATTGGATCAGGCCCTGCTGGCCTTACAGCTGCCATTTATGCCGCTCGTGCAAATTTAAAACCAATTATTATTGAAGGATACAATCCTGGCGGGCAATTAATGTCAACTTCATTTGTAGAAAATTGGCCTGGAGAAAAAAGTATTCTAGGGCCAAAGCTTATGATGCAAATGCGCGACCATGCAATACATTTTGGTGCAGAAATAAAAACTGAAGCTGTTAATTCTGTTGATTTTTCAAGCCGTCCTTTTGCAATTAACACAGACTTAGGAAATACTTTTATGTCCAAAGCAGTAATTATTGCAACAGGCGCTAACCCTAAAAAATTAAACTGCCCGGGAGAATCTACGTATTGGTCCAAAGGTGTCACGACATGCGCAGTATGCGATGGGGCGTTTTATCCTAACAAAAAAGTAGTGGTGATTGGCGGTGGTGACACTGCAATGGAAGATGCTTCGTTTTTAAAAAAATTTACCAAAGAGATTACCATAGTACATATTCTTGATAAATTCACCGCTTCTTATGCAATGCAACAACGGGTAATAAACGATCCTGCTATTACCAAAATCTATGAAAGTACCGTTAAAGAATTTCATGGTAACACAAACCACTTAACCGGTTTAACTATTTACAATACAAAAACAAAAGCTGAAACCAAAATTGATGCAGATGGGGTTTTTATAGCTATTGGTCTTTCTCCAAACACAGCACCATTTAAAAATCATCTAGAAATGGACCATATGGGATATATTAAAGTGCATGACCACGTACGCACTTCAGTTGAAGGTGTTTTTGCAGCAGGCGATGTACACGATTATAAATATCGCCAAGCAATTACGTCAGCAGGAGCCGGTTGCATGGCAGCACTGGAAGCTGAGCGATTTTTAGCAACGTGCGAAGCAAGGATTTAAAAGCATGAAATTAACGTATATCTTTGTATTATTGAGATTATTTAGCACCATTTTTGGAAGACCTTTTTCGTCACGTGAAGATATTCTAAAAATAAGCGAATTCTGGAATTGCCTTGCTCCATAAGTAAAAGAACCAATAAAAAAATTCGCAAATAACTATGCCAAAGAGATTGAAGATAGTAAATTCCGCTTATTGCCAGCAAACGATCAAGCCTTGGTAGCTTTATTATTGAATCAAGAAAAACAAAAGTGTTTGAACGCAGAATAACAAGAATGTATTAATAAAGTAAAATCTGCATTCTTTGTAAAAGTATTAACTGAACAAGATTTGCACAATTTTTCTATTGTTGAAAAATCAATCATCCTGGAAAAACTTCTACAATAAATTTGATCACTGACCGCCAACATACCTATATTTTAAAGCAAGTAGATGACCCTGATATGTATAGTCAACTTTTACTTGTGACTGATGCCGTGCGTTCACAGGTTGGCAGGGTATGCCAAATACCTGTCAACGATGTGTGTTTTATACCACACAATATTGGGGCTCATTTAAAAATATATCCAGAACGAGCAGTAACTTTACACCAATTTATTCCAGGAAAAGATCTTGATAGTCAGATGCCAACTTGTATCACTAATTATATATCAGTAAAATAATTTTTTCTTTTTATACGCATAAAAAGAAAAAATTATACTTGGCAAAAAAAACCTTTTCCTGCAGACAAGCAACGCCTTACCATACATATTATTGAATGGATGCGTTTGCATGAAGATTTAACGTCTATTGTAGCCCTTGATACTTTTATTGCAAACATAGATCGAAGTAACGAAAACTTATTATACCTCAAAGAGCAAGATCGATTTTATGGTATCGATCAAACACGGTCGCTACATTATCCTATTGCGCATCATTGTTATGAAAGAATTAAACAGGCAAAAAATAATGGTTATCTGACAAAATGCCCACAAAACATTTTAGAATGCTTGACTGAGTATAAAAAAAAATTACAAACATTATATGATACATTCAGTAATGAAACGATGCATCAAATGATTGACCATCTCATCCCATATGTTGCTGATAATACATTAGAAAATGTAGGCTTGCAGGAAGCAATTCAATGTCTAAAAAATAATTTTGAAGACAATAGAAAGTATGTTTTAAATATAATTTAACTGTTATAACTAAAATAGTATTGCTTAAACTTGAGGAATACTATTTTTTACTGTTTTGTTTACATACAAGCAATGTTTTTGTTAGCTTTACAGAAATATTATTTTTAAGGATACAACTATTGTAAATAAATATAATAATATATTGTATGTTATTTTTTTATATACTTTTGGTTGTCTTGGTAGCGAGCATACTAAGACATACATAACATTAGAAGATATAGAACATATTATAGCACATAACATATCTAATGAAATGGTACGCAAAAATATAAACCCTTCAATTCATACAAAAGAAGGCTTACAAAAAATAGCAGACTGCTTGAATAACTATATCGTTTGCAATCACCCTGGCATTGTTCCATTAAATAGTGAGCTTGTTAGCTGGGCAGAGCATGGTGTTGTTATTAAATACGATTCTTATACAGAAAAAATTATTGATATATCTTTAAATGTATATCATTTACAATATGATCCTCAAAGCAATAACTATGATGCTGCAATAAAAGAGATAAAACAATGTAACAAACATGCCAAATATTTATACTACTATTTGAATATTTTTTTAAAAAAGCTACAAAAATAGCTTTAAAAATACAAAAAAGTCATTTACAAAAAAGCATGCGATTAGTTATAAAACGCCGTACTTGTATAACTAAATAGTTGTCGTCAGCCTTTAGTTGAGATAAAGCCTACATTAGAACCTGCATTGCAATATAAGAAAGTTGAAAAAAAACAGTGATTAGGTATACTCAATGTATAATTATCTATTAATACATACAAAGGAACTTTGATGTCAGTAACATTATTTAGAAAAAGCTTAAAAAAACGTCTTAGAAAACATGGTTTTTTAGTACGCATGCGCACTAAAGATGGCCGTAAAATTATTGCACGTCGCCGTGCAGCTGGACGCAAACAACTTGCTGTACAATCCTATTAATAGATACATAGGACCATTGGGTTAGTGGAAAATATGGCACGTGGCCTAACAAAGTTTAGCAAGCAAGAAATTAAATTTCTTTTTGAAAAAGCAAAAAAACATGCGTCGTGTGGTTCTTTTGTTATACTGCGTGCCGATAGCTTAGCAGATGTTGGTCGGCTGTTAATTGTTTCTTCTAAAAAAGTTGGTAATGCTCCAAAACGCAATCTCTTAAAAAGACGGCTTAAACATATATTTTTTCAAAAAAAAATATACGACAAAGGGTTTGATTGGATTTTAATTGCTCGCAAAAAAGCTACAAAACTAACTTTTGCAACTTTAGAAAAAAAACTGCTGCACTTTTTTGCTTTGGATTAAAGAAACTTTTGATCCTTCTTCTTGTTGGCTTACGACCGTTACTTGGTCCGGCAAAATGTTATTATAAAGTGGGATGCACCCAATTTGCAATAATACAATTGAATGATAAGGACTTTTTTCAAGCTTGCAAAGCAATATTTCTCCGATTAATTTCATGCAATCCTGTAGCTTTTTTTATAGAAAATTTTATTTTCAATAGGTCTTTTATGTTGTTTAAAAATGCAAAATTAAGTCTTTTATTTGGACTGCTTTTCTACACTGTTTTTACAAAATCTAGTATAGAAAGACAAAGTATTACCTTTGTTAATTGTGATGCCGAAGTCATTTTAGATGCAAATACTTTGCAAAAAATTGTCATTTTTTTAATCAAAAATCTTGATCAACAAACAACTGGCGACCTTTGTCTGCACTGCTCTGATAAAGGCTACACGCTTTTGCAAGCACTGCAAAAAGGCGGATATATTACTTTGTATGTTGAAAACGCTACAAAAAAAACGTATATTGATTGGGTTATACATAATCGAACTGACAAAAAATATGTTGCAACTTGCTTAAAAAAGATCAAGCATGCACTAAAAGCATCAACATATAATTAATGATACAAAAGTAGTAAATATTGCTATAAACATTTTTAACCCGTTTTTTTTATTTCATATAAACTATGTTTAATTCTATTTTTAAATTCCTCCGAACAACGTTCCCAACGAACAATATCAACGGTGAATGGTAAATTAGATTCTTCAAAGTCTTCTTGCATTTGTCCTAAAATTAAAGTAGGAATAGGTTCCATAACACATAAATCTAAATCAGAAAATTTTTTTGGATTTCCATGTACTCGGGAGCCAAATGCTGCAATTTTATAAGCATATTTGTCAATAATTGATTGCACAATGATCAAATGTCGTTGTTCCATTTTTAACATGCTACTTTTTCCAAAACTGCAATTAGTTTTTCTACTTCTGTAATAAATTGAGGCAATATGGCAATTACTTCATTAGCATCTTCTTCTTGATACGTATGAGCCGTTACTTTTCTACTATCCAGAATAACTCTGGATCTTGAATAAACCCTTCAAGGGCTGCAAATCTAAACACTACACGTGGTGAATTTGCTTCTCTGCCACGCTCATGTAAAAAACGTTTCATAGTTTTCCAAGATAATTCATAAGTATATTCAAATGCTTGTATTGCGCCTGCTTTTTCTTGCTCAGTGTTGAGATGTTGTGCAAATTGCTTTAATTTTGCAAAAGCTTTTTTCAGTGGATCAATATTAATAGTGTATGTTTTTGCTTGCATATATTCCCTTTACAAAAGTTTACTTGCAAGCTCACTGAGCTGGCTACGTTCGCTTGTTTTTAAAAATACTGAACCAAATATTTCTTGTCCTTTAAAACGCTCACTTGTATTAACAAGACCGTTACTTGGAAAATCAAGATATGGTGAATCTATTTGATAGGGATCACCAGCCAATACAATTTTACTACCCTGACCTACCCTTGTTATTAATGTTTTAACTTCATGCGGTGTTAAATTTTGTACTTCATCCACAAAAATATATTGATAGGGTATTGACCTGCCACGCATATAAGTGATTGGTTCTAAACTAATTTTATTTTTTTTAATAAGCTCATCTAATGTTACTTCTGGACGATAATCTTGTGACGAGGTTATTTCTTTATGCCGTTTTTTATTTCGTTGTTTATCTTTTCGATGATCATGTTCCACATGTTGTACATGTTGTTCTATTTTTGTTGCATGCGCAATAAACTGTACATTGTCATAAATAGGCAACATCCAACTGTACAGTTTTTCTTCTAATGTACCAGGTAAATACCCAATATCTCGACCCAACGGAATAACAGGCCGTGCAACAAGCATTTTTTCATATTCCTGATCCACTAATACTTTATATAAACCAGCAAGCAAGGCTAAAAACGTTTTTCCTGTACCTGCAGGACCAAATAAACAAACAAGTTCAATTGAAGGATCAGTTAGCAAATCTAATGCCATTGCCTGCTCTGGGTTACGTGCTTTGAGTGGCCAACGCATTTGCGTATCAGTAACTGGTTTAAATTTTTTGTTTCCCAAGTAACGGAACACACGATAATTATGCGGATTATTATTACTCTCAAGAAGCACAAATTGATTAGGGACTAACTCTTTAGTCATGGCCAATAAGGCCGATGGGACTGAAGCCCGAAGATCATTTGCTGCAATAGCCATACGAGTCCATCCATGATAAAAATCTTCTGAAGAAATAGATTCTTTTTGATAATCTTGTGTAGCAACTCCCAGTGAGTCTGCTTTCACTCGTGCATTTAAATCTTTAGAAATAAACACAACTGCAAACCCATTTTTTTCATAGGCATACGCTATCAACAAAATATCATTATCATTTGTTGCTCTACCATCAAGCACAGGCATAATCCCTTTTTCAACGGTGGGCGGAAATAAAATGCGCACCGTTGCCTTGTTTTTAAGAACCACTCCATCACGCAATGAACCAATTTGACGCAACCCATCCAAAAAACGTATTGCTTCACGTGAATTTCGACCACGATCAGTGCCTTCATGCTTAAATCTATCTAACTCCTCAAGAACTGGCAATGGAATACCAACCAATACTCCTTCAAATGATTCTAATGCATGAGGATCGTGCACTAATACATTGGTATCAAGTATAAATAGTTTTTGCGCATGCATTTTTTGTATTTTGGAGGATACTTTTTTTTTGATTGCCATGAAATCCTTTGTTTCAAAAAATATTTTCTGCATTCTATCATATGAGAATGTAGTTGCCTATTGGCTTTAAAATTTGTTTATATTTTTTGTTTATGCGAATACGTATTTTTTTTCTCAGTACTCTACAATACAATATACAATATCTACTTTTATCTTAAAGTTTTTAGGAATTTTTTTATGTTAAATCTTTTGATAGCTTGCTTTTTATCTGTTATTGTTACACCCAATTTATTGGCAATGGTTACTAAGGCTAGTCCAAAGGTTGGTCCATTTAAGTTAAAATCATCAGAAATGAAAAAGTTTGATAATGGTGAGTATCAAGTCAAAAGATATGAAAATCTTAATGGATATTTTATTGAGCAAAGACAAAGCTTTCCTGTGGTATTAATTACTGATTTTTTTAGAGAATCAATAGTGGTGAATCAACAAGTATTATCTGTATTTATAAAAACTTTTTTAGGAGATATTGGAATACAAGAAGATGAATTACAATTATATTACAATGTAATGACTGCTGAAAAGACTTCATTAAAAAATATAGTTTGCTATGGAAACACAAAAATTTTTATGGGCATGCCAAGCTGTGACCAGTATAAAGTTTTTTCTCCTGAAACCAGACTTTTGGCAAAGTATAATACTTATTATAACATGGACACTCAACTGGATCATCTAAATAAAGTTATTTTACATCATCTGGACAATAATGCAAAAAAACGTACCGTAAAAATAAGTCAACAGTTTAAAATAAACTCTGTTTTTGTAGAAGATTATTATCTTATTATAGGGTCTTATATTGTCACAAGCGATCATAAATATGCTACAAATAAATATAGAATTGATGTTTACAATGCAGAACAGTTTTCTAAAAATAACGATGTTTCTGAAAGTAACGGCAACAGCAACGATCTTGCGTATGCCGTGGGCATGAATATTTGTATTCCGTCAAAAGATCTTACACATGATGAGGCACAAAGTAATAAGCCAATATATAAAATTGAAACCATTTTTAATGATGCAAATAACATATATTGCGTTATGCTCAATCAGGTCACAAAGAAAAGGACATCCATTCAATTGGATCTGGATCGTAAAGCTTTTAAAATATCAGGCGTAACTGACGGACTGTATTTTATTTTTGATTATGATAAACCCAAGTTAACAAACGAAGTTATAACATATTTTAACTCGGTTGATGGTAAAAAAGATAAAAAAGTACTAATGATAATTGTTATTCTTCAAAAAATGAAAAAATAAACAGATTGTATAAAAATAACTATGTAAAAATAAGTTGCATTGCAGAGGTTTTTGCTACTTTTTTTCTTATTTATAATCACAAAAAAGTTTGTACTATACTTTTTCAAAAGTAATGCCTATCACTTTTTGAAATTTGTATTTCATGATACAATTACCTACTACATTCTCTTTTTTTAGAAGGACTTTATTTTGAACAGCAATAAAAAGCTTGAAACACTCAGGCATTCGGCTGCTCATTTACTTGCGCATGCCATACAAGAACTGTATCCAGACACTTTATTTACTATTGGGCCAGCAACTGAAGAAGGTTTTTTTTATGATGTACTCCCTTCAAAAAACTTTAAAGAAGACTGCTTGCCTTTACTTGAAAAAAAAATGCATGAAATCGCTTTGCGCAATCTGCCTTTAACCCATCAAAACATGGCTAAAGAAGATGCAAAACGTTTATTTAACCATAATAAATTTAAACTAGAACTTATTGATGGTATTGAAGGCGATTTTGTGGGTATTGCAAGGCAAGGTGATTTTGTAGATTTGTGCAAAGGCGGCCACGTTGAAAACACTAATCAAATACAACATGTAAAATTATTGCATATATCAGGGTCTTACTGGCGCGCAGACAAAAATGGTCAGCCTTTACAACGCATTTCTGGCACGGCATTTTGGACAGAAAAAGAGTTGCTGGAATATGTACAAAAAAAAGAAGATGCGTTAAAATATGATCACCGTCGAATTGGCAAAGCGTTAGATCTTTTTTCTTTTCAAGAAGAAGGACCAGGTTTTCCTTTTTATCATCCGAATGGAAAACTCATTTTAAATATCTTAACCGATCATTTAAAAAAACTTTTATTAAAGTATGGACATGTAGAAATTAGCACCCCTGCCATGTTAAGCGACGAGCTGTGGCGTAGATCGGGCCATTACCAATTTTACAAAGACAACATGTATTTTTGCAGCATTGATGAAAAAGAGTACGCCGTCAAGCCTATGAACTGCCCTGGGGCAATTTTAGTATATAATGATCGCCCTCATTCTTATAAAGAACTGCCGTTAAGATATGCAGAGTTTGGACATGTACATCGGTATGAACTTTCTGGGGTCATGCATGGTCTTTTCCGAGCCCGAGCATTTACACAAGACGACGCTCATATTTTTTGTATGCCTGAACAGTTAAACAAAGAAATTGTAAGCCTTATTCAACTGCACCGTGAGCTAATCGATCCCTTCGGCTTTAAAACATCAGTCCGTGTTGCTACCAAACCAGCAAAATCTTTAGGATCAGATCATTTATGGGAAATTGCAACTAACGCACTAATTGATGGGCTCAAGCAGGAACAGTACCCGTATGACATTGCACAAGGCGAAGGCGCTTTTTATGGCCCTAAAATTGAGTTTCATCTGTTAGATTCAATGGGTAGATCATGGCAATGTGGCACGATACAAGTCGATTTTTTTCAATCAGAAAACTTTGATCTTTCATATATTTCAACAGAGGGCAAAAAAGAACGTCCTGTTATTATTCACAGGGCTTTATATGGCTCTATGGAACGTTTTTTTGGTATTTTATTGGAGCATTATAAAGGGAAGCTGCCTTTCTGGTTGGCACCAGTACAAATTAAAATACTTTCCATTACTGACGAGCAAAAATCGTACGCTTACTCAATTGCACAGTATTTAAAATCATATAATATACGCGTAGCTGTTGATGAATCGTCTGATCAAATTTCAGGACAGATCAAAGCAGCATGCGCTCAAGGAATTCCGTGGGCACTTGTTCTTGGCAAAAAAGAAATGGCTCAAAATACCGTCACTCTTCGCTATGCTGATGGAAAACAAGAATTTAATCTTTCTCTTGAAAAATTAATACAAAAAGCTCAGCAAACTATTACCGACTTTTTGTAACGCCAATTTTAGGGCAAAAAGTAGCAAGCGGACATTCTGAACATTTTGGACTTTGGGGGCGGCATATGTTTTGCCCCCACATAACAAGTAAACTATTGAGCTCAATCCAATGTTTTTTGGGTATAATTTTTTTTAGGGCTTCTTCAGTTTCTGCTGGATTTTTTGTTTGTACTAACCCTAATCTATTGCTAATACGTTGGACGTGGGTATCAACACAAATTGCTGGGATATTGTAGGCATAACCAAGCACTAGGTTAGCTGTTTTACGGCCAACTCCTGGTAATGCCAAAAGCTGGCCGCTTTTTAGTACAACCGTTTGTTCGCACTGCTTTAGAAGAACAAAACTTATGTGTCTAATAGTGTACGCTTTTTTTCTATAAAAGCCAACAGGGAAAATACATGCAGCAATTTTTTCTTCTGAAATTGCAACCATTTGTTGGGGATTTCGTGCAAGTTCAAATAATCTAATCGATGCAGCATAACTAATGGCATCTGTAGTTCTTAGGCTTAAAATACAGCTAATTAAAATAAGAAAAGGATCTTTGCCATATTTTTGTATAATAAGTTCGGCTGCAGGCCTTGGCATCGAAAAAGTTGCTTTTTGCAGAGTTGCAATAAGATGAGAAATAGTCATAATAGGTATATGGTGAAGTTTGTAAAAACTCCCCTTTTTTTGCATTTACTTTGAATAATTAATCTGGCTCCGAAGGAGGCCCCTCTGTACCAAGCAATACTACACGTGCAATAAACAGTAACGTTAATAACTCTTTTCTATTTTCAAGGAGAAAAAGAAAAAATCTATTTACATATTCCATAAATAAATCCTTATACAATGTGTTAAAAAATACTTATAATTACAGTAATTTTACTTATTTTTTTTTAAATTACAATACATATTACTATGTGTGTGAGTTATTATGCAAGAACTCATTAATTTTTTATCTTATCTTTTTAATAATAACTACTTTGTTCTTGTAATGGACATTGTATCTTTTGCATTAAAAATGTGTATATTTATAAGCTTAAGTATACATACGTACATAAAAGCAAAAAAAAAATTGCCTTCTTTTTTTTTGTTAATTGCTATTTTTAGTGGCGCTTTAATAGATTTTGGTTGGATATGCACACTAAGCGCGCGGATTGGTTTTCCTCTGCTAGAATATCATTTTTATGTATTTATTAACCGTCTAGGTTGGGCTTTTTTAGTATTACAATATCATGGCATGGTTCTTCTTTTAGAAACATTACTGACTAAAAATTATAAACTATTACTCCGCAGAAATATTTTTTTAATTATTTGTAGTAGTTTTTTTATACTTTTTTTTACCATTTTTCCAGTTGCTGCCTGGCATTTGGCTGCAAAACCAGACAGACCCCCAATTGAAGCACTAATGAAACACATATGCTCAATTTATTTATTGTTATTTTTAATTCCTATTAGCTTGTGGAATATTTTTTACCATTTAAAGTCAAGAAAAATACCCATTATTATTCAAAAGCAATGTTATACCTTATTATATACACTTATTGTACCCTATTTTTTAAGTGATTTTATTAACATGAATCCATTTAAAAATAATTATTTTAATTTTGCAATTCAAAATCAAGCATTTACCGGCTTTTCTACGCTAATTTTAACGTATCTTTTGTATTTTTGCATGCAACGTATTTTAAATATACGATTTTTAAACTTAAAAAAATCAGTAAATTCGTTATTTATTGATATACAGTTTAACGAATATTTTAAAGAAGTTCTTGGGAACCTGAGCGAAGTAAAATATACGTACGAAATACCACAAATTGTACAAAATTTTTTACACAAAGCATTACATATCAATCAAAAAAAAGTAGACATTATTATAAAACCAAGCCCTGACAATGAAGAAACAGATGAAACTGTATATGCAGACCCACAAAGTATTTACAATATTATTAAAAAATTAGAAAACAGTTTTTCTGATCAAAAAAATAATCCAAAGAATGATTTCTTTGGATTTCTCAAAAAAGAGCCTGTTTTAGTGTTTGATGATATTGATTTTGCAAATTTTTATGATGACGATCCTTTTTTAAATAATATACTACACATGATGGGATCAATTAACTGTGCCATTTTAGTGCCAATTTTTCATAAAGAAGAACTACTAGCGTACATGGTCATTTATTTTCATGCCCGAAAAGAGCGGTTATATTCTCATAGCGACAAAGATGCGCTGGTCGTTTTTGCAAACTACGTTGGCAGTATCATGGCTAGTATTCAAAATAATCAGTTTGAACGCATTATTGAACAAAATAGAATTCTTACTGAAAATCTTTATTTTAAAACGCATCAAATTAATTATTTAAAAGAAAGTATAAAGTCTTGTTTTGATCGATCACGCGTTAAAACAATCTGTTTATTTTTATATAAAAATAAAGAGTTTATAGCAATAAATCAGGAAGCTCTGCAACTTTTTAATATCGATCTAAATCAACACGAAGGGCACCCATTAACAAATCAATGCAAACGACTGGTTACGCAAGCGCTTGCGTATAACACAACGCAAACTACGCTTATAAAATCAGATGATGGTGAGCCTGTGCTGATTGTGGCATTGCCTCATTTAGAACATAAAAGCGTTACCATTATGATCACGCACCCAGACATTGCCGATCTTATTGGCAAGCATCTATTAAATTTACCTTCGATGGATGACTGGGATTATATTTTATATTTACAAAACACCAAAACTGGGCAGCTCATTAACAACCTTCTTCCCGGCTGGTCAAAGCAAATGATTGAATATAAAATAGATATTCTTAAAAATATTTTAAGCAAAAAAGCATTGTTTATACAATGCACATCTACAGACATTCCATTAGTGTTAGATTTATTACATAAATCTACTGAACGTAAAGATCTTAGAATTCTTGATCCTGTAAAAGATATTGATTGCGAAACAGCACTTTTTGGTATTAACCCTTTATATGGGAAAATAGAAGAACCGCTACTAAAAAAACTTCACCAAGGTATTATTTTTATCAATAACGTGCATAAGCTAAGTACTGTCGCGCAAGAAAAACTAGGACTTTACATAGATTATGGGCACTTTACTAAGTTTAAAAGTGATATGTTTATTAAATCAGACGTCCTTATTTTAATGTCAAGCACACTGCCATGCTCACAAAAAAATGATGCCTATGCTTACAATTTAAGTGAGTCTATGAAAACAAAACATTTGTATGTTCCTTCACCAGCTTTATTAAATAATCAAGATTATGAGGAATTAATCGATGGCTACTGCACACAAGCATTGAACAACCAAACTATACAAAAAATATTTGCTATTTCTGATTATGAAAAAAGAAAACTCGTCATGGAAAGGCCTCTTTCATTGACCCATCTAAAAGAAAAAATTGTCAACTTACTTACCAATAAAAATAAACATAGTAGTATTGAGCATAATATTTATTTAGACAATACTTTCTCATTAGCCGATCACACACTCGCTGAAGCTGGCAAGCTTGGAAAAAATGCTTTAAAAAATCACCATATTGTATCATTTCTATGGCATCATTTTGAAAAAAACCAAAACAAAATTGCTCTTTTTTTAGGAGTAAATCGTTCATCTGTAAATAGGCGAGTGAAAGAATTCAATTTAACATAGAAAAGGCATTACATTGCTTACTATTGAAAAAATGCTTGAGTACGCGGAAGAATTTTTAGATTATCTTCGTATTAAACAAAATGTATCATCACACACATACCGCGCATACAAATGTGACATTAAACAGTTTTTTACTTTTTGGAAAAAAACGCATCATAAAGATAATGTCACCATGAAGAAAATAATTGAAAGATACTTAGTCGCATTATTTTATAAAAAGATAGATAACAAAACAATTGCACGGAAATTCTCTTGTTTTTCATCATTTGAAAAATTTCTTAAGCAAAAATCTATTATATTGCGTCTTGATTTAAAAAGGCCCAAAATAACCCGTAAACTTCCTGTATATCTAACAATTGACGAAATCTTTTTACTGCTCGATAATATAAGTACCGATCAACTACAAACAGATTTTCCTTATCGAGATAAAGCAATTTTTGAACTACTTTACGCTACAGGAATACGCTGCTCTGAACTTACGCAAATTAGAATAGCTGATCTTACAGCACCTACAAGAAGCATTCGTATCTTTGGCAAAGGAAAAAAAGAAAGAATAGTACTTTATGGCTCAAAAGCAGAAAAGAGCATGCAAGAGTACCTTACCCATGAACGGAAAGCAGTTATTTCTGACAAAGAACACTTTTTTTTAACCAAAACAGGAAGCCCTCTTGACACAACACATGTTAGAAAAATTATAGGGATGTTTAGGAAACTGCTTCCATTGCAAAGATCATTAACTCCTCATAAAATACGTCACTCATTTGCAACCCACCTTTTACAAAAAGGAATGGATTTAAGAATGATACAAGAGCTTTTAGGCCACAAAACATTAGCAAGTACAGAAATATATACTCATGTTTCTGTTGAGCAACTAAAAAAAATATGCGCAACAATTCACCCGCTTAATAAAACAGATACGAATAAAAAAGAAGATTTATAATATGAATAATCCAACAAACAGTATAAATAAAAAAATAATATTACTTTTTCATTTTGTTATATGCTGTTTTTTGATTATTATTGGTCGACTTATTCATTTACAAATTATTAATGAATATACGATGAGTAAACGTGCGAAACAAAATTTTTTGCGTTTACAAAAAATCAAAAGCTATCGAGGAGAAATAGTAGATTGCAAAAAACGTTTAATAGCCACAAATAAAGTTATATACCATCTTTATTGGCAAGGTAGTGGAAACAAAACATTACATACTCAACAAATTGAAGATATTAAAAAAGTCAGCACCTTACTTGGTAAAGAATATTTCGATGAAAAAAAAATGCATCGATTGCACCGAGCGGAAGCATTACAAAAAAAAGACATTTTGTATCCAAATTTAACGCACAAAGAACTTTGTATTATTGCAGAGTCTTTTCCTATTCACAAAAATATGAGTATCCAAACATCACTTGAACGCCATTATCCTTACCAAACATACGCCAGTCACCTTATAGGCTATATTAGCAACAATCAACAAGCCTGCGTAGGCAAAATGGGCATTGAAAAACTGTGCGAAAATAGTTTACGGGGAACAGATGGCACTTATTTGTATGCAATTAACTCTTTTGGGAAACATATTGATCAACTACTTATTAAACAACCTTCTATTGGTTCTTGTATATTTACAACTCTTGATATGGAATTACAAGAAATTGCAGAAACTGTATTTCCTTTAGATATAATTGGCTCATTAATTGTAATGAACCCAGAAAATGGAGCAATTCGAGCTCTTGTTTCTCGACCCACATTTGATCCAGGTTTGTTTTTATCAAGAATAAGCTACAGCACATGGGACGATCTACAAGAAAATAATACCTTTCTTAACAGAGCTTTTATGCCATTTCCTCCAGGCTCTATTTTTAAATTAATTACCACAAGTGCTGCATTAGAACAAGGCATTATTAATGAAAATGACACTTGGTACTGCAAAGGATATACTACATTTGGAAAACGAAAGTACTATTGCGCACGTAAACGTGGCCATGGTCGATTATCCCTCAAACAAGCAGTTGCACAATCATGCAACACTTTATTTTTTGAAATTGGAAAAAAATTAGATATTGACATATTGGCAGATTATGCCCGCCGTTTTGGCCTCGGCCAATCCACTGGCATAAGCTTGCAAGAACAGTACGGATTGGTTCCTACACGCGAATGGAAAAAAACAGTTAAAGGACAACAGTGGTGGCCAGGTGAAACCCTTTCGGCTGCCATTGGACAAACATTTTTACTCGCATCCCCTTTGCAAATAGCTTGTTTAATTGGCAGCATTTTTACTCGTAAATTAATAACACCACGCATACTAGAAAACGAATCTATTATGAGTACCGACTTGCCAATTAAAGAAGAAACATTGCATTTTTTAAAAAAATCTATGAAATCTGTAGTGCGCCGTGGTACAGGCAAAGGTATTCCCACCATTCAAGATCTTGAAATTTTTGCAAAAACAAGCACGGCTCAAATATCTTCTCTTGAAAAAACTGCTCAAAATAAAGCATTATTAGAGCATGGCTGGTTTGCAGCCTATTTTACTTTTAAAGGAAACAATCCTTTAGTGTTAGTACTTTTGGTTGAAAAAGCAGGCAGCTCACGCGTACCCACCACCATTGCAAAACAGTTTTTTTTGAAATACAAAAAATGGATGACTGAACAAACTATTGTTTAAACAGCATTTTGTTATCATTACAGTATAAAAATAATTTTTAAAAGTATTACTTGGAACTAATACGCTATAAAAATTATACATCTCATATAAATGATCATTTATAATCTTATTAAAAAAATAATCTAATATTTCGAATGGTTTTTCAAAAGTAAGAGCTTTCATTGCACTTGTTATAACAAAAGAATTAGAATAAAGCTTAGGATCCAAAGGTATGGATTCTTCTTTTTCCATGTCTAACTCTTTTCGAAGCTCAATATTTGCAAGTACGCCCTCTTGTAAATTTATGTTTTGACTAAGCAGAATATAACTTGTATTTTTATATTTTACTTCATAAGATATAGTATTTTCTTTATTTTGTATTTTTATCAATATGTCATTATTAATTTCCATACAAAATGTATTTAGTGTAAAAACAAGCAACCAAAAAAATTTCATACAACGTCTCATATAAAAATAGGCTAAAGCACCATTCAATTGCCTCGATTACTACCTTTTATACGATGTTTTTACTAACTATTCATACTCAATATTTTCTTCAACACCATGCAAAAAAACCGCTTCGGCAAGACTTTGTTCAGTGCTGACCTTCACTTGATTATTTGAAGATGTTGCAGATGATTGTTGATAATCATCTGCTGTTGGTTCGGCAAAAGCAACAATTGCTGCCAACAGTTGATCTTCATCAAGACGAATTAACCGTACACCTTTTGCTTGTCTTCCCATAGTGCGCACTTCATCTGCAGACAGACGAATTATTTTGCCCGCATGATCAATTAACAAAATATTAGAATGCTCTTCAACTACAGCAAGACCTATTACAGAGCCGTTCCGTTTATCTGTAGGAATAGTACGCACACCAATACCACCACGATGCGCAAGCCTAAAGTCTTCAACATTAATTTTTTTACCGTACCCATGTTCGGTAGCAACCAAAATATCTTTACCTGCAGGAACTATTTCCATGCCAACCACC
This sequence comes from Candidatus Babelota bacterium, assembly GCA_003963225.1. Lineage (GTDB taxonomy): Bacteria > Babelota > Babeliae > Babelales > Vermiphilaceae > AWTP1-30. The sequence continues at coordinate 145,408 of RXKB01000004.1, forward strand.
GCGTCATTTTTACGCAAACGAATACCAATAACACCTGCAGCCTGTCTTCCCATTGCACGCACTTCATCTTCTTTAAATCGAATTCCTTGACCCAAAGCCGTTGCAATAACAATATTATCGTTACCTGTGCTTAATCCACAAAATACCAGTTGATCATTTTCTTTTAAAGTAAGAGCACGTATGCCGGTTGCACGTATTTTTGAAAACTCAGTTGCGTCACACCGTTTTATAATACCATCTTTGGTAACAAGTACTAAAAACTTACCTTCCATGCCACGAGTACAAAGCAGTTTAACTACCGTTTCTTGTTCTTGCAACTGAATTAAGTTAACCACAGCTCTGCCACGTGCCGTGCGTGACGCTTCTGGTACTTCAAACACTTGCATGCTATACACTCTGCCTAAATTGGTAAAAAATAATAGCGTGTCATGATTACGGGCTACAAAAAGATCTTGGACCACATCATCAGAACCATCAAGGGTTGCCATGCCCATTTTGCCTTTGCCGCCCCGGTGTTGCAGGCCATAAATATCTAACGCAACGCGTTTTACATATCCTTTCATGGTAATGGTTACCACCATCTCTTCATCTGGCACTAAATCTGATTCAGTCAAAATATCAATCGCATCTTCGATACGTGTTTTACGCTCATCACCATAGGTTGCTCTACTATATTCAAGTTCTTTAACAATCTCTTGAATTAATACTGGTTCATTTTCAAGTATTGATTTATAAAATAATATTCGTTCTTTGATGTCAGCCATTTCTGCATGAATTTTTTCAGTTTCCATAGCAGTCAACCGTTGTAAACGCATTTCAAGAATAGCTTTTGCCTGAAGTGCAGAAAGTAAAAATCGTTTATTAAGCTGTACACACGCTTCATCTGCGTTATTTGCTTTTTTAATTAAGGCAACCACTTCATCAATATTTTGCAATCCAATAATAAACCCTTCCAGTATATGCTCACGCTCTTTTGCTTTTTGTAAATCAAACAAAGTTCTGGCAGAAATAATCTCTTTGCGAAACTGTAAAAACTCCTGCAATAGCTCACGTAAACTAAATACAAGCGGCTTGTTGTCAAGTAACCCAAGCATTAAAATAGAAACGGATGTTTGCAAAGCAGTATGTTTGTACAGTTGATTTAAAATTACTTCAGGATTTTCACCACGACGAATATCAATAACAAGGCGCATGCCCTTTTTATTAGACTCATCTTTAATATTAGTAATACCGTCAATAATTTTTTCTTTTACCAAATCAGCAATTTTAATAGTTAAATCTGCTTTGTTTACTTGGTACGGAAGCTCTGTGATAATTAAACGATTACTGCCCTTTTTGTTATCTTCAATTTCAACAGCACCTCGCAAAATAAGATTGCCACGACCTGTTTTATACGCACGCACAATGCCACCACGACCACAAATGATACCACCGGTTGGAAAATCTGGCGCAGGCACCAAAGCAAAAAGTTCTTCATCAGCAAGCTCTGGATTATGCAACAATGCTAAACAAGCATTTACAAGTTCAGTAAGATTATGCGGGGGAATAGAAGTTGCCATACCAACTGCAATACCAGAAACACCATTTAACAACAAATGAGGCAATTTGCTTGGCAAAACTGTTGGTTCAACAGTTGATTCATCAAAATTAGGAATAAACCTTACTGTTTCTTTTTCTATATCAGCAAGTAACTCTTCAGTAATACGTTGCATACGAACTTCTGTATAACGCATTGCAGCAGCACCGTCACCATCAACAGACCCCCAGTTGCCCTGACCATCAATAAGTGGATATCTTTTAGAAAAATCTTGCACCATGCCAACCATCGTATTGTAAACCGCTTGATCACCATGCGGATGGAACTTTCCAAGCACCTCACCCACCACAGAAACTGATTTGTGGTATTTTTTGTTGTACACAAACCCTAATAAATACATAGTGTATAACACACGCCGATGGACTGGTTTTAAGCCGTCGCGAATATCAGGCAATGCGCGAGAAACCACAACTGACATGGCATAATCAAGAAACGAATCTTTTAACTCTTTTTCAATAAGCACTGGTACGATGCCATTTTTACTTGCTTGCGATTGGTTGTTACTGTTGGTCATATTAAAAAACCTTTTTCCAAAATTAATAAAGAACAGTAAAAGTATACCATCATCAATAAAAAACTAAATAACTATTGGAAAAAAGCTATAATCAATTATATGGTTATTTAAAACTCTTTCTAAAACAATAGTATATATATGTGTATGAGTTTTATGATGTAAAATGTATAACGCTTAGATAAAATCAAACCACAAATAAAATGAAGATAGCGGCACAAAAAATAAGCATTACCAAAAAACAAGCTCAAATCTATAAATAAAACGATAAAATGGCAATTCAACCAGCCTAAACGCCTAAATAACAGCATCTCAATCTTGTTGATTTAACGCAATTAAACGTACAAAAGCCTGAAGACTGTACTGGTCATAGTAAAACAGAGCAAATTGTTTAAAAACGGCTCCTGGATACCTTTTCTTTAAAAAATACTTTTTATCTATTAAAAAGTCGACTAGAAGGGCATTTTGATACATTTTTAATTAATGCATATTCAAAATATATAATTACAAATAGTAATTATATTGACAAATTTTTTATTTAAAATATAATTATAAATATAAGTCAATAAGTCTATTATTATATTCATAAATGGAGATTTTTATGAAAAACATACTTTTAGCTACTGTATTGCTCTTTTCTACAATTGACATTAAATCAAGCGATCGCTCTTTATGGGCATCATTCATGTCATATGGTGTTTTCACAGCTGCTGCATTAAAATTAGGTTACGCTTATCTGCCATCAATGTCCAAAGTGAACCAAATCGTCTCAACAGGTTTTCATGCAACATCAATTTTAAATCAAGTAAAGCCAAATTGGTTTCCAGGCAGACAACAAGGTCTTAAAAACCCTGAAGAAACAAGGGTAAATCCTGGCAATCATATAGAATTTGATCCCATTTTTTTTACACAATGGAACGAAATTAATGACATAATTCAATCAATAACAATAATACAGCCAAATACACGTGAACAAAACATCCTGAGTGCTGATTGCGCAAGAAACGTCTTACAAATGAATAAAGATGCAACGACTAATTTAATAGAAAAAAATGGGGCTGGCACAGTAGAGATGTTAAATCACTCTTTTATGCAAAAATTAATCCAATATTTCGTAGGTACACCTAAAAAAGCTGTATCATCAGACACTAAACAATATAAGCCTAAGTTAGAACATGGAAAATACGCATATCTGCTACAAGGACCTCCCGGATGTGGCAAAACTAGCTTGCCTTTATACCTAGCTCAAAAGCTTAACTGCCCTTTGTACCATATCAACGCGGCTTCATTATCAACAGGATATTCTGGCTCAACAGTTGCAAATTTTAAAAATATTATCGAAGCAGCATATAAAGCAGCTCGTCAAGTGAACAATAAAACTGCTATTGTATTTATAGACGACATTGATACTATGTTCCAAGCATCGTCTGAAGAAATATCTTTATTGCAAGGATATATACTAGATATGGTAGAAAAAATGCAAGATAAATCGCAATATATACAAAACAAAGAAAAAGCAGAAGTTTTATTATTTTGTACAGCAAACTATAATCAAAGCAAGTGGCTAGAGCAAGGCGCTTTACACAGAACAGGTAGAGCACAATTAATAGACTACAAAACAATGTATATTTCCAGTAATCAAAGAAAAGAGCTGCTCATACAAAAAATTAATGCCGCCAAAAAATCAGATTTGTTAACTCATATTACTGAAACTCAGATTTCTGGTGTCTCTCAAAAACTTCAAGACATATTATCTATAAATATCATATGTATAGGAAAAAAGTCACTATGCAACTTATTAAATATAAAAGCCAGCGATATTAACCAACATTATATACAAACCTATGGCTCTTTTGAGGAGGCTTTGAAAAAAATCTTCAATAACAAATACTCGCATCTTAAAGTTTTGTCAATAAAGAAAAATGATTCACAAGATCAATCAGAAGAAATACAAAACGTAACAGTTTATAAATTAACATTTGATAAAAAACAATTTTTGAAAGCAAGTGATTTTTTATCGCTAAATGAGTTAGTAATATTACTTTACTCCTTATCAAACAAGAATAATGATACGTTCAAAACATACGGATTGTTATTTGAAAATCTTAACAAAAAACAAATAGAACCAACAGTTCCAGAAATATAAACTTACAATTTTAACCATTAATAATTGATCAAAAAAGTACCCACGGCTTAAAAGCCGTGGGTACTTTTTTGGGTAATATAGCCCATTTTTTGACTTTAATTTGCATTTAAACTATACCTTATTAAAAGCAGGCTATAATTTTTTTGTAAATACGTTTATGCTAATATCAAACGTATCAAACAGTAATATGCACTATTAAAGGAGCTGTCATGCACAAAAGAATTGTATTCCGTCACATGGAGCATTCACCGATTATTGAAGAGTTTGCCAATAAACACTTAGCAAAAATTGAACATTTTTTAGAACATGAGCCAACACCAATCTACATAGACCTTGTTATGGAGCCATCAAAAACTCGTGAACATAGCCGCATAGAATTACGCATAAAAACGCCTCATTATGATAAAATTACCCATCATGAGGTTCAAGGTGACAAATTTTACGACGCTCTTGCTGACGTGATTGAAACAATGCACAAATCACTTTTAGAAGAAAAAAAGAAATTAAAAAAAAATGAGTGGCGAACACGCGGAAGAAATGATGATCCTAAAAAACAAGATTAATCTTTCATTAAAATATAGGTCTTTTTATTGCAACTAATACATGAAACATGTGGGGCTATAGCTCAATTGGCAGAGCGCATGCATGGCATGCATGAGGCAACCGGTTCGAATCCGGTTAGCTCCACCAAATAATATTAATAACGATTTTAACGCTCATGCATATCGCATCTTTTAATACCCAAGCAATTATCAAACAAGCGATCAAACAGTTTTATCAAACTGATTCTGTATTGCCATTAATTATAGAAGCAATAACAAAGGCTGGCGGAAAAGCTTTGCTTGTTGGAGGCGCGGTGCGCGATGCTTTTTTGAACGTCGTATCAAAAGATTTTGATATTGAAATATATCATATGTCAATTTGCAAGCTCGAAGAAGTACTCGGGTCTTTTGGCCAAGTAAATACTGTTGGCAAAAGCTTTGGCGTATTAAAATTAAGATCAATTAATGTAGACTGGTCTCTACCCCGGGCAGACAGCGTTGGCAGAACGCCAGATGTGTTTATTGACCCATCTATGGATTACTATACAGCTTTTTCAAGACGAGACCTTACCATCAATGCCATCGGTATTGATCTTGTGACACACAAACTGATTGATCCATTCAACGGTCAACTTGATTTGCAAAACAAAATACTCCGGGCGCCCAACATTAACCGCTTTATTGAAGACCCACTCAGGTTATTTCGGGTTATGCAGTTTATAGGAAGATGCAATATGGAACCTGATGCTGTGTTGCACAATGCATGCAAAACCATGTCAATAAAACAAGTTTCATTGGAACGAATTGAACAAGAGTACACAAAATTATTACTTTTTGCTGCAAATCCTTCAAAAGGCTTTAGATGGTTGCATAAAATTAACCGGCTAAAAGAACTATTACCAGAGCTGCACGCAACAGTGGGCGTGCCCCAAGACCCACGTTGGCACCCGGAAGGCGATGTATTTACCCACAGCATGCAAGCATTGGATGCTGCAGTAGTAATTGCAAACAAAAAATCATTTGATAATGAAAAAAAAATAATACTTTGCTGCGCTGCATTGTGTCATGATTTAGGAAAAGTTAGCACAACATTTGCAGATGAAGAAGGAATTCATAGTTACGGACACGCAGAAGCTGGAGCACCACTTGCAACAACAATGCTTTCGCGCATGTTTACTAACCAAAAAAAGCTAAAAAAAGCAGTTGCAACTTTGGTTTATTATCATATGATGCCTGGTGCATTAGTACGTGGTAATGCACGGCTGTCTCGCTACCAAGTATTAGCAGCAAAACTTGCGCCAACAGTGAGTATGTTTGATTTAGGCCTTTTGGCGTTTGCAGACAGGCAAGGACGAAACGCTGACGCGCAAACTCCTTTGCAACATCATGATCCTGCAATAGAAGCTTTTTTAGAAAATGCAAAACAAGCACAAGTGCTACACAAACCAATTGCTTGCTTATTAAATGGTACAGATTTGTTAGAAATGGGCTACACAGAAAAAAACGTTGGCGATGAACTTAAAAAAATGTATAAAATACAGATCGATGACGCCATTACTAATAAAGAGTTGTTAAAAAAAAAATTTTACAAAAAAAAATAGTTAATTTACATAGCATATGATAAAATAATGATAAAATTTTGTGTTTATTATATCAATATCAAATTGTATTTTTATTATTAATATGAATGAAAAAATAAAAAAATTATTTTTATTTTTTAGTTTATTGACAATGTTTTTAACAACATTAGTTATTAATACTATGGACCTGCAAAATTATATAAGACATACTCCAGGTGAACCAGCACCATATACTTTTACAATTGACTATAATCGTAAGATTGATGATAAAACTATATTATATTGTACTTTCCCACAAACATGCATCTCCTCAACAAAATTTTTGATTTATGAAAGAGGTTATAAAAATCAATTTCATGAAACGCAATTCGAAACCAGGAGAAAAAATGGCGTAAGTAATGAATTGACACAGATTACAATAATTAAAAAAGTTAAACGTATACTAAACTATGAAACAGATAAAAAGCTTGTAGATGGCTTATTAGAATCGATTCATTTGCCCTATGATAATAAGCTTATTTTTCAACATTCAATTAAAGTCAATAAATATAAACTGATTGAAACTGGTTGTATTGATATCCCATTCGTTGACGAAGTTGTAAGTCAATCAGTATTCTATACTATATTTACATATTTACTGTATGGGCAAAATAATAATCTAATATTATGTGCAAAATTTAAAGATTATGCCTCAGCACATAAAAAGAACCTAGACCTAAACCCAAACACTATCTATCTTTATAATCAAAATAATCAACAACACTCTCTTACTATAGATACATTTTATTCAATCAAAAAATCTTTTCTGGATACTATTGATAACCTAGTATTACTGCTACTCTTAGTGACTTTTAATAATACACCTTACTTATTAATTTATGATTGTACGGAATGTACATATAATGAAACTATTAGAGCAAACATTAAATTAATAAAACAGCTAAATCTTAAACATGTAAAGTTAGACGATTCAAAAAATCTTTATTTACTTTCTGTGTATAATGGCAAATGTCTTTTCTATGACGCAGACAACAAGCAAAACATTACCTTTGATTACTACTCAGCATTTGTAACACATGCTTTAAATAAAATCACAGAAGGTCAAATTAAAAAGCCTGTTAAAGGAGATAAAAAGATAATTTTACTTCAAGATACTTCTAAAAGACTTGCAAATCATAACAATAGCACCGACATTGATAAAACTTGTATCAAAAAACAGCCTGATTCAAATTATACCAAAAAGAAAAACCTTATTTATTATATGTTTTTTGGCGGAACCGGTGTTGCGCTGCTGTGTCTTTTATATTACATGGCACACATATACCACTCATGTAAATAAACTAATTTTTCACTTCTTAAATATATTAAAAAACAATTTTTTTAAAATCAATTTTGTTTTTAAGCTATTTTTATTTACACTATTGCAACATTCGGTTATTTTTACCTTGTAAAGAGTTATATCGTATTACGTCAATTAAGATGCCAATAACTTAAACATGCTTTTGGAGATTAATTTTTTTTGGTAAGCTATCTTTATTAATACTATTTTAAAAGGAATAATCAATGGTATCATTTACCGGTAATGCATTATGGCATCTTGTGCAACAATCAGACAGCATTAGCAAAGGCGTTTTATTACTATTGCTTATACTATCTATTGCATGCTGGTCATTGTTTTTAGGCAAAATAATGATAATGAGAACGCACATTAAACAGTTACAAAAAACTATTAGTAATTTGCCAGTAGAAAGCTCATTAACACAGTTGTTTGAAAAAATTACATTACCAAATGAATCAATAGCCTTCTATTTTTTGTCAGACATATGCAATTTCGTACACCTCTTTTTTAAAAAAAGAGACGCGCAAAAAAGTTTTGAACAACATGAAATAGATTTAATTATGAATTATGCACAGCAAACGGTTGATGCCTTTGTAGAAAAAGAACGCAAAGGACTTGCGTTTCTTTCAACAGCTGCAGGTGTTTCGCCATTGCTTGGTTTATTTGGTACAGTGTGGGGCCTGGTACATGCATTTATAAGAATTAGCCAGCAGCAGTCTGCAGATATTGCAACTGTTGCACCAGGAATTGCAGAGGCATTAATTACTACTCTTGCAGGATTAATGGTTGCTATTCCAGCACTAGTTATGTTTAATTATATTCAAGTACAAGCACGCACAATTGAATGTTTGTTGGAACAACTTGCAGACCGTATAGAAATAATTGTTACGTGTTGTATGTTTACAAGGAAATTAGATGCGCAAATACAAACGACGCCAACCGTTACCCATGATAACGGATCTATCACTCACGCCACTCGTTGATACTGCTTTAACGTTGCTTATAATTTTTATGGTAACCACGCCAATTATGCGCCATGCAGTGAAAGTACAGCTACCCAAAAGCGCTGCTCAAGACGCAAAGGGAGCACAAGAAGAGCTGGTGGTATATATTGACAAAGACAACGAACTTTTTTTTAACAACAAAACACTTAAAATTCAAGAATTGATAAAAGAAATTGAAAAAATTATTGCTAAAAAAACAAAGACTTCATTATTTGTTCGAGCAGACAAACGGGCTTGCTGGGGCACTGTGTTAGAACTTTTTGATTCACTACGCACGGTAAAAGGCATTGAACATGTGGTACTTCCAACGCAAAAACACAGTTGATTTATCGATATTTTATTATATATTGCTTTTGACAACATGCTCGCACTTGTGTCTATTAGTAATACTTTTTTTTATACATCACACAGAAAATCAGCAATTTACTATTGTTATTCAACATGCAGTACCTCATCATACAGATTTTACTTTATATACCATTCAACCACGCCCAATCAAGCAAACAACTATTAATCCAACAAAAACAAGCAATAATGCAAAATCTATTTCAATAGATAAAAAAGCAGTATCACCAGTTATAAAACCAACGGCACAGAAACAACCCGAAAAAATATTGACGGCGGTAAACAGTATCAAAAAAACTGCTGCCATCGAAGCTAAAAAAGAACCAACAACCTTAAAAAAAACAACCGTGCACGAAGAAAAAAAAGATAATTCGTCTACAAAAAAAATGCCTGATACAAAACCCTTACAAAAAACAAAAAGCAAAGAAGAATCGTTTGAAAAAAAAGAAACTTTTTTGCAAAAAACAGAACACCAACAAGATGCTACTGTAGATAATACAACGCTAAAAGAAGTTTCTTTGGATGAACTAGAACTATTGCGTAAAATTGACTACTTACAGCAAGAGTTACTAAGCGCCTGGCATCCTCCTATCGTACAAAAAAGCAACCCGTCATGCACGCTTGAACTTTCTGTAAACTGGCAAGGTGGTATTGAAAGCATTATTATTAAACAAACGTCTGGGATACTTATTTTTGACACTGCTGCGCGTAATGCAGTACGGAATATGCATATTCCGCTATGGGCAAAAGGCAAATCGATAACCATTACTTTAAAGGCATAATCGATGTATATATTTTTTTTATTATTCGTACTAGTTAACACCAATGTGCTACATATGATAATTGCAGAACAAATTGAAATTAGCGCAAAAAAAGATAGTACAAAAACACCTTTGCTGATACATTACATTAAGTCAAAAAAAATTCCTGAAAACAATAGAATACTTGATATTATTAAAAATGATTTAATTTTTATAGAACAATTTGACTTAACGGTAATACAAAAATTAAAATTGCCAAGAAAACAAGAAAGAATAGAGCTTTCAAAACAATATCCTTTTGGCATTTTTATGTTAGATAAACCTACCAAAATAGATGTGTATATTATTGATTTAAGTACTAATAAAACGCTTGTTGGCAAACGTATATTTAAACATGAAAATGAAAGACGCCTTGGACATACTATTGCTGATCTTATTATTGAAAGCCTAACTGGAAGCCCTGGTTTTTTTTCAACTTATATTGCATACACCAAGGAAGTTTTAACGCCAAAAAATCCTTACATTGCAACTAAGCAGCTTTGTATCGCTGAATATGACGGCTCACATGAAACAGTGCTCGTGGAAAAACCTGGTCTTATTTTTGGTTTACGCTGGGACCCTGCCATACCTCGGATATTTTATTCTCAACATACAAAAACAAATATTCAATTACGCATGGTTAATCTTTCTAAAAAAATACATACTGTTGCTGACAATGATGGCATTACCATGTTGCCTACTTTTATGCCAAACCAAGGTATTATTGTTGCAGCAACAAACAATAACAAATTTTCTCAGCTGTACGAATATACCCTACAAGGAATTACACAACTTACTTTTTTTGAAGGTAACAGTACCGCACCTTCTTTTTCTGCTGGTGATACTATGCTGTATTTTTGCTCTGATTTTAAAAATAATAGCCCTCATATTTTTGGGTGGAACATGAAAAATGGAATCGAAAACGTTATTGAACTTACTCCGGAAGGATACTGTACCTGTCCCGTCATTAACAGTACAGGCAATGTGTTGGTGTACACTAAATTAGTAAAAGGATACATGCAAATTTTTTTATATGATATACAAACAAAAATGCATCGCCAAATGACATTTGATCAAACAAATAAAGAGAGCTGTTCGTGGTCACCATGCAATACTTATTTACTTTATTGCGCAACCAAACATGATAGCCAAATAATACAACTTAATATTATTACTGGGACAAAAAAGACTATTACTCCAACAAAATATCGGTGCTCATACCCAGCATGGTCGCCTGTTTACAAGGATTTTCTTTTAGTTTTAAGTTAAACTATCGACAAATTTTGTTTTTTTCTTTATAATTTATCGGGTATTTAGTTATTTATATAATATAACCTTATCTAAATAATAAAAATGTATTTTCTATGTTAAACCAGTTACAAAATTTAATACAAGAGTAGAGGTGCTATGAAATGGCTCAAACGCTTTATGCGATTTAACGGTGGATTTAAAAATATTATAATCTTAATGGTAATTACTTTTGCTTCGTTACTGCTTTTGCAAAGACTCATGGAAATGAGCAGGCACGTACATGTAATTGGCTATTCAGTTTTTTTAGATAAAGTAGAAAATGCAGAAGTCAAACAAGTTTATGTTGACGGACAAGAAGTACGAGGCTTACTAAAAGATAATACCCTTTTTCAGACAATTGTTCCTGAAAACGGTGTTGATTGGCAGTTTTTACGAACTAAAGGAATTGACTTTGCCCTTTCTAATCAATCCGATTACAGCTATTATTGGTACATGATGTTGCTGATATTGTTAATAGTCATCTTTGGTACCATATGGTTTATGGTAAAACGATCACAAGGTATGGGTAGCGGTGGTAATATTTTTAGCATGGGAAAAAGCAAAGCTCGTATGTTTATGCCATCAACTATTAAAGAAACCTTTGCTTCAGTAGCAGGCGCTGAAGAAGCAAAAGAAGAGCTGCATGACATTATAGACTACTTAAGAAACCCAAAAAAATATCGCCGTCTTGGGGCAAAAATGACCAGAGGCGTGTTATTAATAGGTGAACCTGGCAACGGAAAAACCTTATTGGCACGTGCTGTAGCGGGTGAGGCAAATTGCCCTTTCTTTAGTGTAAGTGGCTCAGATTTTATTGAAGTATTTGTAGGCGTTGGTGCAGCGCGTGTGCGTGATCTTTTTTTGCAAGCACGTCGTCATGCCCCCAGCATTATTTTTATTGATGAAATTGATGCTGTAGGCAGACATCGTGGTAGTGGATTGGGCGGTGGTCATGATGAAAGGGAGCAAACCTTAAATCAACTCCTTACTGAAATGGATGGTTTCTTACAAATGAATGAAAGCCCAGTTATAGTAATAGCTGCAACCAATCGCCCTGATGTTCTGGACAAAGCTCTGTTGCGCCCAGGAAGATTCGATAGACAAGTACATGTGCCTTTCCCTGATCTAAAAAGCAGAGAGGCCATTTTAAAAGTACATGCCGACATGGTTAAAATGGACCCGTCGGTTGATTTACATAAAATCGCTCGTGGCACACCCGGCTTTTCTGGAGCAGACCTTGCCAATTTAATTAATGAATCTGCCATTGAGGCCTCCAAACAAGAGAGTGAATTAATTAACGTTCATCATCTTGAAAATGCAAGAGACAAAATTTTGCTGGGGAAAGAAGTAAAAAGCATTATGCTAACTGAAGAAGATAAAAAAATCATTGCTTATCATGAATCAGGACATGCGTTAGCCCGATTACTTATGCCTGAAACAACTTCTCCTTTGCACAAAGTAACTATTATTCCTCGCGGCAAAGCCCTTGGCGTTACTCATTCTATGCCGGAAAGGGAAAAATATATAACTTCAAAAGAAGAAATGGAAGCTGAAGTTATTTCTGCCCTGGGAGGAAGAGCTGCTGAAGAAATTATTTTTCAACGGCTCACTACCGGTGCGTATAGCGATTTTAAGGCAGCTACAGACATTGTTCGTAAAATGGTTTGCAATTATGGCATGGTTCCTGAAGAGCTAGGCACTATTTTATATGTACAAGATCAGAGTCAGTATCAATATTCAGAAAAAACATCCGAAAAAATTGATGCTGCTGTTAGAGCTATAATGGAAAACTGCTATAAAAGATGTATTCAAATGTTTAAAGATAATCGAGACAAGTTAGATCTTTTGGCAACTACCTTATTAGAAAAAGAAACTATGTATGCCAGTGAAATCTATGAACTTCTTAATATAGAACCACGCACAGAACATACTTTTTCCTAAATTATACTGTATCTACTGCCAACATGGTTAAAAATATGTATTTAAAGAGCTTATTGAAAACTATTGTGATTTATAGTACAATCAAAAATGTACAACATTGCAAAAATTATAAGGATATTAATGGCAAGAATTTGCGCTATCTGTGATAAAAGACCTCAAGTTGCCAACACAGTTAGTAACGCTAACAACAGAACAAAACGCTGGGTTTACCCTAATGTACATACGATGAGATTTATTCTTCCTTCATCTGGAAACCAATCTATTCATCGAGCAAAAGTATGTACTAAATGTGTTAAAGCTGGAAAAGTTCAAAAAATAATTTAATTTTACAAGAAAAGAGTATATTTATGCCACGCATTAAATCTGCAAAAAAAAGAATGTTAGTTTCTGAAAAACGACGAAAAATTAATACAGCTCGTAAATCTGCTGTTAAAACAGCTGTTCGTAAGGTTATGGATGCGATCGCTGAAAAAAATCTTGTAGATGCTCAGGCACTGCTTAAGGCTGCTGAATCAAAAATTGCTAAAGCAAAAGGCAAAAACATAATGCATCGCAATACAGCTGCTCGTAAAATTAGTCGCTTAGCAAAAAAAGTTTCTTTACTTGCTAGTGCAGCTTAAATAACAAGACATCTAAAAAAATAACTAAAAAGAAATTTTTAGCCTGTGTGTTGAAAAGTTTCTTTTTAGTTATCAAAAAAACGATACATCAAAACAAATTTCTTTTTTAGCTTTTATAATAACTCTTTAAAATAAAAATTTACCATAAAAATCAATACTTTTTTCTTTTTTAAAAACAAATAGTATTAAATACCATACAGCAATATATCTATTTTATTACTGTATAGCAAAGATAGCGACTTCAATTACAAAGTATTAAATAAACACATTGAATCCAAAACATTGTCGTGAAAAAATAAACAAAAGCAAGCCTGAAACTTATATATGTTCAAACGGTAATTATGTATTATAAATACCAAATGGTGTTAATCCTTCTTTTTTGCAACTTATTGTCTACTATGTCTTTCGCTTCTGTTGAATCTATTAAAAAGAGTTTAACGGTTCAACAATTTAATAAAACAAGTAGAAAAAGCGTCAAGGCACTTTTGACTTTGTTCAACGAGATTTCCCAGCAGAAGAACTTAAAAATTTAAAATTTCTTATAAGATTTGGATGGAATACCATATTTGAATTAATTACCTTAAGCATATGGTTTCCTAATTTATTTCCTTTTAAGATATTGTTACAGAAGAGATTAACAATGGTTGCAATACCACCGTAGGATTGTTCACCTTATTATCATTTATTTATGAATATGAACCTGTATATAAAATAGGCTTTTTTGGGTTTAACCAAGAAATAAATAATAACAATGACCGCGCTATAAAAGAAAAAAGTCCTTTGCATGATTAATAGTTTAGTCACTCTGGCAAAAAAGGCAGGCATCAAAAAAATAAAAATAGATTTTCAAAAAAATAATATTGCACTATGTTGGGTTCCTTATTTTGAAGAATTTGGTTCTCTATTTACACCTCACCTATCTTTAGAAGACGGCATAACCAGTCAATACGCTATAGAAGAGTAAGTATGATAGAAGTTTGTCTATCACAAAGCTTATCTGTGGCTGACATTAAACTATTTTTTTAGGTTTGCGCATAATTTTAAATTTTCTATCTTGCATTTTTTTGCTTTATGATATAATTTATTTATTCATATAATTCAAGCTATCTATAAATATAGAAAATATATAAATGAAAAAATATATGGCAATTTTTGTGCTATCTTTTTTGTCGCATGTCCACCAAGCAATAGGTATATATGGAAGCTTGTGCTCTATGCTAAAGCGATTGCAAAACACTAGTTATACAGCACAATTGTATAGCTTACAAAAAGCATATCAAGCCTTTGAAAATAACCATAAGAAACAAGTGGCTCAAGTACTTAAAAATACTGATTACCATAAAATAACCCAGTCGTGTGGGTATCTGTTAAAAAATAATTATTACGTGCGCCAAAAATACATGCCTCAAGATAATTGTTATAGTATAAAAGACCTTGCAAATCTTGTATTATTTGGGAAAGATCATTTTGAAAAAGAAAAAAAGATCGTTGATCTGTTTGATGAGTTGATAGAAATGAAATATGATCTACTTTGTAAAGCTCATCAACAAGTTTACAATCAAGCGTACTTCCAACAAAAAGAAGATTTACAAAATAAAATAGATGCCCTTAAAAAACATTCCCCAAAAGTATTTTCTTTCAATGATAATAATGTGCAAACAGGAAAAACAAGTCCCGAACTATAAATATAACGCTTACCTTTTAAAAAGGCTAAAATTCATGCAACACAAATTTCTTTTTTTAATGCATTTATTTCTCTACTCACAAATACTACCTATTACTTTACATGCAAGTTATGCTGCAAAATGTTTTTTTTTATTAACTACGGTATTTAAAAAAGCACTTAAAACGTCTGCATTATGCATTCCTACATTTGTAGGATTGCGTAAAATAAATGAAACTATTCAAAAAGAAAAAATAGATTATAGCGAGAATTTACTATTCGATTGCCACTTTAACAAAGAAGCTCAAGAAAAAAATTTGCTTCTTAAAAATGAAATTCAGCATCTTGCTTTAACCACCATGCCAAATGAATACAAATCATGTAACACCACAAAAGAATTAGTCGACCATGTTGAACATAATAAAACAAAAAACCTTGAAAAGCTTTTTGGAAAAGACTTTGTTTTTGATAAAAATACATTACAACAGAAAATACAGAAATCAAAAGAAGCTATTGAAATATCGTATACTATAGATCCTTATAACACAAATAATCCAGAACAAGCAAAAGCAATTTGTGATATGCTTAAAAAAGCTGGTTACGATACTGATTCGTTTGTTATTACAGTGATTAATGATAAATTGATGACTATTCCAACGCTTATACCTGGTATATACGTAACCATGTTAACACCTGCTATAGCACATAAAAAGAACGATATTTATTATATAAAAATAAATAACAAATACACTGAAAAAGATAGTTTTGCATTTGGCATACTATTACACGAACTAAATCACATACTATCAGGCGATGTGGAATCTATTGAGAAGTACCATACAGAAAAAGTCCCTAGCATAGTAGAGAACTTTGAATCAGAATGGAAAAACAAATCCCCAATTGCACATAAAATAAAAGCAGCCAAAGATTTTAGGAAAAATATATTTGAAACTCAACAATGTTTCTTAAATTTTTTACACTCTGCAGAATATGTAGCAGACATAAAACAAATTGTAACAAATCCTCATGTAACAAAAAAACATAAAATAGAAGTGCTTACTCATTATGCAGAGTGCATGGAGCATATGTTAACTTATCAAGCCAAATCACAAATAGAAGGAAAAAAACAATCAGACCGTATATTTAATAATACACTTGCTCAAGATACTGTGCATATTTCTGAAGAAAGAACAGGTCCTTTGTATGATTTAACTTTATTAGATGACCCTGCTCATCCTTCTTGGTTATCACGCTATCAGTTAATTATGCGCGCCAAAGAGCTTATTGAACAGGAACAAGATTAAACTATATTTAAGTATTTAATAATTCACTGTTTTTGGTCACCACACAGCAATAACGGATATGTTTCATGTCAGAAAAAAAAGATGTTTTTACTCTGCCGTCTTTTTTCTTTTTTGCTGTACCAATAGCAAAACCATAGGGATAAATCATTCCCTGCCCGCTAGATAGTACAAGCTCTTGATCAACCAGTTCATCGGGGTTGCTTACAAAGACAAGCTCACCCTCGTGTTGACTATTTTCTCCTTGGTAAATGGCTGAAACAGATTCTTGTCCAATAAATGCAGCTATTTTACTCTGTTTGTCGCTTACAAGAAGCACCTTGCTATACCAAGGATACACTGCAACAATTCTACCAATTAACATGCGATTGCATACCACCACCATATCAGGCTTAACTCCTTGAGCGCTGCCGGCATTAATTAAAAAAAAATGTTCATGCTCAGTGCAATGGCGAACCATTACTTGCGCAATGGTAACAAGCTGCACATTTTTATATAAATGCATTGAAAGCTCAATTATTTCTATTTCTTTTGCATATGATATAGCAGTACGCAGTTCAACAAGTTTTTTTAGCAGATCATCTCTTTGTTTGGTAACAGTATGCAATTGCTGTATTAAATCATTATTAGGCATTCTTGCGAGCCAAACTATTTCATATAAACCATATAATAAATAATATATTAAAAGAACAGGATACATAAAAAACGAAAAAATATTTTTTATCAAAATATGCTACCTTTATCTAAACATTTACCAAACAAATAGTATAATCATCTTACCCTAATAAAAATATTTTTGTAGAAATCTAGAATGAGTTTTTCTTTTTTTACTACAATTACGCTGCATACTAATTAGCATCGTTTACATTATGTATTATTAAAATCACTGACTATATAAAGCATGGTATATACAGCATAGCGTTTTGCTACTTCTTAACAGTAGATAATTTTTTAAAATATACTTGAATTTATATGCATTTTTATTTTAACCAGGTACAATAGAAATGATTTATCACTATATATAATAAAAGGGATTACATGTCTAACGATCACAAGCATAAAATAGGACTTTCTACTGCTATTACTGTGTGTTTAAACGCAATGATTGGTTCTGGTATTTTCACTGCTCCAGCGGCAATTGCTTCATATGCGGGCCCTGCAGGCATACTTGCCTTTATTTTTGTTGGGGTAGCTGTGTGGTGCCTTGCCTTATCTTTTGCACGCTTAGCATTTTTATATCCAGAATCTGGTTCATTTTATACCTATACAAAAGTATGGGCAGGTCATGCTTGGGGTATTATTGCAAGCCTTTCTTACATTACAGGATTAATAGGATGCATGAGCATGTTGACTCACGTATGCTCTTTTTATTTGAGCGAAGTAATCCCATCACTCGATTTACGTATACTTGGTGGAAGTGTTATTATATTGTTAACTGTGTTCAATTTATTGGGGATGGTACTTTCTGAACTGGGTCAAAAAATTCTTCTTGCTTGCACTATCTTCCCGCTTTTAGCTGTTATTGGTGTATGTATTGGCAACATGCAACCTATGGAAAATATTGTATTTGCACCCCATGGTTTTAACCATATTTTAGAAGTGACAAGAATTGTTATTTTTGGCTTTTTTGGTTTTGAATGTGCAGCTTCATTGTTTGGTATTGTAGATAATCCTAAAAAAAATGTTCCCCTTGCACTAAGCAATTCTGTCCTTTTAGTTACCTGTTTATATACACTGTTTGTTGGAACTCTGCTTTTAGCTGTCCCTTTGCAAATGCTTTCTAATCCAACAGTGCCTCTTTCAACTATTTTGCACTTTTTATTACCACAATATAGTTGGCTTACTTGGGGAATTCATTTTTCTATTTTATCTGCTATTATTGGCACTTTGCATTCAATGATTTGGAGTGTGAGTGTTTTTATGCATTCATTAGTACATCGTATTGGATGGATACATAACATTCTAGAGCTATATCAATCT
This sequence comes from Candidatus Babelota bacterium, assembly GCA_003963225.1. Lineage (GTDB taxonomy): Bacteria > Babelota > Babeliae > Babelales > Vermiphilaceae > AWTP1-30. The sequence continues at coordinate 164,067 of RXKB01000004.1, forward strand.
AGCTTTCAATATAAAATTATAGTAATAACTGTAGGATCTCTTATTGGAACAACCTTTTTACTGTTTAATAATTTAGATTTATTTTTTTCACTTGCAGCAGTATGTATAGTAGCCAGCTATTGCGCTTCTATTGCTGCACTATTTTTTATTAAAGAGGAATGGACAAGCGGTAGAAACATTATCACCTTGTTGGCACTTGCAACAGCCAGTGTTATACTATTTTTTGGTGCTCGTGGTGTATTAAGTGTACTTACAAATTAATTTGAGGTATTCGTAATAAAAGTGATATATCTAAACAAAACATTGTCCAATAGTAAAGGCCTTTGTAGGGACTCATATGATTTTTAAAAATAATATCAATATATATTTGCTATTTATATGTTTGCTTATGCATATAAGTATAGCAGTAGGACGAATAACAAGCGCATTTAATCAAGATGTATATCCTTTATGCACCATAATAGAACCAAAATTTTTGTTACATAAAAGAATAGCTTTTTATAAAGAAGAAAATGATCAATCTTATGAAGCACTGCGAGATACGGTGCAACTTGATATCAGCCCATTTGGTATAAGTGCTGATCGCGGAAGAACAAGCAATGGTCTTTTACCTGCCAACGTTACACAAAATGGGTTTGCTGACAGCTCGTCAGAACCAAAAGCTTATGTACCGTTGGGAGATTTAGAAGGTAGAATGAACTTTATACCTTTAGTATTTGGCAGTGAACCGATTAACCAAAACCTGCCACCTACTTTGCAAACGGCAAAAGAAGTAATCTTTGGCCCTGTACTTGATGGAAATGGAAATATAGACGATGGTCAATATATAGACCCGCAAGAAAATTTAGGTTGCAAATCAATTTATTTGAAATACTCAAAAAAAGGTATTCGCTTTGCTTTAAGCGGCCGATTTAGTAAGGATTTTGGTGGATCTTTGAGTGCTGGCGTAGCTTCTATAAAAAATAGCCTACAAAAAATTGTTGATACGACTACAAATCCAGACGAAGTTGCTGATCCTTTTGATCCAACAGTTAATGGCACAAGTATTAAATCAGATGTTGAAACCTATTTGGTTAAAGAGTTTTCAAATGTATTATCAGAATTAAACCAGGCGCTTACTGACAATTCAAGCCGCACATCTATTGAAACTGTTGAATGCTCATTATTTTGGCGGCATGTATTTGAATTAATGCCAGAATATGATGATTGGTTAAATATTTTGCTGATTCCTTATATTGAAGGCACAGCAAGTGTTTCTCCTGGAGCTAAAAAAAGAGCTGCCTTTGTTTATGATCCCGTCTTTGGTAACAATCAACATCACGCTGTTGGCATTACTACTGGCATGTATATAGATTTTATAGAAACTGTTTATATAGAAACATCTTTTGGGTACACACACTTTTTTAAACATGATTTTGATAACGTGCCTGTGCCTAACAGCCCTTATCAGGTAAACTTGTTCCCTTTTAGCACTGACATTACTGTTAAGCCTGGTGCAAACTGGCATTTTTCTTTTAAAATGGGATGCTATCAATTTATAGATAAACTTTCTTGTTTTATTGAATACGTTATGTTAGAGCATAAAAAAAATACCGTTACCTTAAGAACAGAAGACCCGGCTTTTTTGCCTGATGCATTAGAAGCAGCTTCTCCTTTTAAAGTAAAATTATGCAATATTGCAATATCTTATGCGTTTTCACCTAATGCATCAGTAGGATTTTTATGGCAAGCACCAATTTCTCAACGAAACGCCTACAAATCAACAACCGTCATGCTTAGTTTAAACGCATTTATTTAATTGTTTCCTATTTGCATTTTTGAGAAGATATAAAAACTGGACATTATTGGAAAAAAGTTTTACACTTTTGAATGTTATTATAGAGTTTAATAATTTATTTTGTAGAATTGGTGGGTTTAATTTATGGCACGCAAAAAAGCAAACGTAATGGTTGTTGTTGGTAGTAATATTGATAAAGCATTACGTCAATTAAAAAAGAAAGCAGAACGTGAAGGAATTGTACGAGATATGAAACGCTCAGTATATTTTGAATCTGCAACGCAAAAAAGACGCAAACGCTTGATGAGAGCGATCAAACAAAATATGGTACAATTAGTCGCTCAAGGTGGTCAAAAAAGAAGGTAACCAAGAGTGTCATATCGTCAAAAAGAAGTAAAAAAATCACAAAAAGAATCATTTTTTTTACAAGAAATAGCTACTCTTTTTTTAAAGCTCTCTATAGAAGAAAAACATTTGCAAGATCTGTATATTTCTCGTGTAGAGCTTTCTCCCGATGGTGGTTTGTGTAATGTATTTTTTCATACACCACTTGGGTATAATTCATTTCAAGAAAGAAAAAAAGATCTTATTTTGTATAAACCTTCAATGCGAGCTGCAATGGCAAAAGCATCGCATGCACGTTACGTACCTGATTTAAGATTCTTATATGATGACGGCCTTGATAAACAGCAAAAAATGGAAGACCTTTTCAATAAATTAAAAAATGAAGGCAAACTATAGTGATAGTATCCTATGCAATACTATCACTTGTATTGTTAACTGGGATATGTTGGGGCTCGTTTCTAAATGTTATTGGGTACCGACTTATGCATCAAGACTCAATATTTTTTCCCAAGCGTTCTTATTGTCCATCGTGTAAACAAACTCTTCATTTTGTAGATTTAATACCTGTTTTTTCATGGATCATTCTTAATGGGCACTGCCGTTATTGTAAAGCGCCTATTTCTTATTTATATCCATTTATTGAAATACTGACAGGTATAGCGACAGTAATTCTTTATACTCATATGCATACTATATTTCATTTTATTTTTGGATTTATATTTTGCTCATCATTATTTGTTATCACAAGAACTGATCTTGAAACCATGCTAATTTCTCAATGGACCACAGTATTTTTAGTACCGATTGCACTTGTAGCTACATTAGTTTTTCCGTTGCCCGTAGTATTTTTTGAATCTGCAATAGGCGCATTCTCAGCCTATGTTTTTTTATATGCCATCTCTTGGTGTTACAAAAAATATAAAAAGTGTGCTGGCATAGGAGAAGGAGATATAGAAATGCTTTGTATGATTGGAGCATTTTTAGGGCCAGTTGGATGGTGGCTCACTTTAGTTTTATCTTCTTTTTTAGGCAGCATTGCTGCGTTATACATGTTTTTACATGCACCAACTAATATACAAAACATTAAAATACCGTTTGGCCCATTTTTAGCATTAGGCGCTTTTATAACATTGATTTGGCAACAATGGGTATTATCACTGTTTATACCGTTTTAATACTTATTAGTCTTGCAAATCATCTTGTACAATTTTTATTATTTTATTTTGGTCTATAGACAAAATATCTGGTTGCCCATCCCCATCAATATCACCAACAGCATACGCGACAAAACCATTTTGATCAGCATGCGTACCATTCAAATACGAAGCAGATGTTTGTAATTTACCTGTAAAATACGATTGCCCTTCAGCACCATTTGCAAAACCATACGTATAATAAAACTGTTCGTCTGAACCACCACCATGATACCCCTCAGGTTGCCATCCGGCGCCCCCTGAACCGTTAAGTTGCGTTGTGTACTTGCCATGCTCAGCCCAGTAAGCTTTCTGTACTGCATATAATGCTTGCAGATTAATATATGCTTCAGTACGTTTTGTTTTGGCAATAATTTTTGAAAAAGTAGGAATAGAAAGAGCTGCTAAAAAAGCAATAATGGCAATCACAATCATAAGTTCAAGTAAGGTAAAGCCTTGATTTTTAAGCATATAAAATACTCGCTTCAGTAAATGCATTTCTACTAATGTATCTTAAAACTATTTATATTTGTCAATGGTCTTTGCAGTAATATACTAAATAAGCTTTTTGCAATGTCTCTAATCCATGGTATACTATTGCTAATTAATTCTTTTTTACTTAATAAAAATTTCATAGTTTTATAATTATTATTAAAATCTAATCAAAAGGCCTATTATGTTACAAAAACAGTTTGTGTCTTTGTTTTTGATTATGTTTATGTATAAACCTATTCTTATTGAAGCTCGCATTTTTAATTTTTTTGAACGTACTATTTTTGGCAAAAATATAGCTAATAATGAAGGATATCAAGAACTTTGTAATGAAATAAAAGAGTATTTTGATATATCCCAAGATCATAAACTATACTATGCACGTTGGCCGTGGACATACTTTTCTTCTTTTACCTTGCACACAGGTACTTGGATAAATAAATCAGTTTGGGACGAGCTTGATATAAACGAACAAATTTATACTATGTATCATGAAATTGCACACAAAGCTTTAGCTCATCCGTTAAAACAGTACACACGAATATTGAGCACTTTATTACTATTTGGTTTTATATTTTATACAATGAATGCGTGGAATAAAAAACCTTTAGATAATCTTATTCGAAAAATTATTGTCAACAAATGGGGCCCACAAGCAATAAAAACACCTGTTATTTTACAGATAATAAATTGTATTTTTGTACCAATCACAATCCTTGCTATTACATTCATAGCAGCAAGCTCCTTTGCAAAATATTGTGAGCAAGAAGCTGATGAAAAAGCGGCTATTGCACTGTGCGAACAAGATCGCAATGATATTGTAGAAAATCAAATAAATTATTTAGAAACTATAGAGCAAGAACAAGGTAATATTAGCAGCATATTCTTCCCCTCAATTCACTCACAAATACAATATCTCAAAAAAATAGTAAAACGTTACTCTTAAAAGGTTTTTATGCAGCCACTCATTTCCATAATCAATGTTGTTAAAACATATAAAAAAGGTAGTAAACCTGTTAATGCACTCAACAATGTGTCATTTGATATTCATGAAGGAGAAATTTTTGGATTACTTGGTGTTAACGGCGCTGGTAAAACAACGCTTTCGTCAATACTTGCAACTTTACACCCAGTTAGCTCAGGCGATATTTTATTTAAAGGCAAATCAATATACAACGATGTATATGCATACAGAAAAAAGCTTGGGTTTTGCCCTCAATACCAAAACCTTGATTCGCTGCTAACCGTAAGGCAAAATCTTGAGTTTGCAGGTAGATACTATTTAATTCCTGAAACTGAAATACAAAAAAGAGTCAGAGAACTTTTACAAAATTTTGAGTTAGAGCGCTATCAAGATTTTAAAATTGATGCTCTTTCTGGTGGCAACAAACAACGTGTATTGATTGCCAGAGCAATGCTTCACCGGCCGGCACTCATTCTATTAGACGAGCCAACTGTTGGTCTTGACCCTGACATACGCAAAAAATTGTGGGATATGATTAAGGATTTAAAAAAAGAAGGTGTGACTGTGGTGTTAACCACCCACTATCTTGACGAAGCAGAATATTTATCCGATCGCATATGTATTTTACACAAGGGTAAGGTAATTAAAATAGAAACAGTAGAAACACTTATAAAAACAGGTGAAGGCAAAAAGCTGGAAGATATTTTTATTACTTTTGTTGAACAACAACAAGACTGATGTTTATTTTTACTTTGTAAATCCCATTAAAAAAGTTATAAGTATGTCTTTTTTCAAAAATATGCTATCTGATAAACACAAATCATATATGAATATACTGTGTGCATTGATCAAAAAAGATTTGTTTTTGCTTAAGAAAAAAAGTAAAACTATGTTTTTTAATAGTTTGATATTATTAAGCATGGAACTGTTGACTATGGGTTATTTATATCCATTGTTTGGCATGCCTACTTATTTAATAATACCTACCTTTATAGGATGGCCTTTAATAAATATTATGGTAAACCTTGCATACGTATTTTGCATGAAATATACTTTAGGAGCAATATATACCGGATATGGCTTTATGTCATATGATTTAACATTACCACTGCCAATAGGATATCTTATCACCTATTACCTACTTTCTTTTATCATTGAAGCATCAGCTGCAACATTACCTTTATTAATAATAGGATTGACGCTATTGTCACACTTGGGTATATCATTTCAAGGATCAATTATACTTTTTTGTGTGTTGTATATTCTAGGATTAGGTTTATTTGCAAGCACTTTTTTAGGTATGAGTTTTTGGTACCAAAACACTTGGTTTAAAAACAATGCTTGGACAAGACGTATTGGTCCGCTCATGGCTTTTGGTGCTATTGCTACCCCATGGTTTGAAATATACAAATACTCAAAAATTATCAGCTACTTGATGCTTTTAAACCCATTAACCTACCTTGTAGAAGCTTTACGAGCAAGCTTATTGTACAATGGTACCTTTATTTCTTTACCAATATGCACTATGATAATCGGACTATGTTATTTTATAACCATACAATGGTTATTACAAAGTATGCGTAGAAAGTTAGATCTTATTTAATAACGGAATTTTTATGAATCATTACTGTAATACAGCAAAAACAATATATGCCTTTTTACAACGTGATTGGCTTATTTATAAAGCATCTTTTATTGATAAATGTATTAATTATGGCTTGCTTTGGCCTATTATTTTTGGTTTTTCTTTTGGCGTATTACGCAAAAACATTTTATTTTCTGCAAACCCAGACCCTTACTTTGGCTCAATAGTATTAGTAGGATCTGTTGTTGCACCTATGATGATAATTGCCTATAGTACGACTTTTGATTTAATGTTTGACCTTGAAAGTAAAAAGCACGTTCTTTTTCAAAGCTTAATTTTAAACCCTGCATATGTACTTTTAGAAAAATGGCTTTTTGCAAGCATATATACTTTTTTGATAACTATTCTTTTTTTCCCGTCCATGCAACTAATACTAAAGAATCATTTTATAATTCAAAACCATGACTGGATTTCTTTAATTATATTTATGTTTCTTGCTTGTTGTGCCATGTGTTCATTACAACAAATGTGTGCATTGTTTTTGAAAATACCAAATTTGTATTCATTTTCTATTAGATTTAATAGTGTCTTAATGAACATGGGCGGCACGTTATTTATAACGTCTCCTTTGCTATCAATACCATATATTGGACTTATCTTTTTTTTCAATCCTATTTTACATATAACTGAAGGAATAAGAGGAATATTGTATACAAATGCAAATGTAATACCGTTTAAAATCTGTTGCATATATTTAATTAGTGTTATTTTTGTAACAACCTATGTCAGCTTTATACAGTTTAAAAAAAGAACAGATCATTTATAAATTTTTAGAATGGATTACATGGACTACTTTGAAAAATTATTACCCAAAGATCTGAGATCATATATCAGTATACTATGCGCAATGATCAAAAAAGATCTATTTTTGCTCAAACAAAAAACCGCAGATATTATTATTAATAGCGCTATCATTTTAACTATGGAACTTATTGTATGGTGTTATTTGTATCCACTGCTTGGTATGCCTCAAGAACTAGTACTTCCTATGTTTGTTGGCTGGCCACTTATTTCTATCATGATTAATCTTGGATTTTGTTTTTCGATGAAATACACGTTAGGTGCATTGTATACCGGGTATGGATTTATGGAATTCGATCTGACGTTGCCGCTACCAACATCATATGTACTTGCAAAGTACATTATCTCTTTTGTAATAGAAGCTTGTATTGCTACTTTGCCCTTGATTCTTATTGGTATTACTATAATACAGTATCTTTACCCAACAGTCATTATAGCTGGACTACTACCTTTTTGTTTATTATATATTATGAACCTGAGTCTTATTGCAATAGTTTTTTTAGCCCTAAGTTTTTGGTATCCAAATCAATGGTTTGAAAATAATGTATGGCCACGTCGCATAGGACCAATTATTACTTTTGGTGCCGTTTTTGCTCCGTGGCACCAAGTATATGTATTTTCAAAGCCAATTGGCATACTAATGCTTTTAAATCCTCTAACCTATGTTACTGAGGCAATGCGCAGTGTATTGTTAAAAGGAAATGGCATATATATTTCTTTGTGGTTTTGCATACCCATACTTATACTATTATTTTTAGTTTCGACGTTATGGATGAGCAAAAGTGTACGTTCAAAACTTGATCTTTTATCTTAAAGGGCACTGCAATGTTTTTTAACACTCCATCATGGTCTATATTGAAATCATTTTTTTATAAAGACTGGTTAATTCATAAACAATCTTTAAAAGATAATAGCATAAATTATGGCATTTTATGGCCTATGACTTTTGGCTTTTCTTTTACTGTATTACGCAAAAATATTTTTTTTGCATCATCACAAGATGCTTATTTTGGTTCCATGATTCTTGTTGGCTCAATAATAGTACCCATGATGGTTGTAGCTTATTTTGTTACATTTGATTTAATGTTTGATCTTGAAAGCAGAAAACATATTTTGTTTCAAACATCCATCATACACCCCCGATGGGTATTATTACAAAAACTAGTATTTGCAACATGTTACACTTTTTGCATTTGCATGTTATTTTTTCCTGCAGCAAAACTTTTTTTAGGTAATCACTTTATAATACAACATCAATCATGGTTACAGCTTAGTTTATTTATGTTACTTGCAACATTTGCTATGTGCGCAATCCAACAAACATGTGCAGCTATGCTTACCATAAATAAACTTGACAACTATTGGATCAGATTTAATGCAGTGCTTATGAATATGGGAGGAACGTTTATTACTACATCTCCATTATTGACAGCGCCATTTGTGGGGCGCTTGTTATTTTTAAATCCTGTACTGCATATGACTGAAGGCATACGAGGCATTTTATATTCTGGCCATACTAGTATTACTGTTTTTACCTGCTGCATCTATCTTTTGGTTATTGCGATAGTTTCAATACTTATTGGATGGCATGTATTTAAAAAACGGGTAGATCATCTCTAACAGTTTATTAATAAAGCAATTGTTTTGTTAAAGCAAGGTCTTCGTTTAGTTGATATGAAATATGAAAAGTTAAATCTACATCTTTTAATGTTTTGACATTATTATAAGTAGTTTGCACTATACATGGCGGATTTTGATGATAAGTATACGTCGACCCAATAACTAAACTATCTATACAATTTTCTATGTACACGGCATCTTTGGGATTGAAAAATTTTTGATAAAAATTTTTTGATAAAGATTGCTTATCATTATCAAAAAACTCAGTAGGTGTTGGAAAAGTGATACGAATTTTTTTAGTCGGAAACATCTTTTTATTACACATAAAAACAAGCTGGTCTTTTATATTATTAAAAGTAAAATATCTTTTTATTACTGCATCAATAAGTAGCTGTCTAGTATCCATATTAATACTAACATTTAAATGTAAATCTTTTCTTTTTAAAGTCATAACAGAAATAAGGTATAACATACGGCTACGGTCATCGTGCTGTAATTTATTATGATAAGGCCGATATTTTAACGAAGATAGAACATTAGATAAATAAACAACATATATACTGCTTTTTATAAATAAAAATGGTCGATGATTAACAATGCCACAAAAATAATTATTTGTTTTTAAATGCATCTGCCGTGAGACTAATCTTAATGCATAATACACTGAATACACATTTTTAATATAACAAATTTTTGCATACTCTTGTAAAAAAATCTGTTTTTCTTTATGCCACTGTTCTTTATTTGCAGGAGTAATTCTTTTATAAAACATATACTCCAATATCGTATGGAACAAATGTTTTTTTAATGCTTTTTTTGGTTTCAAACACCAATCTACTATATAATTAAAAACATCGGCAGGCAAATCAAAAATAGTTATTTTAGAAGATGCTTTTTCCATACTTAATAAAGAACATGTACCAATAACTTGCATCAGTAAAAAAAGTTTTTTTATACCAATCATAGACTTTACGCATTATTTTTTTACTATACAACATACGATGCTAATATCATATTATACATTATAAAGGTTTGCAAAAAACAGCTTCTATATTATGACCATTTAAATCAATAACAAATACAGCATAACAATGCTCTGCATACTCTTTTCTAAAACCTGGCTTACCATTACATTTTCCTCCATGCAAAAGCGCAGTTTTATAAAACAGACCCACTTGTGCTTTTGTATAAGCATTAAAAGCAATATGTACTGACGCGGACAGTAAGCTGGTTGTATTCGCCTGCTTGATTTCAAACATATCATTAACATCAATGCCATAGCCAATAACTACGTTTTCAATTTCTAAAACTTTTTTGTACCCAAGCACATGCATTATAGCATCGTAGAACAAAGCAGTTTTTTCTAAATTACTTAGTTTTATTTGCACATGATTAAAAAGTTGGATTAAAATTCCACAATGTCAGTTGAAGCATGTTCTATTATTAATGATAAGCTATACAGTGATTCTTGTAAAAAAATGGCATCCTTCACATCTTCTGCATATAATACGCAATGTAATGTATGCTTAATTGAACGAAAAAGAGCTGCTTTAATCAAATTATAAAGTAACCCTTCTATACCTAATAGGATAATCAAAAAATGTTATTCGCCTCATGTCACAATAAATCAATGCACATTCCAATATCGCAAAATAGGAAGCTGTTAACATTAAATCCTCAGAAGAAGGCATAGGCGCTCTTACGCATGCTGAAACGGCCAAATCTGCGATGGCCCCAGTTACTAATGCTAATCTACCAAAAACGTTAAAAAATTCTCCGTGTTCTTCCAATATCAATTTACATGTTGATAATTCACTATTTTCTACTATTATCTCAGTGTCTGCTAAATGCCTTGTGTACTTTTTATTCAATTTTTTTAAATACGAAAACGCCTCTATTGAAAAAAAGCCATTTTGTTGATATTGAAATTTATAATACTGCACTTTTAAATACTTACACAAATGAAAAAAATTACATTTTCCACTTTTTTCCTTAAAATATTCATTTAAAGCTTCAATAGTACAATGACCTTTTCTTAAATGAAAAGCCAATATAGTAATGTACTGGATATATTTATTTGTGGAAAAGTTTTTCAATGCGTAAAATAAAGCACCTCCAGCTTGAGGCAATTCTGCATTCAAAAGATATTCAGTTATTAGAGGCTCTATAGCAAAAATATTTGGTTTGTATTCAGATTTACTTCCGGTGTACAAACGGTTATTAATAACAAGACGACGATCTTCGTCTACTTTTCTTTTTTCCCCAAAATTGGAATTTACATTTCCCGGTACGTTTAAAAGTTCTTTTTGATAATATTTTTCAGTTGTAATTTTAATTGGAGTCAAGTCACCACCAATATTCATTGACCACGCTGGTTTATTTGCGCATATGCTTACTAATACTATTGCTTGCTTAATTGTTAGCATTATTGTTCCTGATGTTTTATAAAATATAAATGTTTTCACATGGCACATAATTATAAAGAAATATTTAATTTAAAGCAAATTTTTTTTTAAAAAATATTTACAAAAACAATGTTATTGCTTTTAGATATCTTAAGAATTTTGCAAACACAAGACCAATCTGCGAATACAAAACCTATATAAAAAAATCGAATATAATACTCTAAATAAGGCCTATTAAAAACGACTATCAAAAACAATACAACGCCAATAATAAAGTATGGTTTTAATTGAGAATATGTGCTATTATAATCTATAATTCAACATAATTTTAGGCTTAACTGATGGGAAAAATTATTCTTTTTTACAAATATGTTACTATTCAATACCCTAAACAAATTTTTAAATGGCAAACCAAAATATGTGCAGAACTTGGACTAACTGGTCGCATTATTTTGGCAAATGAAGGCATCAATGGCACATTGGGTGGGCAAGATGCATCTATTGAACGATACAAAAAGCTTATGTTAGAACATTCACTTTTTGGCAATATCGACTTTAAACAGAGCAAAGGCGATAGCAGCTGTTTTCCCCGTATGCAAATAAAAATAAAAGATGAAATTGTTAAACTTGGCATAGATCCAAAACAACTAAGTCCAGCGCAAGGCGGGAAACATTTGTCCCCTGAAAAAGTACATGAGTTATTAGAAAATAAACCTGAAGATTTACTAATTTTTGATGCTCGCAATGCGTGGGAGTCTGCAATTGGCTCTTTTAAAGATGCTATCAAACCGGATATTCAATATTTTAGACATCTGCCTTCTTATATTGATCAGCATCTTGAAACATTCAAAGCTAAAAAAGTACTCATGTATTGCACTGGCGGTGTACGTTGCGAACGAGCAACGGCTTACTTAAATACAAAAGGAGTTGCAAAAGAAATATACCAACTGGAAGGAGGAATTCATAAATATCTTGAACAGTACCCAGACGGTTTTTTTCGTGGTAAAAACTATGTCTTTGATGCACGCTTAAGCATGCATACCAATAATGACGTGTTAACTACCTGTTTATTATGCAACAACTCATGTGATACGTATGACAACTGCGCAAACGCATCATGCAATAAGCATTTTGTATGCTGTAACAGTTGCAAGCAAAAATTCAAAAACACCTGTGGTTTGGGATGCCAGCAGCTGCTTGAGTCAGAAAAAGTTGCACCTCGCCCACCATTGCGCACAGTCAAAGTCGAACAACCACATGGTCAATAAGAAATAATAGTTTGCATGATAGACATTAAAGAATTGGTACCTCTGGCTGACAAAAATTGGTTCAAAACAGGCGGTAATGCTCGTTTTTTTGCGACGCCAGCATGTGCAATCACGTTTCAAGAAGCTGTTCAGTTTGCAAAAAAACGTAATCTTGAGCTTTTTTTGCTAGGCAAAGGAGCAAACATTTTAATTGCAGACGAAGGTTTTGATGGACTTGTAATTCAACCGCAGTTAAAAGATATTTGTATTGTTAATGAAGATAACGAAACCGCTTGGGTAAAAGCAGGAGCAGGCGTAAGCCTTGACCTATTAATTAACTGGTGTTTGGATAATCATATTATAGGCCTTGAAGAATTTAGCGGCATTCCAAGCACTGTTGGCGGCGCTGTGTATATCAATTTACATTATTTTGAATTTTTACTGGAGCATTTTTTATCTTCAGCAGAAATAATAGAAGCACAAACAGGCAACCTGTTTACGGTGCAAAACGAATGGTTTAATTTTGGATACGATTATTCCACATTACACGAACACAAACATTACCTTGCAACAGCAACTTTTAAATTAAAAAAAGTATCTTTTGAACAAGCAGCTTTTGCAAAAGGCCGAAGTGCCGAAATTATACGCCACCGCACAAGACGGTATCCACAAAAAAACACCTGTGGATCATTTTTTAGAAATTTTCATGAGCACGAAGTTACACTGATGATAAACGATAAAAAAATGTTGTATGTTGCCTATTACTTAGATCAACTTGGGATTAAAGGCAACTTGCACTCCGGAGGCGCTTCTGTCTCATCTCAACACGCCAACATGATTATTAATAATGGCAATGCAACAAGTACAGACATTATTAATCTTGCACGTAGCATGCAAAAAATGGTTTTACAACAGTTTGGTATTATTCCACAACCAGAATGTCAACTTATTGGTTTTAAAGAAAAAAGACTAATATGAATAAATGTACAATATATGCATTTTACATGTTAATAAAAATGCATATATTTTCATATGGGAATTTGTTTTATAAAACAATGCCTGCACATTTGCAATTAGTGTATGGCGATCTTAAATATTGTGAAGAATTAATTATACAACTGTTTCAAAAAGAGTTTCCTGAGGTACCAAAGCATGAATGGGAAAAAATTAAGCATATTGAACACGAAGTGAAACGCAAACTCATGTACGGTGCATCTGATCAAAAAGAACCTGCGCAAGAAGACACAAAGCTTGCTATACCTTCTGTTGCAAGCTCTTTACAAGAATGGGAAATATATGCACAAAGTTATTTTATACATGAATGCAAAAGGTTAGGCATACATCATGAACTTATTAAGTTTGAATGCACTGAGCTCGACATAAATTTAGGAGAAGCAGAAATCATGCATATCAAAATTGATGTAAAAAAACATTTGGCTTATCAAAATGCATCGCTACGCTTACATCAGACAATGAAACATGAACTATCACACATTACTGAAGCTCACCATAAAAAGAATATTATTATTCATGATTTAATAAGAAAATATGCTGGGATACAATTTCTACTCTATACCACATATTATGGTACAGATTCAAATTTTATAAACCTTTATAACTGTTATCGTCAAATACAAGAATTACAAGCTAATATATTGCCTGCCATACTTGATGATATTCATTTTAAAAACGTCAAACATTTTAATTTACTAGATCGTGATTATCTTCCAGAATACTCTAATACTCATCCAAATGCTGCAACTAAAATGAGATGGTTAAAAAGAATTGAAGAAGAGTCTAGCAATATAGCCAAGGAAGAAGAAAATCAAAACTCAAAACATTCAGTTAATATATTTAATTTTACTGAAGAATCAGGCAATGCAAAGCCTGCCTTAGGCTTTGCATTCATAAAAAAATATTGCTTAATTGTGAAGCGATATTTTTTTGCAAAATAGTTTTAATTTTACACAATATTGCTTTTATATAGCTTTTACCAATGCTCAACTTTGGCTGCAAAAATTAACTCTAGCAGGTATACTCAAACTCTTCTATTGCAACAAATCAACAATGCATACTCACTTGCATTTTATGCATAAAAAAAATCAATTCACACAAAATTGATACACTTTGCAACAATTTTGCAAAAAAATTTGACCTTTGTTTAAAATAAAAATACAATGTGAATCGCAATTACATTTTTATTTCAAACAAAGGATACCTATGCTAAAATATAATAAACTTTTATTTTTTGTATTTTTAATGGGATGCATCGCAAATGCACATAGTATGCATAACAGTCATGTATTAATAACAGGAGCTATTGTTAACACATATGAATTGGCAGATGCATACTATAATCAAATACAAGACGTAGATTTAAATAAAGACCTAGGCATGGTGCAACCTGACGACTATAGCACTGAAAAAGAAAGTATAACTGAAGAAGAAATAGATCAAATAGGTATGCAATCAAACAATAAAGAATGTATTACCCTAGAAGATAAATCAAATGTGAACATTAGTACCATACACGGAATATTAGAAACGCAATACTTTGAATGGTTTCAAAAAAATGTACAGCCGCAAATATCAAATGATAGAATAAAAAGGGAACAATGGGTCGTAAGACAAGCAATAAGAAAGTTTAAAGAAAGCAATAATATTCAAAGAACGCATACTAAAAAACATGACGCAGAAAATATTAATTTGAATATTACAGGCAAAGAATGGAATTTCATAAAAAGACTCTTGGATACCTATCCAGAAGTTGGAATAAGTTATATATATAAAAAATACTTAATAATAAAAATTTAAATTGAAAAGCATTTTAAGAAAACAGTATTTTTATATTTTATTGAAAAGAGGTTACTGAATATTCTAAAATATTCAGTAACCTCTTTTCAATAAGGAATTTGAATGCTTAATCAAATCAAAACTATCACACTATTGCTACTTATAACTTCACAAAGTCATTTATTAAGTATGGCAACATGCTATATTAATAATAAGACAAATCAAGATCTTGAAGTAATATTTAAGTATGAAGGACATGGCAAAGTAGAAGAACAAAAAATAACTCTTAAACCTAATGAATCAAAAGAGTATGCTGGCTTTATCCCTGGATGCTTACTGACTAGCATCACATGTTCTACCGTTGCAAATAATACAACAAATAAACAAACTGCTATTATAAAAAATCAGTACGGCAATTTTGATATTACGTTTAGCAATGGATTTTTAACAGTTAATCAAGCCAATTATTAAGCAACAAGAGAGCAAGCCTGGTACGCATTGACCAGGTTTGCTCTCTTGTATAATATGTTTATTGCATCATTAAAAAGACACTACACATTTTATTTGTATAGCTTCATCGCCAGTAATAAGATTTTGGCCAATCTTGACATAGCATGTTGTATTTTCATCTAATGGCATAGTGACAGGCGCTTGTTTTAATAATTCATAATTAACACCCGCAGCTATTATTTTTTGTAAAATAATATAGTCGATCTCTTGTGTTCTTTTGTTGAAATAAGCCTGGAAAGTATTTCCTAAATTTATTTTTAATGCACCTTTTAGTATTTTAAGCAATAACATATTTAATAATTTTTCAATCGCTTGTGTATATTTAGGCTCAGAAAACAAGAAATCAATTTCGGGGACGATGTTTTTCATAGACGAAAATGCAAGTGGCCATACTGTTTGTTTAGCACCACCCATTTGCTTTATAATATCAATCATGAATAGTACAAATTCAGGTGTCACTAAGCATGGCCCGTGCTCAAAACCTTTGAACATTTTTGGCCATTCTTCTTTAATAACCTGTTCCTTTTCTATAAATGATTGTTCGTTATACAATGCAACAGTGGGATATACGTCACGCGCTGTATACAAACCAATATTTGCTTCAAAACAAGCTATAAGCGCTTTTACAAAATCTTCATCTGAGTACTGTTCATACTTTCTAAGAAGCTCAATAAGCCGTTGCGCATTATCTGATACATATTGTTGCTTATCTTGAGAGACCTGCTGTTTAATAACCTCTACGGATGTTACAGAAACGTAATCGACCGCTTGCTGATATTCTTGATCAGAAGGTAGTTGCCATAGCTGATCAATCCCAAAAAACATATTATTATAGCTTGTTTCTGATAAAAGTAACGTTTCAAAAAAACTAACAGGCTGATCAAAAAAAGTGCTTTCAAAAGTTTTATCTTCTTCATTATATAAAAAAGAAATATTGACAGTTGGCAACAAATTGCTATTA
The DNA here is from genome assembly GCA_003963225.1 of Candidatus Babelota bacterium. Taxonomy (GTDB): domain Bacteria; phylum Babelota; class Babeliae; order Babelales; family Vermiphilaceae; genus AWTP1-30. The sequence continues at coordinate 180,820 of RXKB01000004.1, forward strand.
TACAATGCATATGTTCTGTCAACAAGTTGCTTAGCAATGTTGCCCTTTATTGATATTGTATCACGATCTGGCAAAACAAAATCATGCTTCACAACTGCATCACCACCTTGGCCACTTTGTCCAAAAAGTTCTTTTTCCGTTACAAAAAACATAATTATTAACAAGATATTGTTTACACTATTACTTCTGTACATACAAAACCTTTAAAAAATGAAAAATATTATTTTTTATATTATAAAAGTGTATCATACACCCTTTAAAAAGCAATATCCATGTTTTAATATTATAATAGCAATTTATAAACAGAATTTGTTTTTGAGCAAATATTACACAATGCAATACAATTTACTTTGAAAGCCATCCATGGCATTAAATCTTTTGCATCGCCAAGCTCTACTTGTTTCATACTTTTATTTAATCTTTTCATACTTTTATTTACTCTGCAAAACTTTGGATATCTTTGATTATACATATTTAGTATATAACCATTTAGACTTTCTTTTGTGTCAAACAAATCAGAATGACTTTTATAATACGATTGTACATCTTGCATAAAAATTATTGGATAACTCTTTAATATATCCTGATACAAGCTCGCTTTTATACAAAACTCTAAATTCGCCAAACTTTTATTAATATCATCAATAGTCGTACCATTTTTGAATAAACCTTGTATTAATGTATGTGCTTCATTCAAACCATTAACACTAAAATTTATTAATGATTTTGAAGAATATAAATAACAAAATAATTCTTCCATCATTTTTTTTGTAAAACTTTGAAGCGTCTCATCAAAATTGTATGCCTTCAACCTATTTTTAAGCAATGAAATATCATAGTGATGGTTGAAAAGGGCTGCTTTATTTTTTTCAATCCATGAAACAAGAGTAGTATATTTTTCTACGTGTTCTTTATAGGTACAATATTTTTCATATGGATAAATACAGTTGTTGTCATCTAAAAACGGAACATACGGAACATCTGAAATAGTTTGATCTTTTGCATGCCAAACTTTAACATTAATAAACTTCAATACATTTTTATACATAGTAGATGAAGTCATCCGTTTTGCAACATATGGGTCAAAAGTCTTTAAATGCAATGGATTCAATACTTTGTTATCAAAAAACTCCATCAAATGGATTAAAAGAAAATAAAAATTAGTTCGACATAAACTGACAATGTCTTTAAAATCGGTATAGTTATCAAAAGTTTTTTCAATAACACACACACGTATATCCTCTTCTGTCAATAGATTATTATCTATATATGGCTTGCAAAAACGAATAGTTCTTTTTAAAATATCATCTTTAAAAAGATCGAGAAATTCTGGAAATACATCAACAACGTTTAAACCACTCAGCGTATTTTTACACGACTTCTTAATAGAATAATCTTTAAAAAAAGGCATTGTAAGAAAGTTTTTAAAACATAACCATACAGCATTTATTATACTTGGCCATAAACTGACAAGGTTCTCATGCAATAGTACATATGAAGCCTCATTTGTACTATGCTCGTTTATCATTTTTTTTAAATCTTGTAAACAACACCTCAAACTATCCCTATCTTTTATACATGTAGAAGATTTTTTATACCCATCTTTTTCAAGTACAATATCCGAATTTACATATTGTAAAAGTTTATCAATGCTGCGCTCAAGTTCTTTATATAAAATTCTATATCTATCAAAAAAATTGGTACAACCAGAGCATGCTAAAATTTTAATACTAAAAAGTGAATGCGGTTGCTGCATAGTATATAATTGTTTAAATAATAATTCATGTTTATCAATATAAGAAAAATGTTTACAACAAGCATTTAAAAAATAACTAAACCAACTTTTTACAGTATCAGAAAAATGCACGCTTTCGTCTACATATTGATTTAAAAATAAACTTAAAAACTCTTTTGTAGGAAAAGCATGTTGTAATGATTCATCAAACTGATCTGTCATCCAAAATAATGCATTAACCAACTCCGAAAGAATTTTTTTTTCGTCTGGATAAAGAGAAATAAGAATTTTATTATGATTTTGGTTTATAGAAAACCATTCTTTCGCTTTATTAAAAGCTTGTTCACACTTATAGTAATTATGATATTCATCATAATTAGGCCAATTATTTTTACTACACAAAAGACTATTGGGATGTTGCGTTTTAGCTATATTTTCTAACCGATCAATTAATCTATCAAAAATTTCAATATTTTTTTCATTATTATCCAATTCTATTGTTTGTTCTACTCCATAAAAATATGAAAAAACACACATGCATAATAGATACATATTTCTGGAATCTGCAATTTTCATTTTATAAATCCAATCACACCCAAAGTTTAAAATGTAACAATTTTTTATCCATTCATGATTTTCTCTGATATAATTTTCTTATTAAAAATATTTTTTTAAAATAACTATAACTATATATTTAGAAGTATAGTATTTCAAGCTATTTAAAAATTCAACTGTTTTTAAAAATCAGATAAGTTATAAAATATTTTACATGCAATGGGAAACTCAAGCAGTTTGTTGGATTATAATCTTTCCTATGCTATGGAAAATCTTAATCTTGTTGTGTATTCCATTCCTGGTCAAAATGTCTTTGGAGGAAGCACTACTTATATTCAAAAAATACTAGATACCAATGCCATACCGATAATTCAGGTACTAACACCTACCTTTTTGCCAGATCTTGGTCAATTTTTTTGCCAAAGACATTTAAAAAAAGCAATAGAAAAAAAACAAGAAATATTATTATCCATGCAACATCGCAAGGCACAGCAACTATATTAAATTATTTAAGCAGCAACCCTAATACTAAAATTAAAGCAGTTATTTTAGAAACAGCATTAGCAAGTGGAAACGAATTATTTATTAAGAAGGAAAATGGCATTTATTTAAAACCGTATAAACCAGACATAAATAATTATACGCAATGTTACCAAGAACTGGTACACAAAGAAAATAAACTTTGGTATGGTAGCGTAATATTTATACTAATATCAATGTATGCATTACAAAAGTATATTTATTTTAAACATACTTTGCACTGAAGCAATTTGTATTATAGTTGCTTATTTAGTATTACTATTTTATGATTTTAAAAATAATAATACCAAAGGTAAAGGATATATATGAACAAGTTTTTTTACTATATTGTTTCACTATTCTGTTTTATGATAATGGATGGTATATGGCTCGGTCTACTTATGAAAAATATGTATCAAACAATGCTTGGGTCAATGCTGCGGCCTTTTCAAGCATTTCAACCAGTACACGGGATTGCAACTTTGCTTGTTTGGATTTGTATTGTATCAGGCATATGGATTTTTGTTACACCATTAACGGCATACAAAACATATACCCAAACGTTTTTTTACGGTGCTTTGTTTGGCCTACTACTGTATGGCGTGTATGAAGGAACCAATTTTGTCGTGCTAAATCAATGGCCATTATCTATTGTTATACTTGATATAGCATGGGGCATGTTTGCCTGTGGCACGTTGAGCCTTATAATAAAAAAACTGCATAGTTAATTTTACCAAAAATGGTACACTACAATTAATTTTTTATAGTAGTTAGCATTATGTCACAACATACTTCATTTATAATTTTTGGTATCACTGGCGATCTTGCAAAAAGAAAAATAATGCCAGCGTTATACCATTTAATACAAACAGATGTTTTAACAAACGTTTCTTTTATTGGCATTGGACATCAACAATCTTCAATAGACACTATTCTTGAAAATGCAAAACAGTATACCGAATATGTTGATGAAAATGCATGGCAACATTTTACTACCCTTTTTTCTTATATTGCATGTGATATTACTAACAAACAAGATATGAGTTTACTTTTTGAACATATTACAACCAATGAATCTGCTTACAATCAACCAAGCAATAGATTATTTTATTTTGCTGTTGCTTCTACCCTTTTTGCGCAAGCAACAAAACTATTATATGAAGTTGGTTTATGTAAACGAATAGCATCAAAAGAATGTTTTTGGCACCGATTGGTATATGAAAAACCTTTTGGCCATGACATTGCATCTGCTCACACCATTAACACGACCATTCAACAATATTTAGACGAATCGCAAATATACAGAATTGATCATTACTTAACCAAAAATATTGTTCATAATATTACATTGCTGCGATTTTCAAATATCATGTTTGAACCGCTTTGGAATAGTACATATATTGAAGAAATGCATTTTGTATTACATGAATCTATTGGCATAGAAAAAAGAGGATGCTTTTATGATCAATATGGCGTGTTAAAAGATGTAGTACAAAACCATATTTTACAAATGATTGCTCTTATTGGTATGGAAAGACCGGATGATTTACAAGAAGAATCAATTCGCAGTGCACGGTTAAACACGTTAAAACATATTACTTTTGAAGATGGTATTTTAGGCCAATATCAAGAATATAAGCAAGAATTTTGTGTTAATAAAAATTCAACAACGCCAACGTACGCTTTACTTAAGCTACATATTAACAACCAACGTTGGCAAAACACTCCTTTCTACGTTTCGGCAGGCAAAAAAATGGCTGAATCAAAAGTTGGCATTTATATAAAATTTAAAGAGCCTCACAATGCTTTAACACAAATAGTTTCAACCGCTTCTAATATGCTTACCATTCAATTAAACCCTGAAGCTGTTTTTTCATTACAACTGAATGTGCAAAGCAGCAGCACTGATCAAAAAATAACCCCTGTTGAAATGACTTTTTGCCACAGCTGCCTGTTTAAAACGCGCACATCACAACCGTACGAAACATTGTTAACTGATGTATACAATGGCAAAATTACAAGCTCAGTTAGATATGATGAAATAGAAAGTTCTTGGCATATTATAGAACATATTGAACAAAAAAAATTATCCCTGTTTAGGTATGATCAAACATCGCTACAGCAAGAAGAAACAATGATTGCATTCAAAAAAAAGCACAACATAGATTTTATATAAGAAAGCAAACGATGCAGATAGGAATTATTGGATTAGGCCGTATGGGATCAGGTGTTGCACGAAGATTGCTACCACAAAAATATACGGTCCATGGATACGACCCAAACAAACAACAAGCAAATGATGCGCAAACATACGGTGTTAAAACGCATGACACCTTACAGCAGTTTGCCAAAGCAGTAGATATTGCATGGCTGATGGTACCTGCAGGAAATATTGTTGATACTGTTATAGAACAACTTATTCCTCATCTTAAAAAAAATTCTATTATTGTAGATGCTGGCAACAGCCATTTTAAAGATACACAAAAAAGAGCTCTGCATGTTTTAAAGCATGATTTATCATTTGTTGATTGTGGAACTTCTGGTGGCGTTCACGGCTTAAAAAACGGATTCTGTTTAATGGTTGGCGGAACTCAGCAAGCATTTGCTTGTTTAAAACCATTTTTGGAAATTATTGCTTGCCCAAATGGCTATGCACATGTCGGCCCTGTTGGCAGTGGCCATTTAGTCAAAATGGTACACAATGGCATTGAATATGGGATTATGCAAGCATATGCAGAAGGGCTTGATCTATTAAAACACACTCCTGCCCCTTTTGATCAACTAGACTTAGAAAAAATAACTCAACTATGGCAATCAGGGTCCGTTATCCGCTCATGGCTGTTAGAATTAACACACAACATTTTTGAACAGCACGGACAACAGTTAACTGAAGTATCTGGCAAAGTAGCAAGCAGCGGCATGGGTGAATGGACGGTAGAAACAGCCAAAGAGCTGAATATTGCCGTGCCTGTTATAAAAAAATCATTAGAAGTGCGGCAAGAATCGCTGCAGAATGGTGGAACGTACGCAACAAAATTAGTTGCATTAATGAGAAATCAATTTGGTGGTCACAATTTTTATACAAAAGAGCATTAAAATGAACATAATTGATATTAGCTGGCCAATTTCTAATAGCATGTCCACGTATAAGAATCGTGCCGATATGCAAATTTCTCAAATAAAATCAGTTGCTAAAGATTGCGTTTCAGAATCAACTATTGTTATGCACAGTCACACTGGTACCCATGTTGACGCTCCTGCTCATTTTATAGAACAGGGTAAAACCATTGACCAAATACCCTTAGAACAATTATGCGGACCGTGCATAATTATTGATTGCACGCAAGTAAATGAAAAAATTACTAAAAAAGATTTGCAGCTACATCAAGAACTATTAAAAGATCAAAAAAAGGTATTGTTAAAAACAAAAAATAGTTTTTGTAAACCGACAGAACCATTCAACACTAATTTTATTTTTTTAGAAGAAAGCGGAGCACAATTTTTAGTAGATTGTGGTATACAAACCGTCGGCTTTGATTATTTGGGTATTGAACGTGGACAACAAGGACACCCAACACATAAAATTTTATTACAACATGGTATTATTATTGAAGGACTACGTTTAGAACATGTTAATCAAGGACAATATATTTTATATTGCTTACCTCTGCCTATACAAAAAGGTGATGGATCACCTGGACGAGCAATTCTCGTGCAATAAAAAGAATACTAATTTTATATTTTTTCAAGACTATTAAAAGCAGCATAAAATTAACATGTATATTTATTTCTTAATACTTATAGTACAAATCTGGTCTCTATACTTTAACAAATACAATTGCAAGCACACTATCATATGAACAATTACCTTCAGATATACACACATTACTATTTAATTATCTACTCAATCATTTGTCAGATAAAACAGCAATCCAAGCTGCAAAAAAGTTGGGCGCAACATGCAAAAAACAGCACGCTTTACTTTTAAATTCAATAAAAGAAAGCTTTCAAAAATTTATTTTTTCCCCTATTGATTATAATCGATACAAAATCAATGACCTATTATGCAATCTTTTTTATTAATATATTACCATATGTTAATTTAAATTGGCTTAATGCCTGTTATACTTTGCATAAACAGACCCCCAAAAAACGCTTAAGCCGTATATTAAAAAAAGATCAAAGACAAGACAAAAAATTGTAATGATTTCAATTAACTTTAGATGCTTCATGCAACCTTGCATACAATATGCATAAACTGATGAATCATATTAATAATACCAATGCTGCAGGCACTACAGTTACTATAAAAACAGTTGATAACATTGAGCATTTTAAACAGCACAATCAACGCTCTTTACATTGCATTCAAAACAATCAGTATCCAAACATAAGATGTGTATTGCAAGTTCGTAAAGAAAAAGAAAATGAGACCAACACATTTTTCAACAAAAAGACATGGTATAATTTGTATAATACATTATATTATTTAAATCAAGATATATAAAACTTGGAGTAAGCTATTCGAAGAAGAATATGGCGATCTTACTGGCTTTTGGACAAGAAGTGGTTTATTAATTTCTATATGAGCAATGTTATCTGTCTTACAAGAAGATTAATGTATCATAAACGAAAACTTTGTACTACGCACACTGGTCTTACAATTATTACGCTTTATTGGGAGCATAGCAAACCAAGGTTCTATTTTAAAGTACACTGTTGGCAAAGTACCATGGTATATTTTACATGCATTGTTACGTTACTCATTATTACTATATTCTATATATCAATATCGTAAGATTAACTATCTGGTTACTGCATATACACTTTTTGAACTTTGTATGGTGCAAAAAAGTCTTTTTTATAAACCACTGTTTGAAAACTTATATAAACAATACGCCGCAAAAAATACCGTTTCTATTGTTGCGTATTAAAAAAGAGTAACGGAAAGTAGGCGATAAATCTCCTACTTTCCAAAACATATGATACATTAGATATCAAGATTTTTAGCAAACTGGCCAAACTGTTCAATATAATCTTTGCGACCTTGCACTTTATCACCCATCAGCTCTCCAAACCAAAAGTCTGCCGCCAGACCATCTTCTATGGTTACTTTAAGTAACGTTCGTGTTTCATTATTCATAGAAGTTTCCCACAACTGCTCAGGGTTCATTTCGCCAAGCCCTTTATACCGCTGTATGGACATAAATGGCTTTGAAAGAGTGCTAATTGCATGTATAAATGAAAGTATACCAATACCCTCTTCAAATTTATCTTTACCTTTAATAGTTAATTTCCATTGATAATCTTCAAAAAGACTAAGTGTCTGTATGCAATTATGCAACGATGCTAATTCATCTGAATTAAAAAAGGCAACAGGAACCGTCCACTGTTTACTTAATCTCTTGAATAACAATCTTGATCCTGCATAAGATTGTATTCCCTCAACTAGCTCAGGTTGGGATTGTTGGACAGTAATTTCATAATCAACAAAATGCGTTTTTAGCATTGCCAAAAGCTCTAACGAATCAAAAATCTTTTCAGCACGCTGAGCTCTCATAATAATGGCTAACTTATGGCAATGATCAACCGTTAACTGAAATCGCAATGCTGTTTTGAATAATAAGCTATCATACAATGCAATATGCGCTAATACATCTTCAAGTGCTTTGTCAGCAATTGTTTGATTATTAACTAATAAGGCAGTTTGTTCTGCAGCCCAATTAAATAAAAACTCTTTAAATGCAGTATCATCCTTTAAATACTGCTCTTTTTTGCCAATTTTTGCTTTATACAAGGGTGGTTGAGCAATATATAAATACCCTTTTTCTATTAGCGCTGGCATGTATCTAAAAAAGAATGTTAATAATAACGTTCGAATGTGCGAACCGTCAACATCAGCATCAGTCATTAAAATGATCTTATGATATCTAGCTTTTGCAATATCAAAATCAGAATCAATGCCACAGCCAATAGCTGCAATGAGTGATTTAATTTCTTCATTTCCCAATATTTTGTCAATACGCGCTTTTTCCACATTAAGAATTTTACCTTTTAATGGTAAAATTGCCTGCGTATTTCTGTCTCGTCCTTGTTTTGCAGAACCACCCGCAGAATCACCTTCAACAATAAATAGTTCAGAATCAGCAGGATTTTCATTTGAACAATCAGCCAGTTTGCCAGGCAGCACCACTGATTCTAATACCGTTTTTCTGCGTGTTAATTCACGGGCTTTTTTTGCTGCTTCACGTGCACGCTTTGCCAAATCAGCTTTTTGCAATATTTTTTTTGCAATCGCAGGGTTTTCTTCAAAAAAAGTTTCTAAAAAAGCGAATGCCCAAGAGTCAACAAAACCTTTGACATCATTATTGCCAAGTTTTGTTTTAGTCTGCCCTTCAAACTGCGGCTCAGGCACTTTAATACTTAAAACGCATACAAGCCCTTCTCGCACATCTTCAGAAGAAAAACCGTCAGCTGAATTTTTAATAATGCCGTATTCAAGACCTTTTTTGTTTGAAATTTTTGTCAGTGCAGAACGGAATCCAGAAACGTGCGTGCCACCTTCAACGGTATTTATATTATTGACAAAAGAAAATAGCTGCTCGCCATAGCCGTCATTATACTGCATTGCCAGTTCAAACACATACGTTTCATCAGTATATTCTGAATAGATAACCTCAGGAAACAATGGATCTTTTTTTCTATTAATATGCTCAACAAAAGTTACAATACCACCTTCAAAATAAAAATCATTTCTTTGATCAGTATCTTCTTCAATGAGCTCTATTCTTAATTTTTTATTTAAAAAAGCAAGTTCACGCAACCGTGCAGAAAGCGTATCAAAACTAAACGTAATAGTTTCTTGGAAAATAGTTGCATCAGGGAAAAAGCGTACTAAAGTCCCACGTTTTTTGGTAGTCCCAACAATTGCCAGTGGAGCTAAAGGCTTACCCCTTTCATACTTTTGAGTAAAGATACTTTCCTTATTAAATACAGTCACCTCAAGCCAACAAGAAAGAGCATTAACAACAGACACCCCAACACCATGAAGCCCTCCTGAATATTTGTAAGCATCTTTTTCAAACTTGCCCCCAGCATGTAACTTAGTCAACACAACTTCGGTAGCAGAAACACCTTCTGTAGGATGAATATCTGTTGGAATACCACGGCCATTGTCTTCTACAGAGCAAGATCCATCCTTATGCAAGGTAACAATAATATGGTCACAATGCCCTCCTAATGCTTCATCAACAGAGTTATCCACAACTTCATAAACTAAATGATGCAATCCACGTGGACCTGTAGACCCAATATACATCGCAGGTCTTTTGCGTACGGCGTCAAGCCCTTCAATAACACGTATACTTTCCGCTTTGTATTCTGAAGCAGTTCCTGCAGATGGATTTTCTGGAAAAGGTTTTTGTGACATCAATGCCTCCTAGGCAGTAAAAGTAAGAAAACTGTACAATATAAGCGATTTTAGTATAGTTAATTGTAACTTTTTTTTCTACACAAAAGAATAACGAATGAGCGTAAGTGTTTTTGGACAAGCTGCAGACAATTTTTTTATGCAAGAAGCATACGCAGAGGCAGAACATGCTTTTGCATTACAAGAAGTACCAGTAGGAGCTATAGTTGTAGATGAATATGGTACCATTATTGGACGAGGGCATAATCGATCTGAACAATTATATACTCAAGCTGCACATGCAGAAATAGAAGCATTATCCCAGGCTGGTCTTCACCGTAAAAATTGGCGCTTGAACAATTGTTGGTTGTATGTCACTCTTGAACCGTGTAAAATGTGCATGGGCATGATGCAATTGAGCCGCATAACAGGATTAGCATATGGAGCTCCTTCACCATTATTCGGCTATAAACTTGACAAAGATCCCCATTCTTGGGTATACCAAAATGATATGTTAATTATTAGTGGACTTCACACTGAAAAAATAAGCACTCTTTTGCAATGTTTTTTCAAACAGCAGAGAATGTAAGGAGAGCCCGTATGAATCGAAATTTAGACACAATAAAACAAAATCTTCTAGATCAAAAAAAAGAGCTCGAACTTAAACTTACGACGCTTGCAAAAGAAGCCTTTTCTGATGGACAAGTACAAGATCCAGGTGACCAAGCACTGCTTTCAACTATGGAGTCGTTACGCACATCATTGCAAGACTCAGATTTAGAGCAATATAAAAGAATAGTGCGAGCTATTAAAAAGTTTGAAGATGGGTCATACGGCATATGCATTGATTGCGGTAATGATATATCTGAAAAGCGCTTATTATCGTTTGCCGATGCCGATCGTTGCTTAGCATGCCAAGAAGAATATGAGGATTTACAAACAGAGTAACATATAGATAAAAAAGGCTATACGTCCGGCAAAAATATGATACAATTAGCTTATCTTTGCCGATGTAGCTCAGCTGGTAGAGCAACTGATTCGTAATCAGTAGGTCGTCGGTTCAAATCCGATCATCGGCTCCATATAAAAAATATTGTATGCACTATACTATTTTGACTTTTTTATTTATATTGATACTATCAAAATAGTCAAAATAGCGACTACATAAAGAAAGGTTTTAAAACAAAATGGTTCGCCCAGAAATAAATAAACAATCATCTTCTAAAAAACTGATACGACTAGTTGGTGTACCTTTAGCTGGCGCTACTGGCCGCCGAAAAAAGGCAGTCGCTCGTTCTTGGGCACGCCGTGGTACAGGAAAAATAATAGTAAATGGTTTGTCTTATAATGATTACTTTGATACTAATACTATGCGTATCAATGTAACTAAGCCATTTCAAGTATGTCCAATTGCAAAAAATTATGATTTTCAAATTAATGTGTTTGGTGGTGGCAAGAATGGGCAATCTGATGCAGTAAAATTAGCTATTGCTCGCACACTTTTAAGTATGGAAGCATCCGTAAGGCCATTACTTCGACAAAGCCGTCTTTTGACTGTTGACTCCCGAGTAAAAGAAAGAAAGAAATACGGGCAACGTGGTGCACGTCGTAAATTTCAATTTGTTAAACGCTAAAAACACTCTATCAGTTTTTCTTGCATATATTCAGAAAATATATCGTATATTATGTACATATATACATGAATATTGGGGTGTTTTATATGTGTAGCATTATTGGATATGTAGGAAATAAGTCCATCAAACAATATGTGCTTGATGGACTTATGCGTTTAGAGTATCGTGGCTATGATTCTGCTGGTATCGCTCTTGTTGATACACAAACTAAAAAAATTGAAGCCCTCAAAGTTGTAGGTGGTGTACAAAATCTTATAGCTGCAGATCAACAATTTTTTTTTGATGGGCACGTTGGATTAGGCCATACGCGATGGTCAACTCATGGCAAACAATCTGTTGAGAACGCCCATCCACATTTTGACTGCACTAAACAAGTTTCTATTGTGCATAATGGTATTATTGAAAACCATTATGCTTTAAAAAGTGAGTTGTTACAAAAAGGGCATGTTTTAAAATCTGAAACGGATAGCGAACTTATAGCTCACGTCCTTGAAGACTTGCTTTTGACATACGAAAAAACAAATCCTGAAAAACTACTTGCAAAACTTGTAGACAGATTAGAAGGCATGTTTGCTCTTGTTATTCTTTTTGTTTTTGAGCCAGATAAACTATTTTTTGTACGCAAAGGCTCACCTTTATGTTTAGGCATTGATCAAGGATGTATATGTATAGCTTCAGATATATTTGCGTTTGCAAATAAAGCAACAGAGATGGCTGTCATACCAGATTTGACTTTTGGATGGATTACTCAACAAGATATTCATCTTTTCACTTTTGATGCAACCCATTGTTCAATTGAAACAAAAAAAATGGAGGGGGTATTACAACTGCATAGCAAGCAAGCATACGCCCATTATATGCTCAAAGAGATATATGAACAACCTGAAGCTATCTTTAAAACAGTTGAATACATGCAAACATTAAGCGATTTTGAAATAGCTAAAACATTTTCTACCAATGCACATAATCCTATATCTTCTATTACCTTATTAGGATGTGGCGGCTCTTGGCATGCTGCATCGATTGGCCAATTCTTTTTTGAATCAATTAGCAAAATTCCCGCTTCTGTTCATTTAGCTTCAGAATTTAGATACATGTCTTTTTTTTATAATCCAGATAGCGCGTATATGTTTCTTTCCCAATCAGGCGAAACAGCAGATACACTTGAAGCATTAAGAATTGTAAAAGAACACAATGCAAACACCATTGGTATTGCTAATGTAAGCACAAGCAGTTTAGTGCGAGAATGCAACGCTTCATTTATTACCCAAGCTGGGCCAGAAATCGCTGTTGCTTCAACCAAAGCTTTTTCAACGCAACTGACTATGATGTACTGCCTTGCACACCATCTCGCATACATAAAAAAAATAGTTACAAAACAAGATCTTTTAAACGCATACAAACATAGTATGCATGCTGCTAATGTACTTGAACAAACATTATTAGAGTATGCACCAATAATTAAAAATACCTACGCTCCTTATTATAGCTCTTTTAAAACAGCGCTTTGTCTTGGCAAACATATTAGTTATCCTTTTGCCATGGAAGCAGCACTGAAATTGAAAGAAATTCCTTATATTTTTGCGCAAGCATACCCTGCAGGCGAGCTAAAACACGGCCCCCTGGCCTTGGTTGATGAGCATATACCAGTACTTGTTTTTTCTATCCTGGATACTTTATTGTATACAAAACTGTTAAATAGTGTTTATACAGCAAAATCTCGTGGTGCACATCTAATAATATTTGGTTTTATTGGACAACATGAACTCAAAGCGCTAGCCGATGTGTGGTTTGAAATTGAACCAGTTGCCCCATTGTTAGAACCAATTGCAATGGTTGGCATTATGCAGTTTTTTGTATACGAAATTGCCAATTATCTACATTTGCCAATTGATAAACCACGTCATCTAGCAAAATCTGTTACTGTTGAATAAATTGAAAAAAATGCATAACCATAATATAAAGATTATTTTTTTATTTTTACTTTGTGTAATCAATCTCACAACAATTGGCATCTTTCAAAACTTTATGGATTCTGCAATAAATAATCCGTTTTTTAGCGCTGCGTGTTTTGGTATAGATAATATAATTGAATACAAACTACAATGTGATCTGTATACATATTTTAAGCAATCGACTATTGGCTATGATAACAAAATACTTGCTAATACAAGAATATATTTTGCTTTAAAGTTAACCGCTATTTTAATTGCCGAATTGTTTTATTACACTAATAAATCATCTCTCAAAAGTCCAAAAAAAACATGCGCTTGCTAGGCGATGCATTTTTGTTTTTTAAATTAGTAAATGACGGTTATAAAATAAGCAATTATAATACATAGATCAAAAAGACTTCCAATGCAAAAAATTATTTTTTATATTTTCAAGACATCCAACATCAAATAACTTATTATACAATACCCATCCTGTAACAAAAAGTAATAGGCAAAACAAAAATATTATTCGCTCTTTATTAAAAAGCCTAAATGATTTTGTAAATGGCTTACATAAAATAAACGAGCTGTGAATAGGCAACTTATTGCCGTCTGACGATGCGCGCTTAATCAATACTTGCAAATCTGCTTGCAACCCTGTGCTTACTTCTTCTAATAAAAACTTACGATTAAATAGATCACTCAGCTCAGAGAATGCCTTATCATTGGTAACTTTTAAACTCCAAATGTAAAAAAGTACTCTCCAACCAATTTCTTGTAAAGAAGCACCTTGAGTTAAACATTTTTCAATAATAGTAGCAAAATCATTGTTGTCAGCATGTTCAAAACAACCAGGATTGCCAAGAAATATAAATCGCCAATTATTAGGCAATATATGCATGTCAACTTCAGAAATAATAATATCATTTTTTAACGTACCACTAAGATTACGCATCATCTTGTAGCCAAATGCACGTAATAAAGAAGTATATCCACAAAAATCAGGATCTTCGTTAACCTCAGTTATTTTATGTTTCCTTTCTTCGTCTGATTCGTTATCAGGATTATAATTTTTAAAGACAGGGACACCCTCATCAGAAATTCCTCTAATTACATGAAATGCCTTATCTTTGTTGCTTTGAGAAAAATGAACACACCGCTTCAACTCTTCTGAATTTTCAATATCATGGTCATACGTATATTGGTTTTCACCCCAAATTGCACGGCAATTTCCGATAGTATGAATAGAAGGCGAACCATTTGCATTAAAGCTACAGACAGCGGCAGTAGAACCCTCTTGCATATTAAATTCTTTCAAAGCTTGTGTATCTATCTCTTTGAAAATTTGTTCTATATTTTGATTGTTTGTAATACCTTCTCTGAACCATTGAGCTGTCTGGATTGCAGCGCTTATTCGTCCCCGGTCTCTTGACCAGTTGTGACCTTGAAAAATGCCTAGATGCAAAGGTATATCAGGAATTATTTTATATGTTTGTGTTTGCAAAGCAAAAGTAAACTCATCAGGTATATGATCGTCAACCAATAGAGCAGTTGAATGTGAAAAAAAACTATTGGGCATAAAGCAAAAAACAACTTCAACAGAAAGCTCATGAAAATTAACTAATTCACGAAAAAAGTCCATGCCTCTAATTGGCATATACATTATAATTACCAAAAAAAACTTATAAAAAAACACATTTTTCGTCTTATGTCTAGGTTGAAAAAGAATAATATACAACTTAATTATACCATAATTAGTATATAAGAATACTAAAAAGTATATTTTTAAACTGATTTCCAATGCAAAAAATTATTTTGTATAACGCCAAGGCACTCAAGATTAAACAGCTCTTGACTTACCTTTTCTGATGATAGTTGTACATGTGCCATTATTTCATCAACAGTCCGTTCATTATTTTTACAAAAGGCAATTATTTGCTTTTGTTCATCAGTCAAACGCATATCGGCAGATTTTGTCTCAACTAATAAATCGGGATTTTGCAATTGATTTTTGTTAATAGTAATATCATACAACTGCAATATATCGATTGGATTTTCAACAAGATAAGCCCCCTGTTTTATAAGATTATTGCAACCAACACTTAATGGATCAAATATATTACCTGGCACTGCAGCTACATTTCGGCCTTGTTCTAGAGCATAAGACGCTGTAATAAGCGCCCCACTTTTTTCTGCAGCCTGTACAACCAAAGTAGTTTGCGCTAATCCTGCAATAATTCTATTACGAGCTGGAAAATTTCCAGGAAACGCTTCCATTTCTAAAGAGAAACAACTAACAATAGAGCCGCCTTTTTCTACCACTTTTTCAAAAAGTCTTCTATTTGTTGAAGGATACTGCCTCAAAAGCCCCGAACCTAAAACCACCACTGTTTTGCCACCATGATCAACGGTTATTTGATGCGCAAGCGTATCAATTCCCAAAGCTCCACCACTGACAATGGTAATGCCCTGGGCGATGCACGCAGGTAATAATTGTGTAATCACTTGCCCACCGTACGAGTTGCATGCGCGCGAGCCTACAACCGCTAATGCACATTGATTAATCATAGCATTACCATCGCCCTGATAATATAAAACTGCAGGCGGCGCATAAATTTTAGCCAATAATGACGGATATGTTTTATCTACAATAGTTGTGTAATGCAAACGGCTTTTTTCAAGCAAAGCTAATTCTTTATCCAATACTTGATGCTGCTTCAGCTCATTAACCAAAAATTGACTTTTTTCAGCTGAAAAACCAACCAGCTTAAAATCATTTATTGTAAACGCATAAATATTATCCAGAGCTATAGTATGCCTAATGCAATAATCAACCAACTTTGCAATTGATACTGGTCCAAAGTCATTAATAAGAGATAAATGAAGTACTATTGTATTTTGATCCATGTATTTATATTATTTTAAAATTTTATTATTTGCAATGAAAATATGTTGGCAATATATATTTATTATAAGTAATAATTTTATTTTAAAAATTGTTACAATTAAAAAATGTATCTTCCTAGATTTTACTATGATTCATTTGTCACTTTCCTTCTTTCTTCAGCATTGGTATGATGGTACCTGTTGTATAAAAAATTATCTTAATTGTAAGTATCCATGATACCGCATTCATTATTTATTAAAAATTTCTTGAGTTACGGAGCTAAGGGCGAGCATGTATCATTTGACCCCTATCATCTAATTTGCCTCTCTGGCAAAAACGGCCATGGTAAATCAGCTTTATTAGACGCATTGACTTGGGCCATTTGGGGACAAGCGCGTAAAACCTTACAAAGTGTCAAACCAGACCAAGGATTGCTGCGCCTGGGTCAATCACAAATGGTTGTTATTGTAGAATTTTCGTGCAATGGACAACGATATAGGATACGTAGAGAATATATGTATCATCATAGCAAGCCTTATGCTCAACTTGATTTTGGCTTGCTTGAAGATGGAAAGCTGATACCGCTTACTGACAAAACAATTAAAGCAACCCAACAAGCTATTATCAATACCATTAAGCTTGATTACGAAGGTTTTTGTAATACTGTATTTTTAAAGCAAGGTGCATCAAACGAATTTTCTAAAAAATCTGCCAAGGAAAGAAAAGAACTGCTTGCATCTATTTTGGGATTAAATACGTATGAGAATGTACGCAAACTTGCCTTAAATAAGATTAAGGCTGCTCATATTGAGCATCGGCATATACTCAATATGGTACAAAGACTCACAAAAGATAGTAGCAACTATGATGAGCTGCAAAGAGTATATACCCAAAACCAAGAATATTTATCTACTGTACAACAAAAAATAGTAACTCATGCAGAATTATTTAAAAAAATAGATGATGAAAAAAAGCTTTTTTATGAAGCAGAACACCAACTACAGCAATATATTGCTACCTATAATGAAACAGTTAGTCAACTAGCACAGCTGCAACAAGAACTGGCAGAAACATACCGTTGTTGGAGGATAAAAAAGAAACAACAAGCTTGCTTGCCAGATATAGGAGTACTATTAAAAAAGAAAACTGAGCTGCTAGAGATCATTCAGGAACAACAACAGCTGCACGCCTTAACATTAGCAGTAAAAGAATCATTAATCTGTGCAAAGCAACAAAAACAAGATCATGAAAAAAAAATAAAGGACGCTTGTGCAATCATTGAACAAGAATGTTTGCAAGCAACACAAAGCCTTGAAAAAGAGCTGCAAGAAAATGTGTTTCATCTACGTTCTATAGAGAACATGGTAACCGAACAACAAAAGCAACTTGCAGAGATTGATAAAACAATGCACATGCAAGATGAAGAAAGCTTTTCTTATGGAGACTTACAAACTATAATTTTAAAAAGAGAAAATGAACTTGATCGAAAAAAAACAGTTTATCAAAAAATGGTTGCCTATGGGAATATGCTTTCCAATAAACATAAAGATCTGTTATTAAAGATAGGTGCGACTAATGATATACATAATCCCAGCTGCCCGCTATGCGAACAAAATCTTTCTCTAGCGCGTAAAAAATTTTTGCGTGCTAAATGTGAAAAAGAAGCTAGTATATCGTCACATCAAATCAAACGTTTTACACGTATATTACCATTACTGAAAAATCTTATTATTTCAGATCATCAAACAATAGAAGCTCTTAAAAAAGAAGCTCTTGCAGCTACAACAAAACAACATGCTTTTGATGAATTAATGCGAAAAAAAATATTGATAGAAATGCATTACACAGACACTCAAGAATCTTTAAAAACAATAAATACAAAGATCGCAACACTCAGCAATCAAATTCAGGCAAAAAAAGAATATTTTGCCAAATGCATGCCATCTTTAGATAATGATCAATCATACAAAGATATTGTTAAAAATATAGATACGCTTTCAAGTCAAGCTTTAGCATGCCAATATAAGCAACAGATACATGAAAAAGCATTAGTCGAGCTTAAGCAAGTCCATATTGGATTAGCTTTATATGAAAATCAAGATAAGTTAACTGATACAAACAATACAATAATCCATACCATGCGTGATTACATAAATAAAATTCGAATTATAAAAGCAGAAAAGGCAAAAAAACTTGTACACATAACTGAACAAAAAAAAGTAGTCACTTTATATGAAAATGTACACGAAAAAATAAACAGTTGGCGTAAAGAACAAGAAAAGCTCATTTTTGAAAAAGAAGAGCTCATAAAATCTACAACAGGCCTTTATCATCAATTAGAACAATGTACTAAAATAGTAACTGAAATTAAAAACTTAGAACATAGCGCCGAACTCGCTCAACAAACAGTTGAAGATTATAATGCAATAGCTACTGCAACAGGCAAAGATGGCATTCAAGCTTTATTGATTGAAGAAGCAATTCCTTCTATAGAACACGAAGCAAACAAACTACTTGCAAAGCTTACTCAAAATAATGCACGTATTTTTATTGACTCGCTTAAAGATTTAAAAAATGGTGGCACCAAAGAAACACTTGATATTAAAATTGCTGACAATGCAGGTATAAGACCGTATGAACTTTTTTCAGGAGGAGAGGCTTTTCGCATAGATTTTGCTCTACGCATTGCAGTATCAACCTTACTAGCACAAAAAGCAGGTACCTCTCTTCAAACTCTTATTATTGATGAAGGCTTTGGCTCGCAAGATGAAGAAGGGCTACAACTAATCACAAACACATTACAAAAAATTCAAAATAGCTTTGCCAAAATTATTATTGTATCTCATCTACCAAATATGAAAGATCAGTTTCCAGTACATTTTATCATTGACAAAACAACACATGGAAGCAAGATACAAGTATTAGAATTATAACATCACATATAAATAACACTTTCCATAAAAATTAAAATTTAAAGGGCAACATGTTAAAACATTTTTTGATGCTATCTCTTACTTTAGTGTGCAAAATTCATCCTATGGAAAAACAAATTATGTTCGATAAATATTCACTTACGCCAGCATTAGTTAAAAAATATCGACCCGATTTTATAACATCTTATAAAAAAGAATTCATCGATCCTTTATTTCCTGAAAAATTAAAGGGCTTTGTTCAAGCTTTTATTGCTTGCGATAATACTATTGATTCAAATAAAAAAAACCATTACTTACTTTATAAAACTATGCAATACGCTTTAAAAACATATGAACAGATTATGCAAGACCCAGCTGATGAACAGCTTGATACAATGATGAAAAGTTATCAAAAAATAGTTACTTTAATAAAATTTTTTAAAGATAATATTAATCAATACCAGTTCACGCCTCATATTAGATTTAATATTCTGTTTTATCTTGCATTATTACAAGACATGGCCCATAAAAGACGCTGGTATTACCAGTTTGATCAAACACTTTGTCTAAATATGTACGATATAATTCCAACCCCAACAGAAAAAAACATAGCGTTATTAGACAATTTTTTTAATCCAATTTTAGCAAGCATTAGTGATGCAAAACATTTTATTGTAGGAATGCACCTTTCAGATTTAAAAAATTTTTATAATAAAGATAACGCAATTGTACTACCTATTACCAATGAATATGGCATTATTGATCTGCATATATTGCTATATTTTCTGACAAAAAAATATATTGTAGTAGGATTTGGCAACACACCATCTGAAGCTCATGCACACCAATTAACAGGGATAGCAGACTTAATTGTACATGACTTATTTCATCCATATTTGCCATTAATTGCAAACAAACATAACATTATTAATAGTAGGCTACCTGAAGAATATGACAGACTAAGAGAAAGCTTTTTGGTCATGGTAGAAAAAATGATAGATATAACAAATATTCATTATCAAAATGCATTATTGACAAAAAATAATGCAAAAATGGTACTTATGAAAAAATACCAACTGATACTGTTTATTGTTTTACATGAAACTATTTATTCATATCAATTTTATAATTCAACCATAGATAAAGCTCGTTTTATAGATGCATTAAACGTATTATTTCTCATGAGTGATTTTAAAAAATTAAAGCCAAATAATAATGCCAATGAAGAAATTACCAACTACTTTTTGTTTAATACTCTTGATATATTTAATACACTCTGCTTATTTGATAATACATTCAACCAAAAAATAAAAACCGAATCGTTATCTATTATTCCAACAAAAATACAAAAAAATCAACAGGATATTACGATTAAAGAACTCAAATATTTTATCAAAAAATATCTTATAAAAGAACTTTATATTATTTTTAAAAGCCTTTACAATAACGAGATATACAAAGATATTTTAAATAAAAAGCTTTTTCCGTTCAAACTCTGAGCACAAGTTTATTTACATATAAATAAGGACATAGAATGTACTACATCTAAATTGAGTAGAGCTAAAAACAGTATTAAAACTATTTTTGGCTCTACTTTTTTAGCTTACGATGCCATTCTTACACCACGCACGGCTTCTCGCAATGTTTTTCCCGCTTTAAACCGAGGAACATTCACTGCAGGTAAACTAATGCGTTGTTTTGTTGCAGGATTAATACCTTTACGAGCAGGACGTTTTGACAACCAGAAACTGCCAAAGCCTGTAATAGAAACTTTTTCACCTTTTTTTAATGAACGGCGAATCGCTCCCACTAAAGCATCCACTACACGCATTACATCCTTTTTGCTAAAGGTTGTTTCTTCACTCAATTCATTGATCAACTCACTCTTATTCATGAGCACTCCTTCATACAGTTAGATAGGTTAATAGTACGATATTGTTGTTAAAACACTGCTTTACTCCATACCACTCTTCATTTTTTGAAAATCTCTGTGTAAGATATAGTAACTACAAAAGAAATTGTCAAATACTCTTCTTACAAAAAGGATATTTCATGGTCGACACACATTGTCACCTGAATATAATAATAAAAAAAGAACCTGAAGTCACGTTATCTGTAGATTGTTTAGCTATTATTAAAAATATAATCGCAGAAGCAACCCAACATGCTGTTACAACCATAATAAATGTAGGAACTAGTATTCCTGAGAGTAACAACTGTTTACTAATTGCAAAAGCTAATAAGGAAGTATTTGCATCAGTCGGCGTACACCCTACTGATGTTGACAATAACTATAAAAAAAACATGCAAATTTTAAAAGAATGGACTCAAAAAAAACACGAGCACAAGATTGTGGCGATTGGCGAATGCGGTTTAGATTTGTTTCATAAAACAACATCAATTTCACTGCAAGAAAATGCATTTAAAGCGCAAATTGAGCTTGCCCTTATGTACGCCTTACCATTAATTATACATAGCAGAAACGCGGCAGATGAAACCCTGCGTGTACTTGAACCGTACATAAAAGACGGATTAAAAGGCGTATTTCATTGCTTTTCATATGATACCAATTTTGCCAAACAGGCTATTGAGTGGGGCTTTATGCTTGGTATTGGTGGCACTATAACTTACCCAAAAAACACAGGCGTGCAAAATGCTGTACGGGATTGCTCTTTAGACCATATACTTCTTGAAACCGATTCTCCTTTTTTACCAATACAATCAATGCGAGGCAAGCCCAATCACCCAATGTATATACCCAAAATTGCACAAGCTATAGCCGATATAAAATTACTACATGTTGAAACAGTCTCTAAACAAACAACACAAAACGCTTTTAATCTATTTAATCTGCATACTTATAACAACGCATTATAAAGTTTGATTATTATTTAAATTTTTTCTTTTTGTGCTTAGTCAATTTTTTTACATACCGCATAACACCATAATCTAATAACATATGTGAATGCATCCCTATAATAAAACATATAAAATGCCATATATATTGTATTGCACGAATAGGATAATATAAATATAAAACATACCAACTAACAACTATAAAAAAGCTCATATATAACGGATCATGGAAAATACCTCGATGCTTAACCATCATAGGTATACAACAAAGCCAACCTGCAAAAGCAACTAATATATATTGTTTCATTAATAATAATGGTATTGCACCTATAAAAAATCCAGTGTAAATATACTTTTGTCCTTTGCTTTTAATATCTATATCTGGAAAAAGAGCCCCCAGCATGATACAAAATGCAAGCTCTAATAAAAACAAAGTCGATGGGTCATACAACCTGCATACAATAAATAAAACAATACAATACCAAAATCCTGCAAAACTAATATGCGCTTTATACCCAGGCATTCATAGATCCTTTTTTTAAAATATTGATTAATTTTTATTTTTATTGCTAACTTGTAATTAAATAAAAACAAGAAGAATATGTATGATAGCTTTATTGTTATTTTTTATATTTTTTTACCGCTCAGCATCTCCAATGGAATATAATGTTATTAAAAATAAAAACATACAAGAGTTAATAGTTCATTATTGTATAGCAGAATTTAATAAAAATACTAATAAAGATAATGTATTTGATCGAATACATAGCAATATTGATTTACTATTTTTATTGCATAAATCTACAAAAATATATCAAGCTTGTTTTCCCATTATATATAATAGCTCATTACAGACAATAAATAGTAACGCATTAAAAGAAGATGGTACTAATAAAAATCAGTATGTACATAATCCATTAGCTCATGGCATTATTCAAGAAGATAAGTTATTCACTCCAAATGCATTTTGCTACAATGCATTTAAATTAGCTAAAAGAAAAAATACAACTTTTGTTTTTAATGATATGTTCGACGGACCGGATAAAAAGAACCAATGGATATTTGCCTACAACACCACTAATCCAGGCAATATTATGGAAGAATCATTTGTTATTATAGTTAAACTTCAAAGTCCCAATACTATTAATCCAATAATCACATGTAAACGTTTTAAGGGGAGTATAAATGCCCTTACACTAAATAATGCAGAAAATAAGGCTTATGTTACTACAAGTATAACAGATAACGACAATACTCGCACAACAATGCTGTATGATATGGTTTTTAGTATGCGATATCCATGCGTATCACGTAATACATATGTGTTACCTGGAATAAGCTCTGTAAAAAAATTACTACCCCTAACAAAATCGTTATTGTTTATACTATCTGAAGATGGCGTTCTTCATAAAGTTGACATGACTAATAAAAACACATCAATAATCAATATTTTAGATATAGAAAATAAAAAAATTGAACTTGATACTATTATTACTAATCCCACAATACCTTATCTGTGGCTTCTTTTATCTAAAGCATCAGCTCTTTATTTTGTAAATTTAAAAAATAAAAATAAAAAAATTACATTTAGCAAAATTACTAACCAATTTACTGCAAAAAATATTTGGTTTGATAGTGATTATATACTTGCAGAAGATACAGACATACAAATCCCTATTGAAAAACCCATAGACAAAGCACGTCCAATTCAGTATAGTTTATATCAACTATGCATGACACCTTCTAAAACAACTTTTTCAGATCTGTGCACGGATAATAAAAACGTAAAATAGATTTATAATCCCACCCCTCTTTAACCATTTGCCAGGCACCCCACTGACACAAGCCTACCAAATGGCCTAAGCCATTACCTTTAAAAATAACTTTTTTTTCTTTTACCTCTACAGAAAAAAAACAACTTTTAATCTCTTTAGCAAACGTACTTAACCATTTTGCAGGTAGTTTTATAGATTTTTTATGGCCTTCCAGCAACAACTCATTAACAACACCTGCTTTATCTGCCGTATGAATACGTACCCTTTTTAAAGGCACAACATGCCATGCACGCTGCGCAATAATTTTTTCAAAAGCAGCAATATCATAAACCACTTGCCAAGAATAAAGAGATGTTTTCTTGCAAAAGGTACACGGATACTGTCTAGCTAAATATATGGTATCTTGGGTAAAATTAAATGCTTTGGTATGAGCAGGAATAATTCCGCCACAACAGGAATCAAACATTGCAAGAATAGGCTTACCTTGATATGTTAGACATATACCTTTTGTACTTTCAACGGCCTTACGAACCGTTGCATCTTGATGCTCGCCATACAGATTGTATCGTTGATGAGCATTAGTATCTTTAATGTGATACAGTTTTTTGGCGCGCTGCGCTTTATTGATAAGACTAAGTGCATACGATCTACACGAAATAGCAAAAACCTTATTCACTTCAAGTGGCCATCCAGGCCAACTTTCAGACCTAACTACTGCATAAATATACTCTTCTAAATCTATCGTATTAATTAATAATACTTTATGATTATCTTTTATAATTACAAAGCCACCTTTGTATTTTTTTTCTTTAAATTCAATATACCCTTCATGCGGTTCAATATATACCATAGACGATTTCATTAACACACCATTGATCAATATCTTGTTCCGCCCGGTAACAATAGAAATGTTTTGTGTTTTAAGTGGTTCATCTGTATGATCGTGCTTGTGTACCTGCATAATATTTTCTGATTGCAAAGTCCACTCAGTTACATTACGCTCATGCACGACAGCAGAGTCAAGCAATACTTTAACTATATTAGTTTTTGCTTGTTGCATATGTGTTGCTGCAATTAACTGTTCTGTTAAAATAGCATCTAGTTGATTCATACAGAGTTCAACTTGTTGCTTCATAATCCCCAAATAATATATCGCATACCCATTCAAAGGTGAATTATGTACTATACCACTACAAACTAAAGTGTTTTCCGCCGCAATGACATGAACTATGCCATTAAAATCAATACCATTAGCAACAATACTATGTTCATCTCCAGCAAAAATAACAATATTTGCTATTGAAAGAGACTTACCATTAATATACAAGCGACCAAAGCGCTGTTGTATGACGAAACAGGTGTCATGCATGACCCACCGCTTAGTTTGATCAGAAGAACGTATAATAACATACTTGGAATTTTTAACTTTTATTAAAATAGTATCTACATGCATACTAAAAGGCACACCATATCCATAGGGCATAGTAAAAAATAGAGCTAAAAATAATAGTATTTTATGCATAGTCAATCATTCAAAAGAAAAAGTAGATATAAAAACTTTGGGCAGAGGAACTTTATTGTCAATACCCCAATTGGCAGCTTCATCTGCTTCCATGTTTTTTTCTCTTGGTATGTGCTTAATCAACATAGGAATAGCATCTCGATACATTTTTGCAATATCATATAGTTTTTTTAATTTTTGATCTGCTACCTTGTATTCACCATTGAGCTGTTTAACCATTAATAAAGAATCTGAATAACACGTAATTTCTGCATATTGTCCTTTTAAAAAAGTTTTTAAATGATGGATTCCTAATAAAAAAGCAATATACTCTGCCTGATTATTAGTTTTACACCCTAAAAAAAAACCCTTTTTTAAAATAGCTATATGATTTTTTGTTATAAAAACCCCAGCTCCGGCTGGACCAGGATTTTTCCTTGCCGCACCATCAACAAACATATGCCATATATTTTTTTCAATATCAGCACTTGAATTTTCATTTTGATTTTTTTCAAAACAAAAAAGTTGTCGCTCTGTTTTATCAACCAACATACGTCAATCAAACCTCTTTATGTTATCTGATCAAGATATAACAATCTAAAACAGTTCTTGCATTGAATAAGGGACCCTTTTTTTGCTGATTGTAAGTCTGTTGAAGTTAAATGATAAAAACAAGCTGCACAAGAATTTAACTCGATAGAAACGACAGGATTTTTGACCCGTGATTGCATTAAAATATACTTTTCCATCCAATCTTTAGGAACCAGCGCCTCTTTTGTAGGCCTTTGTTGCTTCTGTTGGTTTATTTGCTCTTTGATTAGCTCTTGATCTTGTTTGCACTTTTCAAGATCTTTAACTGTTTTTTCTATTTTTTCTTGGATTACTGGCAACTGCTGGACATATTTATTTTCTGCAAACTCAAACACGTTCCATGCATCAATCACCATTTGCTCCTGCTTGCGCTGGTCCTCATGCAAATGTTCAATTTCTGCTTGTAATGATTTATACTCTTTATAATCAGTCAGACCGTCTATGTATTTTTTTTTGCCTTTTTCCTGTTCATCTAACACTTGCATATCAAGTTCAACTGCATCGACTTGTTCTTTAGCTATCAAAACTGCATTTTTTAATTCTGAAAGCGCTTTTTCTAACATTTGCTTTTGTTTTTCAAGCTGTTGCTCTTGAACAAAGAGCCGATCTATATTTTCTTGTTGCGCTTGAATAGAAGTATCAAGTTGAACCAAATCAATTAAGGCATTAAACGATTGACTTTTATTCATATAACACCTATTTGTTAGAAAAAACGTTTTGGTGGGCCCACCGGGATTTGAACCTGGGACCTTTCGGTTATGAGCCGACTGCTCTCACCGCTGAGCTATGGGCCCACTTTGATTTGTAAAACAAATCACTGGACATTATGATAAATAATTTTTTTGCTCTTGTAAATGTTATTTTTACTATTTTATTGAAAAACACTGTTAATGTATGCAAAAATACCTAATATACAAATCAAAAGGGGTAACCTTGAAAAAAATAGTGTTTGCTATTTTATACAGCCTATATATTAGCTGCAGCCAAAATGCTTTTTTGAATAATATCCAAGATGAATCGATGCAAAAAGCATTAAAAGATATGATTTATCAGATACAAAAAATTAATTTTACAAGTGATATTAAAGAAAAAAAATATCAAAAAATTACCATAGATAAGATAGCAAAACTTAATGAATATTTCGAAATATTACATTTATACATGATAAATATAAACAGTAAACAGTTGCAAAACGCATTTCCTTTTCTATTAAAAGAATTAAAATTATCTTTTAATATAAAGTTAATAAATTTATTAATTGATATCTTAGAAAATCCAGAAGAAGAAAATAATCCACCAATTTTTGACTTATTACCTCTAGCAATTGGACCGGGATTAACTTTGTTAGATTTTATAAGTTTTGATGACGAAAAAGAAAAATTAATAGAAGATAAAAAATTAAAAATTAATAATTATTATACTAAGTTATTAAATGGAATGATAAACATTGCATATGGTGAAACAAAAGATGCAATTGATACTTTTTTTAAAAATCGGATACAAAATCAACCAACTGTTCAATATGATTCAAAAAATCAAGATCGAGCAATGTATTATTATATACAGCAAATATATAATACCATGTCCAAGCATAATATGAAAATTGATCAAAACGTTTCATCTTTTTTAAACCAAAATAATGCAATTATCAATGATCTTAATAACACTTTCCAAAATGATTTACATAAGCAAATGCAAAAATTGTCGGCTAACATTATTAAAAAAACAAAATCTTTTAAACGCAGGCCTTCTTCATATACACAGTTTTTATATGATTATGATTTTCATGCAGATATGCTGACAACAATTAAAAAAGCATCAGAAAATATTGCTTTTAAAAACAATATAGATACAGTTAAAACATTATTACAAAAAATAACTACGTATTTAAATACCATACAAGACTGCAAAGTACTTGATGCCATGCAAGAACGCCAATTAATATTGCATTATAAAGATTATTTACTACTTTCAATAAAAAATCTAGTTGCAAATACAAAAAATAAAAGTCTTGTAGATAGTTTTAAGCCTATAGAAAAAAGCATAACCCATTTTTCTGATGAACGTATGTTAGGTATTGCTACTTTTGTTAATCAATGGATAAAAAAAAATAGCACAACTAAAATATTAAGCTCTTCATCTTCTGCACGCATATTACTTTTTTATTCAGATATAGTAGAAAACGTATACAAACCAGCAAATAATCAATGGGAACCAATAGATCAAGCAACGAAGACATATTTAGAAACAGGAAATGAATATTTAAAACAACACCCATTGGACATTTTTAATTACTGGCAAAATGAAATTGCAAGATATTATACAGATGTACTAATAAGTTTATGCAATCAATACAACATTACTGTAACAACAGAAGAACAAAAAGCCAATTTAGCAAAACAAATAGCCAATTTTACTTTTTCTTTTACAAATACAGCGTTAATTGCATATTGCGAAAGTCATTATTCTAAAGAAGCAAATCTAAAAAACCTAGTTAATACCATTTTAGAACCTAATTTACACAATTCATTTGATCCTAATCAAAAAGATGCAGTGATAATTGACATTCTTGAAAAGCATGCAACTGATATTAATTTTATTGGATGGTACTGGCAATTTATGAAACTCATTAATAAAAAAGACGTTTTAGACATTGTAGAAGGAAGTGGCATTGAAAAAACGTTAACTGCATTAAACAAAGCAATTGATACTCTTTTTACCTATTCCTTTAACACTAAAAATCAAAAAATAAACAATGCCATTAACCAGCTTTTAGAAAAAATGAACGCCTTAAAAAATGCCATATTTGGTTACCTAAAATCAGTTCTTTATACTCAAAACCCCAACCGTATTAATGAAGCATATATTAAAACAGGCCATGCCCTTATTCAAGCTCTAGAAAAAACAGTAGCTGAGTATAAAAAGAAAAGGCCTGAGCAAGAATTAAAAGCTATTCAAAATTTTAACAAAAATGAAGCACTGCTACCGAATTTAAAGGCGCTTGATAATCTTTTTGAAGCTAAAAAAGCATTTATTTTATAATTTATTTTCAAACAAAAATAAATATTGATATTTTTATAATTTATTTTGTATTATAGTAATTGTTAGGCTTTGTAAAAGGATTTAAACCTATGATACAAAATAATAAATTAAAAGCTCTTGGCGCACTAGGAGCCATTTCTTTTGTGCTTATTTTTGGTCTTTTATATGCAATGGAAAACCAACCAGATACAACTGTAGATGAAAATAACGATAAACAAGAAAACTTCCAAGACCAAGCAGATTTTAATAAGCAAGATGAACAAGAAAGCGACCCTCAAGAAAATGAAAATGTTCCTGAAGAAGAACTATTGAATGATAACGATAATGAAAATGAATTTTTAGCGAATAACAATGAAGATGAGCCGCCACAAAATAGTTTTGATAATAACTCAATACAAAACAAACGTATGGCGACAGACCAAAACAATACTAATCAATCACTCAATGATATGCAAAATACTTTTGATACAAGCGCATCATTACCCACTACTCCCCAGCCAACTATGCCAAGTACTTCAACTACAGAGCAAACTGAATCAGAGCAAGCTAGCGCTCTTGCCCCAACGGCTAATCAATTGTCAATTAAACCAAAAATTTCAGATCTTTCTTCTTTAAATGCAGGGAGTACTCACATGGCAAATAACCGCATGCCTAATATTGGATTAACTGAAAACAGCCGCACTGAAATGGCAAATGCTTTGCAAAAACTACTGGCAGATGAGTACATTTTATACACCAAAACGCTTAATTTTCATTGGAATGTTGAAGGAAAACATTTTGGACCACTGCATGCACTGTTTAATGATCAATATGAAAAACTGCAATCTATTATTGACAACATTGCAGAGCGCATTCGAGCAATCGGCATGTTTACTCATGCAACTATGAGAGAGTTTTTATCAATGTCAAGCCTAACAGAAAAAGTCAACGATTTTCCTGATGACATTAGAATGCTTTCTATATTACTTGCAGACCATGAATCAGTCATACAAACAATACGTAATGCGAATGACTTTGCAGCAAAAATAAATGATGGTGGATCAAATAATTTTTTATCTGGCCTTTTGGAAACTCATGAAAAAATGGCTTGGATGCTTAGAGCGCATCTTAACAAATAACATTGTGTAACTGTTCAATTTTGCATGCTTAAAACATTAGCTTATTTTATCAGGCACCTCAATCCAATTATCATTATTTGGATCTTCAAGCCATACAGATATATTAAACGAACGATCATTTTTTTTGTAAGTTAGGGAAAGCCCTTCAAAATTTTTATGCATAATTTTTTCCATTTCTGCAATCAAGCTATATTTATTGATAGGTTCATTCATATTTTGCATAATATCTAACAAAAATCTTGTACCAATGTATGCCTCAAAAGAAGCATTGTCATACACATAATAATCTTGATCCATTAATTTTCTATATTTTTTTGCAATTGGCAACATACTATTTGCAGGATCAGGTACACGCGAAGAATAGTAAAAATATATACCTTTTTTATTAACAAAATTTTTAAATGCTATGCTACCAAGTGTAGATAATCCAAACAATGTTTTATTATGTAAAAAACCAAGGTCACACTGCCTAATAAATTCTTGCGCACCATCTGCAGTACATAAAAGACATAGCGCATCTATATTAGCTTTCCTTAATTCTTCAATTTGTTGACTAAAATTAACAGTGCCTCTTACATAAGGCAAATCTAACCATTGCGTAATACCTTTTTCTTTAAGCAATGCATGAGCAATATTTAATGTTTCTTTACCATACTCATCTTCTTGAAATAAAAATGCAAAATTTTTGACAGCCTGACTTTGGGTCAAAAAATCTATAAGCGCAGAGATTTCATCTATATGCATAGCTGTTAAATTAATTATTCCTTTTAACAAAGGATCCCCAAAATCAGCACTACCTGTCACAGGAAAAACCACAGCTATTTGATGATTAGCTATAAGATCAACGTACGATTTTAACGTTACACTACCGACTGGAAAAAGAAAAAGATCAATACCTCTTTCTACAAAATCTTTTATATTTTTGCGTGCGTAAAACGGCGAATAAAAATCATTTCGCACATCATATTTAATATGCGTACCATTCAATCCTCCGGCCTGGTTAAACTCTAATAAAGCTAAATTGACTCCTCGTACTGTACGATCACTTAAAACTGGCAAACCTTGACTGCGTGGCATAGTTGCTCCAAAAACAATATCTTCACCAACAGGTGCTGGATTAGGATGCGATAATAATCTACCAGTCAAAAGATTACGTGGTTCATGCTTAGAAAAACGTATATCTTTTTTTGATTTATTAATAAGCTGAACGGAGGAAGAACGGACTGAATCTCCCATATTCAGCAAAACAAAAGCATCATAATCAAAGCCATAAAAATACTCATGAACTTTAATTGGCGCAGAAAAAACTGCCCACGCTGTTGCACCATACCATTGATCCAGTAAACCTAACCCTTCAATTGCACGGTGCTCTTTGAGCCAATTTTCTGTCTTGAAAATAACATCAGGAATAAAATAATCTTTTTGTGTGTAAAAATCTTCAAATCGCGCTTTTCCAAAGTATAATCCAGGCTTTTTTACTAAAGGAAGGGAAATATTGACATATGGATCACTAATACCATTAAATGCAAACATAAGAACAGATGTAGCATCTTTTTCTGTATAAACTAATAAATATGTTTTTAAAGAATAAAAAAAGTCATTTATTTTTTGCTTAATACTATTAATATTTGGCTTTACATGTTGTGAAGTAATATTCAGTTCTCTTTTTAAACCAAAATTTTCCCAATATTTCAAGGTCTCATGATTGCCCTTGATATAAAAAACAGAAGATGGATTTTGATAACATAATAATAGTATTAAACATAATGTAGCCATAGAATATGGGCCACGATTAATCGCATCTCCTAATAAGACAAAAAAACAATCTTTTTGTTTAATTTTTAGATCTTGATCAAGTACTTCTTGCTCTATTAAATATTGTAAATCACGAACAAACGAATGAAAAGCAGCATGCAAATCACCCCATACAAATAATTTTGATTCCTCTTTTAGACACAAGATAGCAGTGTTATTCTCTTCCGTACTATTTCTACTACACAGCAACAGATTATCAAGCAAATCATTAAGCAAATAAGGAATTGACTTTTTTTTATCTTTTATACCTAAAGATAACAGCATATTCTCTATATAACCAATACGCAATGTCTGTAAAAAAGAACTATAATCAGGATCTATCCAATTAGTATCATCACAAGGTGGAAACTCGGGCAATGCACTTGCTAATTGCTGAAAAAAAGCAAAATCTGGTAATTGTTTTTTACCTTGACAACATAAAGAACTTTGGCCAATCATGAGTAAAATAAATACACTCATATTGCTTCTTAATATCATACATAATCCTTATTTGACTACCAATATAAAAGATAAAAAGAAACACTATTAATTAATATATGCATAAAAACAAGTATTGTTTTTTTAGACCACAATACTAATTTATATTTATAAAACATATCGCTTACATGAATCAAAAATATACATATGCCGCTTGCTAAAATAAATAAAAAAATATAATCAGTCATCATGGCATATCCCACTTGAGGAGACATATTCACAATAACAAATCGATAAGCTAAAATGGTCGTTAATCCACCAATAGCTAGTGAAAAGCTTACTGAAGCTTCTTGTACACTAAAACAAAATAAAATAACAAAAAAAATTAATATTAGTGGTAAAAAAATAGTCAATGTATGCTGCACGCCATAACGAATAACATCAAAATAAAATAGAGTTGATGGATAATATTGTATCTTTGCAGATGAATCAAGCAACCGCTCAATATAACCATTTTTAATCTGTTTGTCATAAATTACCCAACCAAAAGGCTTCAGATTAGGCTGAATACTAAAACTATCTAACGTGGGATCAAAAAGTATTTCATTAGGATGCGTATACATATGCTCAACTTGAATACATATACTATGATTATCTACGGGAAAATCAATTAAATTAAGTGGAGTGTTAATCCTAACTCGTACATTATATTGTACAAAAAGATAATCATCGACCATCTTTAAAAAAGGAGGTGATCTATGTAAAATTTCACCGCGAGCAAAACTAAATTTTTCTAATATTTCTAAAGAAAGTGATCCTGGAGGTAACATAAACCATATTTGTCCAGCAAATACAAACTCATTTTTTATAATATTAAACTGTTCAAATTCATCTATATACAAACCAATAGGCACTTGATTGCTAAAACTACCAAATTCTTTAAATTTTTTTGGCGTTATAATATTATAATTAACCTTAGGATCTCGCGATTTAAACAATGAAAACCTATACCCAAACATACTAATTAACAATATTGTTGTTATAATCATACAACTAATCTGAAACAAAGGGGGGATCAACTGCCGTTCTTGCGTCTCACTAATCATTCCAATATCATCCTTTTTACATTAGTTTAAACAGTAAACCCTACTTTCACCCAACCACCCCATTGAGGTAAAGCACCTTGTCTATGGCTTTGCTCACACAATATCCCACATCCAAAAAAACTATCAATACTATTACCAGTTTTAGATGCCCCAATAGCCACATGAAACCCATGGTGTAAAGCGCTAGTAGATACAGCTGATAACAAATCTAAGTCATCAAGTTTTATTGGTATAAACTTAACATCATCATTTGCTTTTGTTGCAATGGTACTGGCATTGGAAGATATTAATGGAGCAGTACCAGCTATACCAAATACTGGTAATAACTCATCATCAATATATTTAATACGCTCGCTATCATGCCCCCACAGGTTATAACCAAACTCAACATGACACGTTGCACTACTAAAGCGCCATCCAAAAGAAAGTTCTCCGTAAGTTTGTGGACGAATATGAGCATTCAATGTTAATACATTCACACCAGGAATATTTGTATGAAAAGGATCGTCTGATCTATTAAACAATAAAAACCTGCTCCACGGCTTACCTTTAATATCAAAAGTACGTTGCGCATGTGTACTAAAATGGTAATAACTTTCTACACTAATAAAAAAGGCACTATCCCATACATGAGATACATCATTTAATTTAATCTGCATGTCAACACCGCCAAATAATGCAAACCTACGTCCATTACCTCGCACAGGAGAAAACAAATAAGTTGTACACCCTTTTGGAGCTGTAGGAATAGTCAACCCTGAATGTGCTGCAAATATAAAAAAATCCTTTGCAAAATATGGAGAATTCAGACACAAATTTATATCGCCAATACCAGCTGAACTACGATAGCTTGTAATCCGCTGAGCAAACCATGCTGTATTATTAAATGCATCTATCACAGACGCTGCTTGATCAGTTTCATTATTTTGTTGTGCAGAATGTACATTATGCTCAACCAATACAAACGGGAGCTGTACAGCAAATTGCCAATGAGAAAACCAATCAAAAGAGACTATTTTTTTTACATCTTGGTTGTATGAAAGCACAAAACCAAACTGGCGATACGATGGGCATATAGTGTACAGTGCTTGAGTATTTCCAGGTAAACCCAACCATTCAGCGCGCACATCACGTTGCAATAATGTTTTTTGGTCAGTTTCATCACCTGCCACAAGTATGGCTTTTTTATTATTTGGTAAAAAGTATGAGTCAGCATAAGTTTTATTTCTTACTTTCAAAAAAAATGGCGTCATGGAAACAATACCACCAATAGGCCCATTTTTTTGATTTACATGCTGACTCCATAAAAAATTCAACATAGATTGACGCATACAAACTGAACGCGTTTGCAAAAAAGAAGACCCTTTGTATTCATGAGGTCCATATTCTTGAGGATGTATTGTTAAAATATGGAAAAACAAAACAATCTTAAAATATGAATTTTTATATACTTTACCATGCTTCACTACAATAACTTTCACCTTTTAAAAGATGTTAGGCAAAGACTATTGCATTTATATAAAAAGCACAAGAGGAACAAAAAGTCTATTAAGAAATGTATTTTTCATTATACTTGGCTATACTAGTTTAGAATAGTATGAAATTTAAAAAATGATCTATATTTAACTATTGCCGCCATTAAAACAATGGTCATTAATGTTAATCAAATGGTTTTATACAATGTAGTATTTTTAATCTTTTTATTATTATGCATTTTATCATTATCCTGAGAAGAACTATTTGGTTTTATTGCTCGATTATTATCTACATTCTTTAGCCCCACCTGTATTGAATCTGGATCTTGATTACATCCTTTTTTGTTGATTGACCGTTTTTGTTCAGTTGATTCATTTATACTTAATATAAAATCTTCAGATGGAATATTGATAGCATGAATGATACTATCACGTAACCTAAGCAATACATGTAGTTCCAAAACAGTACTTTGAGTATCTATACTTTCTACATGTTTATCCGCATCACCAATGGATCTATAATTATAATCTATTTTGAAAAGCCTCAATAAGAATTGCAAAAAAATTGCTTTTCCTTTTTTAGCAAGATCATTTAACAAAGTTATATTATGGTTTATTGGTAGCTTATATTTATTTTTTACCTGTTCAATCAATATATTAAAAAGATTAATAAAAATTTGGCTTTTTTCTAATTCAATTTTTACATCATCATCGATTTTTAACCTCAAATGATCTTTACTTTTATTAAAACAATCAACAGTAAAATAAAAATGAAAAGAAAAAATATTATAAAATTGTATATCTACATTTATTATTTTTTACCATATAAAGTTAACTGCACTAATTGATATGCTCTTGCAAGAATTTGCAACCGACTGCCATCTTTTGGATGGGTTTTATTCCCTGTTGCGGGAATAAAATCCCAATATCCTTTTGAATTGATATCTATGTTCTCTTTTTTCATCCAGTCTATCGTTTTTTTCATACCACCTGTATAGATAAAAAGTTTCTGTTCAGGAGTAAATTGACTTTTTGCTATATTATAAATATCAGCAAGCATTTCACCACTTTGTAAATAATGAGAACATAATTTTTTATATTTTATTTCATCTTTTTTATTTTTAATTTTTTTATTTTCAATATAATTATAAATATTCAAAACTATTATCTCAAGTTCAGTATCATTACACTTTGCATGAACTAACTCATGCCCGATGGTATATAAAAAAGAATCCGGTTTTGTATACATTGCTTTTAATTGGCTCTCTTCTAACATTAAAATATGATTTGCAGACATGTTATCAGAATTAAACTTTGTTACGATTAGGTTCTCGCTATAATCAAAGCTATCGTCATTATAAGAAACACTGTCAGACTTAATATTAAAAGATTCTACTATTTTATCTAATTGATTCATTTCTTCAATTGACATGTGAGGAGGTTTTTTATCTTCCTTTTTTTGTTCAATATAGTGCAAATTATATAGTTTTTTATCAAAAAATGATTGTGCTTTTTGCATCCTTTTGACAACAGTAGAAGGCAACATTGTTTTTAAAGCGTTAAACAAGTTTATTTTCTGATCCTCCAAATAAGAACATAGCGCCGCTTCTGTTTCGCAATTTCGCAATTCAAATGGCATACTCTCAATCGCTTTTGCCAAGATTTTTTCTTCTTGAGAATTTTTTTGTGGCCATTCATTAGTAATAATTGGATAATAAGGATCAAAAAAATGTTCATATGAAAATGCGATAAGATTGTGTTCAGCAGCTCTGGTATTAATCCCTATCAAAAACAGAAACGAGTAAAAAATAATTTCAATTTTTATTTTCATTTTTAATTACCTTTAAAAATATGTATTTATAAAAAAATATATATTTAATTATAGTTAATTTAAAAGCATATGCAAACAATTTTAAATTTAAAATGTAGTAACTCGCAAAATAAATTAAAAGCTCAAGAAGAAATTAGCGCTGGTCTTTAAAAAGAAAGTATCTCTATTTAATAAGAATGGCTGATGTATTAAGCTGTTATTAAACTTGATAATGCAGTAAAAACGTTTTGAAAAAATTGGTATTATAAAAGTGCCAACTTACATCGGATAGGATTATTTGCAAAGCATCTATGAATTAGCCACAAACCAATACCAAAAATAATAATTTTTAGCCCAATAAGCATTCTATCAACATATTGCTTTCTTCTGATAGATTGCTTATTTTTTGTCTCTATTTTTTCAATATAAGAAGTAATTTTTTCTTTATCAATACCGTTTTGTTCATTTACACCCTCAAGCTCATTAGTTATAATATTGTCATATGGAATATATATAGTATGAGATATAGAATGATTTAACATAAGCAAGACATCTAATTGACACAACGTACATTTAGAAACTACAGGTTTATCGATATTAACAATAGATGTATTTTTGCATGCTTTATTCAGCTGATCTAACAAAAAATATCATCAACAATTTGAACGCTGTATTCATTTTTTATGTTTTCAAGCAAAATAGTAAAAAGGCGAATGAAAATGTATCTTGTTCTAAAGCAGATTGTATTGCATCAATTTCGCCATTATGTTTCTTTACCAGATCATTTATTGGCAATTTTTGATATTCGCTTTTAAAAGTTTCTTCTTGCACACTTAGTTTTAATAATCTATGCAAAAGCTGTTCTTAAATTGTAATAGAAGCCAATATTGCCAAAGCCTTTTATAAGATAAAAAATTGTATTAAAATAATATATTATTTTGGTTAGAGACAAACCCTTGCGCTAAATCACTTGGCAACGATGGATCAAAATTAATATCGACCTTTTTGTATTCTGCATTTTGCTTACTTATTAACTGTTGCTGTTTTCATTTTTTATCGTGCTTTTAGGTCAGAAGTTAAAAATAGATTTAAAAAAGTAACTCTTTGTTGGAATGTATGGTTTTTAATAGCCATATAAAATGCTTGGGTTTGGCCTATAAGAATGCATAGTTTTTTTGCTCTTGTCACTGCTGTATATAAAAGCTTGCGTTGTAATAAAGTATAATGTTGCATAACCAAAGGAATAATAGCAGCATCATATTCTGAACCTTGGCTTTTATGAATGGAAATAGAATAGGCAAGAACTAACTCCTCTAACTCACTAAAATCATATACCACTAACAGATCAAACTGTACATCAACTGTTTTTTCTGCCTTATTAATACCAACAATAGTACCAATATCACCATTAAATACATGCTTATCATAATTATTTTTTATCTGCATTACCGTATCTTGAACACGAAAAGTATATGACCCATACAAAACAGCATCGCCAGTATTTGGATTAAGTAATTTTTGCATATACTGATTTAACGCAATAGTACCAACCGTACCTCTATTCATTGGCACTAAAACGGCACTGTTTTTACTTGAAATATGGTGGCTTGGCAATATGTTTTTAAATACTGCTCTAATATGCTCTGTAATTTTTTCAGGATCATCCTCTTTAATAAAATAAAAATCTTTTGCCTTAGGCATAGATTCATCATAAGTCTTAAAAAATTCACCTTTATTAATTCTATGAGCATTAATGACAATTAAACTTTGGTGGGCTTGCCTAAAAATATGAGTCAAGCAAACAGTAGGCACAACTTTGCTTGCCAATAAATCAGCCAATACATTGCCGCTTCCTACCGAAGGCAGTTGATCACTGTCTCCAATAAAAACGACATGGGAACCGTTTGGCATTGCTTTAAGCAATGCGTACATCAAAAAAATATCTATCATTGAGCTTTCATCTACAATAAGTAGCTGGCAATCCAACGCATTTTGAGTGTTTTTGGTGAATCCCATAATTGCAGGATCAAACTCTAACAAACGGTGAATAGTCATAGCTTGACGTTGTGTACTGCTTGTTAATCGTTTAGCAGCTCTTCCTGTGGGCGCAGCTAATTTGTATGAAATTTTGGCAAAATCACATAAAGTAATAATTGCTTTTACTAATGTTGTTTTTCCCGTGCCAGGACCCCCAGTAATAATAGAAACTTTATCTGAAAATACAGACATTACCCCTTTTTGTTGATCTTCATTTAAAGAAACAACAGTATCATTTTTAGTTCTTAAAAGAGTATATAAATCTCCTATTTGTACTGACCAGTCGGTTTTAGCTTGCTGTATTTCTTTGATACGTGTTGCAATCCCTTTTTCGGCTGCATAATGGCCAGCCAATGTAACAAAATGTTTTTCAGTCGTTGTAACAACTTTAATTTTGTCTTCGTTATACAGATCGTGCAATGCCAACTTTATTTTTGCTTGAGCAACTTCATGATCAAGAGCAAGCAAGGTAATAGTATCTTGTTTAAGTTTCTCTAACTCTACGTATACATTTCCTTGTTGTAACAATCCTTGTAATATATGAAGCAACCCAGCCCTACAACGTTTAACTGAATCATGCGCAATAGAAAGCTGCTGCGCAATAGCATCTGCCGTACTAAAACCAATCCCCCAAATATCCTCTGCTAATCGATACGGATTTTCTAATACAATTTCAATAGCACGCTGCTTATAAACCTTATAAATTTTAACTGCATAGGCAGGCGTTATTCCTTTTTCTTGTAAAAAAAGCATTATATGAGCCACTTCTTTTTGTTCTATCCATCCTGCAATAATATCTTTTTGTCGCTTTGGACCAATACCAGAAACTGCACTCAGCCTTTCAGGGTGTTTATCAATAATATCTAACGTTTTTGAGCCAAATAGTTCAACCAATTTTTTTGCATAAACAGGTCCTATTCCTTTTATAAGACCAGATGACAAATATTTTTCTATACCTACAGTAGAGGCTGGCGGACAAACAGCATAACTCATAATTGAAAACTGCTTGCCAAACTTAGGATGAGTAATCCAACTACCAGTAATAGTAATAAGAGTGCCAACAGTTATAGACATTAAAGTGCCAAAAGCAGTTATTGTTTCAACACTTTCTTGCTCCAAAGAAATCACACAAACGGTGTAACCATTTTGTGCATTTAAAAAAAGAATGCGCTCTACTGTACCCTGTAATTTAATAAGTTGATTATTGCTGGTTACATGAACATTGTTTTGCATAAAATTTATCGACTAAAAATACAATACTCTCAATTATCACTTTTAAAAGTAAGCAGCAAGTTTTAATGCAATACCCATTTCTTTTCCAACTCCTCGAGCGCAATAGGTACTAAATATAGTAAGTCCCATTTCTAACGTATGCGCCTCCTTTTGCTGTTTATAAGAAAGGCCAACAAGAGTACTTAATGCTAACCCATAAGAATTTTTAACTTTTGGACGATCTAAAGATGCTTGCACAGCAGCGCTTGCATCCAAAAAAACTACTTTTTCTGCTGATTTAAACCACAAATCTGATCCTATCCAAAAATGCCATTTCTTATAAGCATTATAAATAAAGGTAGAATAGGACCTTACAACAACACCTGGATGAATTTTCGCTCTAAAAGATCTTAAAAAAAATCTGTCTAATGCTTCTTGGGTAAAAGTCTGTAACGTATTTGCTGCATTTTGAGAATTAGCTAAATCAAGACTATCTATTACTTTTTTATCAATCTTGCTAATAAATGATCGATGATGTTTACTTGGAATAACATATTCGCAAGTCAAACTGTAATTCCAATACCAACGTTTTAAAAATCTATGCTTAAAAAAATCTTTAATTTTCAGTTTATTAACAAAACCAAATCCAAGACTAAAATGACGTTCATTAGTAAGAGACTGCTCAAGTAAAGTTGCAGAAAGACTATCTAAAGCATCAAGCCCAAGAGCACTAACGGTCTGGAAAACTTCTTCTTGCTTTCCTGATACAAGCAGATCAAATAAAATATTAGCATCTAATACAGGTACTGTTGGTGAACCCACAAATGCGCTACCCGCAATACCTTTAACAAAAGCACCTCCGATTGGCATGGTTACTAAAAAAACTAATTCCAGATGATCTTTCCATGTTTCAGACAACGGTAAATTGATGTTGATACGCAAATCACCTATTCCGATCTTATCACTAATAAGATGATTTTTTTTAAACCTATCTTGTTCTTTTTGTGTAGAAACGCCAAACTCCTCTTCTAACGCTTTTTTGTCTGCTGCTGTTAACTGATAGTTTCTTTCAACATAATAAAAAGGCACAGACAAAGAAATAGAACTTTCTCCAAAGCTGCTTGCTCCGGAAAACAAAACGCCGGCACGGCGTTGTTCTACAAAACCATATTTTAACGCACCAAATATTTTATCTAGGTCAAAATATAAGGAATCATTAATATTTTTTAATATATCAACCACTTCATGTAAAGCTACAAGAACTGTTTCTTGATCAAGCGCAAGATAATCTTTCAAGTAATACCCTTTGTGATGAAGCGCAACATGATTTATATGCGTATAAAATGGTACTATTTCGATTGATTTTTTAAAAAGAACACTTCTTCGTTTTACTGGTCTAAAGTCATTAAATAAAGGCAAGTCAAGAGGATTACGATACACAGGCTTATTAGTACGAATAAAAAAAGAATTTTCGATAATATTTTTTGCTTTAACTTGATTTAATAATTCAATTATAAAATAAGAGCTATCAGGGGCTGCGCGTGTTGTATCCATCTGATTGCCAACATAACCATTATGAGTTATATCAGCATATGTTATTTTATAACAAAAACATACAAACACAGCAAACAGACTAAAAAAAAACTTCTTCCTACTTAAATCTATGAAGTAACTTACTTTCAATATTTTTGATCGACTAATTTTGCTTATCAAAGTACACTCTTTCTTTAAACAATAATTATAAAATTAGAACTGGAGTAAGTCATCTGTTTTTTGTTAACAGTATTTCCTTGCCGCTTTTTTATTATTCGGTTAGCATTAACTATAAAATATTTGATATTCTTTGACAAATTACTTTACAAATTCTTTAAAAACGAGTTGCATTAGACTTTAAAATTACAGTAAAATAGTATTGAACATTAAATTATGAGGAATATATCATGGAAGAAGGAATTTTTTACGCTAAAGCGGCAGCATTCATAGGGGCTGCAATTGCCATGGGCCTAGGCAGCATTGGGCCAGCATTAGGTCAAGGGCTTATTGGCATGAAAGCTTGCGAAGGCATTGGAAAAGAAAAAGACCCTGATGTTGCATCAAAAATTAGAACAACTATGATGATAGCAATGGGACTAGTTGAAACATCTGCAATATATTGTTTCATTATTTCTATTGTTCTTTGTATAACAGGCGTTAACCTTAAATAAGGGCATACGGTGAATGTAAATATTACCTTATGTTTTCAATGCATTAATTTTTTTATTACTTATATTTTTTTACGATATGTGCTTTTCAAGCCGGTAATGCACGTAATAAAAAATGAAGAAGGCGCAAATGAACAAGTACGTAATGAAATTGCCCAGCAAGAATTGTACATTATGGAGCAATTTCATTTGAGGCAGCTTAATTGGCAGGAGTTTAAAAAACACTGCCAATTTAATAAGCCACAATTACAGAATGATGCTGATGTCCAAATACAACTTCCAAACATACCACCAAAATCTTGCATAAACACTCTTTTGATCGAAACAACAAGCTCAGAGTATGCTAAAATTATTGTTGAGCATCTAAAACAAAAGAATAGGACATTATGAATGAATTGATAGATACTTGTTTTAAATTACTTAACATGCTTATTTTAAGTGTTATTTTTCTTTATGTTTTTTATCAATATATACTTCCTATATTAAAAACAGAGATGCTCAATGATCAAGCTAACGTCAATGCTTTTGAAAATAAAAAATTGCTTTTAGCACAAGAGGTAGAATCGGTACAAAAAAGTCTAGTACAAGAAGCATCTGATCAAAAGATTTTAAAGCAAAAGTTGCTTTTTTGGAATAGCTCAATTGATCAATTAAGAATCTCAAAAAACCTTGCTAAACAGGAACTTACAGACCAAATATATAATCGCAAGTGCTTGATGCAAAAAAAACAAGTCTTTATTTTAAACCAAAAAAACACTCTAGCTAAAACTTTCACTAAAGCAGAAAAAGAACTGGAATCTTTTTTTAACAATGAGGAAAATGGTAAAGAGCATATTGAAAAGTTAATTGCCCACTATTGTTCAAAAGAAGGTATATAGCATTATGCAAAAAACAGAATCGTTTTATAAACTCATCAATGTTTATGCCCAGGCATTTTTTAACACTTTTTCCGACACAATCAGCATGGAACACTATTATGCAATTGAAAAAGCTTATGGAGCTCTGGTTAAGAACGCTCGGCTCATAAATTTGCTACAAGTCTCTTTTTTAAATCATCATGAATTGAAAAAAAAATGCCTCTCTCAAATAATTGAACAATTTAATTTACCAAAAAGTATTTTCACATTAGGCCTGCTTCTTATTTCTAACGAACGTATCCATCTTTTGCCATTTATTTTGAAAAAAATTGCTTTATTATGCGAAAAAAAAAATAATAGAATGACTATGGAAATACGCTGCTCTCACCCTATTTGCGATGAAAAACGTAATATGATTACAGAAATGCTTTATAATATAACCCGTTCAAATATTAAACCTATTTTTTCAATTGATCGGCGCCTTATTGCAGGAATTCGAGCTCAAAGCAATACTTTTCTTTGGGAAAGTTCTATTAAAAAAACTCTAAAAGCTATAAAAGCTCAAGTTATGGTATAAAAGGATTTACAATGGAAATGCATACAACTGATCTTGCTTCTTTATTTGAAAAAGCTCTTAAAAATCTGCCTGAAGATAATCTAGAAGAAATTGGGATTGTTATAAAAGTAAGCGATAATATTTGCAAAATACATGGACTAACAAATGTATTGTTAAATGAGCTTGTACTATTTGAAGGAGGCAATAAAGGAATTGTTTTTCAATTAGATGAAGATGTTGTCTCTGTATTCTTATTTTTTAATATTATTCCAGTACGTGAATTAGAAGCAGTAAAACGGACAGGCTCTTTATTTAAAATAGGATTAACAAAAAACCTTTTGGGTAGAGTTATTAATGCGATGGGCGATGCTATTGATGGCTTAGAACCTTTAGAATACGAAGAATTACGATCAATTGAGGCAACTATTCCAGGCATTATTGAGCGTTCACCTGTAAATGAATCTCTAGAAACAGGCATTTTGGCAATTGATGCACTTATTCCGATAGGCAAAGGACAACGCGAGCTTTTAATTGGTAATCGTGGGACCGGAAAAACATCTATTGCAATTGACACCATTCTGCACCAAAAAGACAAAAATGTTATCTGTATTTACGTTGCCGTTGGTCTGA
Source organism: Candidatus Babelota bacterium (assembly GCA_003963225.1). GTDB lineage: Bacteria > Babelota > Babeliae > Babelales > Vermiphilaceae > AWTP1-30. The sequence continues at coordinate 225,403 of RXKB01000004.1, forward strand.
GACAAGCAAATGTTGCACATACTATTAATTTACTTGAAACAAAAGGCGCCTTGCCTTACACCATTATTATTAATGCTCAAGCAGGAGATGCGGTCTTAAATCAGTATATTGCACCATATGTTGGGTGCACTGTTGCGGAATATTTCAGAGATCAAGGCAAAGATGTTTTAATTGTCTATGATGATTTAAGTAATCATGCAGTTGCCTTTCGTGAAATGTCGTTATTACTTCGCAGAGCACCCGGCAGAGAAGCGTATCCTGGAGATGTCTTTTATTTTCACTCCCGATTATTAGAACGTGCTGGAAAATTAAAAAAAGGTGGTTCTATAACTGCACTGCCCATCGTGCAAATTCAAGGCGATGATATTACTTCTTACATTCCAACCAACCTTATTTCTATCACTGATGGTCAGATTTTTTTAAATACTCAATTATTTAACCAAGGTGTGTTTCCGGCAGTGGATACAGAGCTTTCTGTTTCTCGCGTAGGGAGAGCAGCTCAAACTAATGCTATTAAAAAAATGACCAAAGCTTTAAAATTAGAGCTTGCGCAATATCATGATTTAGCAGCTTTTGCCCAGTTTGGGACAGAACTTGATGAAATTTCACGCAGACAACTTGCACGGGGTAAAATTATTATTGAACTTTTAAAGCAACCTGAGCATAGCACCTACTCATTTGTAGAAAATACCTTACAACTTTTTTTATTAAAAGAGAATTTTTTAGACTCGGTACTTCCAAAACATGTTTCAGAATTTGCTTTACAATTTATAAGCTATGTACAATCGGTCTACAAAACAGTGTACGACAATATTTATCAAACAGCTGATATCTCTCCAGAAATTTATAAAAGGCTCACTGAAATAGCGCAAGAGTTTACCAAATTATTTGTAAGTAACAGCAATTGAATACTCTAGATATAAAAGATTTATAGATTATTTTATTTTTAATGGTATAATTTATTGCATAATTTTGTGCCTGTAGCTCAGTTGGATAGAGCGACGGACTTCTAATCCGTAGGTCGTAGGTTCAAATCCTACCAGGCACACCATAAATCAAATGATAATAAATAATTAAAACACTTTTTTAAAGCCTGCTGTTAAATAATACATTTTAAAACAGTAATATTATACATTGATGCAAATTTACTTGTACTTATTTTTCAGCAACACTTTCTTTATTCAATGTATTTATTAAGCTTTTTCCGCTTAGATTTTTTTATGTATACTTTTTACTGATACGGCGGCATAAGTTTGAGTAATTTTACAGATACTTGTTTGAATTCATTACCTTGTGCATCCAATAAACCAATAGGCTGCTTATTCAAATAAGCATTATACAAATCTTGGTACGTGTTAATTCCTGCAAAGCGCTTTGACAATGGTATACAATGCACACAACCATAACCTGTAGAGTATCCCGCAGCTTCTATTAATGTGTTACCATGTATACTTGCAACAACCATAGTATGGCCCTCAAACCATATAATATCACCCTCTTCTAGCATATTATTTTCATCGACTGGCCTACAGTACTGGCCAATTAGCTTTGATACTTTCCACACAAAAGGTATGCCTGCACCTTGAGCCATCCGCCAAATCAAACCAGAACAATCATACCCTTGGTAAGTTTCACCTTGTGATGGCCTATGCCAACAACCCTGCGCATAAAAAAAATCATTTTTGTCGTTTGGCGTACTAAAACTACAGCCACCCCACACATAAGGGACTACACTGGAAGCATCTTCAGACGCAGCATACACTATTAGCCGATGCAATAACGCAACAAACAAACCCCGTTTTTGCTGGTCAGACCGTTGTTCAATACATAACGCTTTTTCTTTTTCTATGTATGCAATACTAAACGTATTATCTGCAAAATAAGGTATGTACACAGCATATTGCGTTTGGATGTCTTTCTGTGGTATACGCACAAAATAAGTTCCCACAGAAAAACCATTCCATGGTTCAGATAAAAAAAGTTTTGACTGATACTCATTTTCCAGGCAAGGGATCATACCAATTAATACAGGATTAATTTTTTTTAATAATGTTATGCCATCAACAAGGGTCCAAAACGTCGAATACGGCTGACCATTATCATCAAATCCATAGATAACCTTATCAACATTAATTTTAACTGCATCTGCAACAACATGTAATGAAGTCACTGTTTCATTATATAATCCTTGATTTGCCCTTCTGCAAAGTGTTTCTTGTCCTGAAATTGGTGATTTTTGACATGCCGGATAGGAAGAACTCATATCAACAACCGGCTTGCTAATAACCGCTTTTTGATTTATATAATCTACATTATGCGCAACAAAATTAAGTAATCCACCAATTAAGTAGGATATATATTTATTTTTTAATGAAGATAACAATAACGTGCTTTGAAAATGCATACGCTGTATCCCACATTATTAATTTTTTATTTGAAGATCACCTGTTGATTTTACTTTAAAATTTTTAAGATTTTTTGGCAAACAATTAGATTGCGTATTAGGATATTCAATATAATTATTGGCACAATTATGATTTTTTAAGATTTTTGATATTATTGGATTATCAAGATGCTTAATATTTTGTATATTACCGCTAGACTTACAATTCCGGTATACAACAACATAAGCCAATGTATCATTTTCCATACTCTGCAACAACGACACCGCCAACATGGCTCCAATAGTTATAAAAACCTTCATACTTTCCTCTTTTTATATATGTATATACTTATATCACTGTTTAGTATGTACAAAGTAGCACACTTTTTACAATGGTATAAAAATTATAGTTTGTAATAAATATGCCTTAATGCTTATATTAATAAAAAAATTTTTATTTTTATTAAGAATAGTTATATTTTTTCGAACTTTTGGATATGTACTATAAACGCATCTATTAACTTTTTTAAGCGCTTTTCAACCGTTATATCAATCAACAAACCTTTTTCATTAAACTGCATATTACCTCGTTCAAGAGAAAACATAGTAGGATACATATGTACACCCAACATTTCAAATGGTACTCGCGTATGCCAAACTCCTCGCACACCGCCAAATTGACTCGGAGAAGTGGAAAGCAAGAGTAATTGTTTATCTGTCAATGGCATTGGCTTGCATCGCGAAAGCCAATCAACAGTATTTTTCAAGGGTGATGAAATGGTACCGTTGTATTCTGGACTTGCAATAATAATAGCCTCTACATCTTTAATGTACTCAGCAAGCTTTTGTACCGTTGCTGGAATCCCGGTACTTTTTTCTATGTCTTGATTATACACAGGCATTGCAAAATCAAGTAAATCAATTAAGGTATGCTTAATTTTTTTATCTTCAAGATATTTTTTAACTATTCGCAACAATTTTTTATTTAAAGAGCCAACTTGCAAAGACCCTGCAAAAAGCAAAACCTCCATAGCTTTATTTCCCCTATAATTACCTTAATAGATGATCACCTTATGTTAAGTTAAATAATTGCACATTGCAAGTATGCTGTATTATCAAGCTTCTTATTTGGATCATGCAAGAGCTCTTGTATATACTGATCGAATGATATGTTTCTGCTAATAAACTGTTTTATAGTTAACTTTTCAGCATCTGTTACTATATTTATATGTTCATTTTCGTACGTTTCAAGTTTTTTTTGCATCTCCATTATTGACGGTTCTTCTATTTTATAAAAATCATGTGCTATCTCTGGTATGTTTTTTTGGAACTGCTTTATCATATAATCATCAACCAACTTGCTAGATGAGCTGTTGCGTAGATTTTCATATAATAAATATCGAATATAAAACAATTTGCTAATCTCTTGTTGTGTATAATTTTCAATATAAAGACTTTTATTTTTTAAAGTACCGTGTATCAATATTTCAGCAGTTATTTTTGGATCTAATTTTTCTAAATAAAATGCAATAATAGCTATTGGTATGAATAAAGCATTGATCAACAAACATTCTGTTGGATACACAATTTTTTGAGTAAATGACCTCAAGCATCCCGTTGGCAAAGGGACAATACTTTCAGTTGTTTGGGAAAAATAAAATATATTTGGATCAATATAATGTTTGTACTCATTGAAAAAAGATACCATACCTTGCTGTAATACAGGCAGCTTATTTTTTGTAGATTTTTGCAATTGTTCAACCATCAATATAATACTTTTATTAAGTTGAATATAACGTAAAAAACCTAATTTTCCAGCCAAATCAAAAGAATCTATTTTTGGACAATCGACTAGTTGATTAAACCAGCTAAATAAATTAGAACAACTAGCCAGATCTTCTTCCTGTTGCAAACAACTAGATGCCACTTGGTAACATTTTTTATTGACAAGCATAAGGTTATAAATATTTCGCTTTCTCTGCTCAAGACTTGCTAAAACATTTATACCTGCCCTTTTTTTTAGATACTGCACAATATCAAAACACCCTGCATCTTTAATAATCATTTGTAAGCATTCTGTTGGTACGTCATCCAAGCAAGAGATAACAAAAGGCGTATATTGAATTAGCAACGCAACTATTATTATTTTTATCATCATTACTCTTTTTTTAACAAAATATATTGATTGAAAATATATATTTTTTACAATAAAATACAATGTAATAATTAAATTAACCCTATCAATCAAAATCACACATACTTGTTACAAAAAGGACAATTATGCTAAACAAACATACAGCACTGTTATTTTTTGTCTTTGTTTTAGCATTTCAATATTTTAATGGATCACAAAATCCACTTGCAAATATTGATATTGATAATTTGCCATACAATAAGACTCCTTTAGAATATATTGATCAAACACTGCTTACCCCTCCGTCATTAAAGCACAATTGGGCTTGGATGTTTTGTCAAATACCTTTATTTATTAATTATCTGCTGCCTAAAACTATTTTTTCATCTTTTTTAATGCATAATACAGGAGCAATATGCATTAATACTGTAGTAATTGGGTTTATCATGTTGAAAGTGGAACGCGATTATTACAACCACACATTACAACGAAACAATTTATTTAGTCATGATGATATTAAAAAAAAGTTAGAAAAAATTAAATTATTAACCCAAAAAGCATACTTGCATCAAAAAAATTGTAATAATTGCCTTATAATAATTCCAGATACTATTAAAAAAAAGCTCTGCGTACTGTATTCTCCCCAAACAAAAAGCGATTTAATTACCTATGCTATTATAACTTGTATAATAAACTTGTGTATTGCTGGAGTAAAAGAAAAGTCGGTACTAAAAACTTTTGGCTTTCAAAATATACGTAAACTACCATTTTTCATTATATACAACACATTATTTTATTGCGTACAAAAAACTATATATAACATACATTTAAGAAGATGTTTTAAGCAATTGGAAACAGATTTAATAAATAAATTAGAAAAAGCCAACCATTAATCAACCAATTAAAAAAAAGAGCACTTTTTACTATTATTTGCATTTATTATATATGAATTTGCACAATATCTTAAAAAAATTTTTTTACAAACAGGAGAGTATGATAGCACCTCCCCTGTTAATTAGTATGCAAATTTATTAATTGTTATTTTCATTAGCAACTATTTTCACTTCAACTTTTCCTGGACCAGCTTGTACCACATAAAATGGTGCATTTAAATGCGAACGCCATTCCATGTTTTCGTCCACTTGAATCGTAATTTTAAGGCCTTCATTGGCAAGCAAAACCAAAGCGCACGTAGCAAAGTCATTAGCATTCATAAGCCACGTTGCTTCGTTTAAATGAATAGTAACATCTTGTAAATCTGCAATCACATAGACTATCCCATTAATTAAACAGATACCATTTAACGCAAGATCTGTATCCACATAAGCACCTTCTTCTATAAGATGAGTTGTAGCGTCTTCTGGCAATTGTATGGCAGGTGATTTATAGCCAATCGGTGCAAAAAGCACCCTTTTATTATTAAAGATACCCCATTCTACAAAACCGTCTTCAGAATCAGTCATGTTTTTTTTCGTTACACGTAAATTGTGATTAGGTAGACGTCTAAATTCAGTATCTGTCAAAACTTCGATAAAAATCCCATTATTGTTTTCAGGATACAAGTTAACTGAAGGAATACCTGAAGGAAGTCCAATTAACGTAACATCTTGGTTTGTTTCCTCATTTTCTTGCATATAAATTGTAACACTGTTGTTTTCCGCTGTAATATTTATTTTTTTAAACTCTTTCATACCGTTAAATAAAACATTTTTATCTGTAAATGCATAATGGTATTTTGATCTAGACTTTGTTTTTTTTTGAGTTAACAAATTTTTAATACCATATTGAATTGCTTGTTGAATCGTTGCAGCATGGTTAGGTACGGCTATATCACTCAATAGCCCTGTGCTTACTGTAAGACACAGTAACGATATTATTTTTTTATTCATAACAATCTCCTTAGTTTGGTAAAAACAATTTCTTAAGAACCTATAAAAAAACTATGGGTAAATGCAAGGCTGTAGTTTTTTCAGGGTTAAAAGAAATGCTTTTATGGTACTTGCAACGATACTGTTTTGGCGCCAGTCATCATGCCTATTTGATACGCTTCATCTTTTGCCAATGTCAAAGCTCTGATTAAACGATCAATGCCAATACCGCCACCAAATCTTTTGCAAAAAGGTAATGAAAGGAAAGCTTCTAGCTCTTTGTTTACACGTTCTTTACCAAACTGATTATACAAAAGTTGAGCGTAAGCACCATTGCTTATGGTTAAAAATGACTGTTTCATTTGTATAGGATCAGTGCTACGTTCTGCTGCACCAATCGTTTCTATGCCATAAAGCAAAGTATCTATTTTAAAGGCTAAACCATTTTCTTGTTTCATATTCCAAAATGGTTGTGTTCTGAGCGGAAATTTTTCAAGCAAGAATACTGGCCCGTACAAGGCTGCTATTTGTTCTTCATGAGACGCTTCAATCATGCTTGTGTTAAAACAAGTTGCCATGTCTTCATAAAGCCCTTGTTTAAACTGTTCAGACTTTCCAAACCCTACAAATTGTAATAATTCCTTGACCAGATTTTGTAAATCAGCAAACGTACCGGGTGATTCAAACTCAAACATAGGAAATATGCGCAAGTGACGTTCTGGATTAGGTTTTTTTTCATTGCGATAGCTAGTTGTGAAACAGAAAAGTCCAGGTAGTTCAGGGTTTTTTAGCAGTTCATATTCAAGCCACATTTGACCAGTTTGAGGCAATGGCCAACGCTGGCTTGCAATGTAATAATCGGTAATATTGCTTGGGTCTTCGCACGCTGCTAAAATACTTTGACGTGATTGGGTGTCAATTTCTAAAAAGCCTTTAGCTAAAAAAAAAGACCGTAACAGCTGTACGGTCTCATGGTAATTTTTGATATTTTTGTAATCGCTTAACGATTTGTAGCTGCTCATTTACTCTTCCTTTTGTTAAAAATAGGTAAAATTTTTAACATGTTAGCAAGACGAGTATAAAAAGCAACTTTTATACGATATTATTCTTGATCTTCTTCAGTTGATTGGGCAGGGGTAAGAATTTCTCCAGTTACTGTTTCATTATCTTTGTTGGTTTCATTAGTAACATTCTCTGTGTTATTTTCATTATTAATATTTGCTAATACTTTATCATAATATGCTTTATAAGCTATTATGTATTCTTCATAGCTTAGCCCAGTAGGCAATAAAAAAAATACATTATTTTTATTATCTGCATAAACCAATGGTTCTTGATTTGTTAAAACATTAGTAACATCATATACTAAGTTGAATGGTGCTTGATGTAAGTAACTGAAGTTTTCAAATGGATTTTGTCCATTATCAAATGGATTATTTGCAGACAAAGAAAATAGTTGTAACAATGTTAATGAAAAAAATAGTTTTTGCATAGCAGTTCCTCTGTAGTTATGTTGATATAATACATTAACTTTCTTGTTGTTGATTATCGATTTTTATATTTTGTGTATTGTCAGGCATTGGTAGATGTTTTATTTTTGCTAAAGCAGTGATATATTTTTCGTATTCTTCATGGGTTAAGATTACCCCGCAAGCAATACTAACTATATAACCTTCAGTATTAGAAAAAAACGAATGCAAACAAGGTTCATTATTTGGGTTTACAGTTTTTTTTAATAAAAATGCGGTATCTTGTGGTGAAATAAAATATTGTTGTGTTGGTGATGGGAGATTATTTTCAAACATCGCTTGTACCAAAAATGTTGATAATAATAAAATAGATAAAAATAATAATTTCTTCAAGCTAAACCTTTTAAGCGTTTGGTTACATTTTCGCAACAAGTTAACATTTTTTTAGTACGATGTCTAGATTACTGTTTTTTGTAACCACATTCTTTATTAGCGCAATAAATTTTATTATTTTTATGTATTAAAAATGGCCATTGACAGTTTGGGCATGGTGTTGGTTCCCACTGGTCAAATAAGGCAAATTTACACGTTGGGTATCCTGTGCACCCCCAAAATTTGCCACCACGCCAAGCTTTTTGTGTCACATCTTTGCCGCATAAAGGACAGGCAAATGGCGCTTTGTTTTGCTTGATATATTTGCAATCTGGGTAGCCTGAACAAGCAGTAAAAGGCCCAAATTTGCCTTTTAATATGCGTAACTGCTTGCCGCAATTAGGGCAGGTTTCATCAAGAAGTTGAGGTGGTTCTGGTGCTTTTAATGTTAGTGAACCGTCTTCCATGCGCTCAAATGCACTTGAAAAAGTACATTCTGGATAACCAGAGCATCCAATAAATTCACCACTTTTGCCGTACAAAATTGCTAACTTATGCTTTGAGCATGTGGGGCAATCAAGCTCAGTCATTTGAATTATTTTACCAGCTTTTCCTGCATGTTTGCCTGCAAATGTTTTAAGATCTTTAGAAAAACGTTTATAAAATAAGCGCAGCAATTTGTCTCGATCTAAACTGCCACTAGCTATTTTATCTAAATCTTCTTCCATATGCGCAGTGAACTTAAGATTCATAATATCTGGTAGATTTTCTACCAACATTCTGGTAACTGCCATGCCAAGTTCGGTTGGTAACAGGCGTTTTTTTTCAAGTGTTGTGTACGACCTTGCCCGAATAGTATTTAAAATAGCAGCATAAGTACTTGGCCTGCCAATACCTTCTTTTTCTAAATCTTTAACCAAAGATGCTTCCGAATATCGTGGAGGTGCTTGGGTAAAATGCTGTTTAGGGTTTACTTTTTTTAAATCAACTTTTTCTTGCGCTTTAACATCAGGCAGTATTGCACTTTCTTTAGTGTCTTCATCATCTTCATCAACGCCATACACTTTTAAATACCCGTCAAAAGTTAATGTTGAGCCTGTAGCTTTAAAGGTAAATGCACCGCCTTTAATTACTATTGATCGTTGTGCGTATTCCGCCGGATTCATTTGGCAGGCAACCGTACGTTGCCAAATAAGCTCATATAGTTTTGCAAAATCTTCTTCCAGATATTTGTAAGCAATAGTTGGAGTAACATGCACATCGATTGGTCTAATCGCTTCGTGAGCGTCTTGCGCTTTTGCTTTGCTTTTTTTTTCATACGTTAAAACAGCTTTGGGAAGGTACGTTTTACCAAAACTAGTATCAATAAACGCGCGTATTTGTTTTACGGCTGAATCTGCAAGGCGTAAGGAGTCTGTTCGCATATAAGTAATGAGCGCCACCGGGGTTGAAGAATCTTGCAAGGCAACGCCTTCGTACAATTTTTGAGCTATTTGCATAGTTTTTTTAACAGAAAAACCAAGCCTGTTGTATGCTGCTTGTTGCAAACTACTGGTCATAAAAGGAGGTGGGGCATTTTTTAATCTTTTTTTATCAGTAACACTTTCTATTGCATACTGTTCTTTTTTTATATCTTGTGCAATTGTAGTTGCTTGCTCAGTATTACTAATAGCAATTGCATCTTTGCCAATATGAGAAAGCATTGCATGAAAAGGCTCTTTTTTATATAAAAACTGGCTTTCTATAGACCAATATTCTTCGGGTTTAAATAATCTAATTGCTTCTTCACGATCACAAACCATTCGCAAAGCTACTGATTGTACACGCCCTGCAGAAAGTCCTGGCGCTAATTTTTTCCACAAAATAGGGGAGACTTCATATCCAACCCAGCGGTCTAAAGCACGTCTTGCTTGTTGTGCTGCAACTTTATGAGTGTCGATTGTTGAGGGGTTTTCTATAGCTTGTAAAATTGCCGGTTTAGTAATTTCGTTAAAGGCAATACGGTACACTTTGGTATTTTTTTTGATAACTTTTTCTATTTCTTGATCTACGTGCCATGCGATAATTTCACCTTCCCTGTCAGGATCGGGGGCCAAGAAAATTTCATCCGAACTTTTTGCTGCTTTGCAAATATCTGCAATAGTTTTTTCTTTGCCTTCTAATATAACATAACTAAGAGCAATATCGTTATCGGTTAAAGTAATACCTATTTCTTTGGTTGGCAAATCTTTAACATGCCCCATAGTTGACATAATTACATAATTACTGTCCAAAAATTTGGCTATAGTTTTTATTTTGGCAGGAGATTCAACAATGATTAATTTTTTCATACGGTCACTTGTTTTTTACGATCATATATTGGTGCATTTATCATATTGCATCATAATTTTCAAATTTTCAATAATAATATATTATAAGCCTAATTATAAAATTTAAAAAAAGTCAATAATTAATATTTTTTAAATAAAAATAAACTCAAATTTGCTTTAAAATTAAGTTTGGGTTGGCATTAAGCTTTTTAAGTCTTTTAATATAAGGGTATTATTTAGGAATAGCAAACAATACAATATGGCAAACAATGTAGTCCAATCCTTTGCCTCTTTGTACGTGATTTGCTATAGTTAAATAAATTTTTTAAAAAGAGATTTTTTATGCTGACTATTTTGTATGAATGGAAAAATTCATTAACTTTATTTAAAAAAGATACACTTTTGTTGCTGTTGTATAGCTGGTACAAGCTAAGTAAACAGTTATACAAAAATATGTTATACTTTTTTCTTGTAACTTGTTTTATTTGGGCAATACTATCTAGTTTACATTTGGTTACATTTTTATATTTTCGTTATAATTATACGCAATCGACTGCAACAATATCATTGATTAGAGTGGCTTTTCCTATCTTTCAATATATTGTTATTCTTCTTGCTCGGCCAACTTTGGAAAAAAAAGATGGTCATTATATTATTTCCAAGGGGCTGCAATATATTCCTTCAGCTGCATTAACTACCTTATTATATGGATTGTCAAGAGCTTTCGTAACTGGATTAGTGCTTTGTGGCTATATGATTTTTAATTTTAATTATCAACTTTTTGTGCCTTGGCTTGTATTTTTTTTACAAACACATGGTAATGTCTGGTTATTTTTGTGGATCTGGATAATGTTGTTTTTGCTAGATTTCAAGCCATCTATTAAAAATTGTTTTAGATCTGTTTGGTTTGGGTACAAAATGGCTTTGTTTAATCTGCCAATTACCTTATTTTTAATTGGTTTTTTAATAGGTTTTTATAAAATAATTAGTTTTATTGGCGCTTATTTTTCTACTGTTGAACAAGATCTAGTGTATGTTTTATTTTATCCTATTATTATAGCTTTAATCGCCACCATTTATATTAAGCGTGTGCATGATCAGTGCAGTTTATATACTGGTCGGGGTAACGCATGAAAAGCATAGTTGTTTTGCTGCATACGTTTTTAGTAAGATTTTTGCTTTTTTTTATTTGTATTCCATTGATTCCTGTGGTGCTGGTGGCCAGTTGTCTTTCGCCTTTTAACAGGTTTTCAAGTACATTTTTATTTAAGATAATTGATTTTTTTTATACGGTAGTCCTGCGTTGTTTGCTTATTCCCATTACCTATAAATGGATTAGTAAAATCCCAAATGAGCCTGCTATTATTATTGCTAATCATCAATCATCACTGGATATTGTATTAATTGGGATAGTTTTTAAAGGATCTCCCCATATTTGGCTTGCACGAAGTGAGTTAATGGATACTTTTCTGTTGAGATGGATACTGGCTATTTTTGCACAGGTTATTGATGTGCATAATGCAAGAACAACTGCAGTCACTTTGCGAAAGGTGATTACGCTTGCGTCTCAAACAAATGCACATATTGTTTTGTTTCCAGAAGGTAGCAGATCATCAACAGGCAAGTTGCAGCCGTTTTTTGATGGCTATATATTGCTTGCCAAAAAGTTAAAACGCCCTGTAGTGCCAATATACATACATAATTTATGTAATGTATATCCACGCGGATCTTTTTTTATTAAACGTGTGCCTGTGGATGTAACGGTTGGCCCTGCGTTTTTTTTAAGTGATTATAATGAAGATCAACAGTTTAAAAAGACCATACAAGATTGGTTTGCAGCAAAAGTAACTAATGCATCTACCAAAAACGCAGAATAAACATACCAGGTCTTTATATTTTTAATGGTCGTGATTTTTACGGTAATTTTTTTCTTGTAGACCTTCTTGGTATGCTTTTTGAGCCTCTTGAATTTTATACTTGGTATAATCGGTTGCACCAATGGCATTATTAATTTGATATTTTTTAAGCTCTCTCAGCTTTTTAAAAGCTTCTTTTTGTATTAGATGAACTGTATAAAGCAAACCATTTTTTAAATCAAATTGATTATTAAATTGAGAGGGTTTTTCACATACATATACCTATTTAATCTTCATAATCATTTTCTTTTTCTGAGTCATACTCAGCATCTTGATTTTCAGCATAGGCATAATTAGTTGTTTTTATGTGTTCTGGTTTGGGGGACCATTTTAAAAGGACTGCTTTTGCAACATTTTGGCCAAATGTGTCTTGTTCATAGGCTTGCAATCTTGTTTCAGTTAACAGGCATATTATACTAAAAAAGCTTATATATAGACAGTTTTGTAAGGTTTTCATACTAATCTCCATTTATAAAAATCCTATAACATCCACTTATCATTAGTATATAGCATTTAAAAATAATGTCAAATAGAAATATTTATAAATAAAATAGCTCTGGAAGCCATTTTTAATCGCTTGAAAAAGGTAAGCTAAAGAGGCATTTTTCTAGGCAAAAGCAACTAAAAATAAGCAATAATGGCTCCTGGAGATGTTTTTTGAAATAAAAAGAAACAAAGCTCCCTTTGAATAAGCATTTTGCCATTTGTTTTTCTACTGTAAAAAATATAATTGAAAATCGTATCTGTGCAGTGTTGAGTTTTGAGTCATGCTATGAAATTACTTTTGTATAGATAAAAAGCTAGTAATTATAGTGGGTATAATAAATACTCTTGCAAATAGTAATTGTCTGGCTTTGACCAATACATTATAAATATGAGCTATTTTGATTATAAATGGGCAAAATAGCTTTTGGTTTTGGTTCATTATCTTGCGCTAATTTTGTAAGTTCTGGACTTAGACCTTCATCTTTATAAAAATGCTGATAATCATCGTAGGGATAGTTTAAATCTTCTTTCCACTGCCCAGCCCATTTCCAGCCACGTTTTATAAATGCATTATAACAAGTATCATCTGTGATTAATCCTAAAATAGGTAGTTCTACAAATTCTTTGCTTTGTACGGGACCTACAAAATCATCTTTTTGATTATACTTAAAAAACACATATGGATTTAAGCGTGTATTAATATCAACAGCCAAGCCAATTGCATGTAAAGACCATAATATGCCGTTTGTAAACTGTCTTGAATAAAATGCAGATGAGTTATTGTCGGCGCAAGAATAGCCATCAATCCTGCTATATGATTCTATTAATTTTATTTTATCGATTGGGTATTGAGCTATAAAAAGCTCTTGAAAAACATCTACCTCTTCTTGAGCGACTTGCGCATGGACAATTATATTACCATCATAATGAACATACTTATCCAAACGCCAATACGTTACTGTTAAAAATCTAAGTTCATCTAATGGAACAGGATTATTATCTTTGCAAGATATGTATGGAATACCAACAAACTCGGTAACGCGATTAATTATTTCGTCCATGTCTAGTGGTTCAATAGGTTCAAGAGAGCCATAACAAATCCATCCACAGGAGCCATCTGCAAGTTCAATCTGGATAAACTCATTATTTGTATATTCATTCAAGTCGTCAAATTTTTTTATATAACTATTACAAAAAAGCTTTGTTATAGATTGATTTTTGACAAAAGAAGCGGGATATACTAATACTGCGCTGGATTTAATACGCATCAAATTTTTGTGCCCTCTCCAAAATAAATCATCTGAAAAAACTTTTTCTGGATTTTGGCATATATTCTTTTGAATCAACTTTTTTTGGATGTAGCCTTTTGTTTTGTCATCAACTTGCACTTGCACCCAATCTCTATCAATTTCTTGTATAACTTGTACAGTATGTCGATGTAATTTTTGTGTCTCGTATCGGCTATTTGCATTTGGTTGACAATAAACACCAGTCACTTGCCGAATAACTAGACGAATATCTTTATAAAATAATGCAGAATCTTGGGCATCTGAACAATGAATGTTATATAAAGACACGAACAATAACGCAAATAAAGTTCGAAATATACAATACATGCAAATATCTTTTTTATTTTTTTGTATAAGATTACTTTACAATAGTAGAGTTTATTTTTAAAAACTAAAAATAAACTCTGCATGGAATACCTTTTTTTTTATAAACGATTATCATAAATAGGAAAGTATATACAATACGCAAAGGTACAATATGCAATCAACTTCAAGCAACTGCATTTTTTGTAAAATAATAGAAGGCCTTATTCCTGCTGATATTATTGTACAAAATGAACATGCAATTGTTATTAAAGATATTTTTCCAAAAGCGCCCATACATTATTTAATTATACCAAAGCTGCATGTTGCAGATGTAGCACATTTAAACGCAAATCAATATGAAATAGGTACTCAGTTATTTTGCTTAGCTCAACAAGTTGGATCAAGTTTGCCGAATAAACAAGATTTTAGATTAATTATTAATAATGGAGCAAATGCTGGACAATCAGTTTTTCATCTTCATATGCATTTTTTGTCCGGCATGCCGCATACAGGACTGACAGATGTTGAATTATAAATTGATTTAGTCTAACCTTGCTAATCTTTTGTTGTTATTTTACACTGAGCGCATACTGTTTTAATTTAGTAGGATTTTTTAAGCACATGAAAAGACAAGCTGTATCTTTTTTTATTATTTTTGCCGTTTTTTTAGGTTATTATATCATAAAACAGTTGCGTTTTAGTGATCAAGCCAAAATAGAAAATAATAATGCCATTATTATGGTGGGAACCAATGCTGAATATAAACCATTCTCTTTTATTGATGAATATAATGTTATTGTTGGGTTTGATATAGAGGTTATGAATGCAGTTGCTCAAAAGCTTGGATTATCTGTGGTGTATAAAGATCTTCCTTTTGAAGCATTAATAGGAGAACTTGTGCATGGAAATATTGATTGTATGATTGGCGGTATTAATCCAACCTCTGAACGAGCAAAACAAGTTCTTTTTACCGATGTTTTATATGCTAATGATCCGCTTGTTATTGTGTATAAAAAAGATGAAGTTGTTTTTAATACCATACAAGATTTGGCAGGAGTTAAAGTTATAGTAAACGAAGGATATTTTGCGGATAATTTTTTAAGCAATCAAGAGTCTATTACTTTAATTCGTCTTTCTTCAAATTTACCAAGTGATGGGTTATTAGCATTACAAAATGATCAAGCAAAAGCTTTTGTTGGTAGCAAGGAAACGACTTTGCAAGCCTTAACCAAAAAGCAGCAAGATATGTTTGCTTATACTATTATAGATGAAGTCGTAGAACAAGATGCTTTTGCTGTCTCAAAAAATAATAAAAAACTACTTGCAGATATAAATAAAGCTATTAAAGAGTTAAAAAAAGAAGGCAAAATTGAAATGCTTGTTAATAAATGGTTTAAAACTGAACCTGGTACATAAAAATGATGATTAATAGTGAACTCTTTTTCAGCGCAATGCCTCAGCTTTTAAAAGGGCTCTGTGTATCGCTTGAAATAGCTTTTGTTAGTAGTTGTATTGGCATTATATTTGGCACGTGCATTGCGTTGGGACAACGCATACACAGCACGGTTTTGCAAGCGGTGCTGTTTTTATATGTAAATCTTATTCGCGGTACGCCAATGCTTATTCAAATACTGTTTGCTTACTATGTGTTGCCCCAATGGCACATCATGCTAGATCCTTTTTGGACAGCGTCTATTATGATTGGCTTAAACAGCAGCGCGTACATCAGCCAAGTAATGCGTTCGGGCATACAATCTATTTCAAAAGGGCAGTGGGAAGCTGCGTATGTACTTGGTTTTTCAAAAATGCAAACTTTACGTTTTATTATTTTGCCGCAAGCGGTAAAAAATGTATTGCCATCGCTTGGCAATGAATTTGTTACCCTTATAAAAGATTCTAGCCTTGCTTCTATTATTGGGGTCACAGAGCTTGCAAAAGAGGGAAGAATTATTATAAGCAGAACATATGATTCAATAACTATTTTTGCGCTTATGGCATTGTTGTATCTTGCAGTCACTTGGACTATTTCTTATGTAGTTTATCGATTAGAAAAAAGGATGAATACTCATGCTTTCAATTAATAAGCTACATAAAAAGTTTCATCAAAAAATTATTTTAGAACATGTTTCAGTAACTGTTGCACGTGGCCACATCGCTCTTTTTTTAGGTGAATCTGGGGTTGGCAAATCAACTTTATTACGCATATTGTGTGGCTTAGAAACAGCCGATGGTGGTAGTATTGCGTTAGATGGAAAAGAGACAGATCTAAGTTGGTTTCATGCACAACATAAAGTTGGCATGGTATTTCAACAGTTTAATCTGTTCGATCATTTGTCTGTAATACAAAATGTTACTATTGCGTTAGAACGGGTACAGCAAAAAAGTTTTCAAGAGGCACATGATATTGCAACGCAATTGCTTTTGCAGTTTGGCCTTGTAGAACAACAACATAAAATGCCTGCGCAACTTTCTGGTGGACAAAAACAACGGGTAGCCCTTGCGCGCGCGCTTGCTTTAAAACCAGCTATTATGTGCTTTGATGAGCCTACTTCTGCCCTTGATCCGCAACTTTTTAAACAAGTGGTTCAGACTATAGAAACGCTAGCCACACAAAACTATATGCTGCTTATTGCTTCACATGACCCACGTCTTGTGCAATCTTTGGACTGCACTATTTATTTAATGGAAAAAGGTCATATTATAGAATATGCTTTATCAAAAGAGTTTCAAAAAAATCCATTTCAGTTTGGACAAATTAAGCGTTTTATTGAAGGGCATAGGCTGGGCTAATATTAATATTTTAATTAAGTGGATTTTGGGATTTTTGTTGAGGTTTCAATAGAGACTCATAAAACGATACTCTGCAGTTATTGTTTGCTGTATACTCATATTTCACTGTATCATTTATTGAATTATTTTGTTCTTCCCAAGCTATTTTAATATTATTTTTAATTAGATCATCAAGATCAGGTTTAATAGCTATTGTTATTACTTGAGGATTGTATTGTTGAATTACATTATTTAAAAACTGTTTAAATAATCCTTTTAGGCATTTTGTTTGTGAATTGTGCGGGCAGCTTTTTAGAATATTAAGTTCTATTACCTCGCATAATGGATTGTTAGGTAACTTATTTGTAATGGCAGGTTTTTTTAGTATATATGATAAATTACATGCAAACGTCTTAAGGCGTTGACTATTGTATAGATGTTCCGGATTATAATAATCCTCTTGATACTTTTCGGGCTCTTTGGTATCTGATGATGTAATGTCTTGTGGCGTCAGCACACATGCAATAAAATCAGTTGCATTCAACCAATTGCCAATGCTTGATATGTTTTTTTTCGGTAATTGTTCTTGTAAAGAATCATTTATTGCTATGCGAAAATTGTCTTCATAGATATCGTTGTCGTGCTGAAAATAATAGTTACCCAAAAATTCTTCTTGATTATTATCTGAATCGATCCCTTCCCGGTGAAAATTATTTATCCATTCGTTGGATACTAACTGTGCAATGATTGCATCATTCTCGGTCTTTTTGGTATCTGATGAATTACCTGTGCCCAAATCATTTTTTTCTATTTTTTGAGGTACAATGTTATCTTTTACTAAAATTTCTGTAGGTAGATTTTCTCTTGTGGTTGTATCTTGCTTTTCTAAAGGTACATTTTCTGGCTTCATTGAGCTTTGCGTTTTGGATTCAGGCTTTTCGTCTTCATTTTGTTTATTGCCTAGATTATTTTCTACTATGTCAACTGAACTATTAACAGAATCTAGTGAGTCTTGTTTTTCTATAGGTGGCTTTTTTATTGTGGCTACATCTGGCTTGTCTGTTGTGCTTGGCTGGGCAATTTTTTTTACATTACTTGTTTTACTTTTCAAATATAATAATACAAAAAACCCTGCAAAACTTGTTGCAAAAAAGCAATTTTTTTTAGAAAAATAGTTATTGGCAATGTTTTTGGGATCATGTGTTATGTTGGTCACAGTGCATGCAGTTGGTACATATAAAATGCACAATAAAAAGGAGAAAAAGAGGTGTGTAAAGATGATATACATTGCTTTTGCTAATCTTTTTTTAATGATAGTATTGGGTTGCCGTATTTGTCATAGTCAATAGATTCAGCATATGGAATATTATGCGGTGAGTTGGGATTTTTATTTTCCAAGGGGCCGGTGCCTTTTTTTATGATTGCTTTATATATTATAGTAGCAAGCAATCCAGTTGTTAAATAAAAAAATCCGTCACACCAAGTCTTTTTAGTTTGATTGGTTTGCAAATTAAGAACATCATAAAAAGGTTTATTGGGAGTGAGTTGGTCCTGTTGGCTACCAATTATAACTGTTGTTTGCACAATGGAAAAAAAGAATAAGACAAAAAATGTAAATGTGTACATATATTTTTTAATGTTAAAAATTTTTAATTTTATTGTTAAGTGTATTGTAAAAAATAAAAAAGGGAAGTTTTGCTTCCCTTTTTTGTAAAGTATGTATTATATTTTATAATTATTTTTCTTGAGCAGATTTTTTAGGAAATACCCAGCGTAAATTTGCACTTTCATATTTATTGCCTTCTTTGAGGCATTCGTTGTTTGCTTCTTGTAAAATACTTGCAAAATCATTTATATGAACCATTGAATATGCTTTAGAAAAATCATTTTCTTCCGCTTGACTTTGATTTTCAACAATAACATATATACTTTGCCCATTCTTGGCTTGATGATCGTCGTGTAATACTGTTTTTACAATGTTGTTTTCTTTAGCATCATATAAGTTTATAAGTATTACATTATAATTTTCATTTATTGTTTTACTTACTTTATCAAGCGGTGTAAACATTAAATACACATTTTTTTGTGTGCTTATAATTAAATAATTGTGTTCTTTTTCATCTGGGCCTTGTTGGCGGGTAATAAAAAGTTGCCGAGGGATAATATGTTCTGGGTCCCAATTACTGTTTTCAGCAAAAAAACTACCTTTTACAAATAATTGTGTTTTTAATATTTTATACCATGACAATAGATTAGGAAATAAAGAGCCTTTTTGTTGTTGGATTGCAAGGTGCATACCTCTGCTGCTTCCCAAAAATATAACAGCAAAGTCTTTAGAAGCAGCTCCAGGAACCATATTATAGTATTTTAAAGGATCCCCAAAAAGTACTGTTTCTACAGGGCTTAGCATTTTGCATTCATCTGAATCTTCAGTGTCTTTAATTAAAGATGGCGCTGTGTCGCCAAAAAATTTTGCATAATAGCCGATACGGTATATTTTTTCTTGATCTAATGTAGGTGCGTCAACCCATCCTGTTGGTAATACTTTACTTCCAAATGCTTTCAGTTTGTTAAATGCTCTTCTTTTAGCGTTGTCAAACCAACTTTCATAGTTAAACATACGGCCATAAATTAATGTACCTTCATTAGCACTTATTAAATAACCGTTTTCTACTATTTTACTACCTGGTTTTAACGCTGATTCGACTGAACTAGAAAGCTCCTTTATTGCTTCTCCCGCTACATCTATGAAGGATGCAGTCCTTGATACTTTACTTTTATATTGTTGATTCAATACGTAAAGATTTGGCACTGCAGACCCAAAAAAAAGATTGCCTTTTTCTGTATCACCAATCAAAGCTTGTAGTCTTGATGTTGTTAGATCGGTTAAATAGCCACCATACTGCTTTGCGATCCAATTTGGTTCAATATTGTCAGCGCAGACTCCATGAGAGTAGCTATATAAATCATCTACTGCTTGTGGTTTGTAAAAAAAGGATTTTCCATCTGTTGCAATACCAACTGGATTATTGATATACGTTTTCTTTTTGCAATTACTTTGTTCAAAAGCAAGTGGGCTTTGATCAACTGAATGGTTAGTTAAGTTAAAATTGTTGGTTTCTGTATCTAAAGTACCGATGTAAGCGTAGCTATTTTTTACTCCATCTTTATCTAGAACAGCTGTTCTAAAAAGAAAAGAGTATTTATTATCATTGTTTTGTATATTATATGCTACCACACAATCAACTAATCGTTGTCCTTCCACAAAAGTAAAGCCATTAAGTTGAATAGCTTTTTCTTCTGAGGTATTTTTAATTACAGTGTATACCCCATCTTTTTGCGTGGTTAATTTTGTTGAAAGACCTTTTTTTGTAAATAAATTTTCATCAAGTTTTTTTGCTGCTTGATCGACTGTCGCTTCAATTTTTTGTTCAGCTTGTTTTTGTACAAATTGCTTTGCCCACCAACTTTTAAAATTATCTAAAGTGCTAGATTCTGATGTAATTATTTTTTGCATATAACAAAATATTGTCAGGCAAAATATTAATTTTTTACACTGCTTCATAAGATTTGAACTCCTTTTTAATGTCCTCCATATATTTTTGATTACTGTACTACGAATAGTGTTCAAGCTACAAGGGTTTTGTGTTGATTGGGCAATCTGTACGTTTTACTCAAAGGGATTGGTTGACTTTTTATGATTAGGAATAAAATGTAAAAGCTCTTGTGCTTCCTTTAAAAGGTTGGAATATATGTTTTTTGCAATTTGTTCAACTAGGCCTTGTTGAGTAACATTTTTTTGTTGACCGATAAAATTAATATATTCATTAATTTTATCTTTTACTATTCCTGGTTGACTAGGGTGATTTTTAATTTTATGTGTAAAAAGAGTTTTAAGTTGTAAAAAGTATTTTTTTAAATCCAGTATAGTCTTTATTTTTAATACAATTTGGCCGTCAATGTTATCATTGTTATTTAAAAATATATCTTTTTGGATGTTTTGTTTTGATTCAATTTGTGGGGCTAAGGCTACTGCAAGTTCTGTTTTTTTAAACACTAGTTGTTTATTAAGCTCAGTAAAGGCTTGCTTAATCTTGTTTGCTTGTTCTTTTGAAAAAGCATACCATCTTAGTTGAGTTGACTTGATTATATTAATTATTAATTGGTACATTAGAATGTTGTTCAAGACCTCTTTAAAAAATTGATCGTTATTTTTATCACTTTCTTCATTGTTCGTCGTTTTTATATTTTTTATTTTAGCTGAAAGCTGATTACTCACTGCTGTAAAAAAAAGTTCTGCAATAAGTAAGGTATCATTATTAGTAATTAATAGGTCTTTAGGATTTTGGAGTGATTGTGAAAAGGATATACTGTTTGCGTATTCTTGTTTGCTATTTTGTATATTTATAGGCTCAATGGTTTCTTTATAATGTTTTAGCCAAGGTTCTGTTATTTTAACAATTTGTTCATACTCATTGCATAGCGGTATGAATATAATGTTTTTAATAGCAAGCAGTTTTTGATACTCTGTTTCAACAGAGTTTGCCAAAGTTAAAGTATGAGTAATCATAGTACCAAGATCTTCTTTTACAGCTACTATTTTGGCTTGTATATTTTCAAATAACTCTTTATCAATTTCACAATATAAATTATTATCTGGGTTTAGGGTTGTGTTTGTCACTGAACGTTGTTGTGAGATGTTTGTATTTCTGGTACTAAATAAGGCAGATTTGAATGCGGCAAATTTGTTTTCAGCTTTTTTTTGTAAGTTAGCTGCTTTATATTTTAAAGAGTCCAGAGTGTCAAGTTTTTCGCTGTACCCACCTTCTAAAGACTCCAAGGTTATATTTTTAGGAATCGGCATATGCAATATAATGTTTAAATCATATAATAATACAGTTACCTGATTTGCGATGGTTAGCATTGAGTTTATTTTTGAGAAGCTGTCTTTTTGATGTTTTTTTGAGTCAGTATTTTGATATAAAGTGACCATGTCATCAATGTACTTTTTTGCTTGTTCAACATAAGAAATGTTTTTTAATTTTTCTAATTTTTGGTTTGCGATATTCGCCGAGATTGTTTTTATTTCATTTGATGTATTCTCTTTTGTTTGATTAATAACAGTATCATGTAGAGATAGTTCTTCTTTAAGCGTTTGTAGTTTTTTTTCTTGACTAATAATAATTTTTTTTTGCTCTTTTATTTCTGTATTTTTATTATTTATTTTCTGGGAAATGATTTCGCTTTTATTGCCTTCGGCTGTAGCAAGTTCTGTGTTTATAAATTTTGGCATTTTTTCTGCCAATATAGCATTTGTGTTTTGCTTAATTGTGGTTAGCTTTTCATTCAAAGACTGTTCTTGCTTGTCTAAATTTATTTTTTGGTCTCCTAATCTTTTTACTGTTTCTTTGGTATTGTTAATGATATTTATAAGTTCTTTTTGGTTAAGATATTTTTTTAATATTTCTATGATGGTATTGCTAATAGTGCCATCTTTTTCAAATATATTTTCTATTTGCACATTTACACCTGGTAAATTAAGCTCTTTAAAATGGTTTATTATATTTTCTTTTGCAGTTTGCATTTCTTTAGGTTCAAGGACATTTATTTTTTGTACCAATGATTCGAGAATGTTGACCGGTTTTGTTTTGAACTCATTATATTGTTTTATGTAATTTAATGTTTTAAGTATTTTTTCTTGAACGGATTCTTTTGGTAATGACTCATAAGCCGCCAGCTCATCAGTCATGCTACTAATAGTATCTATTAGTGGAGTTCTATTGGTTTTAATTTTTGCTATTTCTTCATTAATTACGTTAATATCTTTTTGGCGTTTGAGAATAATTTGGGTTGTTGTTTCTTCGTATCCCACTACATTTTTAAAGTCAGATTGCCAATCTAATATATCCTTTTCTAGTTTTTGCACTTTTAGATTAAGCTCTTTAATGTTATTTTCAAGCTCAGAAATTTGCTTTGCCGTTATTTTTTTTTTATTTTCTTGTGCGCTTAGCACTTCATTTTCTAATCTGGCCTTGCTTTCTTTAGCTTGTAAAAGCTCTTTTTCAGTTTCAGTACTAATTTCGACAATTGTGTTTTCTAGAGCTTTAATAACGTATTTGTTTGCAAAATGTACTTTGTCTAGTAAATTAATTTTATTAAGTTCTTTTAAATACAGTTCTTTGACTAAAGCTACGCTTTCTGTAGCTTTTATAAAAAAACTATTTTTATGTAAAAACCATTGTTCATATATATTTTTTCTAATCGAACAACTACCATTTTGTATAGCCTTAAAATCATTATGACGCTCTTGTTTTTTAAAAACTTGTATTGCTCCCAAATCAAAATACTGTAAAATGTATAAAATTTGATTGGTTTTTGTCCAGTTTGAAGATAAAAAAGAGCCTTTGATTTGGTATTTTTTTAGTAAATTTAGTATTGGTTCATATTTAATTTGTGTAAAGCTATTGTCTTTACTAAAGGTTTTTTTGGGTTGTATTATTGATGCATCAAATGGATTAGAAGCTGTAAGGTATTGCGTCATCAAAAACAAAAATACATAGTAAATCATATTTTATATCTTTACTTTATTTGATTAAACAGATCAACACAATATTTATATTTTGGCTCACATATTGTTTCAATAATTTTATCTCCAAAAAATAGATCGTTGGTAAGCAGGTTCTTGATTTCATTATATTGGTCTTTAAAACGATCTTTTTCTAAGGTCAAATATTCACCAAAAAAAGTGTCTTTTTTAAATACATTCAGTATGCATTTGTCTATTATATGATAAAACATGGTTGCCAATTCAATAATAGTTGCATGTAATATTAATTCTTCATTCCAAGAAATATTTGGTTTTTCTTTGATGTCAACTTTCAATTGAGTTATTGTCTCTTGTATTTTCTCATGCATTGTATTTATTAAATCTTGTAACTTGGTATTTTCTATCGTTAACTCAGTTTGTTTTTCATTCGTATATTTATTTAATTCAAGCCTTTCTATCAATGCATAATGGGTTAAAACAGTTATAATATGAGAATAACTCTTTAAAAAATGCTGTTCCATTTGGGCAGGTGTTTTCTTTTCTTCTAACCTTATTTTTTGTAAATTTTCAAATTCTAAAATAAGTGTATTTTGCTGATTAATTAACTCTTTTTCTATCTCTTTTTTTATTTGAAATTTGTCTTCATCAGGTAAACTATTATTCGAAGGTGCTTTTTCTTTATTTTTTAAATTTGTTAGTAAATCAGTAAATTTGTTTTTTAAATTAGTCCATTCTTTTTTTTGGCGATCATCACTTAGTAATTTGGATTCAATTTCTTTTAACAAAGTAATTGATTGCGTGCAAATATATTGACAATGTTCTACTATAGGTTCATATAAAATAGTTTGAGTCGAATTTTGGTCAATTGTGGGTTGTTGAAATATATTTGTAAGCAAGATATATAAAGCATTATAATAATTTAACAAAAATGAAATTTGAGTATCGTTTAATAATATATAGCAAATTTCAGACAAATACGACTCGATTTCTTTGGCATTTGTTTTAAGAGGCGCATTTTCGTTTTTTACTTTTTGTACCACTTTTTGTAATGGGTTTTCTGATTTTTCTTGACCAATGGATACTATTGCAGGTTGATAGCAATGATCAATTCTGAAAAGTTGTTCATTTAGTGAGCTATTGATACATCGCGCATAAAAAGACCCAATAAACGAAAGCTCTTTGGTTTGGTTTATAAATATTGTTACTTGGTTTGGTATTGTTTCTGCTTTTAGGGGGTTTTGTGGATTGTTTAATTTACTATTAATCTCATTGAGTTTAAGTGAATAATTTTTTTGTAAGTTTTTTCTTTCGAAACGAACTTCATTTATCTTTATCTCAAGATCATTTTTTTTCTTATTATAGTCTTTTACTGGAGCTTGTTTTCTTTGTTCAATAGCTAGATTGATAGTGCTTAATAATTCTTGGTAACGTGTTTTGTTATTGATTGCTACCTGAGAAATTGCTTTCGTACCGTTTAACTTTTGTTCTAGTTCGATAAGTTTGCTATTTATTTGCTTCAGTGATTCAGAATCAAAAATTAATATTTCCTTTTTGTTATTGTAATTGGAAATAGCAGGTGTTGCAATGTTATGTTCCTTAAAAAAAGGCGGGAACTCATCAAAAAGCCTTTGTAAGTCGAGGATTTTTGCATTTGTAACATTAAAATCTGAAAAATCTGCAAAAGGGTTGTATTGATAATAGAGTGATTCTGCTTTTGAAACAATTTCTTCATTAATATTTTCACCTTCTTTTAATAGCTTTTTTAATTTTTGTATTGTATTCCATGTTTCTAAATCTTGTTCCTCTTTTTGTATTGTGGCATCTTCCTGTTGAACAAGTTTGGTATATTGATTTTTTTCGTTGATCAAAGCTTTTAATGATTCGTGATCATCGGGTAAAGGTTTGGGAGAGGTAGAGTTAAGTTGGCTAAGTTCATTCTGTAGGTTGGTTTTTTTGCTTTGGATTATATCGAAATTATCCCTATACTGTTGGCTCAACAATTCTTTTTCTTGCTTTAGCTTGGATATAATTGTTTGAAGTGATTGATTGATTTGTTGTTGAACTTTTTTAAATATGAAAGATTCATTAGCTTCTAATTGATTTAAAAATTCTTTTTTTTGTTCAACTATTGATATAATCTTGTTATTTGCATTGTTGATATTGTTTATAATTTTTCTACCAATACCGTTTTTATTAAAATAAATATACTCTTTGCTTGCATAATATAATGTTTGAGATCTGTTTTTTATTTTTTCATATATATTTTTTTTATTTTTTTTAAAAATATTGTAATTTGCTATATCAATGTATTCAAGAATGTACATGAGTTGTAAACATTCTTGGTCAGATAAAGTATTGTCATCAATTTTATTTTGATATTGGTCTAGTATTACATCCAATTTTTGGGTGTCTTGCAAAGATTGAATAATTTCTTTTATTGACCTTTCTTTTTTTTCTTGTACGGGCAAAGAGGTATTTTTTTTGACAAAAAAATTTGTAAAAAAATTTGCAAAGGTTTTTTCAGATGAATACAATTGAATTTCTATACAACAAAAAGCGAGCAGTACTAAAAAGTGCATATTTTTGTCCAAACAACATTTTATTAACTTCTAGAAGAGTATATAAAAAGTGTTCAAAAATATGCAATAATTATATAAAAATTTTTATTTAAAAAATTTTTTCAAAGTCTTTATACAATAAACTAGGTTGAATACCATTATTGTTTTGATATTTATTACTCACGTATGCATCATATGCGCCTTCAATGGTATGGTAATAAATTTGGCATATTTCAATACCAGGATAAATATGTATCGGTTGTACACAAAACATTTCCAGTGTCCAAAAGCCAGCAAACCCAACATCGCCAAAACCGGCTGTAATATGAATAAAAAGACCTAATCTTCCAATAGAAGATCTTCCTTCAAGCATAGGGACCATGTCCAATGTTTTTGTATATTCAACAGTACGAGCAAGGTACAGTTTGTGTGGTTGTAATGTAATGCCTTCAGGTGGAATAATAATTTTGGTACAGGTATTTTGTTTTTTCATATCCAATACGGGTTCATTATAGACCAACAGTTCATTATGTAAACGTAAATTATAACTATTTGGATTGAGTTGTAATATGGTAAACGGCTCAATAAAAATAGTTTTACCTAATTTTTTAGCAATCTCTTTGCCAGAAATAATCACAAATAGTCCTTTCAAAAATTTATCGGTTAGCCTAGATTGTCAATGTTTGTAGAATATACTACAATATTTAAGAAACTTGTGAACTTTTTTTAAAGGTTATGCGTATATGATTGAAAAACAAATACCATCAACAACCATTATTGAGCTTATTAAAGAAGAGAGCAATCTTTTTCATGGGCTTACGCTTGAAGTGGGCAAAACCATTGTTGGACAGGCAGATATTGTGCAAGCGATTTTAATAGCCATTCTGTGTGATGGACATATATTGCTTGAAGGGGTTCCCGGTGTTGCAAAAACAACTATGGTAAAGGCTGTTGCCAAAGCTCTTGGCTTGGATTTTAAAAGGATTCAGTTTACTCCAGATTTATTGCCATCAGATTTAATAGGGAGTTTGATTTTTAACCAAAAAACGCATGAATTTGAAACTAGAAAAGGACCTATTTTTGCAAATCTTATATTAGCAGATGAAATTAATAGGGCCCCTTCAAAAGTACAAGCAGCTTTATTAGAAGGCATGCAAGAACGTCAAGTGACTATTGGTTCAACAACGTATCCTTTGGATAATCCTTTTTTGGTGTTTGCAACGCAAAACCCAATAGAACAAGAAGGGACGTACCGTTTGCCAGAAGCACAACTTGACCGATTTCTTTTCAAGCTTTCGGTTCGTTACCCTGCTATACAAGAAGAAAAAGAGATTGTAAAACGATCGTCTAATCCAATACCGTTGTCTACAATGGTATATAAAGAAGATATTAAACGTGCACATGGATTAGTCCATAGCGTATATTGCGATGATAAAGTGCTGGATTATATTGTTAATATTGTATTTGCAACGCGTGCTCCAGCAAATTATAAACTTGCAGAACTGACGGAATATATAGAATATGGAGTATCACCTCGAGCTACGCTAGCTTTATATAATGCTTCAAAAGCACATGCTTTTTTAAAGGGACGGCATTTTGTTACACCAGATGATGTAAAAGCAGTTGCATTATGGGTGCTTGGACATCGTATACCATTAACATATCATGCTGAAGCTGCACATGTGACAACTGATATGATTATTAAAAAAATAATAAATACTGTACCAACACCGTAAGCATGGTATTCTAAGCAAAGTCAAATAGTGCACCTGATTAAGATCAATGTTGACACAACCATGTTAGGCAAAGTAGGTTTAACAAAAATAGATAATAGAGGATGCCGGATGGTAAAACCTTTTTGGGTGATCAATAGTTTATTAATTACATTATGTTTTTTTACTAGTTTATTGATTTACTTAATGAGAGTAACTGTGCCTGTAAGAGAAGATATTGAGCCTACTTTGTATAGCATGCAGCATAAAGAACAAAATTTAGCTATAAATATTAGACATATTTATGAAAATGATTTGTTTGGAACATACATAAAACAAATGCCAAAAATAAACATCCCTGAACCTATAGAGCCAGTTCCTGCCCCACCAACGCCGCAAAAGATAAAAATACCAGAGCCACCTAAACCAACTTTTTTGGAACCTTTAAATATTACACTCAAAGGTATTATTATTGTAGGTTTCGATGAACAAAAAAATAGCGTCTTAATTGCAGACAATAAAACAGATCAAGAGGTTAGCTATAAAATAGGTGACAATATACAAGACGCTCAAATTATACGTATTTTTAATAATAAAGTTATATTATTGCGTAACAATGGACAGCAAGAAGTCTTGTATTTACATGAAAATGATGCTAAATCGGATCCTTTATTTAACTCAGCAGCCGAATGGCATACAGTTGTACACAGGGATGATGCAGTCCATTTTACCGTGTACCCAGGTCCTTTTATTAAACGTATTGAAAATTTACCCCAATTTATTGAATATCTATCATTAACGACTGCATATCAAAAAGGTGAGCCAGTGGGAGCACGTATTGGAGCTATTGCTATGAACTCAATAGGTACTTATTTAGGTTTTGCGCCTGGAGATATTGTGCTATCAGTTAATACCATTCCAACCGCAACAGTGCAAGATAGAGTTACTATTTATAATCAAGTAGTTGACGGTAATTTGCCAAAAACCATTACGGTTACTGTATTAAGAAACGGGAAGACTATTGATCTTTTTTATTATATTGAGAATTTTAAAAATGAGATCGTTTCTATTAAAAGTACCCCTTCAACAATCAAGCCTTTGCCAGGTGCTGCAGGGAATGTAAATGAGGTTGATAATGCAATGCAGTATGAACAACAAATGCCAAATGAAGAAAGATATGCACCTGAAGATTTTGAAGAAGACATATTTGCAAAGATAGAGCAGACTATACGTAATCATGAAACTATGCATATGCTTGTTAATGCAACAGATACACATTCTTATGAAAATAAAGAGATATTATTATGCAAATAAGCTTTAAATGTTTTTTAGCAGTACTATGTTGGATTATAATAATGCCCGTTATTATTCAAAGTAAAAAAAATCGTTCTATTTCAAAAGAAGATATTATTGCGTTTACTAAAGGTGCTAATTATTCTTCAATAGCTAAAAAAATTGAATCAGATGGCTTGACTGCAATGAGCAACAAACAAGATACTTCCGATAATATAAATAAGGTACAAAATATACTGTTAGCAGAACAAAATACTGGAGTAGATAACGTGTCGGAGGGGACTGTAATAGATCAGACACAATCAGTGGAACCGATTCTTTTGGCAAAAGATACAGAAGATGCACTGACATTGCCAAGGGAACATGAACAATTTATAAGTCCTCAACAAGAAAATGAAATAGAAGACGAACAGCCTTTTATAGAATTGAATTTTGAAAATGCTGATCTGCAAAATTTTGTAAAACTTATTGAAGATATATTTGATATTATTTTTATTAGTGATGATGCTATAGATCCCCTTATAAAAGGAGCAAAAGCTATCAAAGGCAATAAAATTACCTTTAAAACAGAAAAGCCTCTTTCAAGAAATCAAACATGGGAACTTTTTGTAACTTTTATGCAAATTGCTGGACTTGCTGTAGTAAAACATAGTAGTTTATCACATACATATCGTATCACTACCCTAGAATCTGCTCGTAAAATGGCGATACCTGCTTTTATAGGCACTGAATATCAAGCTCTTCCAGATTCTGATGAAATGATACGCTATGTATATTTTATAGAAAATAGTAATTTAGAAACCATTAAAAATGTTGTTGATAGCTTACGCAGTACTTCATCTTCCTTTATTATTTTACAAGAGCAAAAAGCTTTTATATTAACTGAACGGGCATATAATGTTAAAAAACTTATGGAAATTGTTAAGGAATTAGACAAGGCTACTATACCTCAAACAATGTCATTACTCCAGTTAAAACAAGCTGATGCAAAAACAGTTAAAGAATTATATGATACTATTGTAGGCGTCGATGATAAAAATCCAGCTAATAGGTTTATGAATCAAAAAAAAGCACCAACAAGTACGTATTTTCCAGAAAATTTAAAAATTATTGTAGAACCTAGAAGAAACGCTCTTATTTTAATTGGTCCAGAAGCTGCGACAAAAAAAGTGGAAGATTTTGTTAAAAAATACATAGACACTGAGTTTAGCCAGCCTTATTCAGCTTACTTTGTATATCAGCTTAAATACGCTGATGCAAATACTATTGCAGATATTATGAGCAATGTTACACAATT
Organism: Candidatus Babelota bacterium; assembly: GCA_003963225.1. GTDB lineage: Bacteria > Babelota > Babeliae > Babelales > Vermiphilaceae > AWTP1-30. The sequence goes on from RXKB01000004.1 coordinate 256,111, forward strand.
TGGAAAAGATACTGACGCAGGCAAGTTTGGCGGTATACGTGGAGATGATCAGTATTTAAAACAACTCTTATTTGTTCCCGAAAAAGAAACAAATAGATTAATTATTAAAGGTAAGTTTGAAGATTATATGCATGCAGTAGAGATTTTGGAAAAATTAGATTCTCCACCAGCTCAAGTCGAAATTGAAATTTTAATTTTATCAGTAATTTTGCAAGATACAAAATCTTTGGGTGCACAAATACGTAGTAAAGAAGGTAATAGTTCCCTACTTGGTTCTAATATTAAGTTTCAAACATCTGGATTATTTCAATCGTCAAAGATTCAAGAAAATAGTGGAGATGTTTCTGGGGTTAATAGATTATTGGGTAACTTGTTACAAGTGGTGCAAGGTGCTGCAAGCGGCAATACTATTATTTCATTAGGCTCTGACTTATATAATGTTTGGGGTGTTTTTCAAGCTTTACAAAAAGTTGCCAATACTAATACTGTTGCAAATCCTTTTTTAACAGCAACAAACAAAACTCCTGCTGTGGTTTCATTAGGTCAAACGCGTCGTGTAGTCACTTCAACAGTAGTTGGTTCTACAACGCAAGATTCATTTGGTGAGCAAAAAGCTGAGCTAAAAGTACAAATTACTCCCCAAATTAATTCTGATGGCATGATTGTGTTAGAATTAGATATACAATTTGATGATTTTGTTAACGCAACTAATTTTAGTGATGCTACTAAAAATGTACGCCAAATAAAAACAGCTACTATTGTAGCCAATAATGAAATTTTAGCATTAGGCGGATTAGTACGTGCACAGTCTTCAGACGATATGAGCAAAACACCAATTGTAGGTGATATACCTTTTCTTGGTTGGTTATTCAAAAATAAACAAAAAGCTCAACAAAAAGATAACCTTCTTATTTTAATTTCATCTCATATTATAGATTCTCATGCATCAGAAACAGTCAAAGATATGACGCAAAAACATGTAGATGAATACTATAGCACACTTGGTCAAATGGTCGATGCCGCTGCAAGAAAAGATCCTATAAACAAAATGTTTTTTGAAGAAGGTAAAAAATCACTTATTACTCAGGCTGAAGATATGCTTTTCGGTAAAAAAAATGCCAACGTTGTATCAAAAAGAAAACGTATAACTAATCGCATGCTCAAAAGGTCATCCGAAAAGCAAAATAATGATCCTATGCCGATTGAACAAAAGGATCCACTATTAGAACATGCAGTTGCTGGAGCCGATCTACAACAGAGTGCCCCTATTAAGTCTACACTTACTTTGGCTAAGCCAAAGGCAAAACGTTCTTCATTAAAAAAATTATTAACCAGTGAAGATGTAAAGGTGCAAGTGTGATTAAAAATATTTTTGTTCCAGAAAGAATTGGTAAAAGTCTTTTATTCGGTAAAAAAATAGTTGGTATTGATATTCAAAAATTACATATTTTTGCCGCTGTTGTCTATGCAAAAGGAACCTTGCAAAAAGTTGAACAGTTTTTGCAAATTCCTATTGAGCAAACAGATGATCAATCAGCTGTTAATCCTAAAGTTGCCGCATTAATACAATTAAAAAAAATGTTTGGGAATTTTACTTTTCATACCAGTATTTCAAGTTCTTTTATTATTTATAAAGAGTTAGTATTTCCTTTTGCAGACCGAGAAAAAATTGAATTGGTTATTAAATACGAAATCGAGCCGCTATTACCCTTTTCGATAAATGACTCATTAATAGATTTTATAATTACCAAGCACGAACCAAACACCAATCAAGTCACTGTTTTGGCTGCGTGCATACAAAAACATCATATAGCAGAGCACTTAGCTTTGTTTACTGCGGCAGGCATAGAACAGGAGTTAGTAATGGTAGATCTTTTTGGTCTATATGGCTTATATAAAAATAATTATGCTTTGCTGAGTAATCAGACTGTAGTATTATTAGATCTTGGTATGTACACAACAAAAATTGCTTACATTCAAGACGGTTCTCTTACTATGATACGCTTTGTTAATCAAGGAATAGCACAAATATTAAAAAATACTGCTGAAAGAATACAAAGTTCTCAGCAGGAAATATATGATATATTAGTGCGTTTTGGAGTAAATGGACTAGATCATGAAGCAACTACCGCAGCGTTTAAAGAATCGTTTACGTTTATCATAGAAAAAATTCAATTTACTTTAAATTCTTACATGAGCAAACCGTTGAGTAAATCGCCACATACAATTTTGTTATACGGTGCAGGCGGTATGATTAAAAATATAACCGAGTACTTAGAAACTATTTTGCAATTACCTGTTAAGCTTTTTATCTTGGAATCAAGCAAAGAAATAGATATGCAATCTACTACTGTTCCTTTAGATGGGTTATACGCGTTAGGTGCAGCTATACAATCTGATTGCAATATCAATTTTAACTTATTAAAAGATAATTTTTCTAGAAAAGATTTTGGATTATTTATAAAACAAATCATCACGGGTGGCTGTTTAATTATTGTTTTATTTACTATGCTCATGGGGCTTCATATTACTCAGGTTTCTAAGTTAAAAAAAGAACTTGATTCATCAACTCAAGAAGTTATACAAGTACTTAAACAACAGTTTTCAAAAATACCAAAAGAAGAAACAAATCTTGATGAAATAATGGATATTGCAAATCAAGCAATTGTTAATGAAAAAGAGCTTTGGTACGCTTTTTCTTACGCAAACCAGTCTAAGTTTCTGCATTATTTATTAGAATTGACTCAAAAAATAGATAAAGATGCATTAGGATTTGAACCTGAAAAAATAACTATTACCGAAGGTTTATTAATACTTAAAGCACAAGTACGTGATTATGATGCTCTTAAATTACTTGAAAAAGAATTAAAAAGTTCCACATTATTTAGTAATATCATACCTCAGGATTCACCAAATTTTACTATGCAAATACGACTATCTTCAGTTAATCAGGAGGCTTAACCAAGATGTTAATGACTTTTCTTGAACAAATAATGCATGCAGACCAAAAGATTTTTAAAAAATACATAATCATTTTAATAAGTAGTATTATGATAGGGTTTGTATTCATTACCTGGCAATATTATACAAAAGTAACATGGTATAAAAAAAAAATAGTATTACTTAATTACGTTCGACAAGAGGCTCGTGAGCTCAGAGAAAAAATGGTTCAAGTCCAAACGCAACGGTCGCGAGTTAATACTATGCTTGAAGAAGAAGCTGATTTTAAAATTGCTGGTTATTTTAATAATGTATTGATAAATTTACATCTTATTGATAATAAAAAAATTGAAGAAACAAGCCAAATTAACCGTGAAGATAATTATCGTGAATCAGAGCTAATTACCACATTAACTAACTTGGATATGAAGCAGATAACAGAATTATTATATGAAATAGAGCAAAAAAAACGTATTTATATTAAGAAGTTAGAGATAGAAAAATCTAAAAAAAATAAAAATAAATTAGACGTTAATCTTATTATTGCTACCTTATTACATAAAGAAATTGAGTGATTGTGTTAAAAGATATATATATGAAATATACAAAACAAAAGCTTTTTTTTAAATACGTTTTTTTGTTAATAGTTTTTTTTAAAGCTTTTTTATTTGGAGTTGTTGTAGAAGATAATGATAATGGCATTTTTGTAAACATAGACTTTACTAACGAACCTCTTTTAAACATTGTTCGCTCAATTGCAACGGCAAAAAAATTGAATATTTTGCTTCCGCAAAGTGGCATTGATATTAAAGAAAAGATAACACTTAAATATCCAGAACCATTTAATATAGATGAAGCATGGAAATTAGTATTGACATTGCTTGATCTTTCTGATTATACAGTTTTACCAAAAAGTACTGGGCTCCAAATCAATAAAAAAAATGTAGACTCATTAAGGGAACCTGTCCCTTTGTTTGTTAACACACCGTTAAATGATCTGCCAGATACAGAAAACATTATTCGTTATTTATATTTTTTTTCAAATATTAAAGTTCCTGTAGAGCCTGATTCAGAAATGCAAGTCGCTTTAAAAGAGCTATTATCAACTACAGGAATGTTTAAAATAGATCAAACAGCTAATGCCGTTTTACTTCAAGACAAGGCAGGTATTGTCAGTGCTCTTATATTGTTTATTCAGCAATTTGACCAGCCTGGATATCAGGAAAAAATAGAGGCTGTTCACCTAGTCAATACTGAAGCAAAAATGATTGCTGATCTACTTAATGAATATATATTAAAAATAAGTAGCAATGAACCAATTAATAAATTACCTACTTTAGATAATCGAAAACTTCCAGAAGGACAATTTTTTGGAAAAGGTACCAAAGTTATTCCTATTACTCACAATAATACTTTATTGTTGCTTGGTCGACCACAAGTGGTTGATAAAATTAAAGACTTCATTTTAAATACATTAGATCAAGCAGAACAGCAAAGAGGAAAATCAATACTGCATGTATTGCCTTTGCAGTATGTGAATGCAGACCAATTGGCACCAGTTTTACAGCGTATTGTCGATGCTTCTAAAAGTGGGGGCACCGGGCAGTCTACCGCTACTTCAGGCTCACCAATTAAAGGCGGCGAGCGTCTGTTTGATGAAATAATTATTAGAGCTGATAAACCCCAAAATAGTGAAGAAAGTAAATATTATGGTGGCAACAATTTAATAATTGCTTGTAGAAATGATGATTTTGAACAAATTAAACAGTTAGTTTTACAAATTGACATACCACAACCAATCGTCCTTTTTGAAATAGTTATTGCTGACTTAACAATAGAAGATACTAGAAAATTGGGTACTATGATGCGTAATCCTGCAAATATGCTATTGCCAAGTAATATGAATATACAGTCAGCGCAGTTAGATTCGGGAATTCTGTTAGATAATGCTGCCAATCCAACAGCTAATCCAACAACGTTAGCCGTTGACTTGCTTGAAAAAGTAAACAGTAGCGACACAAACAGTGGAGTCAGTATTGCATCATTGGCGCAGACTGGTAGTACGCTTCTTTCTTTTAATGACAACGATGGTAAAACATGGGGATTGTTACAAGTGCTTAAAATGTTTTCTCATTCAAAAGTTATTTCACAACCGCATGTGGTTACCGTTAATAATAAACCTGCATTAATTAGATTAGGCTCTGAAAGATTATTAGATGATGACACGACTGAAAGTAGTGGCGGATCTGCAATTATTAAGAAAAAAAAGGTAGAGGCTGTATTGCAAGTTGATATTACTCCACGCATTTCACCAGACAATACTGTAACACTACAAATCAAGGTATCTATTGATGACTTTTTGTCCCCATCTAATCCTACAAAAATAACACGTGAAGTTAGCACGAGTGCAAATGTTTCTTCAGGCAGTATATTTTCTTTAGGCGGACTTACCAATTTAATTAATTCTACAGGTGTCAATGAAACACCAGGACTCAGTAAAATACCCGTTATAGGAAGATTATTTAGTAGAAAAAGTGATCAGACTATTAAAAATAATTTAACTGTTTTTATATCTCCAACTATTATTCAGCCAAGATTGCGTAAAGGTGCTAATACTTATACTAAGGATTGCATTGCATTAAATCAAAAATTTTTAGATGATTCAGGGTTGTTTACGCAAACCAAAGATCCTATTACACGTTGGTTTTTTAAAAATAAAATTAACGCATTAGAAGATAATGAAATAGTAAAAAATATGGTCACAAAAGTAACCAGTAGTCCTAATTTAACAAAAGATTTTATAATAGAAAAGCCGGTTGTCGTGCCTCCTGTTAAAGACGCTAAAGCAAAAGATGTGCTACGCAATGAATTAAAAGATACAAAAAACAGTATAAATACAATATTAAACACAGCACATACGACAAAAACAAAACATGTCACCACACCAAATAAAATTAATAATAAAAAATTGGGACACTATCCTACATCCAATACTATATCTTCAAAAGAAAATACAATTAGCAATAAAAAAATACAGATGTCTTTACATGATCACGCTGAAATTTTAAAAGGCTTATTAAAAGATGCTGCTAATCCGTTTTTTGAGAAAGATTGCTCTGTGACATAAGACGTTCTTCAATTCTTAGTAGTCTGTGGTATTTTGTAAGCCTTTCACCACGTAGTAGTCCGCCTGCTTTGAATTGAGATGCATTGCAGCCAACTGCCAAATCAGCAATAAAATCATCATCAGTTTCGCCTGATCTGTGAGATATTATTGCTTTATAATCATAAGTCTGAGCCAATTTTGCTGATTGAAGCGCTTCGGTAATGGTGCCTATTTGCGTAGGCTTAATAATTACGGCATTAGCTATTCCTTTTTCAATGCCTTGAGCAATACGTTGAGGCTGAGTCACAAAAAGATCATCGCCAATCAGTTGTAAGCTATTACCTAATTTATTGCTCATATTACTCCATCCATCCCAATCGTATTGACTTAGTCCATCTTCAATGGCATATAAAGGATAAGATAGCGATAAATGTTCATACCATCCTATCAGTTCATCTGCTTCAACCATAGTATTATTTAAATTATATAACCGTGTTGTAGGATCATACCAATATGAAGCAGCCATATCTAATGCAAGCATAATGTGGGAAGTAAAGCCTAATGATTCAATCACCGTGCACAATAAATCTAACAATTGTTCTATATTGGTAATTTTTGGACAATAGCCACCTTCATCTCCAATGCTATTATCGAGATTTTTTTGTTGTAAAAGTTTACCTACTTGATTAAAAACAATTACAGCCATATGCAAAGCATCTTTAAATGTTTCTGTACCATATGGCATAAATAAAACTTCTTGAATAGGGATTTTATTTTGAGCATGTAATCCACCATTAAAAATATTAAACATGCATAAGGGAATATATACCATTTCAATATCATAAAGATAAGCTATGCATTCGTATATTTCTAATCCCTCTGCCAGCGCCTGAGCCTTGCATGCCGCTGTACTTACAGCAAGCATGGTGCTTGCACCTATTTTAAATTTTTGTGGTGTATTGTCTAAATTAATAAGCATTTGATCTATTTCAATAAGATTTGGCTCCTTTCCTATAAGCTTTGGTGCAATCTCATTATTAATAAAAGTAATAGCATCATTGCTTGTATGCATTAATTCGCCAAGTTCATAAGCCTCCCCTGCTCCTTTAGATTTACCGTGAGGAACAGATGCTCGTACCCATTCACCTGAGTTTAACATCATTTCACATTCTATTGTGGGTGTACATCGAGAATCATATATTTGGCGAGCAACAATTTTTTGAATTTTCATTTTATCCTTTGTTTACTTTTATTAGACTAGTTAAACATACTTTACTAATACTCATCAAGAAACATTTAAAATAAAGATAGGTATACAGAATTTTTTATTAGTTTCAAAAATTGAAACTTTTTTAAAAAAATAAAAATGTATATTGCAATTTTAAAATAAAAAATGATAGTATTAGGATAATATTATAGCTAATTACAATAGCGGTACTAATGAAAAAATATTATATAACAATGTAATACCAAACTGCATGATAAGTATGAAAAATAAATGTAGGAATTAAAAACATGAGTGTATCTATTTTTAACAAATCAAAACATAAAAAAATTATTTTATTAATAGTAGTTATTTTTATAATTAAAGCTACTTATGCACGTAATCAGGATAATGCAAAACAGTATGCTGTTTTGTCTTTCTTTAAAAATCAGCTATTGCATCAGTTGTTGTTTAATGCTGCAATGACAGGAAATGAGCTTTTAATTATTGATGCTGTAAAACGTAATGCTCAATTAAATATTCAAGATCGCAAAGGCTATACGCCATTAATAGTGGCTGTACTGAATGGGTACTACCATGTCGTTGAAGCATTACTGATGGCTGGAGCAATGCTATCTATAAAAGATAATTCTGGACGAACAGCGTTAGATTACGCTTTGCAAAGCAACAATAAGAAAGTAGCAGCGTTATTACTCGAGGCTGCAAAAAATTACTAAAAATATGCTGTCAAGGTCTTATCAATCCTTCATACTCCTAAAAAGAAAAGATGACTTTTAAAAGTCATCTTTTCTTTTTAGGATGCAAAGGTTTTAATAGTATAAAAACGTACACTTATTCTTTAATCACAATATTTACTAATTTATTAGGTACCACAATAATATTAGTTATAGTTTTATTCTGTAACCATTTTACTGTTATTGTTTTTGCCTGTGCAATAAGTAGCTCTTTTTCAAGATTTTTGCTTACGGCAAGCGATGCCCGCATTTTTCCATTCACTTGAACAATAATATGTGCGCTTGTTTCTTCTAATAAACTGTTATCTACTATTGGCCATTGACACTCTGCTAACTTTTTATTACATAGTTTTTCAAGCAACTCACTAGTAATATGTGGCACAAATAAAGAAAGCAAGGTTAACAATTTTTCTACTGTTTCTATTCCTAAAAGATGATCTTGGTCAATAGCAGTATTTAACCATTCCATACATGCAGATATAGCGGTATTTGGTTTAAATCTTTCTATGCGATCTTGCACATCATGCACCAAGCGGGCAAAACATTTTGATACTTCCACTTTTTGTTGAGCTTGAGGTATAATTGTTGTACGCTTTGTCAGATAATCATATAGTCTATTTAAAAATCGACGCATACCTTCAATGCCGCCATCTTGCCAAACAGCGTCCAGCTCTGGTGGTCCCATAAACAAAATGTAAAGCCGCAAGACATCTGAGCCATATTTTTTAACAATATCATCAGGATTTACTACGTTTCCTTTAGATTTAGACATTTTTTCTATCAGTCCACTTTGTTCAGAATATTTAAGCACCATGCCTTGATTAAAAAGTTCTTTAAATGGTTCATCAAAAGGTACGTACCCCAAATCGTATAATACTTTTACATAAAATCTTGCGTATAATAAATGTAAAATGGCATGTTCAATGCCTCCAATATACAAGTCGACGGGCAACCAGTAGGACATTTCATTTTTATCAAACGGTTTGTCGGTTAATGTTGGATTAGGATAGCGTAAAAAATACCAGCATGACCCTGCCCATTGGGGCATGGTGTTTGTTTCTCTTTTTGCAGGTGAAAAGCATTTGGGACATGAGGTATTAACAAATGATTCAATATCTGCAAGTGGAGACTGCCCTGTTCCTGTTGGTTCGTAGCGTTCCACCTGAGGTAATCTTACCGGCAGTTGTTCTTCTGGTACCGGTACTATGCCACATTTTTTACAATGAATTAGTGGAATTGGCTCTCCCCAGTAACGTTGGCGGGAAAATATCCAGTCACGCAGTTTAAAAGAAGTATGTTTTTTAGCAAAATTATTTATAACACAGTATTCTATAATTTGTTCACGAACCTCTTTTGCTCTTTTACCTGCAAAAGGTGCTGGTTCAAGTAAAATACCGTTGTTTGTATCGTTAAAACATTCTTCAAAATTTTTTACACGGGCTTGCTGCTCTTTTTCTTCAGGAACTAAAACCACTTTTAAAGGGATATTATATTTTTTTGCAAATGCAAAATCACGAGTGTCGTGGGCTGAACATTTAATAATACCAGTACCGTAATCTGATAAAGCAAAACTAGCGACCCAAATTGGCAAATCTCCATTACCAATAGGGTCAACAATATAAGTGCCAGTAAATATGCCAGAAAGCTCTTTTTCTTCTGCATTTCTCTTGCGATTATTAATAATATTGGTACAAAAATCTACTATTTCTTGTTTGTTTGGTTGCTTTTCAATAAGTTTTTCAAGCAATGGATGATCAGGTGCAATTACTACAAAGGTATCTGCATAAAAAGCTTCAAAATGAGCAGAAAAAGTTTCTATAAATAAGGATGAGTTTTTGACAGGAGCTGAAAAAATTAAGCCTTCACTTTTACCAATCCAGTTGCGTTGCATAGTTTTGACTTTTTCTGGCCAATTAAGGTTATCAAGTCCGTCAAGTAATTTTTGGGCATAATGAGTAATACGTAACACCCATTGTCTAATATTTTTAATTTCTACCTTGGCATTACATCGGTCACAGTATAAGTCAACCACTTCTTCATTTGCAAGCCCTGTTAAACAGGACGGACACCAATTAATTGGCATATCAGCTTCGTACGCAAGACCTGCTTTGTACATTTGCAAAAAAATCCATTGGGTCCACTTATAATAATCAGGATCAGTGGTGCTTAGCTCTTTTGACCAATCGTAAATAGCAGCTAACTGATGCAATTGTTTTTTAAAATGAGCTATATTTTTATTAGTACTAGTTTCTGGATGAATACCTTTTTTTAGAGCATCGTTTTCTGCAGGCAGACCAAACGCATCCCAACCCATGGGATGTAGTACATTATATCCTTGTAACCATTTTAACCTTGCATATACATCAGATAGCACATACCCTCTCCAATGGCCAACATGCAGCCCAGAACCTGAAGGGTAAGGAAACATATCCAGACAATAAAATTTTTGTTTTTTTGTATCATTTTGCGTGTTACCGTCTGGTTTATGTCGCCAAATATCTTGCCATTTTTTTTCTATAGATTCAAATTCATATGCCATATAACATGCCCTAAAAAAAGTGTTATGTATTCAATAAGTGTAAAAGATTATAGGTTGTTTGCAAATTTTATCTATTACTGATTAGGTAATTACTCGTTATAGATCACTTTAATTTGCGTTTGCGGCTTGATTTTTGAATGGTTTTTTTAGAGCAGAAAATTTCTTCTTTTTATTTAAACTTTCAAGGAGCTCATTTTTGATTTGTTTTCGTATGGTAAAATATATATCCCAAGCTTTTTAAACTGACAAACCACCTTTGCTAGCCAAAATAAGGATCATTTCCCTTTGCCGTTTTGTTAGAGATTGGCCATCATCATTTGCAGGTTGGCTGGAGTTTTTATTGATAGCACCTTTCCCAACAGGTTGTTCATCCTGTTCTTCAATCTGGACGGAATCTATGAACTGCGCACTCGGTCTTATTGGAACTGGAATTACTATATAATTGGTACTTGCGATTTTGGGGAATTCTAACGCATAGTTCGTATGGAACAGTGTAATAACTATTATCGGTAGCAAAAGCCTAATCATTAACTTTTTCCAATATTTTTAGACTAATGTATTAATATCAGCATATGCTAAATAGTTGTCTTTAAAAGTGCTTTACAGTTTTATCCCAAAACCGTCTAAAATTTGCTGTGCGTGCTTTTGAATATTGACGTGATTAATAATGTCTACTATAACACCTTTTTCATCTACTAAAAATGTAATACGTTTATTTGCAATCCATCCGCCAGCACAGTAATCATTTAATACTGGCTTTGATGCTGTTAATAAATCAAAAGGAAGGCTATATTTTTCTTTAAAAGCCTTATGTTTTGCGGTACTGTCTTGGCTTAGTCCAAAAACAACTATGTCATGCTTAGCTAGTTTTTCAAAGTCATTTTTAATGGCTTTAGCTTGTTTTGTGCAATAAGGTGAACCATCGGCAGGATAAAAAACCAACGCAACTTTTTTACCTTTGCACAAGCTCAATGATCTTTGCTTTCCATGATCATCAATCAACACAAAATCTGGGGCTTTTTGACCGATATGCAATTTCGCTTGGGTAGATGAAAAAATGCTCAGTACGTATGCTATATTTTGAAATATGTTTTTTATAGGCATCAGCTATTCCTTTTTTGGATAAACTATATTTATATGTTACTTTATGCGTATATTTTGTCAATAAATAATAAAATATGTAAAACTAAATTTTTCATTTAAAAATTTTAATCTGAATTTTTAAATGAAAAAACCGCTTTGATTGTAAAAAAAAGATAATGTACAAAAAAAATTTTTTTTACAAACAGTAATAAACTTTTTTATAGTACAGTATAAATATTGCTTTATTTTTTTAACAGCATTTAGTTTGCTATCTATACATTGCATGGAAGATGGAACTATAAATACCCGGTACACGGTTAGTCCAGCTACATAATTATTAAAAAAATCCTTTAATAAGATCTAATTTTACGCCTACCATAGAACAAAAATGATGATGCTTTTCTTTCATTGCTTCCTACAGATATACAAATTGAAATATACAAGTATGATCATCAACAATTACTTTATAAGCCTAAGCTTGCTTTACAAATGATTAAATTGCCGCCTTTTGGCAAAAATTATAAAAATTCAGATGCATATAAACATGCTTAAGATTATAATTATTATGATGGTTACGATTATTACAATCTTAGGTTTGATATCATTGATTTTTTTAGGAGTCCAATAATAACTTATGACAAGAAAATAAAAAAATATGCTTGTTTCTCTTTGCAAAAAAATCAAGACATTGTGACTGAAACTCGAAAACAATCTGACGGAAAAGTATCTAAAGATAGTGCCAATAATGGACTATGTAGTGGTAAACATAGATACAAATATTTAATTAATTATAGAGTCGGTGGCATAATAGGCTTAATAGCTGTGTTAATTGGATATGATCAACGAAACTTTTTTTACAGGTATTTTTTTAGTAGATATGCTAAAGCTAACTTTCCCAAGTATTTTTTGATGTGTTTACTAGCATCGTACATGTTTTTTTAACATGTATAACTTTTGTTGCCCAAGGTAATCTAAATAATCATTTTTGTAAACTTTTTGCTTGCAGTATCTTCATTTAAAAGTGTAAATTGTTGATGAAAGAAAATCAATTTTTTGTTTGTAATTAATTTTTTTAATTCGAAAAAATAACCTTATCTTGTATACTATATACAAATTGATTGTATGTATAACACATAAAACTTTTGAGAATGGTATTATATGTTAAAAACAAATAAAGCCTTTTTTTGCTTATATTTTTCTTTGTATATACAGCATAATGTAATAATGCCATCTATTGAACAGCCATTGGAGAAAATTAGTGAAGACATTCCCGCCGCAGAAAACGAATATGATTTAGATGATTTTTTCCATGAGTCAAGTAGTTTTATAATCCCTTTAATAGAACCGAAATTGATCATTCCTAAAAAAACGCGTTACATGCACTTACAAAACAAATGCTCAGATTATTGTATTATGCTATTTATTCATTATCTATATTTTAAAGAACAGTGGCATAATTTTTGTGGTAAGTTGCATAAAAAATTGTATAAAATAATACGTTACTTTAAATATTGTTTGTAATCATAATGAGTAGATCACATACCACACATCAGTTTGCTCTTTTTATTGAACAACCTTTTATTGATAATACTATTGTCATCAATGATCCTGTATTATACCATAGAATTATCCGAGTATTAAAGTGTACCGTTGGGTCCACCATACAATTATTTAATAACCAATATCATACTCAAGCTGAGCTTTTTACCTACTCTAAAAAAGAGTGTTTTTTTAGAGTAGGTACTATAGTACAGAATCCAATTTTTAAGCCACAGATTACTCTTGGCTTACCTCTTTTAAAAGGAAATGATTTAGAAGAAGCAATTAGTTTTGCTACACAAATAGGCGTGTCTGCCATTCAACTACTACAGACTGAGTATGTACAGCGTCCATTCAAGTTCGCCAATGAAGAAAAAAGGTTAATCCGCATTGTAATAGCTGCAACTGAGCAATCAAAGCGTTTTGCAATGCCTATTATTAAGGAACCAATTCCTTTTGCGTCTATTAAAAATGTCTATCAAAAAGATGTCATCTTATTTGGAACACAAGATGGTATGCATATAACAACATTGCTAAATCAATCATATATAAAAGATATAACAAACTCATTTTTATTTATCGTTGGCCCAGAAGCTGATTTTTCTGATAATGAATACACATTATTAAAAGAATGGCATGCGCAACCCATATGTTTAAGCCCAGCAGTATTACGTTCTTGTACAGCCGCTGGCATGGGTGTTGGTCTCCTAAGAGCACTAACTTCTTGTTTATAAGCACAATCTTTATTATATAAAATACTTATAGAAATTTTTTAGTTGCTTTTTATACATAATATCAATAAAATATATTTCAAATGGTATACATATTAATGTTTTGCTGGGCCAATAAAAGGGGTTGCTAATGCCTAGGAATGTAGTAAACGTTGCTTTAGTTTATGGAATAGCGTTTTCTTTGGCGCTTAGTATTATGTGGGTTCAGATTGCTACAAAAAAAAAGGCATTAAGACAGCATTTAAATAACTTGCATAGCTCAAAAGCATATACTATGTATGAAAAGTGTAAATGGATTCTTCATACAGGTGATCTTTCTCTGATTATGCAAACATTGGCACATGTATCATATAAAGAACATACTGCCTTTTTAAAAGCATATATAGCAGATAAGACATTGTCAGACATTCATTTAAAAACGGTGGTATTATTTAAGACAGCAAGTCTATACAAGAAAAAAAATAAACGAATACATTTTTTGAATATGTTATCAGAAGAAATAAAAGAAAAACAATTATTATTACAAATTGCTGCTACATATTGTCCGGATATTATTCCAGCATTGTATGGATGGTTAAAAACACAAAGTAAAGATTATGTAGAAAAACAAGTGTCTACTGTTTATAATAATGCAATTGATAATAACAATCCTCTTTTGTTTGATTGTTTATTAGAGTATGATATTCCTTTGCACCCAAAACAGGCATCAGAATATTTAAAAATAGTTTTAAATGAAAAAAAACATCATGCTTTTGTTTGTTTACTTATAAAAGCTGGCGCCCAAGTAACTTATCATCAGTCAATTAACCAGGTAATGGGTACCCAATTAATCGCATTTCAAAATACAAAAAACCTCTTTTACAAACATTTTTTCCCCATTATAAAACTTTAAGCAGGCTTTATTTTATTGCTATTAAAAAATATTTATTTCTTTATAATATAATGGGGCTACGTATGCAGGTTCTACAAATTTCTGTTTCAATATCTGAGTTGTTATCTGTTGCATTCCCGATTTAACGAGAGTATCTAATGAGCAAGTCCCTTTTTCTGGATCAATATATTGATAGTGGTTATTTGTATTGTGCAATACATGCTTTATCAAAGGTATGCCATTACCAATAATGCTTACTATATGATGTTTTTGAATCAACTCTTTTATTGTATCCAAAGAGCATATCCCATTTTGCACGGTATTGATATAAAAGTAAAAATCATTAGCAAAGGCATTTAGTAAAATTATATTATTTTTCTGATGTAAACTGTATTCTTCATTTAACGCTGCTAGTCCATTAATGCCAAGAATAGGAATGCGTCGTACAGCAGCAATACCATTAACAGTTGCTATCACTGTTCTTAATGTTGTAAATGGAGCAGGCCCTTGATTAACAATACATCCAACAATGTCTTGAATTGCTAATGAGTTGGTATGAAGTATTGTATTAATTCGTTCTAATAATTTGGCTGTTTCTGCTTTAGAAACAGAACTAGAAGCAACAGGGGCATTTGTGTCGTGTCTGTATAAACCAAATTCGATACTTGTGTAAGTGCTTTGTATAGCTAAAATGATCATATATTAATTTTTATTTTTACATTTTTGTTGTTGATAAAATATACTAAATGAATCATATTCTATAGTCTTTTCCTTCTTTACTATTATTTTACCACAATTTAAACATTTCCAACCTTCAAAATTTAGAAAATGATCAAAAAAGGACTGTAAAACCATCAATCCTTTACATTTTTTACATTCCATTAAGACTATACTCCTTCCCCCTGAGCATTACCTCACAATATCTCCTTACATTAATAAGCTAATAATAGCATTTAAAATTTGTCAACAATAGAATAAAAAAAATAAAAAATTAGCCAAAGAATAATCAATAGATTTAAGATGCATTCATTTTTAAAAAATATAAATGATCCAAATAACTTTTAAGTAATATGGCTGCAGCAAGCGCATGTTCCTTATGTTTGTCCTCTTTTGTTTTAATCTTTTTTTTATTCAATAATGCTGCTTGTTGGCTGGTAAACCGTTCGTCAAGCATAGAGCAATTGAGCTCGGGGAAGGCTTTTTTTATATCATCTGCTGTAGCATTTACTTTTCTTGTTTGGTCACTTTCTGTACCACGAATAGTTTGAGGGTATCCAATGATAATTTCAGTGACCTTCTCTTTTTTAATAAGTTCTTGTAGTTGTTCAACAAGATTTACAGATGAAAGTGTTACAAAAGGCCGAGCAGTAATTAATGCAAAATCTGAAATAGCCACACCTGTCCAAACATCACCAATATCTAATGCAATAATGCGCATACATAAGTCCTTACTAATTGCGTGTAATTTTGATTTTTAACGATATACTAAAAAGCATTGATTGTATATTATAATTATAAAGGATACGTATGAACATAATAGAAAACATAGGTTGGATTGCAGCAATATTAGCTGGATGGCCATTGATGATATACGTTAGCATAGTATGTGTTTTATGTACTTTACTATTGCGGGGTATTCAATTCAGACATCTTTCAACAGGTATACGTCTTATATTTTCACCTACAAAAAAAAGCGATGTTGGTTGCGCAGGCGACATGACGCCAATACAAGCTTTTGTAAATACTCTGAGTACCAACTTGGGTAATGGAACTATTGCTGGCATGGCTACGGCAATCTATGCAGGCGGGCCTGGGGCTGCAATATGGTTTATCATATGTTCTTTTTTATTAATGTCTGTAAGATATGCAGAAGTTTTTGTAAGTGCATTATATGGCAATAAGGCAGTGTCAGCTTCTATTGGCGGGCCTATGTTGTACTTAAAAAGCATGCCATTTGGCGGTTCTTTAGCTTATATATATGCAATATTGTGTTTTTTTTATGGCATTATTGGAGGAGGTGCTATTCAAGCAAACTCTATTAGTTTAAGCTTGCAAACTGCATGTAATGTGCCAAGCATCCTTACAGCAATACTTATGGGTACTTTTGTTTTATATGTCGGATTTGGGGGCGCTCATCGCATAGTAAAACTTTCAAATTATTTAGTGCCGGTTAAGGTAGGGTTATTTTTTGGATCAGCATTTATTATTTTGGCTTACTACATTACCGGTATTCCTGCTGCATTACATTTAATGTTTTTAAGCGCTATTGACCCTGCAGCTGCTAACGCTGCTTTAATGGGAATTACTTTACAGCAAGCTATTCAATATGGACTTATGCGTTCAGTTTTTGCTTCAGAGTCTGGGCTGGGAACAGCTGCTATTTTATTTGGTTCTACTGGTACTGTTCGCCCAGCAGAAAGTGCACTAATGGGCATGATGAGTACCTTTGTAAGTGCAATTGTATGCTTTATTTTGGCTTTGTGTATAACTGTAACTGGTATGTGGAGTTCTGGTTTGACAAGCACTGCATTAACTGTTGCAACATTTAATACCACTTTTGGTTCATTGGGTGGCGTTATTGTTTCTATATTAAGTATTATTTTTGGATTGGGTGTTACTGTCGCATATGCATATATTGTGCGTGCGTGTTGGCTTGTTATTGTTCCATCAAAATATGAGTATGGCAATGTATTATTATATGCATTAGTCAGTGCGGTTGGAGCAATTGGACAAGTAGCCGTTGTATGGCAGTTGGCAGACATTGTACAAGCACTTATGCTTTTTGTTAACTTAGCAGCCTTACTTATGTTTGTATGCACTTTGCGCACGCAGATGATAGATGAAACAGATCAGTTAAGTCAAGCATAAAAATAGGTTTTTATGAGTGAAAATATAGTAATGCCATCAGTTTTTCCTGTTACTTGTCATACAGATTTTGTAGGTAAAGGCTCGACATTTGTTGTTATAAAAGGTATGAAAACAGATGGTTTGTTATTTATTAAGCAGGCTATTGCCAAAGGGGCGACATGCATAGTTATACAAGATGATGTTTTGTTGGCTGCAGATGTTATTAATGTATGTGCTACAAAAGGCATAACCATAAAAAAAGTACGCAATACTCGCATAGCACTTGCTCAATTAAGTGCTGCATCGGCTGGGTTCCCAGCACAAAAATTAACAATGTTTGGTGTAACCGGTACTAAAGGCAAAACAACTACTGCAGCAGTACTTAATCACCTATTAAACAGTGCCGGTTATGATACTGCACTGCTTAGTACGGCTTTTAATAAAATTAAAGGGACTATTTTTAAAGCACCTTTAACTACAGCTCAACCAGATTATTTGCATCAGTTTTTAAAATTATGCTTGGATAATGGCGTTACCCATTGTGTTGTAGAAGTGGCAGCGCAAGCATTGTCTTTGCATCGCATAGACACGTTGCAATTAGATGGTATTATTTTTACTAATTTTGCTCGAGAACATTTAGAGTTTTATTCATCATTAGAATCTTATTTTGATGCAAAGAAACAGATTTTTTCTCATGCAAAGCCTAATGCATTAATACTTGTCAATGGAGATGACGCTTGGTGCAGTACATTTCCGACACAGTATATTCGTTTTGGGATAGATAACGCAGCAAGTGCCGTGCAAGGACAGATTTCTAATAATACTGGCTGCTTGCAGGCTACTGTTCGATATAAACAATATAGTGTTATTTATACTAATAAAATACTAATTGCAAAATATAATTTGTATAACTGTATGGCAGCTGTTGGTATGGCTCTTTTATATGGTATTTCTGATCAAGTATGCGCCAAAGCATTAAATATATTTGATGGCATACCGGGTAGGTTTGAAACGTATAGTTTACAAAATGGTAGTACGTGTATTATTGATTCAGCACACAATCCCATTTCTTTTGAGGCAATTTTAAGTAGTGTGCAGGCAATGACAAACCATTTGATAGTTGTTTTTGGAGCAGGTGGCGAACGTGATGCTGGGCGTCGGCCGATAATGGGATCAATTGTTAGTCATTTTGCGCATCACATTATTTTGACTAGTGACAACCCTAGATCTGAAGATCCGCATGCTATTATTAATAATATAATAGAAGGGATTCAACATAATGATAGATCAAAAGTATTAATTGAAGTTGATAGAGCAATTGCCATTCAAAAAGCGTATGCATTAAGTAAGCCTGGTTCTATAATATTATTACTGGGCAAGGGACATGAAGAATACCAGCTTGTTGGAAACGTTAAACAACCTTTTTCAGAAAAAGCTATTATCGCTCAATGGCAAAAATAATTTAAAAAGAAGGTTTTTTTTACATTATTTTACTTGATTTAATATAATGTTGCAAAATAATTGATATCAAAGGATTCTTGACAATCAATAAGCGGATCGATCAAAGGCGCATCGTTTACAAGAAGTATGTATTGTTGCAAGGAACTTTGTAATGACGCAATAGTTTTACTTAAAGAAACTAACAATAATAGTTTTTGATAGGTTGCATGGTGAGTGTAAAAAAATGATTTATGAAATGATATATATATATTTTTTTTGTTAACATCAATCAGCGTTGAATCTAAAGTAACATAATGAGGGATCATATGCTCACTTTGCAAAACTTTTAGCCATTCTTGCATTAACGTAAAACAAGCGTCTTGTAATTCATTTATATTAATTACAACATTTTCTTTAACCCAAACACTATCTTTGTGATATATAATGCTTGCTTGTTGCTGCGTAGGTAAAATTGTGGACGTTGAATATAATTTTTCAGGTGTTCTTTGCCATAAAAGATATTCATAATGAAAGAGCCCAAACACAATACCCCCGATAATTGACAATAAAAGACAAGCGTATATTGTTATATGATTATGTATCATAGACTATACATCCATACAAGCTGCAATAAATGTATCGGCTATATCATGTACCAATTTTTTCCAGTCATTTGGCTTTTCAATTCCTATTTCGCATGCAAAAGATGAAGGCAATATACCTTTAAGTGGAAAAAATGGCACTTTTTTAGGTGGTAACATCATATACAAGCCTTCTCTTACATAAGGCTCTATAGCTTTTGCAGCATGGGTAACAGCAGCATAAGTTTTTTTGCTATTTATAATATGCGCTTCGCGTAGACTTATAAACTTTGGCAAGGTGGTTGTATTGTTTTTTATCACAGGATCATATCCATGTCCGTAATAAAAAAAATGGATACAAGGCACTTCTTCTGGTTGAGCGTATAATCCCACATGTATGGCAAGATGAGGGTTTTTTTTATTGATGTCTTCTGCCAAACAAAAAGCACGGGATTTATTAAACGTTGCTGCTTTGACAATCGTTACAATAATAGTATTATTTTTTTCTTTGATTGCTTCTGATAATGCATTGCAAAAAGCTAAAGTTAAACCACTTTCATAATAATCGCCAATGGTTCTGCTTGTTGTAGAGCCTTGGCCTCCTGCTATTAAAACTACTTTTTTTATCTGTTTTGCATACATATCATTAGTAAAATGAATGAAATAGCAAGCGGATAATAATAAGATTAAAAACATATAATTTTTCGTCAGATTAATAGAATATGGTATTATTATAGCATATAATTTATTTTTACCGATTGTTTTTTATGTTTTTATTTGAACTCCTGTATCAATCTAAAAGATCAAAAGCACGTGTGGGAGTTATTCACACACCTCATGGTACTATTGAAACACCACATTTTGTGCCTGTTGCTACCAATGGTACTATGAAAGCAGTAGATTCTGTAATGTTAGACCCATTACAAGTGCAGCTTATGTTTTGCAATACCTACCATCTCATGGTGCAACCTGGCACGGATCTTATAGAAAAGGCTGGCGGCTTGCATGCCTTTATGAATAGGTCTAAGCCAGTAATTACAGACTCTGGCGGATTTCAAGTTTTTAGTTTGCTGTACGGCGGTGTGCAAAATGAATTAAAAAGCAGCGGACAAAAAAAAACAGGCACTATGGTGATTGGTATTTCTGAAGAAGGAGTTAAATTTAGATCCTATCGGAATGGTGATTATTTATTGTTAACACCAGAAAGTTCTGTCGCTGCTCAAAAAAAATTAGGTGCAGATATTATTATTCCATTTGATGAGCTGCCGCCTTTTCATATCGATCAAAGTAAGCTTGAAAAATCGTTACACAGAACGCATCGATGGGAAAAAAGGTCTTTAGAAGCGCATCTTAAAGATCGCCGTCAGCAAGCCATGTATTCAGTGGTGCATGGTGGTATTGATCAAAGGTTACGGACTTTGAGTGCAACGTTGCTTGATTCATTGCCTTTTGATGGCCATGCGATAGGTGGTAGTTTAGGAAAGAATAAGCAGCAAATGATTGACATGCTTTCGTACACCGTTCCTTTATTGGCACCAGAAAAACCAAGGCATTTATTGGGAATTGGAGACCTTGCATCTATTGAACCAATACTTTCGCTTGGTATTGATACCTTTGATAGTTCGTATCCAACTAAATGCGCACGACATGGATTATTGTTTACGTTTCAAGGTTCAAAAAAAGCTGTACACAAAGATTTGACCACTTTGTTTGGACCAATTGATGCAGGTTGTGTATGTTACACCTGTACTCATTACACGGCAGCTTATGTGCAACATTTATTTAAAGCGCATGAAATGATAGCGTATACTCTTGCTTCTATTCATAACATAGCGCACATGGTTGAGCGAGTGAACCGATATAGACAAGCAATCTTAGGTGGCTTATTATAATAAGCAATAATTTATTTTAAATTGTAAAATACAGTAAAAAAATGCAAAAAAATCATGTATACATTTCTTCTGTGCATAATCAGTTAATTAAGCACGTTGCATTGTTAAAAAATGCACCCAAATACAGAAAAGAGCAAAAACTTTTTTTGGCAGAGGGTTTGCGCGTTGTAGAAACTGTATTGCAAAATCGCCTTCCACTTGTGCATTTTTTTACAACAGAATTGCAATTGGAAAAGGCTTTAGCATTAACCAATCAACATCAAAAAATAATTGTCTGTTCAGATGCGGTGATTAAAAAAATAAGTTCATCTACAACGCCTGCAGGATTTATTGGGGTCTTTGCTCAGCCTGCTCCATCCCTTGCAGATTTTAAATATCCTGGTATTGTGTTGGCTCAAATTGCAGATCCTGGCAATATGGGCACTTTAATTCGCAGTGCTGCTGCTTTTAATGCAAAAACAGTGGTTGTAGTTGAAGGTGTTGACCCATGGTCTTGCAAAGTTGTGCAAGCATCGGCAGGTGCCATTAGCATGGTGCAGATATTTCAGCTTCCTTGGCAACAGTTAGTAGAAATGTGTAAACAAAAAAACATACAGTTAAATGCGCTTGTTATTGATGGTACTCAGCCGTTGCAAAATGCAAGCTCAACAAACCAGCTTTTGGTTGTGGGCAATGAAGCCCGTGGTCTTTGTAACGAATGGCAAAAAGATTGTGCTCTAAAAACAACTATTGCAATGCCTGGAAATACAGAAAGTTTGAATGTGGCTGTAGCAGGTTCAATAGCATTATATTCTATTTTGAAAATATAAAGATTGACAAAAAACAATTAGCTATTATTATAGAATAAATATATTTTATAATACATTTTAAATAGAAATATATTAGTTTTTTATTATGATAAGTATTTATTCCAAATTATTAATCTTTACTAAATATAATTGTCAGAAGATTTTATTGATACCTCTGTTGATAGTATATGGTAAATCTATTTTAGCAATGGAGTCTCAAGTTTTATGCAATACAGCATTTATAAAAAAAATTGATTCAAACGAGACAATTTCCGCTCTTGCTAATGTAGCAAAAAAAGGTACATGGACGTCTTTGAAAACAGATAATCTAAAAAACGCAAGTGTAGAAGACATAGTACTTTATACTATATCTGTATTTTTCTCGGAGCTCAAAAAAGAAACTACTTTTGTCTCAAATAAAAAAGATTTATGCTTCTTGTTTGATATGCGTTTACCAGAAAGTCAGCTTCAATCATATTCTAGTTGCTTTATGTTCTTAACTGGCTGTTTTACATTTTATCAATCAAATAAAAATATTACTGATAGTTTTATAAATAGCATAAATAATTTTTTTGATTGTATTGAAAATGAGGATCAGTGTAAAAATGCAAAAATATATACTATGTGGCGGATTGCTTCTCAACAGAGAGATAAAGATGCTTTGTATACTTTTTGGGACTCTCACAAAAAACAAGCATTTATATATTTTCATCAAGAATATTATGACAATTCATTCTCAGAAGAAAATAGTAATCAAGATATTACACGCAAATATTGTCGTCTTTACAATAACCATCTAACTGACGAATCATTTCCGTATCAATGTCATGAATCATATGAAAGAGTGGCTTTACAAAAAATGCGTTCAGAAAATATTACAAATCAAAATGATAAAAAACAAGTTTCTATTTATTTCAGTATTGTGAATAGTAATTTATTATATTGTTATCAACATGGCTATCTTGCAAATGGTGATGAGATAGTTAAAAATGGTGGTGTTAATATATTAACAACCGATAATATAGTTTCTGTGCCTGAATATACAATATCTGTTAAACAAAAGGCTAATATTGAAAAGTCCTTTGAAACTAGCAATAAAACAGAGGATGATTTGGCTGCAGAGCAAAGCCGATTATCCCAATCAATGGTTAAGCCGCTGGAAAAAGATACGCAAAAAGATTTAGAAGCTATAAATAAACTCGTTATTACAGAAAATACACAAATAACAAAAAGTCTATCTGAAAAGAACAAAAAGGCTAAAAGAAAAAAGGAAGAATTAGAAAGAGCTATAGAAGAATTAAAAAAAGCTAATGAAAAAGAATTAGAAAAACCTAGAGAAGAATTAAAAAAAGCTAGAGAAGAATTAAAAAAAGCTAATGAAAAAATTGATACACTAAAATTATATATAAAAGGTAATTTTGTTTTTTGTGCTTTACTCATTTCATTTATTTTCTACCAACAATATAAAATAAATGCATTACAACAAGGTGCTCTAATATAAAATGTAAAGAAGCTACTAATTAATTGCTTTTTATTGCATTAAATTGAACCTAATTTACCAGTCATAAGACATGCTAAAATGTACCTCGCTTGCATTTTCATCTTTTGATCTGTCTTGTCTATCTTTGCGCGGCTCAATTTTAAAACCCCAATCTATTTTTACAGGTACCGGTGAAGTTAGGCAAATACCCAATCCTACAGAATGTCTGTAATTATATTCTAATGAATGGCAAAAAGATTGTGCACTAAAAAAAACTATTGCAATGCCTGGAAATACAGAAAGTTTGAATGTCGCTGTAGCAGGTTCAATTGCGTTATATATCATTCTAACATTTTCACTTTAACATTTTAATTATTGATAAAAAATAAAAAATATTTAATATAATATATAATAAAAATAATTTTATTTTATATTAAAAAGATTAGCATGATAATATTTGCGTTAGTGTATTTATTTTTCTTTTCACATGTTCTGCTGCCTGCTGAGATTAGCCACAATCCATTAATTAATTGTATAGCAAAGGAAAATAATCCAAGCACATGCGTCTTAACAAATACATCTAATGAAAAATGTTTTTTGGAAAAAAAAATTCCTAAATCAAGCTGTACATTACCAGAACAACAGATACATGATATACTGAACTCAAACGACACTACAAAAAAATGGGATAATATATTACCGGTTTTGTATGAAATAATTAGTTTAGATACTAATCCCAATAATATACAGGAAAAACTTTTTGAAATTTTTTTGATTAATTTTATTAATTTTGTTAATGATAAAAAGTTGCATAATACTCTTTTGCCTATCATATATAATCTAAAATGCAACACAATAAAAACGCAAAATGAGGCAATATTGGAATGGATCTATAACTTTCGTATAACATATCAAAAAACGAAAATATTATTTTTAAAATCAAATATGAGATCTTTATACAAGTATAAAAAAAAGCATAACTTTATATTTTACAGACTGCCAGATGATGATTCTTTTTTGTGTTTATTACAAGGAATTACTAGATACCACTTAGATGCTTACATACAATGGAATAACATTCAGCAGAAGGATGGGGTAGTTGATTTCACAAAGTATACTATTAATTACGCTCAGACAAATATTTACAAATTAATTTTAAATGATCGCTTACGATTGACACATTATAAATACAAAAATCATCTTATTTATCAGCGCTTTGGTCAAGATATATGCAAATATAGATTTGTGTACGAAAATGTAAACACACTAATTATTGATACTACTAATATGTCAAAAATAAAATTGAAGAAGGTATTACTAAAGTTTCCTAATGTACAAGAAATTTCTATAACAAACAATCATTTTTTATTCCACCCAGAAGAATATTATATGTTATTACGTAATAAAATATATGAAGATGATTTTAAAAATAATTATCAAGATATTCCAGATTATAGAGTTGTTAAAATAAAACATAATGGAAAATATTCTGTATGTGATATCTTGAAATCATGTATATTGTGTAGCATTATGCCATTACCTCGTTGTACTGATCTCAATGATAAATATTTGACTGGTTTTTTTATTTTTACTCCATTTTTCTATTTAAAAAGCTTATTTTCAAATCAGAATATTTTGTTTTTGCATAATAATTTACAGTCATTATGCATGATTGTTCCTTTAATTACATTAATATCTTCGTCTATAATCTTAAAAAATAAAAAGCATTCTATTTTATGGGGTAAGCATTTGAGTAGGTATGTGACTGATAATCAGCATTGGAGTTTCTATTATTTGAGACATAGTACTATATTTGTTATGACTTTATGTTGGCTTTTTATAAAAATGCAATATTTACTTAATAAACATGAATCCATATCAATTAATTTCCCGGAAGATGTTTTTTTTGCAATACTACTTCCTGTTTATTCATATAATGTATTATCATTTATTCAAAAACTTGCTGAGCTATATTGCAAGCAAGGTCTGTCATTGTCTTTATAAGTATAACATTATGCTTACTTTTATATTAATACATATGCTAACAAAAGTAGTTAAGGTAAACACAATATACATTACCAATCATAAGACATGCTAAAATGCACCTCACTTGCATTTTCATCTTTTGATCTGTCTTGTCTATCTTTGCGTGGGTCAATTTTAAAACCCCAATCTATTTTTACAGGTACCGGTGAAGTTAGGCGAATACCCAATCCTACAGAATGTCTGTAATCAAAACTATTACCTGTTACAAAAGCTTTTTCTGCGCCGTGCACATACGGGTTGTCCCACCCAGCGCCACCATCATAAAAAAGTATGCCTCGCATGCTATAATCTGAAGTAATAGGGAAAAGAAGCTCAACATTAACAAACATCGCTTTTTTGGCACCAACTCCGCTTTCGTTCAAAAATTTGGGGCCAATTTCTCCAAATCTAAATCCACGTACGGTTGCAGGGCCACCAATATGAAACAGTTCACCAAAAGGTACTGTTTTTTTTGCATTTATTGGAGTAGCTAATCCAAAAAACGCATGAGTATGGAATACAACGTCATATTCTTGAATTAACGTCGTATACCAGTGTGTGTCAAACGTAATTTTGTAAAACCCAATAGTGTTAGAAAATGTTGGTATACCAGCTTTTGTGCTTAATCGCCAACGGTGACCTTCTTTTGGAAACATAGGATGGTTGCGCATATCTTGTTCTACATTGCAAGAAAGCCATACAAAATCTCCGGAGGTAAAAGATTTGTCTAATAATGATTGAAACTGAGTTGTTTGTAACGTGCCAATAATGTCATTACCAAATGAACGAGCTTTTGGTTGTTTTTGGTAACGAACACTGTCAATGCCAACTGATGCAAAAAGTTGTGTGTCATTAAATAATCCTGTATTAGAGTGCAAAATATACCCATTGGTTAAAGCACCACCAGTTAATTTTTCATTAATAGGGCCATTTTCAAGATGGCGTAGCTCGTCATAAGTCGGGCGTTTATGGTAAATATCAAGCGCTCCTAAAATAGGCTTGTCAAACAACCAGGGTTGAGCGATATGGAAAGCAATCGTTTGCTCTTCTAAAGCCCATGAGCCAGCAAGGTTCATGTTAATGCCACTTCCTAGCAAATTGTTGTCAGCAAAATCAACTTTAAGCGTTAACCCAGATAATGGAGATGACATATCTTTGCCACTACCACCGTATCCTAAATTAAGAGAGAAATGACCAGTTTTTCCTTCTTTAACTAATAAATCAATATCTGCTTCTTGATCGTTTAATCTTTTTATTTGTATGTTCACGCCATCTTTTTGATCAAAATAACCTAAAGATTGTACGTTTTGTTTTGATTGATTTAATAATCTTTGCGTTATAAATTCGCCTTCTTGCAATAATACTTTTCGGCGAATAACTTTGTCTCGAGTTTTTTTATTACCTTTGATATTTAAACGGTTGAGTATCATTTTTTTGCCTTTTTCAATGCTAAAATGAATAGAGACCGTTTGTTCTTTTTCGTTTGGTATAATAACAGGATCAACATGTGAAAAAATATATCCTTTATGTGCCCATAAGCTTTCTATTGTTTTGATTGCACGAGTAATAGCATCTTTGGCATATAAATCTCCTTTGCATAGACCTGTCATTAGCAATACTTTATCAGTATCAAAATCATCAGTTTGGTCAATAGTAATGTCTGAAAGACTAAATAATGGACCTTCTTCTATAACATAGGTTACACTCATACCTTCTATTGTCTTATCAATATCAGTAATAATGTCTGTAACTTTGGCGCGCAAAAAACCTTTATTTTGATATAGCTGTTCAATAATATGAGCATCTCCATATCGCGCCCTCTCCTCATTATACGTTCCTGTTTTATCTAAAAAAGATAAAAGCCACTCTTCCTTGGTAAGTAATATAGTACGTAATTCTTTTGAACTAACTGCCTTATTGCCCTTAAAAAATATTTTTTTAATAGCTGATCGTTCTTTTTCTTCAATAGAAAATACCGCTACTGCTTGATCTGCCTTGTCAAAGCGCAGTTCTGATTGGACCAACGTATTATAATAGCCTTTTGCTTTATATAAGCTTTTAATTTTAAGCTCTAAAAGTTTAAGCTCTTGCATATCAATATTAGTAATATGATCTGCTTCAATTGCTTTAAAAATGTCTTTGGTACTAAGATGCTTATTCCCTTCAATAAGTATATTGGAAATAGGTGTTTTTTCTTCTATTTGCACTATAATATCAATCATCGATTCAGCAAATGGCACCACTTGTATTTCAATATAACGAATCTGATTGATATGCCGATACATATTTTTTATACATTCTTGTGACTTATAAACTGCACCTTCTTTATAAGGAAGGTAGTTTAAAATAGCTTTTGAAGATATGGTCTTGTTGCCAATTATTTTTATGGTACGTATTATGTTGCCTGTATAAGGATTGACATTAGCAGATGATTTTGTAACAGAAGAACTGTCATCTTCGTGTTCATATTCACTTTGTTGATATTCATCTTGTGTATCATATAATTCATCAAATAACACTGTCTCATCTTCGTCTGATCTTGTAATAGGTGATGAAAATTCACCAAAAACAGCTGAGTACGCAGTAATCATATGTACAACAATAAATGAAATACTTATTGTATCAAATGTAGATTTTATATGCTTCATTAGGCAGTCCTATAAGTCTGAGTATGAGTATATATATTGCATTACTAATAGCAGAAAACTATGACTTAGCCTAGCATTGTTTAAAAAATTGACTAGAGTCTATTAGTTTTTTTAGGTAAACTTATTGAAAATAAACATTATTTTTATATAGGATCTAATAATGCTACATATAACCAACACTATGACAGGCAAAAAACAACCAGTACAAGCTAATAATAAAAATCTTAGCTTGTATGTCTGTGGCATTACTCCATACGCTTCAGCACATATTGGGCATGGTCGTTGTTATATTTCATTTGATCTTCTTTTTAGATTATTAACGTTTCTACAATACAAAGTCACATACTGCAGAAATATCACAGATATTGATGACAAATTATTGCATGCAGCTGAAGCAAAATACGGCGATAAAATGCGTTATCAAGAGATAGCAACGTATTTTTTTGATCAATTCAAAAAACAAATGAGTTTATTAAACATTAAAAATCCAACAGTTGAGCCCCGTGTAACCGAACACATACAAGATATTATTGCATTTATCGACGTTCTTATTGAAAAAGGACATGCATATCAAATAGATGGCGATGTCTATTTTGCTATTAATACATATCCTGCATACGGAAGTCTTTCTGGCCAAAAAACTGAACACATGTTGGCTGGAGCTCGTGTAGAGGTTAATGATAAAAAGAAAAATCCTTTAGATTTTGTATTATGGAAAGGTGAACAAACAGGTTTTTGGCCTAGCCCATGGGGCAATGGCAGACCTGGGTGGCATATTGAATGCTCGGCTATGGCAGCGCATTTTTTTGGTGACCGTTTGGATATACACGCAGGGGGGCTTGATCTTATATTTCCACACCATGAAAATGAAAAAGCTCAATCAGAAAGTAGATTTGGTGTTTCTTTTGCAGATTGTTGGATGCATAATGGGTTGGTAACTGTGAACCATGAAAAAATGTCCAA
This sequence comes from Candidatus Babelota bacterium, assembly GCA_003963225.1. Taxonomy (GTDB): domain Bacteria; phylum Babelota; class Babeliae; order Babelales; family Vermiphilaceae; genus AWTP1-30. The sequence continues at coordinate 285,543 of RXKB01000004.1, forward strand.
ATCTGTTGGTAATTTTATAACATTAGAAGAAGTAACTGCTACGTATCATCCTATGGTTGTGCGATACTATTTTTTAACTTTTCATTATAAAGCCCCTGCTGAATTTAATAATGAAGGGCTTGATAGTGCTTTTAAAACATATGAACGATTGGTTCAGTGGGCAAGCCCAGTATGGAATAAAAATCCAAGTAACATTACATGCTCAATAATGAAAAAACATTCACTAACACAAAAACTTTTGTCTGCATTGTGTGATGATCTTAATACGCCAGCCTTTTTAGGTATTTTATTTGAAAATCTTAAATTGATCACCCAAGATACGCAATTGCATCAAACCGTGGTAGCTTTTATACAGACTGTATTGGGACTCGATCTTGCAGCGTTGCCAGAAAAAGAGCTTGTTTTAACTGCAGAGATAAAAGATTTAATTGCACAACGTGAAAAAGCTCGAGCATTAAAAGATTGGAAAAAGGCAGATGCATTACGTGAACTGTTGTTAGCAAAAGGCTATGTTGTGCAAGATAAAAAACAATAAAACTATGCTTTTCAATTTTGCATATTTATTGACATACGCATATCAGCATGGATCACAAGCCTAGTGCAAGGAGCATCTATCTGAAAACTATTCTTTAGAGCATATAAAACACCACATTGACCATAATTATAGTACACTTTGTCTAACTTTTCATTTTGTCTTGGCTTTTCAACTTGGGTAAAATAAAACAATGTAGTTTGCTTTAATCCAGATAAAAAATTGCAGAAGAATATTTCTCCTTCTTCTGTTAAAAACGCCCAATGTGGGTAAAACCCTTTTAGAGTTTTATGTGCAGTATCTTGCGTAAAATCAATAAACGTAGCTTTTTGTTTTTTAAGCACATATTCCATAGTATTTTCGCCTTCACTTGTAATAGACGGCCAGCAGGTACCTAATTGACCATCAGCTGTAAGAAATAGATACGTATTGCCACCCCAAAAAGATATTTTTTTTATCCCAAAATCAATAGGTGTATAATAATCAATTATTGTACCTGAAAGACATTGTGCAATATGTAGGTTATATTTTTGTGGCACATCTTCTTTCATTCTATTTTCTTTAAAACAATACGCAATCGTATTTCCATTAGACGTAGGATGTACCATCAACGAGCATAATAACCCATTTAAGCAGATCAAGGGATTAACAGTATACTCTTGTTGATTAATAATCAGTTCTAATTCATCAAAAACATCATCAACTAAGGTTGTTAAAAATATTTCACTTGCAGTATCAGTTGCATTTGCAGAAGAAACACCTATAACAACTACTTGATTGCTTTTTGTATTAGCTCCATCAACAATAAAACTCTTTTTAAAATCATGACCGTCCAAATTGGAATACTTTGGAATAATTACATTTTTAGAGAACTGACATGTAATAAAATGATTCGTGTCTTTGGAGTCTTGAGACACACGAATGGTATTATTGTTTTTGGAAATCCAAAATTGTGTATCAAAAAGACAATAGCCACCTTTTTTAGGCGCTAACCATATTAGCTCATCCTCATCGCTATAAGTTTGATTAACCAAAAAATTAGTACCTAAATTTACTGGATAAAGAAGACCTTCTATAACGATTTTAGGAAGGGACATTTTATAATAATATGGCTCTAATAGCAATAAACTTTTATACTCTTTTATCATAAAACAATTACCAAGCTTTCTTATTAGGTCTTGAGGTAATGTTTTAAATTGTTTTTTTAGTTCTTTATATTTGTTTAATTTTTTTATTTGATATCCGATTAATATGTTAATTAATTGTAATTCATGCTTCTCCCTTAATATGTTAATTAATTGTAATTTGTGACACTCCATTAATATGTTAGCTAGACATTCTTTTATTAATATTTGCTCTTTTTTGTATTTCAAATATTTTTCAGTCAATTGGTATGATATAAATGCAACAATACAAAATATAATTGCCTGATTTTTTTTTGGATATGCAAAAAACTCTGACTTTTCAATATTAAAAACCATATTTTTAATATTGAAATAGTTCATTGAAAAATTTAACGAGCAACTAGATGCACAAAATAATAACAAAGCCACCTGATTCCTCATACACACACCTTTAAAAAAATATAACGTACCGCAAATTTGAATATGTGCAATTCTAAACTATACCTGTATTGCAAAAAACCAAAAAAGATACATCGAATAAGTCAATTAGACAATATCATTTTTTAGTAAATTGACAAAAATATAATTCTTCAATTTCTGCATCTGTTGTTGCATCAGTGCCATTTTTATCATCTCGATAACCCATAAATCGTGGAAAGCGTAACGCGTAACCCAATGTTTTTTCTGTTTTGCCTGCAGTATGCACAGGCGAAATGGTAATTTCGTCTGCCCGAATCATACAAACAATAGTTGGTATTATCCAAACATCAGGCGTTAATGTTGAAGCGCATATAATGTTATGTGGCTGCTCATCAATTGCAAAAATGTCTGCTTTTTGCTTAATTTCAATCCATTCTTGATCAGTAAGTCCTGTACCAATTTTTGCAATCGTTTCAAAGCAATCTTTCTCTTTATTATAAATACCTACTAACAAAGCACCAATACCAAAAGCTGTTCGCTTACCTTTACCTTTGTAATAACCAAGAAGCACGCAATCAATGGTGTCATTTAAATGCCCCTCTTCTTGCCGTTTTAACTTAATCCAGTTAAAATCTCTTTTTCCTGGCCTGTAGATGGCATCCGGTTTTTTTACTACCAATCCTTCAAGGCCTGAGCCAATCATTTCATAAAAATAGTTTTCTAGCTGTGCAGCATCAGCAATTTCTTTTTGTTCAATTAATGCAACAAGCATAGGCTGGCATTGCGCAAACAGTGATACTAATATATTACGTCGCTCCATATGCGTAAGCTGCAAAAGCTCAGCGCCGTCTAAAAAAAGAATGTCAAATAAAAAAAGCTTTAATGGATAATCTGCAGCTACTGACTCAATATCATGCTTTCGTTTACGTTTGACTGTTTCTTGGAATGGCAAGAACGTGCCTGCGTGTGGATCAAAAACAATGGCTTCACCCTCTGCAATTAATTGTTTGACTGGTAAACATAAAAGATCTTGCACAAGATCTGGAAACATAAAAGACATATCTTTTAAATTACGAGAAAAAAAATTAATTTTTGTTTTTTTCCTGCTTTTGTCAATATGAATTTGCAAGCGAAACCCATCTAACTTTGGTTGTGCAACACATGCCCCAATTTTTTCTACAATAGCCTGTGCTGTTGGCAATCGCTCCGCTGCTGCAGGCATAATAGGAATTCCTACTGTCACTTTTTTTTCTTCTAAAGCATACAAACCGTACTGTTTGAGTTCGTAAGTAATTTTGCCAATATCAACACAAATATTATACGCATGTTCAATACTAGGCCTTGCAGACTTATCTCTAACCACCATCACAGAAAGCGCATCTAAAATAGTCATGTCAGAAAATCCTAAACGCAATTTACCAATAATTATGCGAACTACAAATTTTGCAGATACTGCATCAAGCTTGGTTAGCAATAAAGCAAGCGCATTGGTTTTACCGTCAACTGCACCCCCTCCTTCTATATTTTGAATAACAAGAAGTTCTGCATACAGCTGCTCAACAGTGACTTGGCAATTATAGTTCCATGTATATTGCTCAAAAAGATTGCCACAATCACCAGCTTTTTTGGCCGCTTTTTCTATTATATCTAAATCAATTGCAAGCACTTGGCTTATTGCTTTAAGCACTGTTTTTTCGGCCATGTTAAAATTAGTATTGTAATAAGGAGGATGCATTTGACCAAGGGCAAAATTAACTATAATAGAAGCTTCTTTTGGCGTTGCATCTAATAACAAAGAAGCAACTTTTTGGGTAATAATTGTTCTACTATCAATCAAAGCAATTTCATTAAACAAAGTAGTTACGTGGGAACAAAGCATATTTTTTTCTGGATTAATATATAATAAACTATACGATATTATACTATATCATATATGTAATGTAAAAAAGGGAACCACGTATGAAGTGCTTTAGTTTGATAAAAAAATTTTTAAAAAATTACTTTTTTTATTGCAATCTTTTTTGTATTGCAAGTGAACGCATAATACCATTTCCAGACGATGCATTAAATAATGTATATCAAATACTATGGTATGAATACACACATACTATACAAAAAGCTGATAGTATAGCCAAGATAAAAAAGCAACCCACTGACAATTCAAAAAATATATCCCAAGAAGAAAATGGCTTTCAAAATTTAGTCACTGTAAATTCTGAACCAAGTTATAATTATAATTTTGCATATAATACAATAGCTGCAATTGATCAATGGTTCAGGTTTCATAATAAAATAGCGTCTCCTGCGCTATGGCAACTTAACAAAAAATGTTATGCTCTTTTTTCACCTACAAAAAAAATTAACGATATAATCCGTACCGGTAAAAGTACTGTATCAACTAAAATTTTTAATGACTATGTTCAGATTAATAATATATATATCGAAGAAAAAAACATATTCTTTTATAAACAATATGTTTATGATATATATAAAAATATTTTTAGATTACCCTATTTTAATACTCCAATAAAAGCTAAAAAAGCCAACTGCAATGTAGAATATTATTTTATTTTTGCAAATAATGAACTTGTTTTTAATTTAAAGTGTATTATTTCCTCAAACCAACAATTAAATTTTGAATCTAGGAATATAATAAAAAATCGCTCTCCACAATTTGCTATCGCATTTTTAATTGAATACCTACAAGATACATTTTTAGAAAAAATGTATCCTTATATGACATATATGCGATGTGAAAATAACAAAAATACAACAGAACTTAATAATTCTCTTGTTGCTTTTCAAGATACAACATATCCACAAACTAAACGCATGCTTCTTGATGGAATAGATTTTGAAAGAACAAATATATTGGTCATTCACTATAAAGGATGTATTAAGGCATTACCTCCTATAGTAATTTATGAATTGTTTAAGTATTATTATGCAAAAAAATATGCTAATGTGGATTGAAACAGTCTAAAAGCAATTTTTTTATTTTGTATAAAAAAAAAGCTATTATTAAAAAACATTTTTTGATAAATAAGCTCTTCCCGAATCACCCAAAATCATTACAGCGCACGTTTCTTTTGATAACAAAGCGCAATATGTAAAAGTACCCCAAGCAACTGCACCACTACTTAATCCACCAAGCAAGCCATATTTTTTCGGCAAATCTTTAACCATTTGTAAAGCATCTTCATCTGTAACAGGAACAATTGTATCTACAATATCATAGTTCATAACAGGTGAAGTAAAGTCTATACCCATTCCTTCTATTTTATATGGTTTTGGATTACCCTTAGTAGAATAAAACGAGTTTGCGGCATCCAAAGCAATAACTTTAACATTTGGATTTTGCTCTTTTAAATAACGCCCCGCACCACTAACTGTACCACCTGTACCTGCCGCTGCAAAAAAATGCGTTATTTTCCCTTCGGTTTGTTGCCAAATTTCTGGGCCAAGCAAAGTATAATGAGCCTGTGCATTAACAACATTAAAATACTGATCTGGCATAAAAGATCCGGGTATAGTTGCAGCTATTTTTTTAGCAACACTATGATATCCTTGTGGATCTTCAATAAAAGAAGTCGAAGGACATAACACAATTTCTGCTCCATAAGCTTTGATAGTTTGTATTTTTTCAATACTGCTTTTTTCTGAAGCAGTAATAATAACTTTGTATCCTTTAATAGCCCCAATCATAGCAACAGCAACACCGTGATTACCCGAAGATGCATCAACAATTGTACCACCAGGCTTTAGCAAACCTTTTCGTTCTGCATTTTCAATCATATAAAGAGCTGAGCGATCTTTTACGCTACCGCCAGGATTGGTATACTCTAGTTTTGCATAGACATTTGCTTCTGTTGGAAATGGTACTTTTACCAATGGAGTATTACCAATAGCCTGCAAAATTGAATTTTTCATTAATATCCCCTGTTGTTTTGTTTTAAAAAAGAATCAAAATAAAAGATATAATAATGGCGTATATCGCACAAGTTTCAATCAATCCTTGAATAAACAAAGATATGCGAGAAATTGATTCAAATTGATCCGGATAAAAAGTAATACTTTTACATGCAGCAGCAGCCGTTCTTCCTGAAGCTATCCCAGGGCCAAAGGTACCAAACCCAGTACACAAAGCAGCAGCAAGATATGCAATTCCTTTAAGTAATGAAACCTGTCCCATAGCAGGGACAAAAAGCAAGGTAATTGCTATGACTAATGCAAAAATAATAGGAGTTTCTATTATAGCTTGACTAATAATGGTAAAAGATAATAATTTTTTATAAATATATGGATTAAGCCCCATACTTGCGCATGCTTGCTTTGCAAAAATGGCAAGACCAATGGCAGGGCCTATACTGCCTATACCTATGGCAAGACCACTTGCTATTAACCTTAATGAGTCTGGAATGGTAGTTACTACAACCGCCTGATTACGAATAAAAATAGCAACAACAAGACCTGCAATAATAGGCATTTGCGTAAGAGCCTGTGTCATGACCATAAAGGACATAATGCGCCTACTGAAAAAAGGCTGTCGAGCCATCGCGTCAAAAGCAGCCTGTGCTGGTAAAGAAGAGGCTATACCAAGAACCAAGCCTGTTGTGCAAATAGCAAGAGCAATCCCAATAGAACTGATATCAGCAAAAAACGTTGTAGGCTTTGGCTTATTTGCTATTAATAAAATAATAGAAACAAAAATACCTATTACAGCAGCTGTTTCAATCAACGCAATACCAAGTATAGCTGCCCGCAAAATATCATTACGCGCAGCAGGCTGCCTACACATTGCTTTTAATGCGGCATTACTAGTAACACCTTGACCAAACCCAACTCCTAACGCTGTTACGCCCACTGCTAATGCTATAGTACTATAATGAATAAACTCAGATGAATGCAACATATATAATTCCCAATACGTTTAAATTAACCTTCATGTCTTACAGCAATAGAGAGATAAGTTAGCGAAAGAATAGTAAAAACAAATGCCTGTAAAAAACCTTCTAAAACTGTAAAAAAAATAGTAATTAAAGTGCTTAACATCAACGTGACCAAAGTTATAAGCAAAGTAAAAATTACATTAATAAAAAAATAATTAGTAATATAAAGCATAGTAGCGTATTTTAATGCTCCACCTGTGTAAATTTTACTAATAATTGCGCCCCCAAAAATGTTACCAAACAATCGCAAAGAAATTGACAACACGGAGGCGATCTTACCAACAATGTGTAGCGGAAGAAGCCATAATGGAGATAAAAATTCAAAATATAGGTAATTGAAAAATCCCATAACGCCTATTGCTGCACATTGTGTATATAAAAAAGCAGAAAATCCCAAAGCTAACGTAGTATTTAAATCTTGTGTCGGCTCTTCTAACCATGGAATAATAGGGGCAATATTACACATCAATATAAATATGAAAATAGTACTAATAAAACAGAAATGATTAAACGAAAAAAAACCTAAAGATTGCAAAATCATATAATGCAATATCTTACACCCTTTTATCATGCTGTAACGAACCAAGGGAGATCGTATAGCAAAAAACCTCATCATTATTACCAAAAATGCAATAAAAAGCATAATAAACCATGTATGAACCACTGTTGTAACATTTAACATAAAAAAAGGATGTGGCTTACATCCTAAAAAGTTACTTATATCCCAACTATACTCTACCCCAAGCGCAACATCATTCATATCATTTCTTCAAATATAATAATTTCATCCAAAAAACAAGTAAAAAACAACCTACAATTAGTATAGATCTCAACAGATCATTAAGCAATACATTTGCCATAATAAAAACTAAAATTACTGCACGCAAAATATCCAAAAAATATATCGCACTTGTTGGATATTTACACAAAAAAGCTCCTGTTTGCCTTTCGACAAACAGGAGTCCGTATACATATCCTGAAATAACAGCTATGCTTATTGAAACGTATGTATCAGGCAAATAATTATAAAAAAAAATCATATTAATACATTAATACTATACCTTTTTTATTCCTCTATATTTCCAATATTCAGTAACAATTGAAGTAGAGCCTGTTAATACTACTAATCCATGACGCTCATCTACTATTGATTGAGCTATATCAAAAGCTTCTTTAAAATTTTTTGCTGATCGAGCTTTAATTTTCATACTCTTAATATCATTAGTTAGTTTTTCATAATCAAAAAGAACGTCTTGCTTTTGTCCAGGAATAGATTGAACGGGACAAATTATAACTTGTCCTGATGTTTTTTTAAAGAAATAACGCAACAATCTTAAAAGCTCTTCTATATCAAAATTAACAATATTGTTAAAGCCTAAAACAACTGCCAACCCTTTTAAAGGACGTTGATAATGAAGCAATCTAATACCTAATAAAATATTTTTTAGCGCATCTATATTTGAAGCATTATCCAACAATACGCTTGGCTTTTCTTTATCAAATAATTGAAATCTTCCAGGTAAATTATTTTGAACATCTTTCCAAAATTGTTCTAAAGTTTTTTTAGGATTAAGTTCAGATATTCTTTTTGCTTCTAAAGTAGGCCTACCACGTTGACCTTTTTGTTTGGTTAAAATACTTTCTACAGCAGATTGAGGCTGAAATTCATTGACATAAAAAGACGCTATTCGTTCCGCCAAGCTTGCGCATCGTCCGTGTATTTGTTGAAAGAGATACGGTAATGATGCAAGCTTACGAATAGGCATAACCCATGATCCGTTATTCGCTTTTGTATAATCTTGCATAAGATGTAAATTGGCTTTATTTTGATCTCCAGACACAACAAAGGTACCCTTATTGACTAATCCGCAAATGTTTTCAATCAAAGATTTAGTCGCTGTAAGATCTTGATCTGTCTCATGATCAGACACACGAGTAATGGCCAAAACCTTTGGCGTGCAAATGCTTGCTACATCAGCAATCCCACCTTCACTTACCTCTATTAATGCCACATCAATCGCTGCATTTTTAAAGTAGAGTAAACCCATAACCATTAGTATTGCAGCGGTATCGGCTTCAACACCAATACTTTCAGCCATGTTAATAACTTCATTTGCCAAATCAGTAAATGTTTTATTAGAAATAAGCTCACCTTGTAAAGAAAAGCGTTCATTATAAGTCAAAATGTGTGGCGCATATAAAGCACCAACCGTTAGACCTTCATTTTGTAAAAGTTGTCCGGTAAAATAAGTAGTAATACTTTTACCATTGATTCCCGAAATTAATATAGTAGGAACTTTTTGAGAAATAGTATCAAATGCTTTGTCAAGCTGTTTTGCAATTAATAGACTTTTTTCTTTTTCGTGAATCCGCCAATGAGCATCTAAAAACTCAACAACTTCACCGTAATTTTTTTGTTTGCCGCCAATAATAGACTCTTTTTGAACGGATCGCTTTTGTATACTTGCCGATTTCATGCATTTTTCCCACTATATAAATTGTTTATTGGTATTTAAAATTTATAGCAATTGTTAAATAATACAATATTTATATAATAAATATTGATAAAATTAGTTTAATTTAGTTATTTAAAATAACCATTATTTTTTAATATATCACTCTTTATAAAAATGTCAAACAAGAAATATTAATTCAATTTTTTAACATTTATTTGCAAAAAAGGCCTTTTCAATGGATAGTTTTAACTGGAAATCTCATAAAATAGATGATATTTTAAAAACACAAATACAAAATAATAAAGCTTTTTTATGCTCTACAGACACTGTTTTAGGGCTTATGACACCTGTTAGCCAACATGGCAAAGAAACGTTAGATGCTATTAAAAACAGGTCAAATAAGCCTTATTTGATTATTATTGGTTCTTTAAGCCAACTTGGATACTTTATTGAAAAAGATTTAGAAAAATCGATGAAATCAGTTTTTAAAAAAATCTGGCCAGGACCAGTTACCTTACTATTACCCGCAAAAAAAGGGCTTCCATCATTTTGTGTATCAGACGAACAGACCATTGCACTCCGCTTTCCTAATCATGAAGGCCTGCAAAAGGCCGCTTTATATTATCAAGGAGTTTTTTCTACCAGCGCAAATATGCATGGCTTTCCGATTCCAGAAACAATAGATCAAGTTGATCCGTTAATTATGCAACATATTGGAGCGGTAATAATTGATGACACACCAAATAAAACCACTATCGCTTCTACTATTGTTGATTGCACTAAAAAACCGTATATAATTGTACGGCAAGGAGCCTATGAAAAAGAAGCACTCCTTGCATTACTCAACCATTCTTAATTATTTGTTAAAACAGGAGAAAATATGCCTTTTAATAAAGTGTTACTGCGGGGTTTTATCATAATATTATGCAATATTGCAATCAATGGTTATTATGCCAATACCTATGCAGAACACACAGCAAAAGACCACACAAGCGTTGATGAAGCCATATATATCGAAACTTTGTATGGACCGATGCTTATTGCGGATCAAGCAGTGAAAGATATTTTAGCTTCCAAAGCAATGAAGCGTTTAAAAAGAATACATCAATATGGCACTTGGGGATTTTTAAAAAAATATTCAATAGAATACACACGCCATACGCACTCACTTGGTGTTTATTATTTATTAGTCAAATTCGGCGCATCAAGAGAAGAATGCATTTTTGGACTTATTCATGATATTTCACATACTATTTTTTCACACGTTGCCGATTATATGCGCGGCTTATTAACTGCAAAAAAATCTTATCAAGATGATATTTTAGCATGGTATGTGCACCATACAGACTTAAAAGAAATTTTAGAAAAACATGACTTAATACACATAATAACAGATGAAATGCAAGAAACATTTATCATGCTAAAAAACTGCTTACCAAATCTATGCATAGATCGACTAGAATATAATTTATGCGGGGGCCTGATAGATAATATTTTAACAGAAAATGACATTACATTCATTGTTAATTCACTTATATATACAAATCATACTTTTGTATTTAACAATACCTACGCAGCAAAACTATTTGCCTTAACTTCCATTAAATTAAGCGTACTTAATTGGTGCGACAGTACAAACTGTTTTGTATATCAAGAAACCGCAAATATGCTTTTATACGCACTTGAAAAACAAATAATTAGTTCAGACGATTTTCATTTTTCTGACGATGAAACTGTGTGGCATCTCTTGCATAATACAAATGACAATCAAATACAAGAACATATTAAATATCTACAACAACATCATTTATATTGCTACCAAAGCTCAGAAGATAATTATGATTTTGCTGTCAAAACAAAATTTAGAGGCATAGATCCATTCGTACAAACAGCAGAAGGCTATATCAAGAAATTAAGCGAACTTGACGCTGCATTTGCAAAATACTTCAATTATGCACAAGCATACTGCGCTAAACCAATATATATTAAAAAAATTAGTTATTCAGACATGCGAACAGTTAACTAATGCTTGCACATCATTTGCATTTGTAGCATTGCCTAAAAATTGTTGCACAACGGGCACTATAACAGAAAGCGCAGTTAAAATTGCTATAGCAACTTGATATCCTTTTGCAACAACACTTTGTGTGTTATTTTTGTCTTTTAATCCTTTGTTATCTTCTGTTAGCTCCTTAACAATAAGCGCTTCAAGGGGCTTGATACCATTTAAAAGCTTAACAGGATCAAGAGGCTCTTCTGCCCCGTGTAAAGGCTTATTTCTAAAAGAGATACTACCTTCAGTTGATGGCTTGTATGCTAAAACCAAGTTAAGTAAGTGATGGTAATAAGTTTCTGTATCTGTTGTAAATAAAGTATGCATGATAGTGTTTATTTTTTCTGTCACTATTTCTTTGGATGAGTCATCCAAATCATGTTTAGTAAAAAAAAATTCTGCAAAAACTTGAGGTAAAACTTGTAAGTTTTTTTCAAGATATTCTATAGAATGTAACAACTCGTTTTCAGTATGATGTTCTAGAAAATTTCTTAATTCATTTAAAGTAGCAAGTTTAACAGGGCCATGGTGTTCATTCATGTCATGAACACTATTGTTATCATTATGTGTATTACGAAATGGCATGACCATAACATTATCTGTATTTTCCATACCAATCAACACATTAGCAAATAATAAATACAATACCCACACATAATATTTCATGCGCAAACCCTTTTACAGATAAATAATTATTACATTTACTATAGCTTTTCAAAAAAGATAAATGCAATATTTTATTCAAAAAAAATATATATCCACAAAGGATTTGCAATAAATTGAAAGCTGTTCTATCTTTTTTTTATATTGTATAAGTTAAATAAGGAACATTAATGTTTGCTAAAAAATACATTGTAGAAGCTATTGGAACAACCATACTAACTTTAATAATTTTACTTATTAACAATCCAATAGCAACTAGTTTTATATGGGCATCTTTATTAATAATTCGGAAAAATCAAACGCACGGCTATTTTAATCTAGCAGTAACTTGCAGTTTATACGCCGCACGGTTTATATCCCTAAAAGATATGTTGCGCTTTAGCTTTTATCAAACAATTGGTTCTTTTGCAGGGCTTATATGCTTTAAATATATAACAGGATCTTATTTTACCCCAGACACGACTATTATTAACAGCTTTTCAGTTTTAAGCATTATTGAGGCATTAAGTGCGGCTATATTATGCATGACTATTTTAACCATACATGAGCCAACTAAAGAAAAAAATAGCTCTTCTGTTGCCCACACTGCTATAATAAGCGCTATTACTCTTATTGGCTTACAAACAGTTGGCACCATTTTACACCCTTCATTTGGACTTGCTGTATTTTTAGGAACATTTTTAGATACAGGCAACGAACTGTTCAAACAACAACTGCATATCAATACGCATTATACCCTTGTTTATTTTGTAATTCCGACGGCGGCTGGCTTATGCAGCTACCAAATTAAAAAATGGACAAACGAAGAACTTTAAAATATGCATTAGCCTAATATAACTACTAGGGTAGACATATTTTACAATAAAGTTACTGTATAATTATAAATATAGTATTTTTTTAAAAGGTTTATCCATGTATGGCATTTATTTTCAAGCCCATGTTCCACCTGCAAGCTGCCTTTGGGTAATTGGTATACTTAAAAGCTATGAACATGTTGCTTTTGCAAGGACATTAGACATAAATCAAAGCATTGTAGAATTTTTTGTTACAGAAGAAACAAAAGAAAGCTTTTTGGCTATTATGCATATGCTTTCTTGCCAAAATATGGTTTTTGATTTAAAAGAAATGCCAAACCGTCTTTTACAAGAACCACTTTAATTGATAGTATCCATTACTTTATGCAGCCTATCTGCTAATTCTTTGTATCCAAGGGCGTTTATTAAATCTTTTATTGCTATACCATGCGGTGTGCAAGCAGCAATCAATCGAATTGTCACATATATATTTTTAAGCGGTATTTTTAAAACTTCAGCATGTTGTTTAATAGATTTTAAAAAAGACTCCCCATTATCGGACGCAGCAAGGGACAAAACAAGACTATCTTTAATTTGCTTAATACTTTCTGATGAAAAATGTTGTTGCAATAATGCCTGTGTAGGTGGTGTATACGCAAAATAAAAAGAAAGTGCGGCTTGGACATCTTTTAACGTATGTATATCCTGTTGAATCATTTCCAACAACAAAATAAGCAACTCATCATCTAGCGATCGTGCATTTGGATACATATCAAATAAAAAAGGCTTAGCTAATTCAAGAAATTTCTTTATAGGTAATGCATGAATCCATTTACGATTAACCCAACGAAGCTTCTCTACATCATATTTAATATGACCAGTGGTACTTAGTCTGTCAAAATGAATCGCTTGCGCGAGTTCATTTATATTCATAATTTCTTCTTCAAAAGAAGCACCAATAATGCCCAAATAGTTAACTATTGCTTCTGCTAAAAAACCAGCATCCTTTAAATCGCGCAAAGAAAAACCAAAATCTCTTTTTGAAAGTTTTTTACCATCAATATTGCATAAAATAGGCATGTGTAAATACACTGGCAGCGGTATATTAAAAGCTTCAAATAATGAAGCTTGACATGCCGAATTAGTTAAATGATCTTCACCCCTAAAAATATGAGTAATTTGCATACTCATATCATCAACAAAATTTGCAAAAATAAAAGTAAAGCTACCATCACTTCTGGTTAAAGGAAAATCAGAAAAATTACTCAACTCAAAAAATTTTTGCCCATGTGCCAAGTCGTTAACCACCACTTTGTTAGTATGATCTAGCTTGAATCGCCACATAAAAGGTTTTTGCTGAGCAAGCAACTGGTCAATTTCTAAACCACTAAGCTGCAAACAAGCTCTGTCATAACGAGGAGCTAAACCAACAGCTTGCATCCGTATGCGCTTTTTTTCAAGCATTTCTACCGAACAAAAACAACGATAACATAACCCTTGGTCAATCAGCTTACCAAGCGCTTTTTGATATAAATCATCTCGTTCAGATTGAAAATAAGGGCCAAATGGACCACCAACCCCAGGGCCTTCATCATAATGCAGTCCCAACCATTGCAAATCTGCAATAATATTTTTTGCACCGACATCATAATTTCTCTCTTGATCAGTATCTTCAACCCTAACTATAAAAACACCTTTTTGCTGCTTGGCAAATACAAAGTTCATAACAGCAGCACGTACATTCCCTAAATGCATCATACCAGTAGGAGCAGGCGCAAAGCGAACTCTAATACGCATCGACTGTTTCATTAAATTCCAAGGTTAGACTTAACATATAAAAAGATATACTCTAACTAATTGTATGGTAATCATTGTAACGATAGCTAATAAAATCGTCAATTTTAAATTTATTATTTGCTTAACAAAAGCCTGAACAATATATAGATATACACAATCGTTCGTCATCTTTTGACATAATGATAATCTGTTTGATACCTTTTTGCTTATGCATAATGTAAAAAAGGAATACAATGAAAAAATGCGTAAAAATAATACTGCAAGGAAACTTCCCCGAAGGCTATTTATTTAACGTTATCAAAAAACAGGCTCAAGCTTTAAATGTAGAAGGTACAGGACAAGCTATTGAAGAAGGAAGTATTCGCATCATTATTTGTGGAAACCCAACAATCATTGATCAATTTATGGATTTTTTACATAAAATAGATCCCGCAGTAGTTCAATCTATTGAGTTAGAACCTTTTTTGAAAGAAAAAGATTACCGAGGGGTTTTTCGCATAATTGAATAGTAAAAATTACTTGAATATATTAGATTTTTCTTTATATTAAGGAGATTAGAATGTTTTAATCAAAGGCAAATATGAAACAAATCAATCATCAATCTTGTAATCACGAACATCCTACAATCATGCAAGAATTAGTATGTCATTTACCATATTCAATTGTAGCTGTAGCATTTTCATTGGCAATGTTAAGCTTTTTATCATTGGCGGCTTTATGGATCAATATAGACCCTAAAATAGCTAAAAAAGGGATAAAAATTCTTTTTCATAGTTTTCATTTTATGCATATCGTTTTTGCTGCTACAGGAACGTTAGTCACTTTTTTTAGATTTTCTCAAGATACAAAAAAAGCCCTTTTAATTGGTTTTATATCTCCTTCATTTTTTTGTGTTCTTTCTGATGCCATTATTCCTTATATTGCAGGGGTCGCACTGGGTTTTGATATGCATTTTCACATATGTTTTTGGTATGAACTAAAAAATGTACTTCCATTTTTACTGGTAGGTATTGCAACGGGATTTTTAACAAAATGGGGTCATGCAAGCACTAAAACTCACTACGCATTAACTTCTCATACTTCACATATCTTGGTAAGCTCGCTTGCTTCAAGCTGTTATTTGGTTGCTAATGGTTTAACCGACTGGCATTCAAAAATAGGTCTTGTTTTTTTCTTTCTCATTATTGCAGTAGTAGTTCCTTGTACCTTAGCAGATGTTATAGTCCCTATGATTCTCGCCAGATTAGGAAACTCTAATGAAAAATCTTCAGCTTGTTAATGTCTCAAAGTCATATGGTGGCGAGAAAATCCTTGATAATATTTCAATCACTATTCCGCTTGGTACATTTTTTGCATTGTTAGGACCTAGCGGTAGCGGTAAAACAACTTTATTAAGATTAATTGCAGGGTTAGAAACAGTTGATCAAGGTTCTATTTTCTTAGACGGTGTTGATATAACACATGTTCCCATTCACTTAAGAACTATTAATACAGTTTTTCAACAATACGCACTCTTCCCACACATGAATGTTTTTGACAATATTGCATATGGCCTTAGGATAAAAAAAACTCCTTCTGAAATAATTCAGGAGAAAGTAAAAAGCATTTTACAAATTGTTCATCTTAATAAACATAGTCACAAAGAAATTCATCAACTTTCTGGCGGGCAGCAACAGCGTGTCGCTCTTGCCCGCGCAATTGTAAATGAACCAACTGTTTTATTATTAGATGAACCTCTGGCTGCTTTAGACCTGAAATTACGCGAACAAATGTTGTTAGAGCTTATTGAATTACAAGATCGATTAAAAATAACTTTTATTTACGTAACACATGACCAGGACGAGGCTTTAACTATTGCAGATTTTATGGCGATTATGAATAAAGGGGGTAAAATTGAGCAGGTTGGTACCCCAAAAGACACCTATGAAAATCCAAAATCATCGTTTGTCGCCAGGTTTGTTGGAACCACTAATATTTTGCATGGCACATTAATTAATACAGAAGAAAAACAAGCTATTACTATTGCCCAATTAGGAACGTTTGATGTTAGCTTACCTAACAGCATGTTGCAACTTAGTAATAATCAGCAAATAATAATGTCAATCCGACCAGAAAAAATAGATATTTCCAAAGTTCCTTTGAGTGGTTTTTCAAATCACGTGCAAGGATCCGTACATGCAATTGTTTATCATGGCCGATCTACACAATATAATGTACTACTAGAAAATGGTTTTATACTTTCAGTTTTTGAACAAAATGAGGAGCATTTTCCAAAAGAAATTATTGATTACGACGATACCGTCCATCTATATTGGCAAAAAGAAAACGTTGTTTTGTTGGAGTATTAATTTTGGTAGCAGAAATAAAAAAAATTTTAAAAAAAAACCTATCATTTTTTTTTACCGCTCCTGCTGTATTAGCATCCTTAATTATGTTATGGCTACCTGTTTTTATACTACTTTTCAGATCGTTTTTTAATGAAACAACAAGTCATTTTACGATTTCTCATTACAACCATTTTTATAACCCTCTTTTTATCAAAGTTATAAGCACATCTTTATTTTTTGCATTTAGCACAACCTTGGGCACATTATTACTTGGTTACCCTGTTTCGTATTTCATTGCTTTTTATGTAACTAAAAAAAAGCTCCTATACGTTTTCTTACTAAGCTTACCCTTCTGGACCAATATTATTGTACAAGTATATGCTTGGTTGTTCATTTTAGAACGAGAAGGCCTTTTAAATAAATGTTTGTTATATCTGGGAATTATTAATGATCCTATTGAAATGCTATATAATCAATGGACAATATTGGTAGTCATGGTGTACTGCTATTTACCCTTTATGATTATACCGTTATACAACGCTTTGGAAAAAATAGACAAAACAATGTTAGAAGCTTCCAAAGACCTTGGCGCAACTGATTGGCAAACTTTGCAAAAAATAACTATTCCTTTATCAATTGATGGCATAAGAACAGGAATTATACTGGTCTTTGTTCCCTCATTTGGAGAATTTATTATACCTGCATTAATTGGTGGTTCTAAATCTTTTTCTGTAGGAGCTCTTATTTCATTTTATTATATAGAAATGTACAACAAATTATTAGGCGCTACTTTTACTATTATTGCAAGTATTGCTCTTATTTGTGCTGTATTATGCATGTATACGTTTATACATTATTTTTTTCAAAGCGCTCAACAGCAAAAGATAAAAAATGAAAAATAATATTATGTGGTTAAAAAGTATCGTATATTCTGTATATGCATTTTTGTATATACCAATCATAGTACTTGTTTTGTATTCTTTTAATCAAAATCCATATAGTCAAGCATGGCAATCTTGTACTTTTGAATGGTATACAAAATTATTACACACCCCAGAACTCCATTATGCTTTTTTAAACTCTTTTATTATTGCTTTGTATACAACAGTTATTGGTTTAATAATAGGCACATTATTTGTAGTTTATTGTGAAACACAATATGTCACTAGGCTGCTTAACTTATTTTATAGTATTCTTGGAATACCTGAAATAGTTATTGCAGTGGCTTTGCTTAACTTTTTCTCTTTTTTGCATGTTAACTTAGGATTTGTCACACTCATTAGTGGCCATGTTTTATTAAGCCTTGCATACATAATTCCTATATTACAAACACGATACCAATCCATAGACAAAAAGCTTATTGAAGCTGCTTATGATCTTGGTGCAACGCACACTCACGCTTTTTTAACTATTATACTACCACTGCTTTTACCAAGCATATTAGCCAGCGGTGTTTTAGTGTTTATTATTTCATTAGACGATTTTTTTATTGCTTTTTTTTGTGCTGGCCCTTCTGTACAAACATTACCTTTGTATATTTTTGCAACGATTAGATCAGGTACAACACCTATTATCAATGCTTTATCAACTTTATTATTATTATTTAGTTGTTTATGCATTATGCTTTTTTTTCTTTTACAAAAAAACTCAAAAAAGGATTATTAATCAATGGAAAAAAATCAGCTTTTTAATTATGATGTTATTATAAAAAGCATAATTATTTTTTTTTGGTTATGTATCGCTGGAAGCATATTGTATAGTTCATCAAAACTATTATCTAAAAAAAATGAGCGTTCTTTAAATATTCTTGCTTGGCCACAAATAATAGACGGAGACTTTTTAACTGATTTTGAAGAACAAACAGGTATCCGTGTGAATATCTCCTATTTTGAAAGCAATGAAGAACTGCTTGCCAAACTTCGCGGAACAAAAAATCATGGCTATGACCTAATCATGCCGTCAGATTATATGTTACAAACTTTTATTAACGAACTACATATTAAAGAAATCAATAAAACAAAACTTACTTTTTGGCAAGACCTTGAACCAGCACTTCTTAACAATAAAAATGATCCTTTGAATCACTTTACTATCCCTTGTTTTTGGACTGTTTTTGGCATTGGATTAAATCTTAATCATTTTAATGGACAGCTACCGGAAGATATAAGCTGGAAATTACTTTTTGATTACAAGCAAAAACAAAAACCTATCGGTATGATGGAAAATATTGTACAAATGTTTTCAATTGCACAATTTTATCTAAACAGTAAGCATTTTGTGTATGATGATCATGCAAGCAGGCTTGAATCAACTTTAACACTACTTATTTTACAAAAAAAATATCGCCGTGTTGTTGCATATACAGAATCACGCATAGAATATATGCTTGCATCAGGTGAATGCGCAGCATGCCTTTGCTCAAGCGCAGATATTGCAAAAATGGTCAACCACTTTGACCACATTGCATTTGCTATTCCAAAAGAAGGAACTTTCGCTTCTCTTGACTCTTTTGCTATTACCTCTCAAACCACCAAAGATGATTTAATATATGCATTTTTGAACTATATTTATCAACCAAATATCATGAAAAAATACGTAGAAAAATTTCAATTCCCTGCTCCTTTAAAAAGCATACCAGATGAAAATTTACCTGCAGGTATTTCATTTGATATCTATAATCATATTCCCGTACATTCATTTGAACACTGGTTAACGCCTGAAGAGATAGAATATATCTGGCTAACATTGCGTGCCGCATAAGCTATTGCAGTTTTTAACAATATTGGTATTGCGTTATTAATAATATCTTTTCTGAAAGGAGATTGTTAATGCCATTATATAATCAATAAATTAATTACTTAACTTTATATAAACTTTTAAAAAAGGAAGTACTACATGAAAAGCAGTATATTTATTTTGTTTATGCTTGCCATACCATGCTTTATACATTCTACAGTTGTGTGGAATGGAAGCATGTTGGGTGGAAGCACACACGCTATCAACGAAAATATACAAATTACTGGCGACACTTGGCTGCCTGATGGTGTAACACTAATCCAGGCTACCACACAAAATGTAAAAATATATTTATTAAACGGCACTCATCATGTATACAGCAGTGATGGGTCACCATCAATAATTCAGTTTGAAACTGTTCACCCATTTACTATAGAATTTGTTATTGAAGATGGTGACTTAATCTTTGGTGGCGTTGCAAATTACCTTAGTCGGGCACTACAAATTCAAGCACGTTCTATTGGAGCTGGTATTCCTGGCACTGTTATATGGAGTATCGCTGATAATCACAAACTGTATTTTGGTGATCCTGCTGACCAAACCCGGGGAGGTGTTTCTTTAGAAGTAGTTTCAAACAGCTCTTCTTTAATACCACGCTATATTTTCAAGGTAAATGAAAACCGTGAAAACAAGAAACAAATATTTTTCAATAGTCATTCAGGCTTTTTTTTAGTCGAAGAAACAAACACTAACCCAACACCTTTATTGCAGGAATCTCTTATAGACACATCTAATACAGATACAACAACAGGACAAATAAATTTTAAAGATGGCAGCGGATGGTTTTTCGAATTTATTGTAGATTAAATTCAATAACAAAGGAGCCTAAAATGAAGATCCGCATATTATACCTCTTTTTTATGTGTGTAGCACATAAAACATGGGCGACCGTTGTGTGGAATGGCACAAGCCAACCAAATGCTATTAATGAAAATCTTGAAATTACAAACGATTGTCAATTAACGGATAGTCCATATATAGTTGCCGAAAGCTGTGATGTAACTGTAACAGTAAAAAGCTCTGCTTTAATAAAAGCTCAAAAAAATTTTCAAGAAATAGGGATTGTAGCTGTATGGCCATACACAGTAACCTTTAAAGTTGAACATGATTTAGCTTTTGAAGGAGTAGAATTGCTTGAAACAGAACCACTTTACATCTACCTTTTTGGCAACAGTCAAATCAGATGGGAAGTCAAAGATGGGAAAAAATTAACTTTTAATAAAACAAAAACATCTGGCCCTACTGAATTGTGGGTAAGCTTATTTGGCGAAGGTCAACCTGTGCAAATATTTAAAGCATATGATAAAAAACAGATTAGTTTTGGAGAAAACTGTTTAATTGGTTATGCCATACTTGGAAATATTCAGTGGACAAGCGCCTATACCATACAATCAAGCACTTATAATCCTAGTTCATCTAAAGATTATCCTCACATCACTTTTGACGAAGGAAGCCAACTTAACATAGAAATAATTAATGATTAAAAAGGATAGTAATTATGATACATAAATATAACTTCTACGGCCTGATAATGCTTATGTTATCCTTTGCCACGCAAAGTTATGCTGTAATACAATGGTCTGGCAGTTCTATGACAAGTGCAGCAGATGAAAATTTTATTATACAAGGCGATTGCGTAATGCCGTATAATCAAGATATATATATAGAAGCATATAATGCCGATGTATTCATTACATTAACTGATGATGCGACCATTCAAGCAAATAATCTGAATAATGACAATATACGCCATGGCATTTTTATACAAGTACTCTATCCTTACACGGTCACCATTTATATTCCAAAAAAATTAGCTTTTAAAGGGGGTGCCGGCAACCCTACTCAGCCTATTTGTATTTATTTGGAAGGAAACGGTAATATACAATGGGTACTTGAAGATTCACCAGATGCGCAACTAAGCTTCACCGCTGACGATAATTCAGGTGGCACAGAACTTTGGACACGATTTTCAACTATTTTCCCTCTTACCTCACCTACAACTCCTAATGTTAGTTTTGAGATAACTCGGGCTGGGCAAATACATTTTGGCAAAAGATCCAAATGGGGATATCAAGTATTTAGCAACTACAATTTAAATACTCAAACAAATCTTGAACATCACAACCCATACAGAATTAATTTTGGCAATGATGCAAAATATGCATTGCAAATAATTAATTTTTAAAATTAAAATGTGAAGGATATTTTGATGAAAAAACTCTTTTATTATTATTTTTTATTTATTGCTTTGTTAATACCATTCCAAAGTTTTAGCGTAACCGCTATTTGGAATGGCATACTTGGCAACAACTCTTTTATCGATCAAAACATACAAGTTACTGGTGACACTATGTTACAACCAGGAACAACAAATGTATCTGCATTATCTAGAGATATTACAATATATATTTCGGAAAAAGCACTTATTTATAGCAATGATGGTAGTGTTTCTACTTTAATTTTAGAAGCAATATATCCTTGGACTATAACTGTTGTGGTTGACAAAACAGTTGAATTTAGAGGAGTTCAAAATAATCTTAATCTTCGTCTGACTATTTTAGAAAAAGGCGAAGGAAATATAAAATGGATTATTAAAGACAATGCTCAGCTTATTTACGGATCTAGCGATACACAAGGAGGCACTTTATTAGCTCTTTATTTTAACGGTATCTCCCTTCCAAAACATACGTTTCAAGTAGAAGGTAACGGTCAAATAATATTCAAACGACACTCAAAAATGGGATATAAAATTCTTAGCTCAGTAGGATTTACTGAATACGCAATTTTTGATGCCATTAATCCAGGCAATAACCATTCTACTTTAGTGGAATATGCAGATGGAGCTACGGTCCTAGGCTATGCAAGAAGATCATTTATTCCATAAATTATGATTGATACACAATTACCAAAAAAGGACATGAATATGCTTAATAAAAAAAATATATTTCTTCTTTTATGTATTCCCTATTATGCAACAGCAACAATTATTTGGAATAATGTTATGGATCCAGGTACAGCAAGTGCTTTAAACGAAGATGTTTTAATAGTTGGTGACACATGGCTACCCGCAGAATTAATTAATATAAACGCATCCAACAGAGACATTAAAATAACTATGCTAAATGGTCCACATAAAGTCTATTGTACAAAACAAGACAGCACATCAACTACTGTTGTACTTAAAGCAGTTTTCCCTTGGAAAATAGAAGTGGAAGTAACTGAAGACTTAACATTTATTGGTTTAGAGGGTGACTTAGCAACACCTTTGGTTATTCAAGAACGTGGAGTTTCAGTTAATGATGAGTATCCATTAATACAGTGGACTGTGTATGAACATAAAAACTTATACTTTGGCCCAAATGATAAAGAAAATGCAGGCGGAGTTAATTTACAAATAGTCTGTGATGTTTTCTATTTTACCCCACGACATATTTTTAAGATT
This sequence comes from Candidatus Babelota bacterium, assembly GCA_003963225.1. Taxonomy (GTDB): domain Bacteria; phylum Babelota; class Babeliae; order Babelales; family Vermiphilaceae; genus AWTP1-30. The sequence goes on from RXKB01000004.1 coordinate 308,896, forward strand.
AATGGCTCACCTTCAAACCCTCATTTATTTTTTTCACGTAATTCATCTCTAACTTATTTACAAGAAACATCAGACACTCCTTTAAGGAGATGCATTGAATTTGATGTTTCAAATGGCCAGCCAAGATCACATTTTACGTACTTTAAAGATGGTAGCGGATTATTTTTTGAATCAGCACAAATATTTATTCCATAATACGTAATAGGGGATGCTCTAATGAAAAAAACTATTTTTTATTTTATGACTTTACTTTTACTACCAAAAATGCATGCAACTGTTATTTGGCAAGGAACTAACGTCGTTGATGTTATTAATGAAAACATTCTCATTACCAGCAATTGCAAACTAACAAATAATATAACAGAAATTCATGCAACCGAATGTGATGTAACGGTAGAAATAACAAAAGATGCGCTTATTGAAGCACAGCAAAACGCTCAATACATCTACGTAGAAGCCGTATGGCCTTACAGCGTCACCTTTAAAGTACATCACGATTTAGAATTTCGTGGTGTAGAAAACCAACCAACCGAAGACTTGCAAATTTATGTATATGGCAATGGAGCTATCCGTTGGGAAATTGATGAAGATAGCAAGCTCAAATTTAATTCCACTAGCTCCTCTGGTGGAGTCAAACTCTGGATAAGCTATGATAACAATTTTCCTATACATATTTTTAAAGTATCCAGACAGCATCAAATCACTTTTGGCAAAAGATGTTCTATAGGATATTCAATTGAAGGTAACTGTGGCACTACAGCACTTGAAACATTTATTGAGGCAGACGATGCAAATACTGACATGCCTTATATTATTATGGATGAAACAAGCCAATTTGCCGTAAAACTAATAGCTGTTGGTTGATATTGTAAAAACAGGAGAACTAAATGAATGTTGCGTCCAAAAAAAATTTAGCATGTGTAAGCTTATTGATGATACATGCAATACAAAGTACTGTTCAGTGGTCTGGATCATCATGCCCTGATGTTATAGATGACGATTTAATTATCAATGGTGACTGCCAAATACCAGAAGAAACAAATATTATGGCTTTAAATAGTAATATAACTATATCAATAGATGAAAATTGCTTAATCCAACCATTAACAGGAACGCCTAGCACAATACCTTCAACAATATACTTAACGGTAAATGAACCTTACAGCATAACTTTGATTGTAAAGAAAAATCTTTCATTTAAAGGTAGTCCTTGCTTTAAAGATAAGCCTCTTTCAATTATTACAGATGGTAAGGGATCTATTAGATTGATTATAGAAAAAAAAGGCAAAATATCTTTCACCGCTGATGATAATAGTGGAGGCACAGAATTTTGGTCTTATTATACCGATCAATCAGCTCCTAAAATATCATTTGTTGTACATCATAAAGGGCAAGTACATTTTGGTAAGCGATCTAAATGGGGATACATACTTGAGTTTTGCGGTACATCTGCAGAAGGATATACAACAATTGAAAATCATCACAATACATTTATAGTCTTTGAAGATCGTTCATCCTTTGCATTAGAAGCGTATTAAATATTAAGAAGGAACAAAATTATGAAGACACAATCTTTGTATTACCTATTACTATTACCAGTAGCCTTACATGGTACTGTAACAGAATGGAACGGTGTATTGCCAGATAACATTACCTACACTGACACAAATATTAATATTACAGGTAATACAATTCTGGGAGAAGGGACAACCACAATACAAGCTTTTAACTCAGATGTAACAATTTATGTTTCGTATAACTCAAAAGTATATAGCAATGATAATAGCCAATCGACTTTAATCTTGGAAGCTACAGAACCATATAGAATTTTTGTCATCCTAAAAGAAACGCTTGAATTTTCAGGGGTCAACAATCAACTATATATACCGCTTATAATCGAAGAACATGGAACTGGAAGTATTATATGGATTGTACAAGAAGGAAAAGAACTTATCTTTGGTTCTGGCAATAACAGAGGAGGCACTTTGCTAAAAATTGTATACAACAATGGTCAAATGCCTAAACATATTTTTAAACCCCGACTTCATCATGATCAAATAAAATTTGAACGTCATTGTAAAATGGGCTATAAAGAAATCAATGCTTCAGGACCTTCGATAACGTTTTATGCTGTAGTAGATGCCTTAAATAATGGCAACGACCACTCTGGGCACGTGCAATTTTCAGATGGAGCAACTATTGGATACGAACGCGTAGTCATTAATTAATTGTTTCTCTAGTTTTTAAAAGGTGTGAAACTTTTTTCGTTTCACACCTTTTTTTTGTAAATGTTTTTATTCAAAATATACCCTGCCAATCAGCCTGTTGACATTAATAAACAAAAGATCTAATAGATGTATGAGGCTTACAATACAGAGTAAGCCATATACATAATACTAGTTTCATTTAAAAAAAGGGTTGTAGAATGAAAAAACGATCTTTATATTTAATTCCGATATTCATATTATATTGCGTCTTTATACATGCGCCAGATGTATTAGCTACTGTTTCTTGGACAGGAAACCCATTTTCTGTGACAGATGATGATATAGTAATAAATAGTACCAATCTTCAAACGCTACCTCTCGGACATACATATATTAATGCGTATACAAAAAATATAACTATTGATGTTGACAACATTACTCTTTTACAAGGTAACCCATCTGGTCAATCTATTTTACATTTTAATACACAAAATAATCATACCATTACAGTGAATGTAAACCATACATTTGCTACAAATGGCTCTGATAGTAATATAAATGATCATTTACTCATGTTAGTTCATGGTGATGGCCCTGTTATTTTTAATATGAAAGGCGACAAAAATCTTATTTTTGGACAAAATCAAAACAGCAAAAGCTCAACAAGAATGTATATTGTACTACAAAGATTAGACGAATACAGCCAAGCACCACGAGTAGTTTTTAAACGTCAAAACTCAAGCCGTGCAAATAAAGATGAGCTCATAACCATTACGATAGATGACAATTCCACTCTTGGTTATCTTGCTAATGCCAATGTTGGTGATAATACGTTATATGGATCATACGTTTTTGATTGCGCAACAACAAGCACACAAGGTTCAGGATTAGTTGAATTAAATATCAAAAATAATGGTTCATTTTTAGTATGGCCACAACGTATTTATAATGATCCAGATTCTCTAACACTAGCAGATATTCACCCTTCTCGCCTTGCAGGTGGCCAAGCAACCTTACAAACTATAAATGGACTAGGCGATCAAGCAACACATGCAGGATTATGGATTACTAACCAAAACAATACGTTCCACCATTTACGTTACGATCCATTCTTGAAATTAGACGTACGTAATGCAACTAATAATTCTAATCCAGAAGATGATTATGTTGGAGGCTTTTTGACCGAAGAACAAAAAGGCTTAGTAATTGGATCAAACGGTATTTTAGATATACAAGACGAAACATATATAGTTAATGTTGGTTTAAAAAATAATATTAATCCAAATGTTTCCCATATTCCAGGATGGAAAGATAAAGATGACAATTGGATTCCTGCAAGCCGCATCATAAAATCACGAAATCCATCTGCCCTATTTTTTGATCAAAGTTTAAACCCTTGGGCAACCAATCCCACCGTACGTTTTGGCAATCAAACAGCACTGCTTGCAGGTTCAGGGGTTGATATCAAAGACACTTTCAATAGCATGCGCCAACCTCATTCATTTATGGTTGATCCTGTCAATCGCACAAATAATACTGTTATTCTTGATCAACCGTACACTAATTTTGTTTTGGACATAGAAGGAAACGTCGATTTTATTGGCTTACCAAATACGTTTGGTAAAAATGCAAAAATAGAACTTCTTTCTCTTGAAGTTAGTCCTTCAGGCGGTTACGCTGTAACTCCTGGCGATACAACAAAACTGCCAAGTCGAAGCTTTAAAAGAGATCCAAATAACTCATATTATGCATTTAACAAAGGTTCATTTTTAATTAATGGACGTATGAACTTACATGATATAAGCTTAGCTAATACCGATTCACTTTCTTATATTGGTAGTCGTGATGATGTCAGTTCAGAGCCTATATATATTGGCGGTGAAACTTATTCTGTATTACGGGGACCAGTACCATATGATTTGAATGGACCTGCAAATAATCCTGATTTAAGACCCAAAATTACGTTTACGTCATCTGATTTTAAGTTAATTACCAGTGCTGCAATAACGGGTCTTGATTTAGTAGTGCCAAACAAAGTTATTGGCGGCGGAGTTGCTGTTCAAAACATTGTCAACTTTATTTTTGGTTATAATGGCATAGAAGTAGACCAAGGACAAGGGCAAACTCTTATGCTTGGCACTGCAAGAAGCAGCTGTGCATTTGATGGCATTTCACCTATTTCTGCAGATGGACATCTTGATGTAATGCAAACATTAGATTGTTTTGACCTACCAACTAACGTTGCACCATATGATTATGATGAAATTTCTCAACAATATACCTATGTGCCTTATGATCATGCACTTATTTTAGACGTCGCGCCAAATGACAGCACAGTCATTGAGCGTTCAGCTGAAAACATTTCTGCAGAATTGACAACGCAAACAATTTATTTAGGCCAAGACAGCAATATATCTATTGGCACAAATGCAGATACAACAGGGTTTTTTGCAGATACTCATCCATGGTTACGTATTTTTGGCAATTATTTCACTTTTGAATCAACCGGTGGTGCATCTGGTGATGTACGGATTGGCGGTAAAACAGGCCAAGGCGCTATTTTTGTAGATTTAAATGGCAGATTTAGTGTAACCAGTCTATTGGATGTTTCAATTGGTTGTATGGTTGTACGTAGCCGCAATGAATTACCAAACGGCGGCCAGGTACACCTACCTTTCCAAAACGTACATTTTGATGCAAGCGTTGGTGTAACAGATTGGAATTTAAATCTTGACCTCAGTGAAAGAAATAAGCAAAATAAATTCCCTAGTCAAGATGAATATACCGTAATTCCTCCTGTTGCTCCAGACATTCGTCCATTAAGTGCGCCTGTTATTGTAAATACAGATGAATACTTTCCAGTATATAGAATTGATTGGGCGACAGTAAAGCAAGGACCTACAGCAGCTCCATTAGTTAAAACAAATGATTTGCATTTACACAAACAATGTTGCTTAAACTTACGCAAAAAAGATGTTTCATCACGCTTAGTATTGCCTGATGACATTCCAACTATTGAAGGACACGTAGAACAACTACAAATTACCGGCTCATTAATTGGCGATATTATCCATATAAAAGTACGTGGGCCCAAAGCTTACATAGGTGAAGTTAATTTCCCTGATACTAAAGAAGATGGTGAAATTCCTTCTGTGGTCTTTATTTTAGAAGATGGCGGTACTGTTGGTATTGGCTCTGCAGAATTAAATACAGATTCAAGCAGAGCTGCTGTAACCCTTGGCAGAAACGGTATTATTTTTGTTGCAAACAAAGGCGGCGGTGAAGTTATTCTAAATAGTGACGTTGAAATTGAAGGTCATGCACCATTTTATTTTGGCCCAGATGCAGCACCAGGTACCGTATTAAGAATTTCTGGTGAAGAAGGCGTAACATTATATATGGATTATAAATCGACTCTTGATTTACGCCCACTTTCAACAGCTAATTTAGATACTGCATATCCACCTATTGTACAAGAAGCTCGATTAAAGAGAGATATTATTGTTGGTGGCAACATTCTTGAATTTGCAGATGGACTTGAAGTGAACGTACAACCTGGTGCGCGCATAGTTTTTTCTGATGGCGCCTTAGGTCTTCCAAGCGGTATTTTACGATTTACTGACAATGCATTCTTAAATTTTGTTGAATATAATCCAATGGACGATCAATTTGATAGCATTCCGCTTGGTGCAATTGACAACTCACTTAATCCTTTAACCCCAACTGATGCTTCGCAACCGCACAATCAATATGCGCCGCTTACCAATTATGGTAATGGATTGTTAAACACTAATAATTTCCGTACTCGCATTATTGGAAATGGATTAATTCAATTTAACGACAACTCATATGCGTATCTTCCATACGGCGCAATTGTAGGTGTAGAAACTCTCAATGAAGTAATTGATCCAGAAACACAAACAAAAGCTGAAATTAAACAAACAAATATAACCATTCAATTAAAAAACAGCGGTAAGTTTTATATTGGTGAACAAAACTTTGTTGAAGGTGGTGTATTGCAAGTTGGTAATGTTCGTAACAATGGAGCAGATCACAAGATTTCATTTACACTAAACCTTGATGGCAAAGATGCCTTATTTACTGTTGGGGCTTTGGGCGTTGTTGGATTAAATGTTGGTGTTGCACAACCTAATATTAGTAAAATAAGCGACCTTCTTGTAGACACTTTGTATAACGTTTCTGATATAAATGTTGAAATGAATGATGGTGATTTTGAAATGAGCAGAATTTATGACACCAATAGTCAATTCAGCAATATTTTATTAATAGGTGACAATGGCGACAACTCACCAACATACAATTTAAATTATTTAGAAATAGGCGCGAATCTAGACACCATTGCAGAACGCCGCGTTGCAGATTCCTTATTCCGTGGCGGTAGTAATATTGCTTATATTAAAAAAGGTACCGTAACACAAACAACTAACAATGTTGGCCTTATTTCACCTATTGTCCTTGATCAAGATAACCTTGTTCAAATTGGTACTGATGAATTAGATCTTCCAATCTATCATTCACGTTTAAGAGCAGGAATTCTTGCATCTACTGAGTTACAAGATTTAACACAGAATGAAAACAGTGTAACGGCCTTGGCTTACTTTAATCAACTCAAAGTACAAGACGCGTTGTCAGCAACGCCTTCACGTAACCGAGCAAATGCAGGAACACTCGGAGCTGAACAATTAGATGAAACTATTTTGGTTGACACTGTCACAGGAAATACTATTGTGCGTGATGAATTTGCAGATATTTTCAGCAATACAGATCCAGAAACTGCACGTAAAAATGCGATTGAATATGGAGCAGTGTTTGCAGATATCGGCTTTTTAACCGGCAATATCAATGCATTAATAGAAGTCCCTGCGTAATTAAAAGTAGATGCTTGTTACAAAATAGTAATTAAGGAGATCAATGAAAAACACAAAAAAACTTATAAAACTAGCAGGAGCGCTCATACTGAGCGCTCCTCTTTGCGCGGGTGATTTTAGAACGCCTCTTAATTTAATGCACTCACAAGTTATGCGCCTAAAACCAGCAAAAAATGCTTGGTGGGCAGAGCTTATGCCTTCTCAAAAAAGTGAAGTATGCTGCTGGAATATAGAAAAATGGACATCATTATACACACGTTCTGCAGGTAAAGCATTTCAAAGCAGTGATAATGAATCAAACAAAGTAACCACCAATACAAAATCTCTTGCCACGTTGTTTTACGGTAAAGATAGATTTAAAGCATCAGAAGCTTTTTCTAACGGAAAAATTACTGATGTAGCTCAACTTAACAAATTTACTCCGTTGCTAAACGTTGCATATTTAACACCAGAATATCGGTATGATGAAAAAGGTATCTGTATTGGCATGCATGTTAATTACACCTTTGAAGAAGATTGCAACTGGCATGTTGGTGGTGTAATTAATGTACCAGTGTCTGTTGTTGAAGTAACTCCACAAGGAGAAATATTTGAAGAACAACTAGAAAATCTATATAAAATCAATACCATTAAAGCACAAAATAGTTCAACAAGCCCGAATACAAGCGTAAACTACACAAATGACCTTACTATTAGATACGACCTTCTAAATACATTAATGCTTGACGAACAAACAAAACTATTACGTCAAGATGGGCCAAATACAAAAATAGGCTTTATAAGTATTGATGGTGATACAAATCTTACATCCGGACAACAAGCATACCTTATTAAAAGAAGTAACACCCAATCGCCTGAAGCACAGTATCGCAAACAGGCATCTCAAGTTACCGGTCAAATAACACCCAATGGATTAGGCGCAGCAGATGATAGCGTGCTTTTTGTTGCAACAGGGACAAACCTTTCTACATTAAATACCGACAGCAATGCACAGGCAGAGCTTTGGTTAGTTCCTAGAGCAACTGATAGCAATACAGATGAATTGACATCTTTATCTCAAGCAATGGTAAGTCAAATTGACTATGCCGTTCGTCTTGCAGATCTTTCTAATCGCAGCGTTACTAATTTTTTAACAAAACAAGGCCTTGCGCTAGCAAACTATGAACGCAAAGCAGGGTTAGGTGATATTAAAGCAGCAATTTATGGATGCTATAATGATCAAGAGTGTGATTGGTTTGTAAAATTAATGGGAGGTACCAAGTTGCCAACGGGTACCAAAAAAGATCATGATGAATGTTTAAGCATTACTCAATTACAAACAGGTAACAACCGCCACTGGGAACTTTTTGTTCAAATGGCGGCTGGCTATCAACCATTAGAATGGCTCAGCTTTGATATGACTGCATCTGCCAACCATGTATTTGCAAGGAGCCAAAATTTTGTAGCTGCATTTGAAGGTGCAACCGTTAAAAATCTTGGACCTTGTGTAAAAGCAAAAGTATCATGGAACTACTTTACCGCGCAAGCAAATATGAATTTGTTCCATCCACATAATCCAGAGCTTGGTTGCACTCTTGGCTATTCATTATTTGCTAAAAACAGTGATCATGTTCGGTACGACAATGTTGATGCAACTGATCTTTTTGGCAACACACATAAAGTGCTAGATCCAGATGTTGCAGCATTAAAAACCAAAGCAATGACCCATTCAGTACGCGCAGAAGTATTCCACCGTTGGAACTACTGTGAAATTAGTGCAGGAGGATCATATGGTATTGCTGGACGTAATGCTATGAAAGAAACAGAAGCTCATATTGGATTGTCAGTGTATTTTTAACACATAGTCTCTAAAAATAACCTTACAAAGGGGTCTTGCTACTTAAACAAGACCCCTTTGCTATTGCAATAAATAATGCTTTTGACAGTCATCAACATTTTTTTTATGTTCCTTCATAAAAGTAAATATTTCAGTATCAACGTATGTTATGAAAGATAAGTAGCGTATGAAGCACAATATGTATATCGTAATAATTAATGTATATTTTTTTTCATTCTTACAAGCAGCTCCACGCAATGAACCCATTGAAAAAAAGTTAGTTAATCAAGCAGAAGCTAATTTTTTAAATGTAACCATAAAAGATAATTTAGAAGTTGAAAATAGTACACGTACTTGCCATCTTGAAGTAATTTGCGATATGGATGTTGATGGCAACACTACTTTTACAGGTCCTGTTGATTTTGACGGCCCCATTACTATTACAGGCGATACCACTATTACTGGCGATTTAAATATTGACGGTACACTAAATCTATCTGGTCCAATCAATAGTTCTGGGGCAATAACTTTTTCTGGTCCTGTTGATTTTGAAAACACTGTTAACATATCTGGCCCTCTCAATATCTCAGGTCCAATCAATAGTTCTGGAAGTGCGCTTTTTGACAATATAGAAGTGTGTGATTTATTAGTAGACTGCAATTTAACAGTAAATGGTCCAATCAATAGTTCTGGCGCAATCTCTTTTTCTGGTCCTGTTGATTTTAGCAACAACGTTAACATATCTGGACCCCTTAATATCTCAGGGCCAATCAATAGCTCTGGAAGCGCTAATTTTGATAGCATAAATGTCTGTAATTTAAGTGTGGAATGCGATCTGAATGTAACAGGCCCTACCATTTTCCACAATGACGTAGTAATAGAACAAGATTTAAACATTTATGGGAACACTAACTTAACTGGGCCCATTAATTTTTTAAATTATGACATTTGCACCTTAAACGTTTCGTGCGCAATTAATGCAGATAATGCAATCGTAACTTTTAATGATGGCTCTTTTGATGTTATTAATACTACAACTAACATCTCTGGTCCAACAAGTATTAATTCAACAAATTTTTCTATATCAGGCACAACCAATATTAATGGTAACACCAATATTTCTGGTTCTTTAAATGCAACCGGACAGTCAACTTTTTCTGATGTTGAGGTATGCAATTTAACCGTTGATTGCGGACTGACTGTTAATGGCCCTGTCAATATATCTGGGCCTTTAAACTATACAGGATCATCTTCTTTCTTTGGTCCTATGAATATTG